>JBAYLD010000001.1:0-213143 GCA_041664265.1 Minisyncoccota bacterium
ATAGGAAGCGGCAGGGCGAAGGGCGGCCCCGCGTAATCGCGGGGCGAGCGCCGAGTCTGCGAGGCGCGAGTTAGGGTTGTTGTTCGAAATAAGTTCGCGCGTGGGTTATGATATCCTCACAAATCGAAACTTCAGTCGGATTCAATTCGGAACGCAAGCCCGCCTCTGGCGGGCTTGCGTGTATTCGCGCGCGCAAGCGCGCGGTATTTTCAGACGGCGGGGATACTCTGAAATGCATGGATTTGCACTTGTTTCGTATCCAGCCATACGTCACCTTTGGTATGATAGAAGTGACGTATGGCAAAACCAAAATATTTTCTCTATGCTCGCAAGAGCACCGAAGATGATGATAAGCAGGTGATGAGCATTCCCGCTCAACTGGTGGAGCTTCGTGAATTTGCGAGCAGAGAAAATCTTGAAATTCTTGAGGAATTTCAAGAGTCGAAAAGCGCAAAGAGCCCGGGACGCGAAGTGTTTGGAAAAATGATGATGCGCGTTGAACGTGGCGAAGCAAATGGAGTGATTGCGTGGCATCCAGACCGCCTCGCAAGAAATAGTATTGACGGCGGGCGCATCATCTATGCGGTCGACACTTCGCGAATTATTGCTTTGCGCTTTCCGACATTTTGGTTTGAACCCACTCCGCAGGGGCTCTTTATGTTGCAAGTGGCGTTCGGCCAAAGCAAATATTACAGCGACAACCTCTCTGAAAATACGCGCCGTGGTATGCGCCAGAAACTGCGCCGTGGCGAGTGGCTGACTAAAGCTCCCTTTGGCTACATCAACAACCCTAAAACGCGCAATATCGAACCCGACGCGGTGAAGTCGCGCATCATCGTTAAAGCGTACGAAGAATACGCCAAAGGGACTTATACACTCGTCTCTATGGCGCAGTTTCTTTCCGATCACGGCATCACCACCAAGGCCGGAACGCCACTTGGCAAAGCTTCCGTGAAGCGCATTCTCACAAATCGTGCTTATTTGGGATTCACTTTGCATCACGGCGAATATTTTCCCGGAAGCTTTGCGCCAATTCTTTCACCGCGCCAGTTTGAAGCCGTTCAGAAAGTTCTTGCGAGCAGAGAGCACAAGCGCAAGGTGCGTGGCAAGCACGATTTTCCCTTTACCAATCTTTTTCGTTGCGCCGAGTGTGGCGGCATGTTCACCGCGCAGTGGTGTACCGGCAAAATGGGCGGGCGTTATCGCTATTACCGTTGTACGAAAAAGAAAGGAAATTGTGGCGCGAAGTATCTGCGCGAAGACCTGCTCGCAAGTCAAATCAAAGAACGGCTTCAAACCATCTCGCTCCCCGACAGGTACACTGGCTGGATGCTAAACAAAGTGAACGAATGGGAGCGCGAGGAGATAATCGCGTCAGGGAGCGAGATACAAAATCTTTCTTCAGAGATCAAAGCGAGCGAGGAGCGCATGCAGAAGCTCGTCGGCATATATCTCGACGGTGACATACCAAAAAATATCTATCTCACCAAGAAAGACGCTCTCATGCGCTCCGCCGCCGCTTTGCAGGAGAAAAAGAAAGATTTTGAGCGCGGAAGAAAGAATTGGGTCGAACCCCTGCGGGAGTGGGTTTTAGATACGAAACAAGCCCTTGTTTTGGGTTCGTCCGACGACTTGCACGAAATTTCCAATTTCGTTCGCAAGGTCGGAACGAACCCCGTTATTCAGAGCAAATCCATGCATTTCAGAGCATCCCCGCCGTCTGAAAATACCGCGCGCTTGCGCGCGCGAATACACGCAAGCCCGCCAGAGGCGGGCTTGCGTTCCGAATTGAATCCGACTGAAGTTTCGATTTGTGACCCTACAGAGAATCGAACTCTGATTTAAGCCTTGAGAAGGCTCCGTCCTGACCGTTAGACGATAGGGCCGTGTTGCTTGCACACGGCCATACACTCTTCGCCTCACTCGGAACAGATGTAAAATGTCATCTGTTCGCTCGTTCGGCTTGATTGTAGGGCCTAGCTGTTTTTATAACAGAAAAAAAGAAAAAATGGAACTGCAAAACAAAACCCCGGGCCAAAAGGCTCGGGGCAATATGGGACAGGCAAGATCAACAAGAGAAAGTGAGACGGGAGAGAAGGAGGCAGAATGTTGATGGTGCCTGGAAAGAACGGATGGAAAGAACAAAAGATCTACACAGACAGTGTAGGTCCCTGCCCACTATTTGTCAACCTTGACGTGATTAAAAATATTATACCTTCTGCTTCCACTTCTTCTCTTGCCGAACGAGCTTGACGACATCGGCAGGGTTGGCGAGGAGCGATTCGACAACGCGCTCCATGCGGATTGACTGGGAACCCTTCACGAGAATGACATCGCCTTCTCGCACGAGATCAGGAATCGCTGCGGCGGCGGCGCGAGAATTATCGAACAAGAGAACTTCAGCGTCCTTTGCTGCAGAGATAAAGGCGCGCGCGCGAATGCCGACGGCCACGATAACGTCGGCCGCCGCGTTGACTTGTGTCGCGATACGTTCGTGCTCTATAACCGAATAGCGCCCCAACTCGAGCATATCGCCGAGTATCGCGATGCGCCTTTTAGCGTAGGGGAACTTTTTGAGCGTCTCAAGCGCCTCCTCGACCGCCGCCGGCGATGAGTTATAGGAGTCGTCTATGATCGTCGAGCCGTTCTTCCCCTCTAAGAGGCGACCGCGACCTGGCGGCGGCTCGTATTCTCCAAGCGCCTCGAGCGCCTCAGAGAACGATATAGTGAAAGCAATCGCTGCTGCTACCGCAGCGACGCCCGGCAGGAGCTGTGTCTTCCCGACCGAGCCCCGCACCACTATATTCTTCTCTTCACCGTCTATACAAACGACCGCCTTCATACCCGCGACCCTCCCTTCAATGTCATAAAAATCAATGTCCTTGATGGCGACTCGCGCGCTGCGAGGAGTGCCATAGGAGATGCTCTGCGCCGACGTGCGCGTCGCGTACTCGCACGCATACGAGTCATCAGCTGAGATGACAAGCGGCGCACCGGCAGCAAGCGCGTAGGCAGGCGAGAACTCTTCTTCACGCACTTCTTCAGGCGAGGCATACGCCTCAACATGCACCGGGATCTCAGGCAGCCGCGTCACGACAACCATGTCTGGCGTTACGAGGCGCAGTATGCGGGCAAGATCGCCTGGCTGATCTGCACCAACCTCAAGCACCAACATGTTCGGATAATGATTCGGCAAGAGGAGAAGCGCGAGCGCACTCCTCACGATCCGGAACCACGCAAAAGGGTTACTCCACGGATTCTCCACGCCAAGGATAGTAAAGGGCACGCCAAACTCGCTGTTAAAGCTTTTTTCACTCTTGCGGACGAAAAAACGCGTTGCCAACACCGCCGCTACCGCGTCTTTGGTCGAAGTCTTCCCCACCGACCCGGTCACCATGACGATACGCGGGCGATACCGACGCACGACGGCCCGCGCACAGAGCCCGAGCTTAAAAGCAATAATGGATTTGAAGACTTTTTTCATGGTGGCGTCGTGGTGCTTTACCTCGAGGCTGAGAGGCCTCTGTCGGGCGGCACGGCATAATAATCAATGAGAAAGTGTGTGAGGTCAAGAAAGGTGGCGTTGAGCGTTTCGGATGCATAGGTTACGCCTTGCGGATCGTTCGTGTACAGCAAGACGATGAATCGCGGGTTATACGAGGGGAAGAAGCCGACGAAGGAGTGAAAAAATCGGTCGGTGTAGTACCCGCCGCGCCCGTCGGTCAGCTGCGCGGTGCCCGTTTTTGCCGCCACTGACATAGTAGGGATCTTCGCTTTGCCGTTGTCGAGTTTTTCATCGACAACGGCAGTCATCATCTCGGTTGTCGCGCGCGCAGCTGCCGCAGAGAAGACGGGGGTCTTCTGATCCCAATCGAGTGTTCGAACAATGCCGGAATCGAGGCGTATCGCACTCGCGAGATGCGGCTGCACCATCACGCCGCCGTTGGCTATCGCTCCCAAAGCACGAATCATCTGCATGGGCGTTACCGCGATACCCTGCCCGAAGGACGCGGTATCATAGCCGATCTGCTGGGGCTTCGAGAGGTTCGAGAGAAGCGCATGGCCCTCGCTCGGCAGGTCGACATTCGTCTTCTGGCCGAAAAGTTTGGTGAAGTAGTCGCGGAATTTTTCCTGCCCTAACTGCGTCGCGATCCATGCCGCACCCATATTTAACGATTGGATGATGACCTGCCGCATAGGGGTAACGCCGCGTGCTTTCAGATCCCAGTTGCAGATGTTTGCCTTATTCACCGTGATGCAGCCGGTGTCGGTATAGGTCGTGTCGGGTATGATAACGCCGGCATCAAGTCCGGCAGTCATGGTAACCGGCTTCATGATGGAGCCAAATTCATACACGCGTTCGACAAAAGGATTCCCGAGCATCGCCGGATTAACATTTTTCAGGGCATTCCCGTCATAGGACGGATAACTCGCGATTGCGAGAATTGCTCCCGTAGCGGGATCCATGATGATTCCCCCCGACTCCTTGCTCGCATAACGCTCACTCACCTTCTTGACGTCATCCTCAAGCCGCGTCTGAACCTCTGGCTCCAGAGTCGTCACGACATCGCCTTCATGCGCGTCCCTCGCATCGACCAGCAGATTTCCCACGTTCGAAAATATCTCGGCAAAAAAGTTTGTATACAAAGAATCTTCGGAACGGGAGAGCGTGCCATCATACTTCGCCTCGAGACCGGTCTGGCCGATAAGCACATCGCCCGTGCCGTAGGTCACGATGCCGATCGATTGTGCCGCAAGCGATCCGCCCGGATACTGCCGCCAGCGCTCGCGCAAGACCTGCACGCCAGGGATGTCCTTTGCAGCCAGTGCTCGCCCATCTTCGTCCTTGACGCGATGCGCGACCTCAACATGCACCTGTGCCTTCTTCGCGGCCGCGGCGAGAAATGCGTCGCGGCTGATAAGCGAAGAAGATGCAACAGAGGCTATCGCGGCATACGCGGCCTCCGGATCCTTAAGTGTTTGAGGATTCAACGCGATCAGAAAGCCAGTCGAGAGCGTTGCCGCAGAGATGAGAGTCCCATCTTTGCGGGTGAAATAGATGGAACCACGATCAAAAAGTCCGTTTTTTGAGGAGGTGAATTGTCGATCCGCCTTCTGCGCGTAGTCTTGGCCATGCACGATTTGGACGAAGTAGAGGCGCGTGAGTATGGCGAGTGCGGCACACGCGATGAACAAGAGCACAATACGGATGCGGGCTCGAAACTGCGCGCGCATTGTTAACGCAGCGCGGTTACGCTCTTGGCCGGCACAAATATCTTCGCCAAAGGAGGCGCGTACCCCGCTGCGGCATAGCCAGCGGCGGTGATCCGCGCTACCGCAGCGAGGTACTCTGATTCAAGCGTTGCGACTACCGCTTCATCGTTCCTGACCGATTGGGAAAAATCAACCGTCAATGTCGCGTAACTCATGACGACGGCGATGAGGCCGAGATAGGCGATGAGGAGGACGGCGACCGTACCGACGCAGAGCGATACAAAAGAGAAGGAGAAGCGAAAGTGCGAATTATGCATACGAGAGGGCGCCAGAAGCGGAGCACGCGATATTTACCGGGATGCTTGCTCGTTCAAAAACACGCAACTTCGCACTGCGCGCACGACGATTCATGAGAACTTCTGCGCGGGTAGGCACAATCGGCTTCTTCGGCGAAAGCGACCCCAACCCTGCGCGAGCTGCATCCTGCAACACGTTTTTTACGATACGGTCTTCAATACTGTGAAAGGAGATCACGGCGAGCCTGCCATGGGGAGCGAGCGCGCCAAGGGCTGCAGAGAGTCCTTCGCGCAGGCTCTCGAGCTCGTTATTGACGGCGATGCGAAGCGCTTGGAAGGTCTTCGTGGCCGGATGAGTCTTTCGCTTGTGGTACCAGTGCGGCGTGCCAGCGAGTATCGCAGAAACAAGCGCTTCAGTCGTGAGAATTCGCTCTTCAGAACGCGCCGCGACGATCGCGCGCGCGATACCGCGTGCAAAATGTTCTTCGCCATAGGTAAAGATGAGATCGGCAAGATCCTCCTCTGAAGAGCTGTTGACGATGTCGGCCGCTGTCTCGCCTTGGCCGGACAGGCTCCCCTCGCCATAAGTCATGAGGAGCGGCTCATTATTCTGGAATGAAAAACCGCGCGGCGCACTGATCTGATACCCGCTCCAGCCGAGATCGAAGAGTATCTTGTTGACTTGGCCGATCCTGAGCCGCTCAAGGATACGCGTGAGATTACGGAAATTGTCGTTCACCAAATGAGCGACCGGCCGGTCTGGGCGGCGATCAAGCGCATACGCCTCACGCCCGCGCTCGACGGCAGCAAGATCAGCATCAATACCGACAATCACACCACCCTCTCCAAGAGCCGAGCAGAGTACAGCGAAGTGCCCTGCCCCGCCGATCGTCGCGTCAACAACCGTATCACCCGGCTGTACTTCAAGCGCTTGAAGCACTTCTTGCATGAGGACGCTGTCGTGGCGAGCTTCAATCATATTAATTCTTAGCGCTGGCACCCAAAGCCTCAACGTAGGCATCAGCGTCGCGTTCGATCGCCGCGATATATGCCTTCCATGCACCCTCCTCCCAGATCTCGACCCGATCCGCGACGCCAGCGATGATCGCCTTCTCGGTAAGCGAGGCAAAGGACTTCAAATTTTCAGGGATCAGCACGCGGCCTGCCTTATCAACCTCAGCTTCAAAAGAACCCGCGAGGAAGAGGCGCGCGAGACCGCGACGTGTCGAGACCCCGTTCACCTCGGCGGCATACGATTGCGCCTGTTTCTCCCACGCTTTCCGAGAGTACACATAGAGACAATGATCAAGGCCGTGCGTCACCACGACGACACGGCCGAGATCCTTACGGAATTTTGACGGGACCGAAATCCTGTTCTTGGAATCAAATGTATGTAAGTATTCTCCGAGGAACATAGGGATGGTGTGAGAAAGAGTAGAAAGCAGGCCACCATTCCCGCTTTCTACTTATTCCCACTGCTCAGTATTATATTCCACTCTCCCCCACTTCTCCTACAAGGGTTATCCACAGACGGCCATGTGGTAGCATAGAGGCACTATGGTAAACCCTTCACATCAGAAATACGGGTCTACGAGACCCATAATATCAATATCAAGGCGAGCAATATCAAGGCGAGACCTTGATATTTTTACTTGTTATTTAGCGCGGACGCATGAGGGGGAAGATCTGCCCCTCGCGTATCGAGACATCTTCGAAAAAATCAAAGAGGCGCTCGGAGACACCGAAGCCAAATGCCGGCGGCATGCCGTATTCGAGCGCCTCGACGAACTCAGCATCCGGCATCTGCGCCTCTTCATCGCCCGCCTCGCGCAACTGCTGTTGGCGTTTAAACCGCTCGGCTTGATCAACAGGGTCATTTAGCTCGCTAAACCCCTTCCCGATCTCCGAGCCGGCGATCATCACTTGGAAGCGCTCGACGACGCGCGGATCCTTCGTGCTCTTCTTTGCAAGCGGCTCCATGTAGACCGGCACGTTGATGAGGAATCCGGGACCCGCGAGGGTTTTGCGGATCTGTTTCCACGCGATGTCTACCAACCGCTCCATACCGACACCTTTCTCGAATGGAATATTTTTATTCGCGAGTGCTGATGCCCAATCGGCGCTTTCGTCGAGCGGATCAAGGCCATACTCACTTTGCATGAGAGCGCAGAAGTCATAGGTCTCCCATTCCTTCCCTAAATCTATATCGAATCCTCGAATCGAAAAGACGCGAGTACCGTAAATCTCATCAACAATCGTACGGTAGAGATCAGTGATCATCTTCATCCCTTCCTCATAATCCTTAAACGCTTCATAAAACTCAAGCTGGGTGTAGTCCTGTGCATGTTCCGCCGACATGCCTTCGTTGCGGAAGATGCGGCCAATCTCAAACACCTTTGATAACCCGGCGACCAGAAGCCGCTTCTGCCACAACTCTCCCGCTGAAATGCGCAGGTAGACATCTAAGTCGAGCGCATTGTGATGCGTCTCGAATGGTCGAGCTTCAGCACCGCCTGTTGTTGTCTCGAGCACCGGTGTCTCTACTTCAATAAAATCCCGTTCCAGAAGATATGAGCGAATGACGTTCCAAAATTTCGAGCGCCTGCGAATACGATTAGCGAGGTCTTGAGAGAGCAGGATGTCGAGATAGCGCTTGCGGTAGCGCTCGTCCTCGTCTTTGATGCCGTACCACTCGTCCGGCAGGGGCCGGAGCGACTTCGCGAGCATGCGCCAGCCCGTCACGCCCAAGGAGGGCATGCCGCGCTTGGTCGTGAATGCCGAACCGGAGAATTCAACAATGTCGCCCGGATCCACCGTCTCAACAAAAAGGTCATACGACAATTCTCCAAGCTTATCGCGCTGGAGGAAACCCTGCCCTTTCGTCCCGTCAAAAATATCAACAAAGAGCGAGCCGCCATGTTCGCGGATGGACATCACGCGCCCTGCGAGTAGCACCTGCTCGTTGTTTTCTTCAAGCGTTTTATGATTTTCGAGAAACTGCCCGATGGCATGGGTACGACTCGTCCGCGCCGGATACGCCTCCATCCCCGCTTCTTTCAAGCGCTCTATCTTCGCCAACCGCTCCGCACGCACCGTTTCGAGTAAAGCCATATGTCTAGTATACACTTCTCCCTACTCAGAATAAAAATGCTCCCGAAGTTCTGATTCGGGGATGTATCGCGTGGCTTGCCTGAAGATGCCGACTACTGTGCCGGTTTTCAATTCCTTATGCTTGGAGATAAGGAGCACTTGCTTCTCGTCGCGTTCGAAACGGATAAGCTTCACGTGGCTTCCCTTTTGGCTCTCAACTGAGAAGCAAAACTGTTTTAATATCTCAATAACATCTGATCCTGAAAGCCGCTTCGGTTTAGGCATGCGCGCATGTGGGGAGTTCGAAATTCACCAAGACTGAGGGGGCGTGCGCAAAACCAAGATCGGCAAGATT
Source organism: Minisyncoccota bacterium (assembly GCA_041664265.1). Lineage (GTDB taxonomy): Bacteria > Patescibacteriota > Minisyncoccia > Phycocordibacterales > Phycocordibacteraceae > C7867-001. The sequence goes on from JBAYLD010000001.1 coordinate 8,956, forward strand.
TTCATCCTCGACATATAGCCCGACCGCCTCGCGGATATTCGCCGTAAGCTCGTCAAGGGTCTCTCCTTGCGTCACGATAGGCACACTCACACCCTCGGCGACGTAGCCGCCGTCGCTCTCAGAGATTTGAAATTGGATAATATTTCTCATGCCTAACAGTGTACCACAACTATCTGAAAAGATTGTTAAGTCCCCTCAATGGACAAGTTAGACTTGTCCAAACCCTTGACAAAGAGGCTTTATACGAAGTACTATGTTTGTATGATTCATCAGAATCACGAAATGAATAAGAGCTACCCGACCGCGACTACGTGGACGCTTTTCGCCGTGTCTAATGGCGATATCCGCCCCACTCTTATATCTAGCCGTGATTTTTGTAAGATCCCCTAAACTCACAAAATTTTAAAAAGACCTCGGCTGGATAGAAGGCCGAGGTCTTTTATTTGCAGCACGGCTCTTTGTTCTTTGACAATTCACCCATCAAACCCAACAACGAAAGGAGAAAGAAATGGAAAAACAGAGTGGAGAAAGAAATGTCCTGCTGTACTGGCTGTATGTCGTCTTCAATGAACCGCTGTTTTGGGGGCCGGTCGTTATCGCCTCCCTACAGAAACTCGCGCACATGCGCTTATCCGAGATCTACTACATGGAGTCTGCCGTGGTGTGCATCTGTGTGGTACTTGACATCCCTTTTGGATCTCTCGCTGACCTGATCGGGAGGAAGAAGTGCATCATCATCGGGAGGATATTCCTCTTCGGGAGTGCCACATTCTTCGCACTGATGACCGCACCGATTCATGCATGGGTCGGCAATGTCCTCTGGGCAATCGGTCTCACGATGCAAAACGGAGCAGATACTGCTCTGCTCTCTGACACGCTCAACAAGAACGGGAAAGGGAATGACTACAGGAGGGTTCAAGGGCGTGCGATTGGTTCCCGATATATCCTAATCGCGTTCTGTTCCCTCCTGACCGGATCATTCGCTGGCATCAATCTACGATTACCCGTATTACTTGGCCTCCCCTTCATGCTGATCTCGCTCTTCACGGCTTTCTTCTTCGAAGAGCCCGCCCGAACCGAACGTTATTCTGCAGGCGAACATTTGGATCGACTCAAACAAGGGATATCCTTCGTGATTCATTCGGTCGAAGTACGCTGGATGATCGGATTCGCAGCCCTCCTCGCAACAACCTCGAAGGTGTGGTTCTTCACCTACAACCCCTACTTCGAGCTGGTAGGGCTCCCGCTCACGCAGTATGGCGTTATCTTCTTCTGTCTCAATATGGTGGCGTGGTGGTCCAGTACGTACGCTTACAAGATTGAGCAGTATCTCGGAGAACGCGCCTGCATCGTCGGCATGATTCTGTGCATCGGAATTCCTATTCTTCTCATGGGATGTCTGCCGTTCCAACCACTCGCCTATCTGGTGATCGTGCAAAACGTCGTGAGAGGATTTATGTCCCCTTTCGTGGGAGGCTATGTGAATCGCCATCTCACGATCACCATTCGCGCAACAGGTCTTTCCGCACAATCTTCTATCGCGAACGTGATGGCGATTGTTGGATTATCCGCGTTCGGATTCTTCACCAACACTCTTGGCCTTCTCCATTCGTTAGTGCTACTGGGAATTGCCGCGCTAGTGATTGGGATGTTGAGTTACGCAACATACGCGCGAAAGATCGCGTAACGGCACTGGTGGGTGAATTGTGAAAAAAGCGTTCGCTAACACGAACGCTTTTTTATCACGCCACTTTCTCGATCGTGTAGGTCTGCCGGCCGGCAGGAGTCTCGAAGGTGAAGACATCCCCTTTCTTCTTACCCATCAAAGCCGCCCCCAGAGGCGAGACGTGCGAGAGTTTTTTTACTCTCATATCCGCTTCTTCACTGCCGACAATAGTGTATTCATGCACCTCGGCGCACCCCTCCTTTTTAATCGACACCTTTGAGCCGAAGCCTACTTCGCTCTTCTTCTTGCCGTCGGTGAGGATGGTGGTGTACTTCACCAGCTCCTCAAGCTTCTTGATGCGTTCTTCGGTCGCGGCCTGCAGGTCGCGCGCTTCTTGATATTCGGCATTCTCCGAGAGATCGCCGAGTGAGCGCGCATACTCCAAGTTCTTCGCGATCTCAGTGCGCCGCACGGTCTTCAAGTTCTCAAGCTCTTTTACCATCTCGTCAAACTTTTCTTGCGAGACGACGGTGTTCTGTATATCAGTCATAGTGTGCGCATTGTACGCGAGTAGCGTTAGAGTGCAAGCGCATTGAGGCTGCTCGTCGCCGTACCGCCCACATACAGGGAGTCTTGGGCGCGGAGGGAGCCAAAAAGTTCTTTCATAACGTTCACTGCTTGGCTGCCGGTGCCCGCGGGACCACGCTCAAGCACGACGGTGAAGGCATACTGTGGATTCTCGTAAGGGAAGAATCCTACGACCCATGAATTATCATATTGGTTGCGCACACCCGTTTGAGCGGTCCCCGTCTTGGCCGCGACACTGACATAGGGGAAGTTAAGCGCGCTACAGAGCGCATTCACCACGCACTGACGCATACCTTCCCGCGCGATACGAAATGCTGAAGCGTCGGCAGGCACGGTGGTATAGGCCGGCGTTTGCCCGACGCGCAAGGTCGGCGTGAAGAGCTTGCCCCCATTCGCTACCGCAGCAGTCGCACGCGCCATCTGCAGAGGCGTCACTTGCACCGAATACTGTCCGATCGCGGTGAAGTAGGTGTCACCGAGATACCACGGCTCGTTGAAGGTCGCTTTCTTCCATTCAGGATTTGGGATAAGCCCCGCCGCCTCCTCTGGCAGATCGATACCGGTCGCCTCCCCCAAGCCAAATTGCCGATACCAATACTCAAGCCTCTCGATTCCGAGACCTTTTTGAGTACCGAATCCGCCGCCAACCGTATAAAAGAAGACGTCTGAAGACCAGGCGATTGCCTTCTTCACGTCGACCGCACCGAGCGCCTTCCATCCTTTATAGATAAACCTCTCGCCGGGGTGGTATGGATCGGGCAGCGACAAGAATCCGGGGTCGTCGATAACCGTGTTCTGGGTGATAAGACCGTCCGTAAGCGCTCCTGAAGCAATGAGCGGCTTCACGATAGAGCCGGGAGCATACACGCCCTGTACCGCATGGTCGAGAAACGATCGTCCCGGGTCCGTATTGTAGCGGGCGATGATATCGGGCGGGCCGCCATTGCTCATCACGTTGGGGTCGTAGCTCGGATACGAGACGATCGCGCGCACGGCGCCGGTAGTAACGTCAAACATAACACCGGCACCAGCAATGAATCCTCGATCGCGCGCAATCGAGGCGATCGCGCGCGCGAACAGTTGCTCAAGGTTCGCATCTATCGAGAGCTGAAGCGTCTCCCCCGTCTCTGCAGGGACGACCACGCCTTCAGAACGGACACGGCCGAGCACATCCTTCTCGGTCAACAGTTGGCCATTCTTCCCGGCAAGGAGCGCATCGTATTCTGCTTCGAGCCCGGCGATTCCCGATTCTTTCGTATCGTAGTACACGCCACTCGCGTCTTTCTTCGGATACGAGACATAGCCGATAATCTGCCCGAGCGCAGGTACCGGATACTCACGCATAGTGCCGCCAGCAGGATTCTCTATGTTCTCGGCGAGCACAACGCCTTGATAGTCGATAATGGTGCCGCGCGGCGCGAAAAGCGTCGTGACTTCAAGGCTGTTGCGAGCGCTCTCAAGAGCAAGGGCGGTGCCATTCTCAATCTGGAGATTCCACGATCGGACGACGAGGATAGAGAAGAGAATGGTGAGCGCAACGGCGAGTGAGATGAACGTTCCGCGCGAGAGAGGCTTCTCAAGCCGTCCCTCAAACAGCTCCCGATCGAATACGGTGGTTGACGCATCAAGGAATATCTCGTCGGGAGCGATCTCGGGATCTCGTCTTCGTGCACGCCGCCACATCATCCCTCGATGATACCTGCTCGAAGCCTTCGGCGCACGAGGATCGTGGCACCCGTCACGATAGCCCCATACAGGGTAAAGAGCGGCACCGTGCCAGCCTGCGGCGAATAATACAGCGTGTCGGCGAACATACCGACAGCAAACGGCAGGAGTGGTATGAAAAAAGAAGAAACGACCGCGAACAGCGCCGTGAGTGGCCACGGGAAGAACACGACCGAGGCGAACGTAAAGAGAGTGAGTGCTCCGCGTATCATGGAGTTGACGTTGCAGTGATGCTAAAAAGCGTCCCCGTATTGCGTAGCACAACCCACGCGACTGAAAAAGGATTCGAGACGGGCTGGATGCGTAAGGTAACTCCAGGTACTGAGGGGTCGCTGTCGACACGCACGATCTTGCCTATCATGAGCATCCCGGGGCCTGGTGCGAATACAGTATCGCCCACGGTCACCGATGCCGAACGCGCGATGGTCGCGTTCATCGCGCCTGCGCCGGCACCGGTGATCGTGAGCGGCAAACCAGACGACCCTACCCACCCGACAAACGTCACATTCGGCGATGAGAGGAGTGTCACGCGCGAGAAGTCAGCGAGAACCGAAGAAACGATACCGAGAGGCACCCCGCCCGCTCCAAACGCCTCCATGCCGGTCGTGACACCGGCGTTGGTGCCAGCGGCGAGTACGAGCGTGTCATACGGGCTCTCGGGCGGTCGGGCAACGACGCCCGCAAGAATCCCTGAAGAGACTTCGGGCGACGACGGCGTAAAGAGTGCTTCGAGATCCGCAACTTTCCGTAGGAGCGTCTGATTCTCGGTGGCGAAAGCGACGTTCTCGTTTGCTAATTGCTCATTCTCCGCGGTAAGCGCCCTGGCATTCCTGAAGCTGGAAAAAAGGGTATGGCTCTGGGACGCGAGAGCATCAGCGGTACGGAATACCGGCGTGAAGGCTTTCCAAAAAAAGTTCGGTGCGAGCACCCGCATGAGAAGAACGATAAGAGCGCACCCGAGCGTGAAGACGCCCCATGACAGGTCCGCGGGCGAGAGGAGCCCATTACGCCTCGCTAAGAATGTCTTCTTCATTGATGAAAAAATCTTCGTACGGCGCGGGATTCTCGGTAACGATTCCCGCTCCGCGCACCACGGCCGTGAGCGGATCCGGTGCGACTCTCACCGGCACGCCGAGCATCTTCGCGAGTATTTGCGGCAGCCCGCGCAGGAGTGCACCGCCGCCAAAGACTGTCACGCCATGCTCAAGCACATCAGAGAGAAGTTCGGGCGGCGTCGCCTCGATAACCTCCTTCATCGTGTCCATCAGGGAGTCGAGCGACGGTGCGAGCGCAGAGCGAATATGCGCGTCGGTGAGCGTTATCTCACGCGGAAGCCCGGTCGCGAAGTCGCGGCCGCGTACGCTTCGGGAGAGCACCTCGGACAGTGAGGTAACGGCACCGATCTCTATCTTCACATCCTCGGCGGTACGTTCGCCGATACCGAGCTTGAACTCGCTGCGGACAAAATCGATAATGTTCTCGTTCAGTCGGTCGCCAGCGACCTGTGAACCTTTCGACGCGACAACACCCTTGAGCGAGATGACCGAGATGTCGGTCGTACCGCCGCCCATGTCGAGCACCATCGTGCCAACTGCCTCGGCGACCGGCAACTTCGCGCCAATGGCACCCGCGACCGGCTCTTCAATAATAATGGCTTCGCGAGCGCCCGCGTTGCGTGCCGCGTCGCGGACCGCACGGCTCTGGACGTTGGTAACGCCGGTAGGCACGCCGATAACCACGCGCGGGCCAAAGAATCGCGTCCGGCCACCCTGTGCCTTGCTGATGAGGTAGGTGAGCAGTTCCTCGGTCACTTCAAAGTCAGAGATGACGCCGTGCGAGAGCGGCCGCACGACGCGGATGTGCGAGGGAGTTTTCCCCAGCATTGTCTTCGCCTCCTTACCTATCGCGACCACTTGGCGCGTCTTGTCGTTGATCGCGACGACCGAGGGCTCATTGATCACCACGCCCTTGCCACGGACATAGACGAGCGTGTTGGCAGTCCCGAGATCAATCGCAATATCATTGCTGAAGAAGAGATTTTTTGAGAACTTAGCCATGTTACACCAGCTCCGCGCGCGACTTCTTCACCACTTCTCCGGTCGCGCGATTCACTACTTCAAACATCCCCGTCGCGACGGCCTCCTTCCCTACCACGATCCTCTTCGGGATGCCAAGTAGATCGCTCTCGGCGAACTTCTCTCCCGCGCGCAGGTCGCGGTCGTCATAGAGAATCTCGACGCCCTTCTCTGTCAGCTCATCATAGAGTGCATCAGCCATTTTTGAGATTTCATCATCTCCCTTGCCGAGAGAGACGAGATGCACGGCAAACGGTGCAACTGATTCAGGCCAGACGAGCCCCTTATCATCGCCAAATGTTTCTACGATTACCCCCATGAGACGAGAAATGCCGATACCGAAGCAACCCATGATCGGGTGCTGGTCCTTACCCTCTTTATCTTTGTAGGTGAACGAAAAATCTGTCGTGTATTTTGTCCCCAGATCAAATATATTGCCGACCTCAGACGCCTTCGCGCGAGAGAGTGAGCCCTTGCCGCAACGCGTACACGCATCACTCTCTTTCTGTTCACTGATTTCTGCATTCACGCAATACGAGCAGTGATCGCAATACAAGATGTCATCCTCGCCGGCATCCGTGAGCACCATGAATTCATACGAGAGTTTTTTGGTGAACGCTCCCCCCGAAGCCTCGGTCGCCTTTGCAACGAGACCGAGCCGCGAATAAACCTTCAGGTACGCCTCTTTCATCACGTTGTAGAAGCGATCAAAGTCTTCTTGCGTCTCGTGGAAGGAGTACATATCCTTCATCGTGAACTCGCGCCCGCGCAGGATGCCCGACTTGGCGCGGAGCTCGTCGCGATACTTCTGGCCTATCTGATAGATCGCGACGGGAAGGTCTTTATAGGATTGGACATACTCGCGCGCGATCGGCGTTACGATCTCTTCTTCGCTTTGTCCGACGGTGTATTCCTTTTCGGTCCGACTCAATAATTTAAATACGACATCTACGCTGTCCCATGCTCCTGTCTGCTTCCACGGCTCTGAGGGGTGGAGCGTTGCCATACGGACTTCCTGACCGCCTACTGCATCCATCTCTTCACGCACGACTTCTTCGATTTTTTCAAGCACTTTCTTCCCCAGCGGCAAGTAGGAATACACCCCTGCCATCTCCTTATGCACGTACCCCGCGCGCACCAGTAATTGAGCATTTTTAGAAACCTCATCGGCGGGTGCCTCCCGCCTTGCCTTAGTGAAGAGTTTGGATTGCTTCATGTCCAACAGTATACGCCCACCCCACTCCCTCGGCAAAACAAACTTCTCTATGCAACTATCCAAAATAGAGTGCGGTCGCATCATGTTGTGGATACCTGTACAAAACACGATTGTTTGGTATCGTGGCGGCAGATTGTACAAATCATAATCCAATACCGTGTTTGGCCGATGGCCAGAAAGGAGGAGAGATGAGGAAGGAGAGGACGAAGAGGCAGGAGTGCCGGAGGCGGATGAAGATGGAAAGTAGAAAGTGGCATCGGGAGATAAAAGAGACCAGAAATGAATCCCGAGGAAAAACCAGATCTTTACTGCTCTGGATTATCGCGATCACCCTGCTCTCGCTCGGCCTGATCGTTCTGATCAAACCCGCGCATGCCGAAATGGTAAAGAAATCTCCTTACAACTACATAGTTGTTCCGTAAGGTGACACCTTACGATCGAGAATGTGCAAGCCCCGATTTTTAGTCGGGGCTTTTTTGACTCTTATTCCGAATCTTCGTTTTCTCCTTCCTGACCCGCAATAGGTCTTTCGGCATTGTCCTTCTCCATTGCATCCATGAGTTGCTTCAGTGCCGCAAGCGTGCGATGACTTCTCCCGCCACTCAAGCAAAACTCAACTACCGATGAGCGGTCACTCGAGTTGCCGGTGTCCGGTAGTCCGATAGTCATGCCGTCTTGTATGACGGCAACGATCACATCGCCATCTCTCTGCTCGACAAGCCGCAACGCACGATTGTGGTGCATGTCCTCCGGCCGCGCGACTATCCTCTTTGTGTTTCCTCCATATTTTTCACTCATACGACACCTCCTTCCGTTGATGTACATTCCGTAGAATAGCCTGCTCCCGCCCACACAAAATGTCAATAATCTACAAAAATTATGGACATCGTTTTTGTGGACGTCCGACATCCACAGTTTTTTCAACTATCCAAAATAGAGTGCGACCGCATCATGTTGTGGATACCTGGACAAAATGAAACGAGCTGGTATCGTGGCGGCAGATTGTACAAATCATAAATCCATTAAGGTAGCGGCTAGAAGCCGGAAAGGAGGAAAGGATGGAGACCCGGAAGAGGAAGAAGTTCGCGAAGTGGGGACTAATCGCCATCGGGGCAATGTTTGCGGTGATCATTTTCCTCGCTTTAGGTAGCATGGCACGTGCCGATGCGAGGAAGGAGGTTTCCTTGCCGATGTGCGGTGAGGCTGCTTTGTCGTAATCAAAGATTTAGTGGAACGCAGGGCGGGAGATTAGATCTCCCGCCCTTTACCTTTTTATCGCCGACCGTAAGGTGTCACCTTACGGAATTTAGGTGAAGATTTTAAAGAGATCGTGCGCAGTGACGACCAACATGAGTAGGATGAGGAAGACGAAGCCGGCGGCGTTGACCGCACGGGCAATGTTTGGATTGATCGGCCTGCGGATGATACTCTCGATAATGACAAAGAGGAGGCGGCCGCCATCGAGCGCAGGGATCGGGATGAGGTTGATGAGCGCAAGATTAATAGAGATGATCGCCACGAGCGAGAGGAGATTACCGAGACCCCCTGCGGCAGAGGCGCCGACCACACCCGCGATACCGACCGGTCCCGCGACTTGCGAGAGATCGGCCGAGAGCGTGAAGACGCCGAGGAAAAAATGCCCGAGCCCGACAGCGGTCAGAACGATCGCGCTCCAAGTGAGCGAGGCACCTTCTATGATTGCCGCACCGAGCGAGAGCGGCACGATGCCGATCGTGGCGACCTCGACCCCGAGCGCTGCGCGCGATGGGTCTGAAGGAATGATGCCCGCGATTGGCCGCGCGAAGATGATCTCCTCCTCTCCGTTTGCATGCCGCACAGTCATTCCGATCGTTGTGTTCCCTCCCCCATTCGCGACAAAGGAGGTGAAGGCGGCAGGATCAGCACCCGAGAAGGCGAAGTGCCCGTCTTCAGCCGAGAGAATCGAATCGCCCGGGAGAAGCCCCGCAAGTGCGGCGGGAGAAGCGGGGAGGACATTTGCTACTGCGAGCGCTACGTTGCGCGCATTCGCAATCTCATCCTGCGAAAGTGCGCGCGGCGTCCCTGCAATAAGCGCACCGGTAATAAGCACATACGCGAAGAGGAGGTTCATCGTGATGCCCGCGACCAGCACGAGCGCCTGCAGGATGCGCGGACGTCTAGTGAATGAATGTGCATCCTTGCCTCCTGCTCCTGCCTCCTGTTCACCATCTTCTCCAAATATCTTTACAAATCCACCAAAGGGCAGCCAGTTAAGCGTGAGGATCGTCTCGCCTATGTGCCCGATAATCGCCGCGCGCGGCGGATACCCGAGCCCAAATTCGTCCACCCGCATGCCCGAGAGCTTCGCCACGATGAAATGCCCGAACTCGTGCACCACAATGAGTGCAACAATGACGGCAATGAAAATTAAAATATCCATTACTGCGCTATCTCTGTCTCCTTCCGCTCAAGTGCCTTCGCGAGCGATTCATTCCCTGCATCAATGAATTTCTGTACTTCGGCTTTAAGGCGCGCGACTTCATCTTTCCCCATGCCGCCTTCTTTTTCTGCGGCTTCAAGCCCTTTGAGGGCCTCGGTGCGATGCGAGCGGAGCGTTACCTTCGCCTGTTCAGTCTTGTCGCCGGCAATCTTCGAGAGTTGTGCGCGCCGTTCGCTCGTCAACTCAGGGAATGAGACGCGCAACCCTTGGTCATCAGTCGCTACACCAACACCAAGATCCGCATCGGTGATACCCTTCTCAATCGCCTTTAAGACCGACATGTCCCACGGGATAATCCGCAGCGTACGCGCGTCTTCTACCGAGACAGAGGCGAGCTCGCGGAGCGGTGTACGGGTGCCATAGGCCTCCGGCTTCACCCCATCAAGCAAACTCGGCGTCGCGCGGCCGGTGCGCACCCCTGAGAGCTCGCGCGCGAGCCACTCTTCGGTTTCTTTGATATCAGTCTTCAGTTTTGAAAAGTCGTAGGCCATAGAAGAGGTAGTAGATTGTAGGTAATAGGTTGTGGTAATTCTATAACAAACCCTTCGGGATGACGAGGGACAGGTGCTCCAGGATCATTTTCACCGGCGCCGAGCGATCATAGAGATGCGTGCGCAAGACCGCGATATCGTTCAGTAGCGAGGTGACTCCTTGAGGGAACCACAAAGTGTCTCCTCGACACTCTCGGTGCTGATACGCTGCTGCTTCGACGCCGTTCAAAATAGCAATCGCCTCCTCTCTCGCAGAGACCGTACCGCCCTCCTGGTGTGCCGCGATCTTCTTGATCATCGCACTTCTTTTTTCTTTGTTCGCTTTTATAAACCCCTCCGCTGATGTGTTGGACGTACGACGTCCAACATCAGATGTTGGACGTCGTACGTCCCGATATGGGTTGAGGATTTGTACGCGTGAACGCAAGGTTGGCAGAAGCCCGCCCAAAGATGGAAGTACGAAAAATAAATACGTGCCAACTGGCGGTTCTTCAAAAAGCTTCAAAAGTGCGTTCTGCGCTTCGTGATAGGCGCGGCTCGCGACAATGATGAGTACTTTGTGCGCGCCTGTAAACGGTGCTCCCGCCGCCGCCTCTACGACTCGTCGCGCGTCCTCTACCGAGAGCAGACCGTATCTCAAAATGACGAGATCGGGGTTCCTTCTTGCTTGCATGCCGAGTTCCTTTTCCGCCCACGCCTGCGCGATTTCAATTCCCTCTCCTGCCTCTGCTTCAACTACAAACGCGTGGCTCATCATTGTTTGGCGAGTATGCTCTTTTGATAGGTATCCAGATGCTTCAGCGCGATACCGGTACCGCGCGCGACGCAGTAGTAGGGATCGTTCCCCAGCTTCGCGACGACGCCCGTGCGTCGATAGACCAGCTCGGGCATCTGGCGCAATTGTGAAGAGCCGCCCGTGAGTATGATGCCATTATCAATAATGTCGGCGGCGAGCTCTGGCGGCGTGTCTTGGAGCACTTTGCGTATCGCCTGTGTCATCTCGCGCAGCTCCCGCGACATTGCTTGTACGACATCGTTGGTCGAGATGTCGACCGTGCGCGGGAGGCCGCTCATAAGGTCCCGCCCTTTGACCGGCATGACAATCTCCTCTTGCATCGGCACCGCGGCACCAACCCGTATCTTCAATTCTTCTGCGGTCTTGTCGCCGATCGCAAGGCTATGCTGCTTTTTTACATGATCGATGATCGCACGATCCAAGCGATCGCCCGCACACTTCACACTCGTCGAGGCGACGATGCCGCCGAGTGAGATCACGGCGACGTCGATCGTACCGCCGCCGATGTCCGCGACCATGCGCCCCATTGGCTCATGGATGGGGATGCCCGCGCCGATAGCGGCAAGTATCGGCTCCTTCACTACATAGGCATTCTTCGCGCCTGCTTTGAGTGCGGCTTCAATAACCGCGCGCTTCTCGGTCGAAGTGACGCCCGCAGGGACCGAGATAAGCACCGCCGGTTTAAAAGGGTTCCGCCCGAGCGCTTTCCGTATGAAATAGCGGAGCATCGCTTCGGTGACGCGGTAGTCCGCTATCACGCCGTCTTTCATAGGGCGATACGCGATAATGTCATCCGGCGTACGGCCGACCATAGCTTTGGCTTCGGCCCCGATGGCGAGGATCTTGTTGCCGTCTCGGCTGCCGCTCATCTTACCCACTGCAACGACCGACGGCTCGTTGATTACGACTCCTTTCCCAGGAGAAAACACGAGGACATTTGTTGTTCCTAAATCAATCCCAAGCTTTGGAGAAAAGAAACTCATCGTGCAAGCATTGTACGTGGTACCATACCCCCTATGCAAGAAGGGCTTCATTTTCTCGTTGAGGGCGGACGCCAACTTTCAGGTTCGGTAGAGACTAGCCGCTCGAAGAACGGCGCGGTCGCGCTCCTTGCCGCTTCTCTCCTCAACAAAGGCCGGACGACACTCACGCACATGCCAAAGATCGAGGAGGTGAACCGCCTTATCGAGGTACTTCGTTCGCTCGGCGTCTCGGTAGAGTGGTTTGCCCCGAGCGGGGTCGAGGGGCAAGGTTCTAATCTCATCATCACGCCGCCCACAACGCTTTCGCTCGACACGATCAATCGTGACGCCGCGATGAAGACGCGGAGCATTCTACTCTTCATCGGCCCTCTGCTCCACTACGCACGATCCTTTGAGATCCCTCAATCGGGCGGCTGCACACTCGGCACGCGTACCGTACGCCCGCATCTCTTCGCGCTTGAGAAGTTCGGGGTCTCGATCACCGCTTCGAGCGATCGATTCAGTGTCCAGCATGAAGGACTCCACCCCGCAGAAATCATCCTCTACGAATCAAGCGACACCGCGACTGAGAATGCTCTCCTTGCGGCAGCGCGCATCCCTGGGACCAGTGTTATTAAATATGCTTCGGCGAATTACCAGGTACAAGAGGTATGCGGCTTCTTGCGCGCGCTCGGCGTCACAATCGAGGGTGTTGGTTCGACGACACTCACCGTACACGGCATCTCAGACATTACTAAGGATATTTCGTATAGCGTCGCTGAGGATCCGATTGACAGCATGTTTTTCATTGCGGCAGCAGCGGCGACACATTCGGCGATCACGATACGTCGCGCACCGATCGCCTTCCTCGAGGTTGAGCTCACGATCCTTGAAAAAATGGGTCTGCGCTTCTCGATTGATGAGGTCGGCCTGTCTGAAAACGGCATTACGCGCCTCGCGACGATTGCTATTCAACCATCCGAGCTCGCCGCCTTCCCCGAACGCATACACCCGCGGCCCTACCCCGGACTCAACATGGACAACCTCCCCTTCTTCGCCGTAATCGCGACTCAAGCCGAGGGGACGACGATGCTCCACGACTGGGTCTATGACAAGCGCGCGATCTACTACACCGAGCTCGACCGCCTCGGCGCGAACACACTGCTCCATGACCCGCACCGTGTCTCGATCACCGGACCCTCGCATCTCAAAGCAGCGGAGATTATCTGCCCGTCTGTGCTGCGCATCGGCGCGATACTGGTCATCGCCATGCTCGCCGCCCAAGGGCGTTCTCTGCTTCGCAATGTCTACACGATCAACCGTGGCTACGAGAATCTCGTCCCGCGGCTCAAAGCGCTTGGCGCTTCTATCGAAGAGCAAACGTGAACGAGGACATCCGATGTCTCCACATGCATTTTGCATTTAGGACATCGGATGTCCTAACATCGGATTCAAAAATGTAAATATTTAAAAATGAAATCCATTGGCGAATTGATGCCGGAGTTTGAGAAGAAGGCGGCCGAGGCGCCCAAGGGAAGAAAGCGCCAGACCGAGCGCGGCGAGCTGATGCGTTTTTTCCTTCGCCATTTAAACTACTCCCGCAAACAAGACGGGCTCGCTCCGATGACCATGGCGCACCTCGGTACCGTCCTCGAACAAATCCCGACTCAAGACCTTTATTATTTAAAGAGCGTGTGCAGCCAGGCAAAAAGCTTCAGTAAGAAGTTCTGGTGGGAGCTCGACCCGACGAAGCATGGGCAAAAATAGTTACGATCTAGATTCAGGTGCATGTTTGGACATCGTAAGTCCTCCTGCTATACTGCACCATATGAAAGAAATCGTGCAAGATGGGGAGCCTGTGCTGGGTGAGATCGCGAAGCCGGTACCCGAAGAGATGTTCGGGACGGAGGAGCTGTCGCGCCTCATCAAAGATATGGAGGAGGCGCTTGATAAGGAGCTCGAGGGCGTCGCGCTCGCCGCGCCGCAGATCGGTGTACCCTATCGTCTCTTTATTGTACGAGTAGACAGAACACTGCCACCTCCGGCGCCGAATACAGAAGGTCAGACCTTACATACAGATTCTAAAGGTCTGACCTTAAAGCCAGCCCCGACGTCTGAAGTCGGGGCCCCGACCAAAAGCGTCGGGGAGATCGCGGTGTATATCAATCCGGAGATTATAAAAACCTCGCGCAAGCGCGCAGACGTTGATGAAGGATGCCTCTCGGTCCGTGGCATCTACGGCACAACAAAAAGGCACGAACGCGTGACTATACGCGCCCGCCGCCCAGACGGATCAAGCTTCGAACGCGGCGGTGGCGGCCTTATGGCGCAGATATTCGAACATGAGATCGATCACCTAAACGGCACCCTCTTTATCGAACACGCCAAAAATCTCTTCCGTATCGACCACGATCATGAACCTTCCTGAATCCAATCGCCCATGTCAGGACGTCGTACGTCCCACATCTGATGTTGGACGTACGACGTCCAACACATCAAAATCATTCGTGTATTTTGGTACGCCTACCGTCGCGAGCGAGACGCTCGCGATGCTTCTCGAGAACGGCTTCATCCCCGCGCTCGTAGTCACGGCACCCGACGCGCCCCGCGGCCGCGGTCTCGTACTCACGCCTTCTCCTGTGAAGGCGCTCGCGCTTGTTCACTGCATCCCCGTGCTTACTCCGGACACGCTTGGGCCTGAAACGGTCTCTGTGATTCACGCATACGGGTGCGACTATACACTCGTCGTCGCCTATGGCAAGCTCTTTCCCGAGGAACTTATGGCGGCCTTCCCGCTCGGCGTGTTGAATGTCCATTACTCCCTTTTGCCGAAATATCGCGGTGCAACGCCTCTTGAGGGTGCCCTTCTCGCTGGCGAAAGAGAAACGGGTGTAACGATCCAGAAGATGGTGAAGGAACTCGATGCGGGCGATATCGTCGCGCAAGAGACGGTCGCCATCGCTCCCGGAGAGACCGCACGCGAGCTGCGCCCGCGACTTATCGCGCTGGGTGCACAGCTTCTTGTTGGCACGCTCCCCCACTATCTCGCAGGCGAGATCACGCTGCATGCGCAGGACGCTTCGCTCGCCTCTTCGACACACAAATTAAAAAAAGAAGATGGCCTACTCGATCTCAACGCCCCCGCCGAGGCGAATTGGAACAAATATCGCGCCTACGCCGACACTATCGGCACGTATTTTTTTGATGCCGGCAAACGCGTCAAGATAACAAAAGCATCGCTCATCAACGGCACGTTCGTAATCGAGCGCATCATCCCTGAAGGAAAGAGTGAACGAGGCAGATGAAAGCGTGCAAGCAATGCTTAGCTGCCAAAACGCAATATTCTTTTTATCGCCGTACCGCCCTTTTTGAAGAGCCGTCTGGTGCGGCCGTGCTCTCTTCGTATCTCTGCCTCGAGAGTGCTACGGACTCTGTCTGCGGCACTCTCAGGCGAGGGCTTTACCGCCTCGGCGTGATAGGTCCTGCCGCCTGCTCTCAAATTCGCGACAAGACGACAAGGTGTCGACGAACGCCCTTCGGGCGGCGCCTGCTCCACGTCTATATCCAGCAACATCTCGTCATCATCCGCCTTTTCATATTTCTCTCCGAGGAGCCGCAGAGGCGCCACGAGCTTCTCTTCGATAATCGCCTCGTTCTCCGGGGTGAGGGTATATTTTGTCGCCTTGATGTTGATGTTCATAGCAGAGAGGTTAGTTAGTCGTCAGTAATACTTATCATCTTAGAACGTGCATGATGCCCAGTCAGGATGCGCACCTTCCCGACCGGCTTGCCGAACCGTTCTGCGATGATCTCTCGCACGCGCAGGTTCGCGCGATTCCCAGTCGCCGGCTCTCTGACCGAGATCGCCAGCGTCTCGCCCCCTTCCTTACCCTTCGCGGAGAGGGTTTTAATCTCTTCGCGTTTGGCACTCGGCGTAATGAATGTCTTGAGGTACGTCATGTTCGAGAATAGCGGCCGATGAGTTCTGCTCTGGCAAGAACCATCGGCGCGAGCGCCTCACGAATCTGATGCGCCGTCGGTACGTCCTTAACCCGAAGCATCTTTCCCAGTGCATAGAGAGAGAAAATATAGCGATGCTCGCTCGGCTCATGGTGGAGCGGCGGACAAGGGCCGACATACCCGACGCTGCCAGAACTATTCAGTCCCGCGATGCCATAGCCCGTTTTTGTCGAGGCACTTTCAGGGATCTCCGTC
Source organism: Minisyncoccota bacterium (assembly GCA_041664265.1). GTDB lineage: Bacteria > Patescibacteriota > Minisyncoccia > Phycocordibacterales > Phycocordibacteraceae > C7867-001. Next base: position 25,169 of record JBAYLD010000001.1, read on the forward strand.
ACGCTCATGGGGATATTATAGAGCACCCAATGGTCGAAGACTTCGATGCCGAGTGATTCCTTCACCGCCTTCGGGATATCCGGATCGTCCATAATGAGCACGAACGATTCCGTCCCCTCGGGCGCGCCGCGTATCGAGAGCGGAGGCGAAATGTCACGATCCCACGTCTGCCACCGCACAGGCACGTCGCAGGTATATTTCTTCGGAATGATTCCGTTATGACTGAACGCAGGGCTCGCGAGAGTGAGGACTGTGTCCATAGCTCCCGCACTATACCATTGCAGTGAGTGAATTTTCGGTTAATATACAGAGATTCCGCGGTAGCTCAGTCGGTAGAGCGCCTCGCTGTTAACGAGGATGTCCCAGGTTCGAGCCCTGGCCGCGGAGCCAAACGAAGTTTGGAGAAGTTTATCGTGCCGCCTTGCGGACACGACGGCCAGGGCTCGAACGCCGGAACGATGTTCGGCCAGCAGGCCGAACCGTGAGGCGGTGCCCAGACCAAAACGGTTTGACGAAACCGTTTTGAGTCGAAGGAGAGATCCCTGGCCGCGGAGCAAATGAAAAATGAGAGCGCCTTGCGGGCGCTCTGTTAAATTTGATAAAATAACCTCATGACCACCTACAAACACACACAAATTGGGTATCTGATGCTGGTTGTCACACTAGCCGTGCTCGTGCTTTTCGCATGGGCTCAAATTACGGCTAGGGCTGAACCTCCCTCAATTGACTCCGGCACAAATTTTGCCGTTACTGCCGTAATGGCATTGATTCTGTTTATTCTCGCATCGTTTACAACGCTCTCCGTGTCCATTGATGAAAACTATCTCCGGATCAAGTTTGGCTATGGGATTTTTCGCAAAAAATTCAGGGCAAGTGAGATTGCTTCAGCAACGCAGGTAAAAAATCATTGGTATTACGGCTGGGGTGTCCGATTTTGGTTTTGGCCGCGTATGTGGATTTTTAATGTCTCCGGCTTTGATGCGGTTGAAATTCGAATGAAGAACGGAAAGATCTACCGGATCGGAACGGATGAGCCGGAAAAACTTGAGACCGCAATCAAGCGAGCCATAGGTTAAACAAATATAAGTAGCAAAGGGGGGCCCTTGCTATTCGCAAATCTACTACTCTTTCTTCCCCAATGAGAACCAATCGGTGTTGCGCGTCAGGTACATGACTGCGGCGAGGAGCAAGAAGAGGAAGACCGAACCAGCGAGGAGCGCATAATCCTCCAAGCTAAGGATGAAATAGAGGTAGGCATAGAGCACGGCGAGAAGCGCGAAGATCGGGAGAGCACGCCGCTTGCTCTTCAAGACGAATGCGCTGTAGGCGGTCACCAAGAACGCGGTCAGAGCGGTCGCCAGCAGATACGCGAGTATGAATCCGATCTGTTCGGCGAGAGAGAGCAGGAGGAGATAGAAGAGCGCAAGCGCCGAACCGACAAGAAGGTACTGGATGGGATGCACGCGTACCCGCGCGAGTACATCGAAGAGGAAGAATGCAGCGAACGTGATGATGATAAAGAGAATGGCGTATTTTACGCTGCGCTGCACCATGTCATATGCGTCGATCTCGCTATGCAGATCTGCGCCGGTCGCTGATTCTACAAGTTGGAGGAAATCCGTCTTATCGCCCTGCCAAGTAGATGGATACAAGCGGCCGAGAGAGGAGAGACGCCACTCGGCCGTGAAGCCGTCCTTGGCTATGTCGCGTGAAGCGGGAAGAGATGCGCCGACGAATCGCGGCGTGGGCCATGACGAAGCGACAAGGAGCGTGGTTTCGGTGCCGAGAGGCGCTATCGATATTCCCTCGCTTCCCTTCAATTGAAGTTCGAAGGCGAAGGGGATCGAAGCTGTGCCACTAACGGGCACTGTGACATGCAGACCGGAGCTGCCGCGCGCGTCAAAACCGGGGCCAGGTTCAAAGGCAAACGAAGCGCCATTCCAGCTGAGATCGAATTGTCTCTCGATGCCGCGCGTGTCGGTGATCGCAACAGTGAGCGTTGCGGTTCGAATGCCGCGAGAGGTAAGAGTGCGCATGTCGTCGGGCGAGAATTCACCCGACACCTTAACTCTGCTTGTGTAGACCACCGACTTAAAGATGCCGCGCGAGCGCACTTCTGGCTCAAGAATCGTCTCATAATGCAAAGTCTCTGGGAGGACGTAGGCATTTTCGAGGTAGCTCTGTACGCCCTGGGTGACCGAGATCTCGGCGATGAGCAAAGGGCCGACTATAATCTGGCGCTCTCCCCAACCCTGCGCAATTTCCTTTTTGGCCTCCTCTGCCCTACTCTGTCGTTCTTCTACAAGCCCCATCACCAGAAGGCTCGCTACAAAACATGCCCCGCCGATAATAGCAATGGCCACTACTTTCATAGATACGGTGTCAGTCACAATGCTTTGTATAACGCTGCAGCAGCTAAAAGGTTACGCTTTAGCCTTGAGCAAGAGCTACCCTCGCTCCCCTGCCGGCGGTTTTTGATTTTCGGCGTTTGTGGTAAAGTGCGAGCGGAAAGTTCACTTCAGGGAAAAGAAAGGAGAGTGTATATGAAGAAGCATCTGACGCTTATTGGTATGTCCGGTGCCGGCAAATCACGCTGGTGCAAGCGGCTCGTCGCGGAGGCCGGATACACTGCCTTGTGTTGCGACGATCTGATCGAAGAAAGGTTGGCACCGATCTTACAGGCGAACGGATTCGGAGGGATCGAGGGTGTCGCCCGATGGATGGGCCAGCCGTATGAGCCATATTCGCCAGGACGCCAGGCACTCTATCTGAAACAAGAGGAGTCGGTGATGAGAGGCGCTCTGCGTGCATTGAGTAAGAGTGCCGAACCTCTCGTGATCGACACGACAGGGAGTGTTATTTATCTCGGTGACGAGATCCTCGCCGCCCTCCGAAAAAGGAGCACCGTTGTGCACCTCAACGTGTCGATGAAACACCGGGAGGAGATGTATCAGAAATACCTCCGGAAGCCGAAGCCTGTGATCTGGAACGATCACTTCGCTCCCTTCTATGGAGAATCTCCCGAGGAAACGCTCGCGCGCTGTTATCCCCTACTCATCGAGTATCGCCAAGAGCAGTATCGGAAGTGGGCCAGGGTGACGATCGGCTATCACGAACGTCGGGATCCAGGATTCGATATCCGCGCCTTCTTGAAGAAGGTTCGCGGATGAAGACAAGGACCGCTCCAAGGAGAAGACCTTCTCGGGGCGGTTTTCTCTCTACAGGGGAGCAAGGGCTACCCTTGCTCCTTCGCTTGCTGATTTATTTGAGTCATGGTTCACTATTGGAGTTACATTTCGCGACCACCTTTCAGGTGTTGTGGCGGCAATGCTAATACAAGGGGAACGAGTTGGTTCGCGAGGTGTGAATACGCCCGGTCTTCTTATCATGTGCTCCTTCCCTGCCGTCCGGAGTTCGTGGACCCGTAATGGTTATGCGCGCGTCTTCTCTCATTCGCGCGTTGCAAATAACCAAGACACGATTTAATCCACCGCTCTCGGGCGGTTTTTTTATTCCATACAAATCTATACAAGTATTTTGCAAAACACTAGAATAGAGCTGATGGATTCTTTTACTGAAAAAGTGTATGCGGTCAAGAGGGATCCTTTTCTCTTTAACACGATTCGCGGAAAAATTTGCTATACTCCCTGATCATGGGAAAGGCGCCCGCTCCAAAACCTAGATCGAAGGAATCCTCGCGGCAGGTGGACGATCTTAATAAAATCATCCTGGACAATGTGCCGGTGAGCGTGATCACCATCGACAAAGAGGGCAACATTACTTCAGCAAACAAATATTTCAAAAACTTTTCTGAAGGAAAGACCCACAAACATACAAACATCTTTTCGAGCGAATTTTTCGTTCGGGAAAATCTGGTAGATGACTATCGGCGACTCCTCTCGCACGGCACTGTTGTTAGACGGGATGACTGCCACGAGATCAACAGCAAAGGCGAAGACAAATATCTCAACATCATTGCGGTCCCGTTCAAGAATGAAAAAGGCGAGATCGAGGGAGCTATTTCTCTTGCGTCAGACAACACCGAGGCGGCTATGGCCAAAAAGGAACTAGTGGAGTTGAATGGCCAACTAGAGAAACGTGTCGAACAGCGAACAAAGGAATTGAGCAGGGCGAACGAGGAGCTCTCCCGAGTCTTGGAGCTGAAGTCCATCTTCACCTCGGATGTCTCCCATGAGATCAGAACCTCGCTTACCATCATGCGCTGCAGCCTCGACCTCCTCTCTAGAACCTATTGTACGGCGCAAGAGAATGCTCCGTTGATCGCGAACATCACCGCCGAGATCAAACGATCCTCTGATATGCTCTCTGACCTCGGCCTTCTGACGAAGTCTCATGGGTCTGAATTGAAATTGAAACGTGAAAAGATGAACCTTACGTCTTTTCTCGCTTCAATCTGCAACCAACTCGAAGTCATCGCCCACGAGAAGAAGGTAACGATAACCTGCAGCGGTAACGCTTCGCCAGTCGAGATACTGGCCGACCGAGAAGGCATCGAGAAGGTGCTCTTGAACCTGATCCGGAATGCTATCAAATACAATCGCGACGGCGGCTGGGTCAAGGCGTGGGTGGAGGCGAGAGAAGAAGGAGCGTATCTCAAGGTTGAAGACAACGGCATCGGCATACCAGAAAAAGAAATCCCCCACATCTTCGAGCGTTTTTATCGCGTCGACAAAGCGCGCACCCGAAACGGGAACGGCGAGGACTCCGGCCTCGGCCTCGCTATCTGCAAGCATGTGGCCGAGGCGCACGGCGGCATGATCGAGGTCGCGAGCACGCTTGGTGAAGGGAGCTTGTTTACCGTCTTTTTGCCCTACCCTAAGACTTGACAACAGATTTTTTTAGCATACTATAACAACGGAAGCACAAACTCCGGCATGGCCGGACACAAAAAATAAATAAGAACCGGCCTAAGCCGGAAAGGAGGAGTGTATGTCAGGCAAACAGGCAAAAAAAGTACGAATACTCGTAGTTGACGACAGCCCAGAAGATCTCGCTATGATATGCTTGGTGTTGGTTGAAGAAGAAGGCTACGAAGTAGCGTGTGCCCAAAGCGTCTCAGAGGGGAATGAGCTGGTGCGAAAAGCTCTTCAGGCGAGAAAACCATTTGACATAGCTCTCGTGGACCTTAAGATTGGCCCGGACTCGGGAGCGGAATTCGCTCGACGATTGAAAGAGATAATCGTCGACATCAGGGTGGCGATCATCACGGGTAATTATGACCCCGCCGCAGCTATGTTGAGTGTATTCACACCCGACGAAACCATAATAAAAACGGCAAGGGGCTTTAATGAGAGTAAGACGCTTTCAGAAGCGGTTAAGCGGCTCATTGCGCCTCGGAGGATCCGTCAAGATCCTCTGGATGTGACTACGAACCTCTGGACAGCGACGAGTCACCTCTACGGGATCAACAGCTTGACACCTCTTACTTGTCGCTCCAGTGGCGAAGAAGAAAAGAGGACGGACAATTTCATCTCTCTTGCTGCGGACAAGTACTGGATAAACACAGTGGTGTACCCCGGCTACCCGGGCGACAATGTACAACCCGCATCATTCCAAAGCACCATCGGGTGCGACAAGCGGTGTATACATTGCATAAATTGGCGGAATCAAAAAGGACCTTCCGGCAAAATAATCCCGTATGTCCGACCCCTCACAACCGAGGAATATCTTGCTCAGTTCTACCTGATAGTAAGATGCCCTCGGATAAAAAATCTGTTCAGTGACACAGTCGACACTAGTCTTACGGTGAACATGTCTGGCCCGGGAGATAGTCTGGCCAACAATCTCACAAACTGTATGTCTTTCTTCAAGCGGTTGGTGAGAATCGAAAAACCGGTTATCAACTTCATCATCACGTCGGTTGGAGATGAGGATCGGCTACAAGAGTATCTGGACAGGTATATCGACTTCCCCCGAGTGACCTTCTACTGGAGCGTCGAGTCAGTCCTTCAGCGGTTACGAACCACTCTGAAGCTTGGGACATTCGGTCAACGCCTGGAAAAGTTAGCCGATCTCTACGAGGAGATAGCAAGAAAGACCGGCCGACCCGTAACAGCGTCGTTCGCCTTATTCAAGGGAATCAACAACATTCCCCAAGAAGCGAAGAGGATCGCCGACTTCTTCCGTGATCGTCCTCTGTTCAAAATCAAATTGATGGCCGGAGCGCCGGGCAGTATGCCCTGTTTCCCGGATATGACAACGGAGGATGTCATCCAATTCCGACAGATGCTCCTCGATGCGGGCGTACAACAAGACATCCGAATCAGGGAAATTTTTGGCCTGGATGAATACTGCGGCTGTGGGAATACAACGGCCCCCTTCTTAATGGAAGGCCGACAAGAAGAAGATTAGATCTTTAGATAAAGTTACAGCCTGCTCTGAAAAGAGCAGGCTGTTATCTTTTTTATACAAGAAAAGAAAAATTAAACCGGAAGGAGCGCGCGGACAGCCGCAGGGAGCTGGTGAGGAGATTCAATGATCGTGTCGGGATTCGCTCCTTTAAGCAAGTCTGTAGACTGCCACCCCCACGCACACGCCACTGTCGCGATACCCATTTTCTTGCCCATCGAGATTTCATCCACAGTGTCGCCGATGCTCATCGCATCGCCCGGACTAATTCCCCATTTCTGCATCGGCTCGCTGAAGTAGCGCGGATCTCCTTTGCGAATGTTCGGCAGCAGATCCTGCCCGCACACATCCTCAAAGACAGTGATACCGTAAAACTTCAGTGTTTCAAAAACATCGGATGTTTTTGACGCGGTGATGATGAAAAGCCGATAGTCTCTCGAGAGCTCTTCTATCGCCTCCCGCATACCCTCAAACAGCGGCGAATGCGGCTGATTCTGCATGAGCGAGCGATAGAGGTCGATCGCCTTCCCTACATTTGCCTTCGGAATACCGAGCGTATGTTCATACAAACTCTGCCATCCCCCGCCCCAGCGCTCCCTAATTATCTCTTCGGTAATTTCTCTTTTATTGCCGAACTGGTGCGCTAACTCGGTGACCGTGCCGGCATATGCCGGCAACGTGTCTACGATCACACCGTCGTAGTCAAAAAGAATGGACTTTTTGTTTTTGTGGTTCGCACTCATGGGTGGAGTATAGCAAAAAAAGTTGATTTATCAAATAATCTATGGTATTATCAACCGCAATGCGGTTACCTGACCTTGATCGAGAACGGAGCGAACGGCCTCTCTCCCTCCCCATTTTTTTGAAGCTCTATAACGACGGCCTCCCTTCTGAATTTCCCCGAGCCTCTCTCCCGCTCTTGCGAGAATTCAAAAAGACCCATGAGACACTCTTCAAAAACAACGATGTGTGGTCGCTCGACCAACATCGAAAAGGGGTGATGAATTGGCTTCCTTCCCGCCAGAAAGCAGCGTAGCGTACGCATGCGCCAATGTGCTTCGTGGTATAGAATAACACCACTTCACGCGATATGATCCCCTCTCGCATCAAAACATACGGCACCTACCTCCAACTCGCTGCACTCCTCGCGGTGATCTATTCCCTGCACGCCTACAACTACCTCCTCTTCCACAGCTCTGCCGAGCTCTTGAGCGTCGTGGTCGCCTTCGCCATCTTCATCATGGCGTGGAATGCACGGGACTACTTCGACAACAAGATCCTCTTCTTTGTCGCCATGGCGATGCTACCGCTGGCGGTCATCGACACCCTGCACACCTTCTCATTCAAAGGCATGGGAGTGTTCGAGAACATCACCGCCAACATGCCGACCCAGCTCTGGCTCATCGGCCGCTATTTCTTCGCCGCCTCCCTCCTGGCCGCCCCCTTTGTCGCCGACAAGATAAAAAAGAAAAGTCACATCTTCTATGGCGTGCTCGGTGCTTTGGTTCTCGTCCTTTTTTTGTTCTTTTATTCAAACCTATTCCCTGACGCATACGTTGAGGGACAAGGGCTCACGCAATTTAAAATCTACAGCGAGTACGTCATCATTCTTGCCTTGGGCGGCGCGCTCTACGGCTTTCACTTGAAACGAGATCGATTTGATCGCGAGGTGTATCGCTATATCGTTCTGGCGATCGTGTCGGCCATAATCTCGGATTTCATGTTCACACTCTACTTCGCCGTGACAGATGAATTCAACCTGCTCGGACACCTCTTCAAGATCGTTACGTTCTTCTTCCTCTACGCCGGCGTGATCGAGATCAACCTGATGCAGCCATACCGGCTCATGTTCAAAGAGCTCCATGATCTCAATATTGCAAAAAATGAATTTCTGTCTATCGCCTCCCATCAACTGAAGAATCCCCTCTCGATCATCCTGCTCTCCGCCGATATTATGAAGACGGACACCTCATTCTCAACCGGCTTCCCCGAGTACCACCGCTACACAAGCGACATGAGCCATGCGGTCCTGCGGATGAAAAAGATCATCGACGACCTCCTGAACGTCGCCAAGATCGAGCTTGGCATCGCGGAGGTGAAGGAGGAGCCTATCGATCCCGCTTCGCTTATCCGCGAGACTATCGCGGAGCTGGAACGGCTCGCTGCAGATAAGAATCTGTCGATCGTAAATGATGTCGAAGGGATGCGGCTCCCTCCCCTCAAGTCCGACCGGCAGCTCCTCGGCATCGTCTTCGAGAATATAGTGGGCAACGCCATCAAATATTCTAAGCCCGGAGGCAGGATCGAGATCGGCGTCGAGGATATGCCGACATTCACGATTACCGTCAGGGATTTCGGCTATGGGATACCCACATCGCAGCAATCCAAGATATTGAAACAACATGTCCGAGGCGACAATGTGGCAATCAGTAACGAGGGTACCGGCCTAGGGCTATATATGGCGAAGAAGATAGCTGATAAGATCAACGTTGGCATCTCATTCGAATCAGAAGAAAACGAAGGAACCCTCTTCCGTCTGGAATTCAAATAAGCGCGAACCAAGAATCGTCGCACTATCCAAAATAGAGTGCGACCGCATCATGTTGTGGATACCTTTGATTATTCCACCGTGACGGACTTCGCGAGGTTGCGCGGCTTGTCGATCGGCAATCGCCGCGTGCGCGCGACATAATACGCGAAGAGTTGGAGCGGCAGAGTGGTGAGGGCCGGCAAGAGCGCCTCATGCGTTTCTGGAACAAACATAACCTCATCGACGATGCGTTTGATGTCATCATTGCCTTCGGTCGTTACCGCGATAACTGCTCCACCGCGCGCCCGTATCTCTTCAATATTCGAGCGCATTTTTTCATATTGGGAATCTTTGGGGACAAGCGCTATCGTCGGGAATGATTCGTCGATGAGCGCTAGAGGCCCGTGCTTCATCTCGCCCGCGGCGTATCCCTCCGCGTGCACGTAAGAGATTTCCTTCAACTTGAGCGCACCCTCATAGGCGATCGGGCATTGGTAGGTGCGCCCTATGTAGAGGGCATTCTTCATGCGGGCGTAGCGCTTCGCGATCTGCTCAATCACGCCCGCTTGTGCGAGCGTCTCGCGCGCCTGGTCAGAGAGATGGGAGAGCGCCTCCAATAATTTTTTCCTTTTTGGCGCGGAGACGCCGCGCTCGCGCGAGAGAAAGAGCGCAATGAGAAGCAGCACGACGATTTGTGAGATAAAGGCCTTGGTAGAAGCGACCCCTATCTCAGGGCCCGCGTGGTTATACACGCCCGCATCGGTCTCACGCGCGATCGTGGATCCAACCACGTTGACGATCCCCAGCGTGAGCATGCCGTTCTTCTTCGCAAGCCGGATCGCCTCGAGCGTATCAGCGGTCTCTCCCGATTGTGATATCGCGAGCAGCGCCGCATGGCTCGGATCGGCGGTAAAGGTCCGATACCGGAGCTCTGACGCTATCTCGACTTCAACCGGGATGCCGGCAAGCTCCTCGATAAAGTGCTCGCCGAGGAGCCCGGCATAATACGCGCTCCCACATCCGGTGATGATGATTCTCCGGATGCCCTTGAGACGCTCGGCGACGTCGCGCAAGCCGCCAAGAACAACGCTTCCCTCTTCTGCCGCCAGCCTGCCGCGCAACGTGTCCTGTATAACCTTCGGGATCTCCATGATCTCCTTCAGCATGAAGTGCGGGAAGCCATTTTTCTGAACCGCCTCTGCGTCCCACTCCAGAGTCTCAATCGTCTTCGCGACCGCCTTATGCTCGACGTCACGCACGGTGTACCCCCTGTTCGTTAAGATGGCCATCTCACCGTCTTCGAGATACACCACCTTGCGGGTTCGCGAGAGGAGCGGAGCGGCGTCAGAGGCGACGTAGAGACCGTCCTCGCCGATGCCAAGCAGCAAGGGGCTGCCGAGCCGCGCCACCACCACCTTCTCCGGCTCGCGTGGGGACATCACGGCAAGACCATAGGTGCCGCGCACTTTTTTGAGAGCTCTTTCGACCGCATCTTCGAGCGTGCGCGCTTTCGTATACTGGGCACCGATGAGATGTGCGAGTACCTCAGTGTCAGTATCAGAAGAAAAAACAGCTCCCCTGCGCACAAGCGCATCGCGCAACTCGGAGTGGTTTTCTATGATGCCGTTGTGCACAATCCATACCATCTGCGCCGAGTCTGAGTGCGGATGCGCGTTCTTCTCTATGGGCGGGCCGTGCGTCGCCCAGCGCGTGTGCGCGATGCCCGCATTCCCTTTAAAGGTCTTCGACAGTGCATCAGCAAGCACGGTCACCTTCCCTGCGCGCTTCAAGACTCCCTTGCCGGCGACGTATATGCCCGCAGAGTCATAACCGCGATATTCAAGCGCCTTGAGGCCGTCGATAAGAAAAGGGACCGCATCCTTCTTCCCTATATAGCCGACGATGCCACACATATCCGTTGTAACCGCCTCGCCAGCGCAAAGGATGCAAAGACGTTAATGAAAACTACATAGAGTAAACGGTATGGTAGGGATTGTTACTCGTTATCCATAATCACTATACCTATGTGTTATAACTGCGGATGCCATATGCCTGATAACCCGATGGGCAGCGAAGAAAACGTTATTACTAAGGATTTTGAAGCGGCCGCGAAGGCCATGAGCATGAGCCGGGAAGAAGCGATGGGAGAGACGTACGATCTCCTTGGTATGGTACTCGGCAAGGTGCCGAGTCATATCGAGAAGAACGGCGACTACGACCGATACGTCGAAGGTGAATGAACGGCCATTCTAAGGCGCGGTATATGCGGCGAAGCCGCTCGTCATGGTCGCGATGCCGGTAGCATCGATCGCGTAGCCCTCGAAGTCCGGCAGTTGTTCGATAAAGAAGATGCCGTCCCTCCCCATCGCGAAGGCGGCAGTCGCGAAACGATCGGCCTCGAGTACATCGGGGCCGATAATCGTAATACTCACGATATCGCGCAACGTCTCCTCCGGAGCGTGCGGATTGTAAACATGGTCGCCGCGGACATATGAGCCGGAGGTTGCGACTCCCCTCCCGCGCGGATACACGACCTTCACAATCTCGTTTACATTGAAAGGGTTGCGGATGCCGATACTCCACTCCTCGCCCTTCTCTCCGCCAGCTGGCGTCCGCCAGCTGGCGGATCCGCCCATCGCGATATCGCCGCCGGCATTCACAAAAAAGTTTTCAAATCCTGCCGCGCAGACAAGCGCGGCGGTATTGCGTATCGCCCAGCCCTTGACGATGCCGGAAGGGTCGATGAGACCGTCGGGGCGGCGAATATCGAAATAACCTCCCGTTTCTTTTTTTGTTTTTTCGGCAAGAGCAAAAACTTCTCGCATCTCTCCGCTTATTTCATCCGGCTCGACCTCGCCACGATTGATGCGCGAGATCTCGCTGTCCTCTTTGTAGGTGCTAAAACGCGCATCAATGGAAGCAATATAGGCAAAAGCTGCCTCAAGAGCAGCACTTGCGTCACTGCCTACAATAGTGACTTCAATAGGCATGCCCATAATAAGTCGTGTCTCCCTCATAAGGGCTGATGCTATGCCTTCGCGAGTGCTGAGGCAAGCGATTGTTTGAATGCGTTGCTGGTGAGCGTTGCGCCGGAGACTGTGGCAACATTCGCGCTCTGAGCAACGAGAGCCTCCTGGATGAGCTTCGGCATTGCTCGTGTATTTATGCTCCTCGACTCTGAATTAGAATTTGGATAGGAGAGGAAGGCGACATTAGTTATCTTCCCCCCTGCGATTGTCATCTGTACCTGCACCGGGCCACGACTGCCCGCTTGGGCGATACTTCCCGTATACGAGCCGTCTGTGTATCCGCTCGTCGCGGGCGGCGGTGGGGCTGGAGTGGGCGTAGGTGCTGGTGTCGGAGCGGGTGTTGGTGCGGGTGCAGGTGTAGGTACTGGCGTTGGCGCAGGGGCTGGTGCTGGTGTTTGAGTTGGGGTGGGCGTCGGAACAGGAACAACAGGTGGAGCTGGGATTTGAGCGGGTGCTGGTGTTTGAGTTTGAGTTGAAGCCGGCGCAGGAGCTGGCGTCGGTGTTGGCACTGGTGTCGGTGTCGGAGCAGACGAGGGAGCTATCCCAGGAGTCGAGATGGGGGCAGGTGTTGGACGTCCCGCTTCCGACGTTGCCGAGGTATTGGGCTGCACATCTGAAACTGGACTTTCTACTACAGATACTGGGTCCGGATTAGTCGGCGGCACTGACACAGAAGTCGGCGCTACCGCTGCAACCTTCGCTACTGCCTGCCTGGCAGGCAGGCGCGGCGCGAGAGCGATCGTAGCCGCGGTCGTGCTCCCGAGTTGCGCGACACGCGCCTCGAGCGCACTCAAGCGCGCGACGAGCGCGTCTTCATCGCTCGAAATCGCGCTTGTGTTTTGCGTGTCGTTCAGATCTCTCGCAACGCCAAACCCTGCAATCACCGCCGCGGGATTCCGCGAGAACATGTAGAGAAACGCTATTGCGATAAAAACAAGCGGCAGAAGAATTTTTTTCATAGGTTAATCGTCATCGTCATCCCGATCACGAGAACGACGCGTAGATGTTTGCGATACAGGATCCGATGTAGATGTGGGCGCTGCTATCACCGGCGCAGGAGTAGGAGCTGGGGTTGAGCTTCCCGCTGCCGGGGTTGCCGGAGCGTTAGGCTGTTCATCTGGGACAGACACTCCGGGAGTTTGAGCAGGCTCCGAGTAGACCGTGCCTATAGCAGGAGCAACAGCGTATGCTTGTCCTCCGCTATACCAAAGACCATTCGCACTCTGCTGGGCTCCGTCTGGCGCCTGCACTGGCGTACCATCGGCCTCCATAAGTGCCCCATTTCCGCTGTTATATCTGCGTTGATACCGGAGAGCATACGCAGTAGCGTCTTCAGAAGCAGATGACGACGTTGTGGCAGGCAGTACGCTCGGAGTGCGAGCGGGAACAACCACAGAAGTAGTCGCGGGGCTGGTTGGTATCGCGGCTTTTTGTTTCGGCTTGGCTACGGGCGTTGAGACGGTTTTTTTCGCCGGAGCCGGCACCAGTGCGACCGTCGCCGCGGCGGCAGCACCCTCAATCTTCGCGATACTCGCCTCGAGTGAGGCTACATACGTGAGAAGGGCTCCTTGTCTCGTCGTCGTGCCAACAGTCTCTCCATTGTTATCGTCTGGAGTGCTGGACAAAAGTGCCGCCATCACGGGTGTTCGAGAAAAAACATAGAGCGTCGAAGACGCGAGAAACAGGGATACCACAATAATTTTCTTCATGAAGACAATGAGTGAAAATATGTTATTGCTACTCTTTGTATTCTCTGTAGTACTCCGCGAGCACCATTTTATTTCACACCCATAGAACAAAATTTGCATTCCTGGCGTACAATGAGGGCGTGCCGCGTCGACTGCGATGATGCACGTTTTTTTATCGTGAGAACACCACATCAAAAACATCTCTCCAGCGCCAAGGTTCACCTTGCCGTGGTACTTGTTGTTGTCTCAACTGCCTATGCGGTATGGCACTTCTTCGTGAGCGAAACACCACCTCCGGCACTCACCACGGCTCCGGCTCAACCGACTACAGAAGTCGCAACAACAAGCGACCCTGTCGTCGACACTGAAGCGACCGGCCTCTACAACAATGGCTCCTTCGTCGGACCTGTCATCGACGCATTCTACGGCGTCGTACAGGTAGAGGCGGTCATTCGGAGCGGCGCACTCGCGGAGGTGAAGTTCTTGCAGTACCCGAGCGACCGCGACACGTCGCGTATAGTCAATGATGAGGCAATGCCTATCCTCATCCAAGAAGCGCTCCGGGCCCAGAGCGCACAGGTGGCAACGGTCTCTGGCGCGACTTTCACGAGCGAGGCGTTCCAACAATCGATCGCTGCTGCGCTTGCGCAGGCAGAAAAGTAATATGCTCTCCTTTGTCGACCATTTTCTCAATAAGATAACGATGTACCGATTGGTGCTGTACTATCTCATCGCACTCCTTATCATCGCGGCGTCTTTCGGCATCTTCGGCTGGCTCCCTGTGGACCCTATCGACCTTGCCTTCTCAACAGTGCTTATTTTCGCAACGTGTTGGATCACCAATATAGTATTTGCAAAAGGATTCGACGCGCCGACGAACGTCGAGTCGGTATACATCACCGCTCTTATTCTCGTACTCATCATCTCTCCTGTTGCGTATACCGACTACCTTGGCGTCAGTTTTATCGTTTTTGCATCGGCATGGGCGATGGCGTCCAAGTTTATTGTGGCAGTCCATAAGAAGCACCTCTTCAACCCTGCCGCATTCGGTGTTGCCTTCTCGTCACTCGCCCTTAACCAAGGGGCAACCTGGTGGGTCGGCGGGAATCTGCCCCTCCTGCCGCTTGTACTCCTCGGCGGGCTGCTTATCGTACGTAAGATCCGCCGATTCGACCTGGTCGCCTCCTTCTCGATTGTGGCGCTGGTAACCATTGTCGCTACCTCCCCCAACAGCAGTTCCCTGACGCCCATCGTACAGACATTCCTCCACTCCCCGTTCTTTTTCCTCGCATTCGTGATGCTCACAGAACCCCTCACGATGCCGTCCACGCGTTTGGGAAGGCTGGCATTTGGAGCAATCATCGGCTTCTTGTTCGCTCCGAACATCCACATCGGCTCGTTCTATTTCACACCAGAAATCGCGCTTCTCGTCGGTAATCTCTTCGCCTACTTCGTGAGCCCCGAGGGTCGCTTCACCCTGACGCTGATAGGGAAAAATAAAATCGCCTCGGGCATGTACGATTTTGTGTTCAAGCCCGATTGGCTTTTTAACTTCTATCCGGGGCAATATCTCGAATGGACGATCCCGCACCGCTCCTCCGATAACCGCGGCAATCGCCGGTACTTCACGATTGCCTCATCGCCAACTGAAGAAGAGGTGCGCCTCGGTGTGAAGTTTTACGAGCCGAAGAGCAGTTTTAAACAAGCACTCGACGGTCTGCAAATAGGTGATACTGTCTCTGTCTCGCAACTCACAGGAGACTTCGTCCTCCCGAAGGATCCTGCACAAAAGCTCGTGTTTATCGCAGGCGGTATCGGCATCACGCCCTTCCGTAGTATGGTGCGCTATCTCGTGGATACAAACGATACACGTTCGATCGTGTTGCTGTATTCAAATAAATTCTCCTCCGAGATCGCATACAAAGAAACCTTTGACGAAGCTGCACAAAAGATCGGTATGAAAACAGTGTACGTACTCACGGGCGAACCGCATCCTGTGCCCGGGACATACGCGGGGAGAATACATGAAGGGCTGATCGCGAACGAAATTCCTGATTATAAAGAGCGCACGTTCTATATTTCCGGGCCCCCTGCCATGGTTTCAGCAACAGCGCGTGGCCTCCACACCATGGGCGTCTCTCGTTCCCGTATCAAGACCGACTACTTCCCCGGTTTCGCGTAGGTTTGATACATGCGCCAACGCGTGTGTCGATCTTAACCAAAACTCCACGAATCAATTGGTATGTTACCGGTAGCGCGTTGCAAAGCAAAAGAGGGATGCGCGAGGATATTTTACGAGCCGATCGCTAACATAGGAAAAACTATGATGCAGATCAACGCGTAGTTGGCCGGAGAAGCTGCACAGAGCTGCAGCTTCTCCGGCCCTTTTTATCCTAAGCAAATAAGTGATGGTATAGTGGAGCAATATGAGACGCGCGTTCGAGATATCAGGCATTATAGTGCTCGTCGGCATCGTCTCTGGGAGCGTTATTCTCTCATTTCCCGGGATAGTCGCTTGGCACGCACAGCAGGAGAAGCAGCAAACGGCTTCCACAATGCAAGAGCAATTTCCTGTTACTGTCGACCCTAAAAACAAGACCATCATCGAAGACGTGGCGGTAAACGCATTCCTCGAGAGCCCCCATTCCCCGCTCCAAGCGGCGGCCATAAACGCCGAGAATGCCGTATGGAGCGTGCTCGAATGGATCGCAAGCGCCATCGCCGAAGCTTCCTGGTACCAGAGCGTCGCTGCGGTAGCCGGCGTAGACAGCCGCATCGTCACCATCACGCCGGGGATGCGGAAGGAGCAGGTGGCAAAGACGTTTGCAAAAACGCTTGCGTGGGACGCTGCTCAGGCGAAAGAGTTTACCACAGCGACCGCATCATCTTCACTCCCCTTACCCGAGGGCTCGTTTGTGCCGGGGACGTACCCGGTGAATAAAAAGATGACACCGCTTGCGGTACAAGCACTCGTGAACGAGCGATTTTCAGAAGAAATCCTCTCGCATTACGGTCCGGAGACCGCCGCGGTCGTACCGCTCGACCAAGCGCTCACGATCGCCTCGCTCCTCGAGCGCGAAGCGGGAGGGGCTGATGACATACGCATCATATCAGGCATCATTTGGAATCGACTCTTCATCGGCATGCGACTTCAGATAGATGCCACGGTCCAATATGCAAAAGCGAATAACGCATCGGTAGCCAGCTGGTGGCCCAAGATCGCGCCCGGAGACATCTTCCGCAAATCGCCCTACAACACGTACCTACACCCCGGACTGCCACCGACACCCATAGCCAACCCCTCGGTCGCCGCAGTGCTGGCCGCTCTGAATCCGAAGCAGACGCCCTGCCTCTTCTACTTCCACGACAACGCGGGACAATTCCACTGCACCGAGACCTACCCCGAGCACGTCGCGCTCCTCAAAAAATATTTTGGCCGCGGGAAATAGACAACCCCGACGTTACCGTCGGGGCTGAGTGAAAGAACATTAATCAACGAGTTTCCAACCGACATACTGCCCGACTCCGAAGGGTAACGCAGTTTGTGTACCTATCCGATAAGACCGCGGTACATACCATGATTCCCCTCGAACAAGCGTAAGCGTGCGTGACGATTCGGGTAAGAGGTAGAGCCTCCTCGCATTTCGGCTCGTGAAGTTCACGAAGGTCTGGATACCATTTTCAGTAGCGATAATTTTATCCAGAGCATGTGCGTACAGCGGCATCAGGAACGGGCCAGTGTACGCACCACAGGCACAGGTTCCCTCTTCTACCTGTTTTGCAGACTTGTCGTGGAAGGCTGAGTCACCGCCGGCCATGACCCACGAATAATCTTTGGCGACCAGATCAATCAGCCCGCGACGATCATCTTCCGTCTTGACCGGCGGCTTGCACACTGAGCGAACATCACCAAAGGACAGATCTTCATTCGTCGCCAAATGGTGAGCGGTCAGAGTCAAAGCGAATCTGCCGGTCAGAGCCATATTCTCCCAATGCGGGATGCACCGCGCATCAGTACCATGCTCCCAGATGATGATCGCATCGGTCTCTTCAAGGAAGATCCGTGCGATCGGCAAGAATGCGAACTCTGCATCGCGATTATTGAAGATCATAGAGGGATGTTCGGGATGAAAGTGAACTCTCATCCCAACTTTGCCGCAGTGTTTTACGATCGGGAGAATCCGCCCATAGTGCTTCACGCCGTAGAGCGCGTTGGTCGTCCGTAGGAATGGATATACCTTCCCGTCCCTGATTCCAGCCTTTACACATTCATCAATGTCCTTCTTCGTGGTTTCTTCTGTGATCAGAACGGACGGGATGAACGAAACACCTTTCCCGGAGACGAAAAACTGCTGATGTCCCGCCTGTGTCAAACCGTTCACGTACTTGGATACCTCTTGTTCTGTTCGTAAGCCCTTTTTCGTGTTCGGCATAGCGCCGAGCACGTCCGCCCCACCCGCGATAGCATTCACAATGAGCGGCGCGATCAACTCCCCTTCTCGCAAGTGCGTGTGCACATCTGCGAGAGCATCAACTTCGATCATTTGATTCATGAGGCGTTTTCTCCTTTCTCTTTTTTTCTTCTGCTTCATACCGCTCGACGAACTTCGTCGGCTTGCAGGGGTTGGTAAACAGAGTCCGCCAGAACTCGCCCTTGGTGGGCAAATGGATCGTGCCGAAGCTTACGGCTCCTGCACCAAGCATCTCTCTTACATAGTCGAGATTCTTAAATTCCATGATGTCCGGACAAATGACCGGAAGTGCCCCTTGTCGGGCCAGTTTACCGACAACCGGCCAATTCAGCAGTTGCGCCAGCTCGCCCGACACACCGCCCCCACCTCCTCCGACTCTCTTTTCGAGCCGCCAGAGGGGGCTTTTTGCTTGGCCGAAGATCACTTCCCACGGCACGCTGTTGAGGCTGATCGCCTCGGCGATACCTTTGAGACTTTCCGCTATCTTCTCGTACGCCTGGACGACCGACACTTTGACGATGACCGGATGCCGCGTGACTGCCTTGACAGCCTTCACGCTGTCGATCACCTCATCAGCAGAAGGCATCCCGTGGCCTGTGTTCGGGCACGAGGGGTTAAGTTCGATCGCGGCCAGTCTCAATTGATTGAGGAATTCGGTCATGTACACCAGCTCTTTGGTCGTCCCATACAGCGACACAATGATCGAATACCGATCGAAGTCTATCTTCGGCGCGACATTAAGCCACCACCATTTGAATCCTTTATTGGTGAGGCCGACTTTGTTGACCGCACCCCCAGTGATGAGCTTCATACAGCTCCATGGACTTATCAGGAGCCAAGTCAGTGGATTCCACCACTGAAAGTTTCCTCTCCGCGATTTAAGCGTTAAGGTCTTCAACACGACCTCGAATAACTCGGGCTTGATGAAGCCGAGCTTCACCAGCCACTTCTCCCAGGGCCAGCCCTTGCCGTCGAAGGCGAGGGCGCCGCTCGCGACCACATACCGCAGTACATGGCCGTTTGACAATGTTATTCCTTTCATCACGAGACACCTCCTTTTCTTTGTTTTATTGTTGTATTTCTTTCAATACCTATAAAGGGCATGTCGATTCTCTCGACTCCGTGGCAACCCTAACTGAAAAAAGGACAGAAATCAAACTCCGGCACCGTACCGCTCTTTCAGGTACTCGATAAAATAACGGCTGTTCGGATATTCTCCCGTCGCCCGCTTCACCAGGTCGGCGACGCGATATCGCCTACCGTGGCGATAAATGTTTTCCCGAAGCCATTCGCGCGGCGTCGCAAAGTCGCCTGCCGCTATTTTTTCAGACAAATCGGGAACGGCTCGCTGCATGGCGGTGTAGAACTGGGCAGCATAGAGCGTACCAAGCGTATACGCGGGGAAGTTGCCGATATCCCCGACCGCCCAATGCATATCCTGCAAGACGCCGAGCCGATCATTCGGAACACTGATACCGAGATATTTTTTCATCTTGGCGTTCCAGATCGCAGGCAAGTCCTCAAGAGGGAGCGTCCCCTCGATCATCTCCTTCTCAATCTCGAAACGAAGGATGACGTGGAGATTATAGGTTACTTCGTCTGCCTCGGTGCGAATAAGAGACGGCTCGACCCTGTTGATGATCCGCATAAATTCACTAAGGGGAATTTTCTTGAACGGCTCTGGGAATTCTTTCCGGATCTTCGGGTAAAAATACTTCCAAAATGCCGTGCTTCTGCCGATATTATTCTCCCAGAGCCGCGACTGCGACTCATGGATGCTTGCAAATGACGACTCCCCGAGCGGCGTGCCGAAGTGCCGGAGAGGCAATCCTTGTTCATAGAGCCCGTGGCCGGTCTCGTGAATCGTCGAGCCGAGCGCATACATGAGATCATCTTCTCGCATCCGCGTCGTGATGCGGACATCCTGCGTATGGAAGGACGCGGTAAACGGATGCGGGCTCTGGTCCAGCCGCCCTGCGGCATAATCGAAGCCCATCTGCTCAGAGACAAATCGGTTGAACGCCAACTGTTGGTCGAGCGGGAACGCACCGAGGATACGCGCCGGGTCGACTTTGTCACCGGAGCGCACGAGCGCACCGATAAAAGGGACGAGGAACTGTTTTAGATCACTGAACAAAGCTTCAATACTTTGAACGGTCGAGCCCGGCTCATACTCGTCGATTAACGCGTCGTAGGGGGAATCATTGAAGCCGACGAGTCCTGCTTCTTCACGCTTCAGATCCACAATCTTCTTCAACCAGGGGAGAAACATGCCGAAATCGCTCTCCTCCCGCGCGCGCACCCAAGCGGCATAGGCTCTCGACGTTGTTTCTGACATCTGTGCGACAAACGCTTCCGATAGTTTCTTCTGGCGTGCATAGGTACGCCACGTCTCGGTAACAATCGCTGCGTTCCCTCCCGAGAGTTTTTTCGCATCGACTTGTTTCTTCAGCTTCGAGAGCAGCCGGTCATCATCGATCGCGGACAGCTTCTGATGCGTGATGCCGTTGATGCATGCGAGTGCGTTCGCGCGCGCTTCGACCCCCTTCCTCGGCAGATACACTTCTTGATCCCAACTTAATACATCGCCGACCGAAGCAAGACGCGCAATCTCGATGAGGCGCTTTTTTAAGATCTTGAGAGAATCTGCCGCCATATACTTATTCTTATTTCCCTAAATCAAGGATGTCGTCAATGCGGATCTGTGCGACGAACTCGGGCACATGCGAGACAAGGATCATCGCGCCTGCATACTGGTCGAGCGCCTTGGCGATAACGGGTAGATGGCGGAAGTTAATATGGTTTGTCGGCTCATCGAGAATAAGGAGGCCTGGCCGCTCTAAGACGAGGGAGGCAAAGGCGACCAGACCCTTCTGCCCTTCAGAGAGGCTCCCGATCTTCGTCTGCATAACTTCTGCAGTGAGCAAGAAGCCCGCAGCCGTCGCGCGGAGTTTCTGCTCATCGGGTTGCCCCATCGCCTTTATGAGTGCAGCGAACACGGTTTGGTCGAAATCAAGAGTGGAAAAATCTTGGCGATAGTAGCCGATCTTCACTCCTTCGGTTATGTGCGCACCTTCTGGCGAGCCGAGGACAAGCCGTTCGAGCAAGGTGCTTTTGCCGATGCCGTTTGGTCCCCGCAAAAGCAAATGCTGATTTTTCCGTAGCGAGATATTCGCCTTTTTCTTCACCGGCTTTTTGCCACCATGCAAGGTGTACGAAGACAGCGCCAGGACCACACCGCCCAAATCCGGCTGTGCGGGAATCGTGAACGGCCGGATAGTCTTATCCTCTTTGCGCACCTCCACCTTCTCTTCTTCCATTTCCTCTACCTCGGTGCGCATCTTCTTCGCGACGAGGCGCATCTTGCCACCCTTCTGCGCAAAGAAGTTCGCCTTGTCCTTGTTCTCCTGGATCTTCTTTGCGAGCTGTGCGTTCTTCTTGTTCTCCCGATCAATGCGCGCCACGATGTCGCGCTGCACATCGTTATAATTCCCGTTGTACTGCTCAACCTTGCGCGTGAAGACATCGAGGTAGAGCACGCCGGTGGTGAATGCGTTCAAAAATTGCGCATCGTGCGAGATAACAATACAGGTCCCCGTATAGTCGACCAAAAACTTTGTGAGATGTGCGATGCCGGCGGCATCGAGATTATTCGTCGGCTCATCCAAGAGAAGCAGATCGGGATTCTGGATAAGCGCCGAGGCGAGCAAGAGGCGCGCCTGCTGGCCGCCTGAGAAGCTGCTCATGACCCGCTCATGCAGCTTCTCATGCTGCTCTAGATTCACCACCTCAAGCACGGCATCAATCTTTGGATCAATATCATAGACTGGCTTGTCGAAACATTTTTGGAAAAATTCGCGCACTGTGAGCCCGAGCGCCGCGCGCGGAACCACCTGCGGCGCGGTCGCTATCGTCACACCGCGCGAGACGTGTATCTCGCCGCTTTCAGGCCGCAACGTCCCTGCCATCAAAGCGAAGAGAGTCGACTTCCCCGCGCCGTTTTGGCCCATGACCGCCATCTTCATCCCCCGGCGCACAGGGAAATCAACCTCATCGAGAATCGGCTTGTTGTGCCCATAGTCAAACGAAACTTTCTCAAAGCGCAGGACGCTCTCTTCTCGGCTCATGAAAGCCACAGTAGCTTACTTTTCGCCAAAATGGAAAATTCCTAAACAGAAGCGGGATTCATTCCTGGCGCGAAACGTCAGCATAAATCGAGAGAAGCGCAAAAAAGAGGCTCAGCGACAGCGGGCCGAGGAAGACACCCGAGGGGCCGAAGAATACGAGCCCGCCGAGAACCGAGAGCAGCACGAGCAGCGGATGAAGTTTCATTTTACTTCCGATAAGTTTGGGACCCAAGAGATTGTCGATAAGCCCGACGCCAAGGGCACCCCACACAAGAAGTCCCAGTGCCGAGACGGTCGACCCGGTGATGAAGAGGAACGCGACGACGGGGATAAAAACGAGCGCTGTCCCTATACCAGGGATAAGCGCGGCGACTGCGGTGACCGTTCCCCAGAGGATGGCGTTCGGCACCCCGAAGAGCGTGAAGCCGATCGTCGTGAGGACTCCCTGCACCAAGGCGACCACGAGACTCCCCTTTATAACCGAATTAACCGCGAGTTCGAGCCGATCGAAGATCCCCGCGTCTTCACTATCATTCAAAGGAGAGAGTTCGATAAGCATCTGTCGCACGCGCTTCCCGTCGCGCAGGAGATAATACAGGGCGATGAAAAAAATAAAGAAAGAGAGGAGGAGCTGGGAAACGCTTGAGAAGATTTCTCCTGCATGCCCCGTGATCCACTGCAGCACTTCTTTTGCATACGTGTCGATATCCACCGAGACGTCGCGAGAAAATTCTTCAAGTCCCGGGATGCTCCCGCCAAAAAGCTCATCGACGCGGAGGAACGTCTGTGAGACAGCGCTTTGCCCACCCCCCGCTTCGATCGAGGCATACAAGTCGCGCGCCTCGTTCCCGACCAACACACCGACAACAGAGATCGGAATAAGTATAAGCAAAACACTGAGAGCAATAGTAAGGAGCGCCGAGGCGCTCGGCCAGCCGCCGAGCAGTTTAGAAACTCTGCTATAGAGCCCTTGGAGCACGACCGCGAACACCGAAGCGAGAGCCAAAGGCTTCAAAAATGGCCAGAAAATCGCGGTCGCAAGGGCAAGCGCCCCACTGAGGAAAAGCACCAAGAAATACGGTCGAAGTTTCTGGCTCTGCATATAAGAGTTAAGTATAGCAGAAATCTGATAGCTTCGATTGGGGATGCGCTTGCTTCGACGACCGCCCGGTTTTCATGATAAAATCTAGGGCGTGGACAACGTCTTTCTCCAGATAAGCATTCTTCTCGCACTAACAACGGTAGTCGCTTTTTTTGTGCGTCTCCTGAAACAGCCCCTCATAATCGGCTATATCATAGCGGGTATCATTGCGGGACCGCTCTTTTTCAACATCGTGCACGGCGGGAAGGAGATGTATGACGCGTTCGCTCAGTTCGGTGTCATCCTCCTGCTGTTCGTCATCGGACTGAATCTGAATTTAAATCACCTCAAAGAGATAGGCAGAGCATCTTTTATCACCGGTATCGGACAGATCGCCTTCACAATCGTTTTCGGCTCGGCCATCCTGTTGTGGCTCGATTTTTCTCTATGGACTTCACTATTCCTTGCTGGGGCGATCACGTTCTCAAGCACGATTATCATCATGAAGCTCCTGTCGGAGAAGAAGGACACCGAGACCGTATACGGCAGACACACCATCGGATTGATGATTGTACAGGATCTCATCGCCGTGGCGATGATCGTCGCGCTCGGGCTGCTGCGTACCGGCTCCAGCATCTCGGGCGAGCTTGCGCTCCTCGCTTTGAAGGTCGCTCTCCTCTCGATCGCCGTCGTCCTGTGCTCACGCTACATTCTGCCCGGCTTCTTGAGGAGAATATCGCATTCAAGCGAGATGCTCTTTCTCTTCACGGTCGCCTGGTGTTTCGGCGTGGCGAGCGCTTTTTTTGCCGCCGGTCTCTCCATCGAGATAGGAGCCATTGTAGCCGGGGTGTCACTGGCTTCTTCGCCCTTCAAGCTTGAGATCGGGAGCCGCATCCGGGCTTTGCGCGATTTCTTCCTGGTGCTGTTCTTTATAGTCCTCGGGACGCAAATGGGCATGAGCCCCCTCTCGGATATCTGGCTGCCAAGCATTGTGCTCTCCTTGTTTATCCTTATCGGCAACCCGCTCATACTGTATGTCCTGTTCCGCTTGCTTAAATTCACGAGGAGGAACAGTTTCCTCGCCGGGCTCACCGCGGCCCAAGTGAGCGAATTCGGTTTTGTCCTTCTCTATGCGGGGGCGAATCTCGGTTTCGTCTCAGGACGGGAACTCTCCATCTTTACGATGGTCGCGCTCCTGACCATCTTCACCTCTTCATATCTCATACTCTACAACGAGCGCATATACCGCTTCTTGCTCCCGTGGTTCAACCTGTTCGGCGCTGATCGCCATCGCCAGGCAGAAAAAGTCTCCGAGATGTTTGACGTCTGGATCGTCGGGTATCACCGCATCGGTAGGTACGTCGCCGAATCATTGCATGAAGCGGGCTTGAAAATCGCCGTGGTTGATTACGATCCGGATGCGACACGCCGTATACACGACAAGCACATCTCCCTATTCTTCGGCGACGCATCAGATCTCGAGTTCATAGAGAACCTCCCGCTCGCACAAGCGAAGCTTGTGGTACTCACCATACCGGCGCTGGACGACCAGCTGACGGTGCTGCAGCACATGCGCCAATCGCGCTCGGGAACATTCATCGTCGCGAACGCATACCAGTATGCAGAAATAAAGGAGCTGTACGCAGCAGGGGCAGACTACGTCATGATGCCGCATCTTGTCGGCGGCAACTGGATAGCTGGCGTCCTGAAGAAGGGCGAATGGACGATGGACGCCTTTACGCAGTTGCGCGATGAGCAGGCCGAGATGCTTGCACCCGGCTCAAAATAAGGCGGCTTCTGAGGCGTCGCCTTAGGAGTTATATTGAATAAACGTGCTCGATATCGTATTGTTTCCCTATTGCGGGTTCGTCTAATGGTAGGACACATCCCTCTGGAGGATGGTATTGGGGTTCGAGTCCCTGACCCGCAGCAATCGTGGATTTTCATGTGCGATGACTGCGTAATCCTCTTTCGTTAAGCCGTCGTTTGTCGGTTCTAACGTCCCTTTTTCTTCCTCAACGGCAGATGACACTTTCGATATGCGCTCAAGCAGAATATCCGCATTAACCCTCAGCATCTTGTCGATTACCTCGTGGTTCGAACCTAAATTGGCGAGAATGCTTCTTCGGGCCTTGCGATCATCGGAATCGTCTTTCTCAAAGGCGATCAATGCGCGCTCAGCGAAGTTGAAACCGCGCTCAGCGACTGCGAGCCAATCCCCGGCTCCATCATCGCTTGCCGCCATTTCAGCTTCCATGCGTTGTTTGTCCGCTTTGAGTGCCGCAGACTTCGCGCGGAAGACATCCTCTGGGATCTCATCATTCATTCTCATGTTCACAAGAGCATCCATCCGGCGCACGCAATCAGCGAGGGCCTTCTTCTGGTTCTCGGATACTGCTTTGGTTTCCTGGCCTTCCTCCTTATCCATTTCGCGCAGTGCATCAAGCGCCCATGCTTTGAACTCGGGAGGAACGCTGTAATCCACAAGACTGCTCATCACCTGTGCTTCGAGGACTTTCTCTTCGATGGATCCTTGTGTGCAAACATAATCCTTGTGATGGGTACAATGATAGAAGATGTAGGAACGCACCTCGCCTGAGGCGAGTTTCTTATACTTCCTCTCTGCTGTGATTGCCGCCCCACACACACCACATCGCATGTGACCACGATACGCGAACTCGTGCGTCTTCGGACGTGGGCGATCAGCCCTGCCAAGCAGGAACTGTACGCGATCGAATTCATCCTTGGTGACCATCGCAACGTGGTTACCCTTGCACCAATTGCCACTCCCTAGAGGAAATTCATACTCGCCGTAATAGAACGGGCGAATGAATGTCAGGTAGACCAGACTGCGAGGGAGCGGTTTGTTGCCGTTGCTCTTTCCTCCTCTTGCGTGCGCACGAAGGCCCCACTCCTCGCCCGCAATCTTCCAGATTTGCGGCACGGTGTACTTGCCTGTAAGCATGAGGTCCCACATCTTACGCACGAGATCGAATCGCTCTGGATCGACTAGGATTCGCTTCTTTCCGCGTTCGGCGAACTTCTCATTTAGATAACCAAGCGGAGCAGAACTTGGATAATCTCCATTCCGAGCCTTCATGCTCGTACCGCGCTTCACATCCTGGCCCTTCTTCGCCGATTCATACTGAGACTGCGAGAGCGCCATTTGAAGCATCCATATGCCTGCTGGATTGTTCTCGAAGTGATAGACACAGAAACGTAATTCCTTCAGGTTACCGTCACGCAGCATATAAGTGATGTTCCCCGCGTCTATTTCGTTTCGTGATAGCCGATCCGGTTGCCACGCCAAAAGACCTCGGCGTTCGCCCTTGCTGATGCGTTCCAGCATTTCAGAGAATGCCGGACGGTTGAATGGTTTGAATGCGCTTCTCTCTTCAACGATAAACTCGACGTCGAATCCAGGGAATGCTTTGAGTACTTGTTCTTTTTGCGCAGGGATTGATATCGCCTGACGTTCTTTATCCTCGCTGGATTTTCTCAGGTACGCGAAATACCGGATAGCTGCCTCTTTTGTCTTGGTCATATTGTTTGGTTGATTTGTTAATTTGCTAACTGCGAATCGAGTCGTTTAGTGGGTGTGACTGTCGCGCTTTCAATGTGACGCGCGGATTCTTTGAGAACCACCCCGATAAGAGAGACGAAGCGAATGGCTTTATCGAGAGCCTCTTGGTCGCTAAGTGTAATCCCATACCGCTTGCTGTAGAGTTGTTTGAACGTGCTAACGCGTTCTGGCGCTAAACGCATGAACGTTTTCATTAATCTCTTCGCTGTTCTGCTTCATCACTGTAGTGAAGTTCATTAACGCTAGGATCTCTTCGGTTGGATCGAAGGACGATAGCTCCTTAATGTCGTCTAAGCGCCAAGATCGTCCGATTGCAAATCTCTTTCCTTGCTCCCTTATCCCTCTCCAAGTCCAATACGTTCTCAGGGCCACATCGACGGATACGAGGAGTTTTACTTCGTTTTTCCGTTTGAATGCAACCTTAATCGCTTCGACTATCGTCGGAACATCTACTTCCCGAAGTACACACAACACTTCAAACTTCTCCTTGTCGCATTGTCTGCGCAAAAAGGTCTCCTGATCGTCAAGATACTGTTCATCACCATCTGCCCGTACATAGACAAACGCACCAATCCTCCTTTGCTCCGAACCTGACTTTCTCGACTTTTTCATAGTCGTATATTTTTTGTGGCGCGAGGGACAAAGGGCATTCGTCGTTCCGAATCCGCGTCTAATAATTCCTACTCCGTCGTACTGGGGTATTTAAAAACGCCCCCATTCTAATAAGAAAAGTCGTACCAATGTTAGGTATAACTGCTCTTATTAAACTAGGGACGTTACACAAGTCACTGCTCTAAGGAAGCAGGCTTGGGTGACAAAACGGCCAAATATCACCTTTATCTGAGTGAGATCATTGCTGATCTGATTACTTCATTTGCCACGAGTGTTTTCATCGCTGTTGATGATCTCGCTGCGGACCCGAGTAGCCTAGAGGTTCGCATTGTCCGGTCATTTCCGGTAGAGGGCTAGTTATTTCAATGTGCAACGTGTGGGATTGTCCCGCACGGAGGTATTCTAGCATCATGTGATTTAAAATAGCAATACGCGACTTACGGCATTTGTGGACACTTGCGATAAGGCCGTCACCCATCTGTTCACACACAAAGAGAGGTAGAGGGAGGAGTGAGGCGTTGCGAGCTGTTTGTGATCACCCATTCACACATCGCTACCCGTACATAGCCCACAAATAGCGTAAGTCGCGCCCTATCCTAGTCGTGGCATTTTGCTGATGGCTATATTTCGGTCATTGCCATCGCTGCTAGATACAACGCGTATTCCAGTCTCTTCAAGTGGAGTCTTTAATCTGTTGATTTCACGCGTTAGAGCAGACGGACTCGCTGGAAGACGGTTATCCGCGATTTTGTCGTCCATGGCCTGGTCCTTGAATGCCTTAAACAGTTGTCTCGGGCTGCCTTCCCACATGCCATCGTGCGCATTGACGATGGCAACAAGGATAGTGGCAACGGTATTGTCGTTGATTAGTTCCTCGCTCTGACTGTTTATGTTGTGGAAGTACGCGGCAAGGAACGCTTCTTGGCCGATTCCCAGTGCTTCGGCGACTGCGCAACCCCACAATGCAAAATCTGCCATTCGTGGAAGCTCGTCCACCTTGATGTTAGGTTTTAAGGCCATCGCTTTCGCAACAGTGTCGTAAATTGCTCCGAGGATGCGAGGTCTAGCAACCTCGAAGTCAGCCATTAGATCGTACTCCTGTCTGCGGTTGCTTTTGTCCATGCGTTCGAGCTTGAGCAGGAGGCTTCGTTCGAGCAGGTCCGCGCGGTTGGATGCGACGTTTATGCCGTTTATGCCTATGCTAGCCATGACGTAGCGGATCACGTCGTCATCGTTCGTGTACAGCTCGCGCTTGCTGAACCCTCCGCCGGTTATTGCCCGGCAGAGAAGATCAGAAATCCAGTCAGGCATCTCCGATACGTTGTCGAAGAA
Source organism: Minisyncoccota bacterium (assembly GCA_041664265.1). Taxonomy (GTDB): domain Bacteria; phylum Patescibacteriota; class Minisyncoccia; order Phycocordibacterales; family Phycocordibacteraceae; genus C7867-001. The sequence continues at coordinate 53,992 of JBAYLD010000001.1, forward strand.
GAGAAAGGCGTGATGGCCGAGCTGCTGGGCCAGGTCTCCCTCGTGGCGAGTCAGACTCACGACCTCGATCTTGGAAGGGTCGATGAGCTTGCGCACGATGCGACTGAGCGTGGACTTCGCAGATCCCTGAGAACCGTACACATAGAGTGCTGGATGAGGCCAACCTGGAATATATGAAGCGACTAAATGCACGAGGAAGAGTGTTTGCTGTTCTGGATCGGTGATATTCACGAATTTCAGGACATCCCGCACCGATCCTCCCCGCACTGGTTCTACTTGCGGGGCAAGGTGCGAAAAGCGGCGAAAGAGCATCGGGACATCTGTCACAATGCTCCACCCCTCTTGTGTTATTCGAACCGCACGCCACTTCTTGTCGGCGAGGTCGTACCACACGGCTTCAGGTGTCTGAGCTATGCGATTAAAGAGTCGGTGTTCCTCGCACTCGTTGATGGCGCGGCCTTCGAGCAGACTAACGGCGTCTTTCATGCTCTCTCTGCCGGCTACGGTCTTTCCGCGCGTTAGGCGGTAGAATTCGCCACCGAGCCAGCGAGTGAGTGCGCCACTCCTGCAGGGCCAAACTTCCGAATGATCTTCAACAGGAATCCTAATATGAGCGACGTCATACTCGTCCTTAAACAAAGTGACGTTTGGGTTCTCCAGGATCATATTTACGAGTCGCGTAGACTGCGATGGTCCTTTTCCACCTTCACCGCTGTTCGCTTCTGCTAACTGAGCGAGTTTCTCGCGATTTCTCTCATGAGCAATCGATTCAATTAACGCATCAAACGTTTCGCGCAGATATTCATCATTAGGATACGGGAGTTTAGCCGTGGTATTCCATAACTGGACCTTCGGCCATAATGCATCTACCGACTGTTTGTCTTCGGCTTCAATTCCTTTCATCAACCCATGCACGTATTCGTCAAAGAGATCTAGGCGCTCGAATTCTGGAATACGAACTCCTTCGGGGACATCGGAAAAATGATAGAACGGATCGAACTTTTCATTTGGATTTAAAGTGCCGTTAGAGGCGATAATGTCTTTCATGATTAACAGTAAAATTAATAAAACCCGTAGAGGGATAGTGGCGGCGTGTCGATTGGAATACGAGACTTTCCGCTACCCCTCTTCGGGCTCTATGAACACTACTGTGCGCCGGGTTAGTCTCGTATTCCATAGAAGTCACTATGCCAGAGTACGCAAATTGGCTTGTGTCAATCTCTGGCCGCTATGCATCCGATGTTGAGGCAAAATACGTTTATGCCGCCGAAAAGCCATTACTCTAGATACAACTAACGTACCTTTAGTACCTTCACGCCACGTGGTAAAATTGCTATGTGCGACAACAAAGGGCTAAACGCAGGAGGAATCCCGCGCATGCCCGGAATAACAAAGTCTCGTCGAGAGTACTGAACCCCACGTTCAGCGTCTCTCGACGAGCCGTACTCCGAAAGGATGTTACGAGACCGCAAGGTCTGCTGGCGTGGGGTTCAGTGCTGTCATATGACTCCGCGCCGGTAATTACCAACATGACCGCCGGAGTCGTATGAAATATAAACACATCATCGCGGGCGTATTTGGATTATTCCTCCTCTTTCCTTTCCATCATGCCTCCGCCAGCCTTCTTTGGTGTGATCCACTGTTAGGAGGCTGTAGCAATCCATTCAGTGGAGTGGATCAGAGCATTCAGCAACAGCAATCACAGGCCCAAGCACAACAACAGTCGTGGCAACGAATACAAGACAAAGAGAGCGCACTAAAGTCGCAGTATGGCTATGCTGCATACACGTCCTGCACAGCTAATATGCTACATATCGACGGTGGAGACATTGCTCAAGTCACAATGTATCTCAATGCGGATGAGCCGTGCATGGCGAGCTACAAATCGAAACAAGAACAAGCGGCAAGCACGCAATGCACATCACTGGGAAACGGTCGCTATAGTGGCAATTGCACATGCGGTGCTGGATACACGTTTAAAAATAACGTATGCACGCCAATCACCTGTGATGCGGGCTACATTTTAAGGGATAGCACCTGTGTATTAGGAACTCAGTTCTGCACCAGTAAATTTGGCTCCAACAGCGTATTTAACGGCAAGCTGTGCGACTGCGCATCCGGGTACAAGTTTAATGAATTCTTTGACTCGAGAGCACAGTGCGTAGCAGTCACTCCGGCTAAGACAACCGGCTCTCATCTTGCGGCTAATCAAATCGCCGCGATCCTCTCGCTGTTGCAGTCCTTCGGTGCCGATGCAAAAACAATCGCTAGTGTAAAAGCTGCGCTCGGGCAATAATCATCGTGGCATGCCGTACAAAAGCACTAAGCACGCATTCGTATGGATCGGTGGGTTAATAATCATCGCGACGACAGCGTACGGAGCATCAAGGCTCTACGCGCCTAAGCCGCCAATATCAGAGGAACAATCAGCGGGTCAGCGAGTTTGCGATAAGATCAACGACCTCATGGCGAAGACTGGCGGCACGATAGACCCTTCACTCACTGTTGCCGTCTGCATCGAGGCGAATAAAGACTGTGAGAATCGTTTGGGACCCCACTCTATATGGGCAGGAGCTGCTGATGTGAACAATGTCCCACATTGCGACTGCGACGATGGGTATCACTGGGCTACTGATGGTTCAGGAAAATGTGTTGCGTGGCAGTAACGATGACGCTATGAAATCACGTAAAAATCGCACAAAGGACATTGCCGTTACATACGAATATATCGAACCAAAAACGGAGGAAGAGAAAAGAGAGGCCGAGCGAAGACTGGTGCAGACCTACGACATTATCTTCGCCGCCATGCGTCGTAAAATAAAGAGGGAGATGGAAGGAGACATAACGCTAATTCCAGAAAGGAGGCTCAAAATGTACAAGTGGTTCGTCTATTGGTTTGATGCAACACAGCAAAATAGGGCCGCCGGTAGGACGACCCTATAATGCTACTGCCTAGATCTCATCATCTGCGAGCCCGAATCTTTCCTCCTCGCCAAGCACGTTGTCTAGCACCAAGACATCGCGGAAGATGTGGTCCTCCGGTTCGGCAGCCTCTTCGTAATGCTTCTTCTCGTCTCGGTACAGGTAATTAACGATGCGGGTGAGAGCTTTGTGTTCAGATAGGTACATACCTATATCAGTTAGTCCCACCAGAAGCGGAACTCCTCTCGGGCGACCTCGAACGGCATCCCCGGTTGTGGAGGGGACACGGTAACTATCTCGCTCCACTCCCGACCATTGAAGCGTTTCTGCGTCTCGTTCTCTATCTCGAGCTCATACGACACCTCGTCAGCCTTTGCGACACGCGCGAACTGCTCTATTGCCTGTACGTCTCCTTCACTTAATGGAGAATCTCCGGTATGTAGGTAGCGACGTATATACAGCACGGGGGAACCTTCGCGCCCGACCTCCAGCGTGTAGGTTCGTTTGCCGTTGTTAGGGTTAGGATGCCCGCTCACATCAGCGAACTTGGCACGAGGGATAATGCGGTCTATCTCTAACAGCATCTCGCCGACATCCGAGCCTATAAGCTCATTGTACCCGCCAAGCGTACGCAGGAACTCGATAGCGACTGGTAGAGGCACCTCTGCTCTCATACGCAGCGTGTCCTCAAAGACTGACAACAGGGCGTAGGTAGAGGCACGACTCATACTTCGACTGGGAACATCTTCCGTCTTGCATTCGTTAAGGCTTCGTCCCTTGTCTCTCCGAAGCCAAGCACAGCACCGGTTGTCTTGCTCACCACGCGATACCCAATGAGCGTGCCGTCTCCCATATCGTCCTCATCTCCCCAAACAGCACCGTGTCCGAAGACCGGTTCAATTGTCATAGTTTGCATTCGTTCTAACTAATAAGCGAACACTCGCCGAGTCGTGAGGGGGGCGGGGCTGTGGTTCCACTTCGACTACCTCTACTTTCGTTTGGTGCCATACAGTACTAAACCTGCGCGGAGGGCGGACAAAATCTCCATCGTTTTAGAAACGACAAGCCATTCTGAAAACGCAAGCCTGAAAAAAATTCCGCGCCATTTTCTGGATACTTTGCTGTCCATGCGGCATGCATAATTGCGTTATCCCCAACTAGGCAAACACTATTTCGCGGCTCAGATAAGCCGCGGATTGGGAAACTCTCCCGATTTCAATATCTTGCGGTCCAAACAGCGTGTACAATGCAAAATATGCAGACTCTACAAAAACCAATAGTCAGAGTCGCGCCCGCCATTAAGATAAAACGGGAAGAGACAAAGAAGAGCAAACCGCTTCGTATCGTCTCGCTTTTTTCCGGATCTGGAGGGATGGACCTAGGATTCCAACAGGAAGGATTTGAACTCGCATGGGCGAACGATGTGAACCATTGGGCTTGCGAGACCTTCAGGAAGAACTTTGGCGACCACATCGCAGAAGGCAGCATTGTCGACATCGAAAATAAAAAGATACCGAGCTGCGACGTTGTGCTTGGAGGATTTCCTTGTCAGGACTTTTCAATGCTGTGGAAGCGCATGGGGCTTAAAACGGACCGCGGGAATCTCTATCGGCAATTCGTGCGCGTTGTCCTCGACAAGAAGCCGAAGCTATTCGTTGCCGAGAATGTGAAAGGCATCATGAGCGCCAATGGAGGCAAGGCCGTGGAACAGATAAAAAAGGACTTCGAGAAAGTCGGCTATAGCGTAAGCGTCAATCAGATCAACTTTGCCAATTACGGAGCACCGCAGCTGCGCGAGCGCGTGTTGATTGTAGGCGTGCGCAAGGATCTTAAGAAGGAATTCAAGCTGCCCGCCCCGACGCACTCTCCAGGCAACTATGTTACTGCCAAGGAGGCCTTAAAAGGCGTCCAGCGGGTGCCCTTTAACAATGAACATCAGAACATTGCTCCTTCAACCATTGCGAAATTGAGGATCATACCTCCAGGCGGAAACTTCACAGACATTCCGAAGAGTTCCCCTCACTACGTGAAAGGCATGATATCCCACGTTTATCGGCGTTTGCATCCGGACAAACCTTCGACTACCATCATCGCAGGCGGCGGTGGCGGCACATGGGGTTACCACTATGAAGAGCTGCGCCCTCTCACAAACAGAGAGCGCGCCCGCTTGTTTGGCTATCCCGACGACTTTGTCTTTGTTGGATCGATAACAGAGGTCAGGCGGCAGATTGGAAACTCTGTGCCCCCTGCCGGGATTAGGCCTATTGCTAAAGCAATAAAACAATTTTTAGATGAACTATAAAATCAGATTGCATGGAGCTCCTGTACTCGAACATCAAACCGTGCGAGTCTGATAACTCGTCGTTTAGCGAAGCCTTTGAGGCCGGCGTTGTAAAGTCTGACAGCATAAAGATCGCGACAGGCTACATAACAGAAGAGTCTCTTTTGGAATTGAAATCGATTCTGTCGTTTTATTTTGACGAGGGAAAAATCAAGAAGTGCAGCCTGGTGCTTGGCATGCACGGCAGAGAGGGTTTTACTCAGGCGCAATACGAAGCTGCAATAAATCTAGCTATGCTCCTTAAGGAAAGGGACATCGGCGCAGTATACGTTTGCACCGCCTTTAAATTCCACGGCAAGACCTATGTGTTTTATAAAGCCGATGAGCCTGTCTCTGCTGTGATGGGATCGTCGAACTTGAGCAATATCGTCGACAGCCGCGTATGGGAAGTCGACGCTCTTTTTACCGAGGCGAAGATCCTCTCGGAACTCGATGCGCTGCACTCCAGTCTGGTTGACAAGGCTTGCCACAACATTCTCGAAATGGAAAAGCCTTCCACGTTTAACCACGCGAGAGACTTGCTGAAGGACAGGATAGGAGTCACTAAAGCTGACCCCGAGACATACCGCGAAGCTGAAAACTCCGTAACTGATAAGGTCTTCGACTTGCCGCTGAAACCGGAAGCAAAAAGCAACTTGAACGCTTACTTCGGCAAAGGCAGAATGTCCAAGGCAACCGGGGCAATTCGTCCCCGCCATTGGTATGAAGTCGAATTGATTGTTCCGATAGAGATAACATCCTCGCCGTCATATCCGAAAAACGGGTCCGTCTTCCACGTCTTCACCGACGACGGGTGGTCCTTTAACTGTAAAGTCGAAGGACAGAACGGAAAGAACTTTAGATCGGAGAATGACCTGAGGACTCTGGGCCGATGGATAAAGGGGCGGCTGGAAAATTCCGGCTGCCTCAAAGTCGGGCAGCCAGTGACCGAGGAAGTTCTGAAAAACTACGGGCGCCGCACGCTGTCTCTCAAGCAGACAACTAAACCGGATGTGTGGCTGTTGGATTTCTCAAACAAAGCATGACCTTCCTAGAAAACTACCTGCAGCGAGTTGAAGCCGACAAGCCCGGCCTCGCGCTAGCTTTGAAGAAGAGCGCGGAGGAATTTGCGAGTCTCCACATCGACAGCTTTGACTTCAATAGCCATAAGTCGGGACTGCTCTACGGACATGTGCAGAGCGGCAAGACGGGACAAATGCTTGCAATCGCGGCAGCCGCGGCGGATCGCGGGTTCAAGTTTTTCATATTATTCACGACCGACAATGTAATACTGCACAAGCAGACCCTTGAACGCGCGCAGCAGTATCTCGGCGGATTTATGGCGGGCTTCAATGTGCTCGGCGAGATGGACGAGGAGGCATTCTTGACCCGCAGCTTGGCGATGCCCACGATGCTCGTGCTCAAAAAGAATACGAGCGTTCTCAAGACCTGGTGCAACAACATTGAAAGCAATAAAACCTACAAAGACGAACCTCTGTTCCTCTTGGATGACGAGGCAGATGCGTCGAGCCTCAATACAAAAGTAAATCAGAATGACCAGAGCACAATAAACCAACTGCTCGAAAGAATCGACGGGCAAGCCCCATCAAGCATGTACCTCCATGTAACAGCTACGCCACAATCGCTCGTCCTCCAGGTATCTAATTCCATGTGGAAACCGGAGTTCTCCTTCTACCTGCCACCCGGGGAGTCGTATCTCGGCGGGGACTTTTTCTACGGCGAGAATTCACAAAGCCTCGTTATGACAGAAGACAACGAGCGCGATGATTTATTGAAGGCGGAACACGTTCCTGTCGGCCTGCGCGAGGCCGTGCTGCACTTCCTCGTTGCCGCTTCGGAGTTGTTCCTTACGAAAGAGAAACCGGTATGCACACTGCTAATCCATCCTGGAGCAAAAATCAGCGAACACGCGACCGTAAGAACGAAAATAGAAAAGTTCCTCGAAGGAGTAAAAAGCGACCTGATAGCAAACTCATCGACTCTCGAATTCGCCATCCGGGACGCATGGGAGGAACTTAAGAAAACGAAACCGGACATTCACAGCTTCGAAGAGATACTCGGGTTCCTCAGAACGCGGATGCCGAATGTGAACATCATCGTCCTGAACTCGAAAACTCCAGTTGGTTCTGTGTATGACAAGGGTCTTAATATCGTCATCGGAGGCAATACTCTCGGCCGAGGAGTCACTTTCCCAGGCCTGCAGGTGGTCTACTACTGCCGAAGCGCAAAAACACCGCAGGCTGACACCTCGTGGCAGCACGCGCGCATATTCGGCTATGACCGGGAACCTGGGTTGTGCAGGATCTTCAGCCCCCGCCCACTAATGAAGCTGTTCCAGGAGTTGAATGACGCAAACAATGCTCTGTTTGAAACGTTGAGGATTAAGGGTCCGCAAGCAGTAAGCATTCTTACGCCGGCAGGGGCGCGTCCAACCAGAACAAATGTGGTTTCTCGGGAAGACCTAATCGTTATTTCAGGAGGAGTAAACTACTTCCCGCTGCTTCCAACCGCGGCAAGCATTAAGAGCTTAGATGCCGAACTTGGCTCTGCGGATGATGAGCGCGAAATTACACTCGCAGAGGCTGAAAAGATTTTGAGGCTTGTAAGCGTGGAGAAAGAAGACTTGTGGAATCAACACTCGTTCCCTGATTGCGTTGAGACTCTAAAGAAGAGCAAAAAGTATTCCTGCCGACTCATAGTTCGGACCAATAGAAGTATTGGCAAAGGAACGCGAACACTCCTCTCTGAGAACGATCGAGAACTCGGCAGCAGATACGTCGATCAGATTGTCCTCTCTATGTACCGCCTGAACGGAGAAGCAAGCAAGGGATGGGAAGATAGGCCTCTATGGGTGCCGAACATAAAGTTCCCCGATGGTACTTATTTCCACTACCAATTAAAATAACATTATGACCAAACAGGAGAGGGATTAAAGGAGGAAACGAGTAAGGGCGAATGAGTTGGGCTCGCGGTTTTTATGGCAAATGATAGGCTTTTCATGAAAACCTCCTTATATGGCGATAGAGAAAATCATTTCCATAGAGAACATAGGGCGCTTACGGGCATATAAGGCTCGGGGCGACCTCTCTTTCAAGCGCTATAACCTCGTCTTTGCTGAGAATGGGCGTGGCAAGTCGACCTTGAGCGCAATACTCCGCTCGATGCGAGACGGAGACGACTCCCATATCAAAGCGAGGTACTCAGTAGGAGCGACTGCCCCCGCGAAAGTTGACGTGCGAATAAATGGTTTGAACGTCAAATACGACGGCAAGTCGTGGGACACAACTGTACCGAACCTCGCAATTTTTGACGCTCTATTCACGAGTGAGAATGTACATTCTGGTGACTCAGTCGGAACGAGCCATCGTCGCAACCTATTGCAGATCATGCTCGGTGCGCAAGGTGTTAACCTTGCAAAGAAGGTTGGTGAACTTGATGAGCAGATTCGGAATGCAAATACGAGTATCACCGAGCGCAAGCGTGCGATCGCTAGGTATCTAGAACCTCATGCCGATGTTGACGACTTCGTGCGTCGTCCGGTTGTGGGTGGCATCGCTACACAGATAAAAAATAAGAAGGCTGCACTAGAAGCTGCGCGCCAAGCAGGTGAGATACAGACACGCACGTCTATCGAAACCATTCCGTTGCCGTCACTGCCTGAGAAGTTCGACGAACTCCTTGATCGGGGCTTGAAGCAAGTATCTACTGATGCGGAGAAGAAGGTTCGTGAGCAAATAGAACATCACCACATGGGTGAGGATGGTGAGGAGTGGCTTTCACAGGGGCTTGCATACGTCGTGGACGACAAGTGTCCTTTCTGTGGCTCTGCTATAGCGAGGGGCGACCAAGTGAAGCTATACAAGGAATATTTCAGTGATGCTTACGACACGCACAGGTCCGCGATTTCCGATGCTCGTAGTGTAGTCATCGGATCTCTCGGCGATACTGCTCGTGCTCGGTTCGTAAGCGGAAAAATAGAACGCAACAAGACTGCCATGGAGTTCTGGAAGGCGTATGTGCCAGGTCCTTTCCCCGTATTCAAGGACGAGGGTGTGGTTATAGAGGCACTTGAGGGCGTGTATACGGAAGGTCTGCGACTCATAGATAAAAAACTTGGGGCACCGCTCGATACTGTCAATCCCGATAAGCCGTACAAAGATGCGGTAGCGAAGTATGAGACCGTGCGAGCGATGTTCGATGCATATAACGAGGTGGCAAATAATGCAGACAAAAGCATCGCAGAAGTAAAGCGTACGAGTCGTTCCGCAGACCCACGAACTATACAAGCTGAACTCAAGGACCTTGAACTGACCGAGCGTCGGCACGCCGATCCAGTGAAGACCTTGTGCGAAGAATACGTTGCCGAAGTTGTGGCAAAGAAGACCCTCGACACACAGAAGGATACTGCGAAAGATGCTCTTGATGCATATGCCGAAACGGCGCTCAATGGATACCAAGAGGAAATCAATCGGTTGCTATCTCAGTTCGGAACAGGCTTCACCATTCATAGTACGGTGCGCAGCTATGTTGGTGGTGCACCAACTTCGTCCTACCAACTCATGATTGATAGCTGCCTCATTGATTTGGGTGACGATAACACAACAGGCAAGCCCTGCTTCAAGACCTCTATGAGTTCAGGAGACAAGAGTGCACTCGCGCTTGCTTTCTTCCTTGCTCATCTCGACAAAGATGCATCCAGGTCGCAGAAGATAGTCGTCTTCGACGACCCGTTCACCAGCTTTGACCGTTCGCGTCGTGAGCAGACCGTGCAGTTGATAAAGAAGTTTGGGGAGTCATGCGCGCAAGTTGTCGTACTCTCTCATGATCCCTCGTTCTTGAAGCTTCTCTCTGACCGTCTAGACAAGGCAGATACGAGACAGATGCAGATTTCGCGAGCAGGAGTTAACTCCACTCTCGAAGACTGGGATGCAGACAAGGAAAACCAAGGTCTCTACTTCAAGGATCGCGATGATCTACGAGCCTACATTGATGGCACTTCGACCACAGCACTTCAGGATGTGGCGAGAAAGATACGTCCGGTGCTCGAAGGATACATGCGAATTCGCTTCGCAGGAGGATTCCCCGACAACATGTGGCTAGGCGACATGATCGGGCATGTGCGCACGGCAGGAGCAACGCACCCGCTGTTTCCGGAACTCCAAAATCTATCGGAAATAAACGATTACTCGAAACGCTACCACCACGAGACGAACCCAAACTGGAACGCGGAACCCATCTCCGACGGTGAGCTCAAAACGTTCGTGAACAGGACTCTCTTCCTGGTAGGAGGGTACTAGGAGTTTAACCAATAGTACTCTCACCACGCCACCTTCGCAGTCCGAAACACCGTATCCTTGCTCCTCGCGGCGGTTCTAACGTCCTTTAGGCACTGCAGCTCTTCGTCGCTCTGTAATTTTTTTGCTAAAACCCCTGCACCGCTTGAGCCGAGGCGGCCGCGTCTTGGTCGAGCGCAGCGGAGTCATCGGGGGTCTGATTGAGGTCGGCCGATATGTCTGCCGTAGTATCGCCAGTTGAGAGCGCGGGCAGCTGCGTCTGTTCAATGGCCGAGGATTGCGTGTCAATGACTGATTCCTGCTTCCCGTAGAAGTACCAGAGCCCGAGTGCGAGGATGATGACCGTGCCGATGAGGTACCACCGCAGCGATGAGCCCTGATCCATTGTTTGATCCATAGTGATTTCGATTTAGGGATTATTGGTTTGAGTTACTGGTCGTGGTTGCGGTCGCGGTGTCATCGTCGACTCCAGGGATCGCCGTAAGTGTTTGTAGCGCACGCTGCACCGCCGTGCGCGCGCTTCTCATCGAGCCGTCGCGAAGCGCGAAGAGATCCTGGAAGAGTGCTGCGTGGAGATTCTTAAACGACGCTCGCAGAGCCTTCACGATGTCGCCCTGATTCGCTGGAGTGGTGGTCGCGGCCGTTGCGACAGTGGTAGTCGAAGTGTCGGGTGTATACGTCTTTGCCGCTTGGGCGGTCACCGCAGTGCGCGCGCTCGCGATCGCGGTATTCGCTGCTTGAATGGCTGCCGTGGTGGAGGCGATATCCTTCCCTTTTGACGCAGCAGTAGTGGCACGATTCTGGATCTTCTGCATGATGGCATCGTGGCGATCGAGCAGGTCCATAAAGTGGTCAGTCCACTTCTCGTTAAGGTTCTCGAATTGCCCGGCGAGTCGCTCTGCCTTCTGTTGTGTGGCCTTGTCTTTAATCTCTGCAACACGCTGCGTTACCTTCTCGCGCTGCGCCTCCATGCGCTCTTTCGCATCTTCGCGGACGGCCTCCATACGCTCGCGCGCAGCTTCTCTTCCTTCTTTTTGTTTTTCTCTTTGCGCTTGGGTCGTTGACGCCGTTTTAATGCGAGATTCGACAACCGCGCGCGTACGGTTCGCCGCCGGTACTTCCCTTCCCGATCGATCTTCTGCAAACACGGCATTTGCCGAGATGAAGAATATCGCGACAATGCCAACAATCCCTATGGTCTTCAGTGTGCGCATATGTGTATATAAGTGGTTATGACAACTACTACGCTCGCACCTACCGCATTCTTTCCAACATAATTATATCACCACCACCTGCCGAGAGCGCGGATGAAGTGCGTTATGATGAGCACATGATCCGCAGCGTCGCGCATCCGCAGAGCTCCGCATGGCACCGCGCCCACCTCGCGCGCCATCGACGCGCATGGGTACTCATGGCTGGCGTCGTAATTGCGGTCGCGTTTCTGCTTGTCTCCGGCTATTTTAAGGGAGTCTCATGGCCCACGCTCGGCATGGCGGTCGTCAACACCACCTACCGCCTCGCGCTCGCGTACGGCATCGCGCTTATGCTCGGCGTCTCCCTCGCTCTTCTCGTCGGTTGGAGCCCGTTCGCCGACGCGCTCTTCCCCGTCTTCGATATCCTACAGAATATCCCCTCATTTGCGCTGATCCCCCTCTTTATTTATTTTTTTGGCTACACGACGCAGATGATTATCCTCTTCGCGATAAGCTCCATCGTGTGGCCTATCCTCTTCTCAATCCTGACCGCCATTAAAAACGCCCATCGAGATTTGAACGACGCGGCGACTATCTTCGGTGCGCGCGGGTTCCGACGCATCTTCGCCTATCTCGCACCACTCTCCCTCCCCGCCATCCTCACCGGCTCTATCGTCGGTATCGCCATCGGGTGGGAGTCGGTCATCGGCGCTGAAATAATCGTGAACAACATTTCTGGCTTTGGCGCATTCATCAGGAGCGCGGGCATCTCGGGCATCAACCAATCCGCGATTGCCGGCATATTCGTCATCCTCATCATCGTATTCGCGGTCAATCGCATGGTTTGGGCGCCACTCCTTGTCGAGAGCAGCAGGCGATACGCCGAATAGATATGCCGCACGAATCACCAGAGATGGCACTAGTTTTTTCGCGAGTCTCCGCTCGATTTGATGATGAGGGAGACAAGAGCGTATCGGTTCTCAAAGAGGTTTCTTTTTCTATCCCCACCGGGTCATTCATGTCCCTTATCGGTCCGTCAGGCTCTGGCAAGTCAACCCTCATGCGCGTCCTGCTCGGCCTCATGCCGCATGAGAACGGCACGATTGTGCGCAACTTCTCGCGAAGCGCGATGGTATTCCAGAATTATGCCCTCTTCCCGTGGCTCTCCGCACTTGATAATGTCGCCTTCGGTTTACGCATGGAGGGGATGCCGCGCAAAGAGCGCGAGCGTATCGCGCGCGAAAAGCTCCAAGAGGTGGGGCTCGAACACCTTGAGAAGCATTATCCGGCCGCCCTCTCGGGCGGCCAGCGCCAACGCGTCGGCCTCGCGCGCGCTCTCGCGATAGCGCCCGACCTCCTCATTATGGACGAGCCGTTCTCGAATCTCGATACCATCACCGTCGAGGCGCTCAAGACAGACTTGCTAAAAATATGGCGGAATTACGGCATGACGATCCTAATGGTGAATCACCTGATCCCCGACGCGATCGAGCTCTCTGATCAGATTATCGTTATGGGCGCGCATCCAGGCTGTATAAAAGAAACCATTTCCATCAACCTCCCGCGCCCGCGCGATCCGCGCTCCGAGCGCTTTTTCAAAGAAGTCGACTACCTCACCTCAATCATCCGCAGCGTCTCTTAAAATATCCTTATTATTTCCGGTCGGTAAAGATAAGGATATTTGTAATTACATAATAATTACATAGGACTGCCCTATGTATATTTATTTCTTTCTCCTATGTGCAATCGCCGCCTTGAGGAACTCGGTAAAGAGAGGATGCGGAGAGAGCGGGCGAGCTTGCAATTCAGGATGGAATTGTGTGCCGAGCATAAAGGGGTGCACTGTGTGTGGGAGCTCGGCAATTTCCATGAGGATTGAGTCGGGAGAGGTGCCCGAGAAGACGAGCCCGGCATCCATAAGCTGTTTTACATAATTGGGGTTGATCTCGTAGCGATGGCGGTGGCGCTCGTCAACCATTTCTTTTTTATACGCAGCGCGCGCGATGGTTCCCTTCTTCAAGTAACAGGGATACGCGCCAAGGCGCATCGTACCGCCATAAGTCTTATCGGAGAGGTGCTTCTTTTGCTCCAGCATGATATCCACCACCGGGTCTTCTGAATTTTTTTGTATCTCGGTCGTGTGCGCATTCTTGAGCTTCAAAACATTGCGCGCGTACTCGATCACCATGAGTTGCATCCCGTAGCAGAGGCCGAGATAGGGGATCTTGTGCTCGCGCGCATATTGGATCGCTTTAATCTTCCCTTCTATGCCACTCTCGCCAAAGCCGCCCGGGACAATAATGCCTTGATACTTCGAGAGCTCTGCGAGCGCCTTCTTATCGCCCTTCTCGATATGCTTCGCATTCAGCCAGGTGATCTTAGCTTTTTTGCCGAGCTTCGCACTTGAGAATTTAATAGCCTCGATGACTGATAAATACGCATCCGAGAGAACGAAGTCACCGGTATCAAAATATTTCCCCACGATCGCGATGTTGACCTCGGGCGCCCTCTCGTTCATCGCTGCAGTGACAAACTTCTTCCACGCCGCGAGCGACGTCTTCCGCTTCTCGGGGAGATTGAGTGCATCAAGGAGCTCGTCGCCCAGGTGATCTTTCTCGAGATTGAGCGGCACTTCATAAATGCTCCTAATATCGGGTGCGGCGATCACGCGATCGGGGCGCACGCTGCATTGGCTCGCCAACTTCTCCTTCCGCTTATCGTCGATCGCGTGCGTCGAGCGTGCGACGATGAAGTCCGGCTGGATACCGTAGCTGTTCAAAGCGCGCACCGCCGTCTGCGTCGGCTTGGTCTTCATCTCGCCCAGGGTGCCCGGGACCGGCAGATACGAGACCATGACGAAGAGCACATCGCCCGGATAGCGCATCTTGATCACGCGCGCCGCCTCGATAAAGAGCGCATTCTGGAAGTCGCCTATGGTGCCGCCGATCTCGATAACCGAGATGCGCCCGCCATTACGAGCCGCGGCGGCCTCGATGCGATTCAAGATCTCGTCGCGCACATGCGGGATCGCCTCCACGCACTTGCCGCCATAGCCAAGCGCGCGTTCGCGAGCGATGACCGACTGGTAGACCATACCACTCGTCATATAGTCTTCGTTCGTGAGATCGCGGTCGAGGAAGCGCTCGTAGTTGCCCATGTCTTGATCGGTCTCGAGCCCGCTCCGGAGTACGAACGTCTCGCCATGCTCGGTCGGATTCATCGTACCCGCGTCGACGTTGAGATACGGATCGACCTTCACCAGATTGACCAGATAGCCCTTCTGCTGGAGCAGGAGCCCAATCGAGCTTGCGACCACGCCCTTCCCCACGCCGCTCATGACGCCGCCGAGGACGAATATATATTTGTGACCCTCCTTCGCCATACTACACTTTGAGATATCTACGAATAGCGAGCACCGAAGCGGTCGCGCCAAGCGCGATGCCCGAGATCATGATGATAAGGAAGACGATCAAGAAGCGATCGCCATAATAGCTCGCCACATTGAAGCCGCCGAACCATCCGGCAGTTTTTACCCCTACATACCAGGTCGTCGGCCAGAGGAGGAACAAAACCAAAACCGCTGAGATGACGCCGGTGATAATACCCGCAACGATAAAGGGTCCTCGAATATAGGCGTTGCTGGCGCCAACAAGCCGCATAACGCCGATCTCATCGCGGGCGGTGTAGATCGCGAGGCGGATAGTCGCAAAAGCGATAAGGATCGAGGCGATGGCGAAGAGGATAACCACCGCAATGCCGATGTCGCGCGTGGCACTAATCGCGAGTGAGAGGCGATCAATGACCTCTTTGTTCTGCGCATAATTAATGCGATCAACTATCGACGCACCGCCCGAGGAGAGTGTGGGAGAAGCCTCCAAGAAGCTCACGATGCTCTCGTATTGTGAAGGATCCTTCGCCTGCACCTCAAGCGAGGCATCGAGCGGATTGCCGCCGAGCTCGTCGAGAGCTTGGAGCGTGAGCCGGTCATTCGCGTGCCGCTCTCGGAATGCCGCAAGAGCCTCCTCTGCCGAGGTGTAGGTGATGCTCGCCACCTGCGGCAGCTTCTCAAGCTGATCCTTCACGGCGAGAATCTCGGCCTCGCTCGCCGTGGTAACAAAGTAGACCGAGACGTCAACTTTATCCCTGATGGTATTGAGCGTATAAGAAAGGAGTGCGGAGAGGAAGATGAGAGAACCGATGATTGCGAGCGTCACCGTCATGATGAGCACCGTCGCCGCGGAGACCGCGCCACCGCGGGCAAAATTTTTCCCTCCAGCAGTGAGCACTCGTTTGATGATCATCCAATCCATAGCGTATCCATTAATTATTATAGGACGTATTTCCCGTCCGCATCATCGCGCACAACCTTCCCGCGATCGATAGTGATCACGCGCTTATCAATGGCGTCAACAACGCCCTTATTGTGCGTCGCGATGATGATGGTGGTACCGAGTTCGTTGATCTTCTTTAGAATCTCCACCACCTCGTAGGTGTTGATCGGATCGAGATTGCCCGTCGGCTCGTCGGCGATGATAAGCTCCGGCTGATTGATGATTGCGCGGCCGATCGCGACGCGCTGCTTCTCGCCACCTGAGAGCTGGTCAGGGAAGTGGAGCGCCTTCTCGCCGAGATTTATCAACTCCAAGATGTAGGGCACGTCGCTTGCGATCTCGCTATCAGTGCGCCCTGCCGCCTCCATCGCAAATGCGATGTTCTCATAAGCGGTTTTGTTGGGGATGAGGCGGAAGTCTTGGAACACCATGCCGATCTTGCGGCGATAGTGGTGAAGCGCCGAGAGCGGCAGGTCATTCACGTCCATCGATTCAAAAAAGACGTTACCTTCGGTCGGGCGCTCTTCGGCGAGGAGAAGCTTCAGCAGAGTCGTCTTCCCTGCGCCCGAGTGACCGACGACGGAGACGAACTCTTTGGGGGCGATGGAGATAGTGATTCCCTCGAGTGCCGCTGTATTCCCGTATCGTTTCGTCACCTGGTCGAAATAAATCATGCTTCGCTGCCCATTGTACCCCATGGGCTTCACCTCCGTCCAGAAAGTGGATAAGTTCGCAAAGCCGACCTTCCTCCCTGCGCTTGCCTCGGGCGAATCAAGTAAGAACTTGTTCGTCACTCGGCTCGCTTGGTAGTAACCCCGTAAGGTGACACCTTACGGTTGTTGGGCCGCCGCAGCATCTATGAATTCGTCCAGATCGCCTTCTAAGACCTTGTCGGGGTTGCCCGATTCAAAATCGGTGCGATGGTCCTTGACCATCTTGTAGGGGTGGAGGACATACGAGCGTATCTGGCTCCCCCACTCATTTGCCGTGGTCGCGGCGATAGAGCGACCCTTCGCTTCTGCCTCCTGCTCCTGCTCCTGCTTCCTGAATAATTTTGCCTTCAAGAGCTCGAGCGCTTTCTCGCGATTCGCCTGCTGGCTCCGCTCGCTTGAGACGTGCACCGAGAGATTGGTCGGCTTATGGATGATGCGCACCGCCGTCTCGCGCTTGTTCACATTTTGCCCGCCCGCGCCGCCCGAACGCGCAAATTGCATCTCAAGATCGTCCGGCTTCAATTCAACCTTATCGCTCGCGACCAAGGTCGGCAACACTTCAACAAGCGCAAAGCTGGTCTGCCGCTTCGCGTTCGCGTTAAAGGGAGATTGGCGCACCAAGCGGTGTACGCCCGCTTCATGTTTGAGGCGGCCATACGCGCCCGAGCCCGTTATCTCCAACAGCACGTTGCGATACCCGCCTTGATCATTTTCGTTGGCATGGAGCTCGCGCACGCGCCAGCCCTTATTTGTCGCGTAGCCCTCATACATGCGCCGGAGCATGCGCGCGAAGTCTTCAGCATCGTCGCCACCGGCGCCTGCGAGGATCGCCAAGGTCGCATTGCCGGAGTCATGCAGATCACCACCGCCTCCCTCTTTTAAATTCTGATATTCCTGCACAAGCTGTTGCGCCTGCTCCTTGTCCACCCAGAACTCGGGCGATGCCATCATCGCTTCGAGTTCTTCGAGACGCTTCGTATGATCGTCCATGTTTCTGGAGCCGCCTCTCAGATTCGGACTGAGGACCTACCCCTTACGAAGGGGTTGCTCTACCAACTGAGCTAAGGCGGCGAGTGAGGAAACACGAATGTGCGTCCTCGAACGTTTGTGTTCTCCGAACGAGCCGACTACAAGCGTGCAAGCAATACTTTAGGCGGCGTCCTTCATTTTTAACACATAATCTCTCTATACAAAAGAAGGCTCCGACGATCAGACAATCGCCGGAGCCCCTATGATGTACTCATGACAAAGAGCTCGAGGAGCCAGAAGAAATGGGGCTGACCAATCGCACCTGAATAGCCTTCACCCGTTCGGCCCAAATGATCTCTTCTCCCATTTGCAGAGCGACCCGTTCGAGGTCACTCTGTAGCGACCTGAGCCGTCTCCTAGCCGTGAGCCAGTCAACAGCCTCATCGTCAGGATTGAGCTTGTCGATCTGGAAGAACTTTGTCTTCAGTTCCCCCAGATCCCTTAAGGATTCCTCTCGCACAGCAGAATTTTCGGCAAGCCAACCCATCACTAACGTTAACCGACGCGCAAAGTCTGTCCTCTTATCAAGGACATATTCACGCGCCCGTTCCCGCCGAGCCGAAGGCCTCAGAAGAAATATTGCGAGGAAAATGACAGTTACCAGAAAACACCTTATCACCCACTGTTCCATGGCTCTCCCTCCTTAAACGTTAAGAACTATTAAGCACCACATCGGCGCCGATCCAAATACTGTTATACCAGATTATCTTAATGAATCAATTGTCTGCGGAGCCGTTGGTCAGGATCGGACTGACGACCTGCGCCTTACCATGGCGCTGCTCTACCAACTGAGCTACAACGGCTTATTGCACTTCTTGAGACTACGTTATTTCCCTTCCCTTTTCAATACAACACTACACCGATTACGACCGCGAGGTTGAAGAACATCATGAGTATGTTCGCGAAGAAGATGTGCCTGTCTTTGTGTACCGCGCCATAGGTCGCCCAGAGGACGTTGATACCGGCAAGTAAGGACCACGTGAGGAAGGAGATGCCCGCGGCGCTCCGGGAGCTATAAATCTGGAGAATCTGCGGCACAAGCGCCAAGGGTGCGAGAATACCGACACCATACATACAGTAATCGAGAAAACGCTTCCCCGCGTTCACCGCCGGGAAGGGCTCCAGGCCTTGTGTGGCGTGTGCTCGCGCGCGCATGTGATGGAAGCCGATCATGGAGAAAATAGTGCTATAGTTATAGCATGGAAGGCCTTGCCAGTTATGAAAAAGTGGAGCGCCCGTGGGGAAACTTCGAACGCTTCACGCTAAACGAAGCGACGACGGTGAAGATTCTCACGGTCAACGTTGGAGAGGAGTTGAGCCTCCAGACGCATGCACACCGCGACGAATTCGGTCGCGTCTTGAAGGGTTCCGGCATCGTGCACATTGCTGAACAAGACAAGGGCGTGCACGAAGGCGACACGTTTTTTATCCCGCGCGGGACGAAGCATCGCGCCCTGGGCGGCCCCGAGGGGCTCACCTTTCTCGAGATATCCTTCGGCGACTTCGCTGAAGACGACGAGACGCGCCTTGAAGACGAGTACGGTCGCGTGCCATGAGAGCCTGAAGCGCTCACCGCAACCGTTTGATAAGCTCTAGAATCCAACTGGTATTGCACTGTATTCTTTTTGAGACCGGCTGCACCAACGGTGTCTCCGTACAACAAGAGAAAGTGCTGCGCCCGCGATGCGACATATAGTCCTCAGCGGTGCCGTCATGGAGCTCATAGACGGCCCCTTTCTTCACTTCCAGACCATCAAACGGCCCGTCTTTCAGAATGGGAAAGTGGTTCTTGCCGGCCTGCAGCAAATATTTTTCATACGTCCTATCGCCAAACGAATAGAAGTAGAAACTTCCTTTCGTATCAGAATCTTCATGCATACTGATGAAGATCTTGGGCGCATATTTCTTCATATCCTTTTTAATCACGGCTATCTCTTTTGTCGGGCTCATCCTGTCGGGGTGAATCCAGTTTGTGTTACAACTTAAGCCTTGTCGATTAAAACGCTTGTCCCTGCTGAACCCCCACGGGTTTACCAGCGGATAGATGATTACGTTTACGCGATATTTTTCCGCGGCTTCTGCGATAAGCCGGTAATTCTTAAAGAGGGCGAGCGGCGGTGCCGGCTCTTCGCCATGGCAGCCGGCCATGATCATCAGCGTAGGAGAGGCATCAGAAATGTGTTTGGCGAACGTTACCAATTTGAACTCCTCATCAGGCACCTCGAGCCACGCCACGGTAAAATACCTTTGGATCTTGGGAACTTCTGTAAGGAGCTCCTGATAGGTTGGATGGTTGATTTTCATCGATTGACTCATGGTAGCACTGCAAAAAGAACCCCGCACTACGTCGTGCGGGGTTCTTTTTTTCAAATGCGCGGTCGATGGGACTTGAACCCACAACCTCCCGCGTGACAGGCGGGTGCTCTAACCAGTTGAGCTACGACCGCAAAGTGAGGTAAACGAGCGCGAAGCGCGGCACGCAAGAGCGGCGGAAAAATCGTTGGGCTTAAATGATTTTTCCACCGGTCGCGCGGGCCGGTGCCGAAGGCATCGTTTCGCCGAACGCCGCGGTCGTATGGTAATCCATACGACCGCACTTCTGTACTTTACCAAATTCTTCTCAAAATGTCTCTTGTGCCGACGGAAGGCTTGGTCAGGAATAATTTGTTCGCCGTCGCTCACAAATTTTCACGACCCTGCCTCGCGGTTTCGCCTGCTGGCGAAACATCGCTCCGGCGTGCAAGTCCTTCCCATTTCACTTCGTTCAATGTGCCGACGGAAGGACTTGCACCTTCGACCTTGGGTTTATGAGTCCCATGCTCTAACTACCTGAGCTACATCGGCGAGTGAGGGTACACAAAACGCATGTCTTCATGTGTTTTGTGTCGCCCGAGCGAGCCGAATGAAAGCCGACCAAAGGGAGGCTTACATCGGCGAGCTCTTCAAAACACTAACACGAATCTGCTAATTCGTCAGTTCGAGAATCACCTCAAAATCATCCTCCTTTGAGGCTTTATTTTTTCGCTCGAAGCCACACACCACACAGCGATGCAGGATCACCTGCCCCTCGCCCTCAAGCGCCGCATCCACCGGCTCCATAAGCCCCTTGCAAGTGGCGGCGCGGTCACCCGGATTAACATCTACATGTTTGCACCAGAGGCACCTTGGGCAATGGTTGGTGTACCCATTCCCCACTACTTCAAACCCGCACCGCTCGCAGGTGAAGTCCTCTTTATTCCTTTGGAATTTCTTAGATAGGGTCATCCCTTTGGTATACTATGAGCCAATGGGACATAGTATACAGAACTTTGACGCGCTCGCAGAGAGTGAACAGAGACGCGACGCGCTCGCGATAGCCGAGGCCGGCTACGAGGCAATAAACATCGGCAATGCCCTGCGACGCAAATTGAAAATCGAAAATGCTGCCCTGCAAATTGATGGACACGGAGTGTCCATCAATTTGCAAAACAGAAAAGTGTTTTTTGTCGGCATCGGGAAGTGCGCGTTTGTAGCTGCTCAAGCAATCGAACAGTTACTTGGTGAACGCCTGACTGCCGGTATCGCGTTTGATGTGTCCGATCTGTCGAGATCAGATGTCGACAACAACTGTCGACATCTGATCTCGACTTCGAGAATTGAGAAAATTGTCGGCACGCATCCCTTGCCGAACGAGGTGAACGTACAAGCGACAGAACATATCCTGCAATTTCTTTCAGAACGCACTGAAGAAGATCTGATCATCATGCTCATCTCCGGCGGCGGCTCTACCTTGATCTGTGCCCCCGAAGCCCCCATGACATATCAGGATGAAGTTACCCTCTTTAAAGAACTAACGGCAAAAGGCGCGACCATACAAGAGATGAATACGGTGCGCAAGCATACCTCCCGCGCGCGCGGCGGTGGCCTCGCGCGCGCCGCCTTCCCTGCCGAAGTTATTTCTCTGATTGTGTCTGACGTACCAGGGAACGACATTGCATACATCTCTTCCGGCCCGACGGTACGAGACGCCTCGACGATCGCCGAGGCCGAGACGGTGTTTGCGCGCTATGACATTACTCCGCCAGCGAACACCGTGTTCACAGAAACACCAAAAGAAGAGAAGTTTTTTGAGCGCGTAACCAACGTCCTCTTCCTCACCAATCAAGACGCGCTCGCTGCGATGCAGGGCGAAGCAACGCGCCTCGGCTATACGGCCGAAGTGGTTGACGACCACTTTTCTGGCGAGGCGCGCACTATCGGCCACAGTATTGTGGAAAAACTTCACGCTGCACCATCAAAAACTGCCCTCCTCTACGCCGGCGAAAGCACTGTAATGATGGACACTCCGTGTCCATCAATTTCTGGGACTGGTGGACGGAACCAAGAAATGGCACTCGCTGCGCTCGAGGACGTACGCGGTGACGAGCTTGTCCTACCTTTCGCTTCAGATGGCCACGACAACACTGACCACGCCGGGGCGATCGCTGATGCGGTCACTATCGCACATGCACGGGCAAGAGATATCTCGTCTGTAGAGTATCTCGCGGCACACCGTTCGTATGATTTTTTCAAAACAACCGGCGACGCACTTCAGACGGGGTATACTGGATCAAACGTGTCTGACCTTATCGTCGCACTCAAACTTTAAATCTTTAAATATTTAAATAGCATATGACCACACCCTTTATTCTCTGGATGAAAGATATCGGCATGGAGGATGTCCCCCAAGTGGGCGGCAAGAATGCGTCGCTGGGAGAGCTGATCCGCTCGGTGGTGCCCAAGGGCGTGCGCGTGCCAGAGGGATTCGCCGTCACTGCCGAAGCGTACTATCATTTTCTCAAACAAACGGGTCTCGATACTTTTATTGCAAAAACGCTTGAGGGATTGAACACGCAGAATCTCAAAGAACTCTCGCGGTGCGGCAAGCTGGTGCGCGACGCAATGCGCTCCACTCCCCTCCCGACCGATCTTGAGAAAGCGATCAACGAAGCCTACGCACAGATGGAAAAAGAATATGGGAAGAATGTTGACGTGGCAGTACGCTCGAGCGCGACCGCCGAGGACTTACCGGGTGCGTCGTTTGCCGGCGAACACGAGACGTATCTCAACATCCGCGGAGCTAAGGATGTTGCGCGCGCGACCGTCTGGGCGATGGCATCCCTCTTCACCGACCGTGCCATCTCGTATCGGGCCGATAAAGGCTTCGCGCATACGAAGGTAGCCCTCTCGGTGGGTGTGCAGAAGATGGTGCGAAGCGACACCGGCGCCTCGGGCGTCATGTTCACCGTGGATACCGAAAGCGGATTCCGCGATCTCGTGCTCATTAACGCCGTGTGGGGATTGGGCGAGATGATCGTACAGGGCCATGTAACGCCCGACGAATATCTGGTGATGAAGTCGCACATCGGTGTGGCGAAGAACCCGCTCATAACCAAAAAACTCGGCGTGAAGAATAAGAAGATGCTCTACGCTCACGGGAAGATCGGTGTCATTCAGACAAAAGTCGTGAAGACATCGACGAAGGAGCAGGAAAGTTTCGTCCTTACCGAAGCTGAGGCGGTAGAGCTCGCACGCTGGGCCGCGCTTATTGAGAAACATTATTCCGAGCGGGCGAAGACATGGACACCCATGGATATGGAGTGGGCGAAGGATGGCGAGACAAACGAACTGTATATCGTGCAGGCGCGCCCCGAGACGGTGCAGGCGCGCCGCGACTTCTCGAAGCTCATCGAATACACGGTTACGGGCCAGGGCAAGACACTCGTGCAGGGTATCTCGGTCGGCTCAAAGGTCGCCATCGGCACGACGCGCACCATACTAGATCCGAAGCAGATACGAGAGTTTAAGAAGGGCGAGGTACTCGTCACCACCATGACCGATCCCGATTGGGAGCCGATTATGAAGATGGCATCCGCTATTGTTACGGACCAAGGTGGGCGTACTTCTCATGCGGCAATCGTCTCGAGAGAGCTCGGGCTCCCAGCAATCGTGGGTGCGGGCAACGCCACGCGAGTATTAAAAACGGGCACGCTCGTGACGGTCGATACGACTGGAAGCGTCGGGGTGATTACTGCAGGAAAAGCAAAAATAACAACGCACGAGCACGACATCGGCGCTTTACCAGAGACGAAGACGAAGATCATGGTGAACATCGCATCGCCAGATATCGCCTTCGAAACTTCGTTCCTGCCGGTCAAGGGCGTCGGACTCGCGCGTGAAGAATTCATCATCGCCTCCAACATCGGCATCCATCCGCTCGCCATTCTCAACTTCAAGAAACTCACGCCGAAGTTGCGTGCCGCTATCCAGAAGAAGACGGTCGGATGGAAGAATTCCGTTGACTACTATGTCGATAATCTCGCCTACGGCATCGCTAAGATCGGTGCCGCTTTTGCACCGCGCCCCGTTATCGTCCGCTTTTCTGACTTCAAGACGAATGAGTATTCAACGCTCCTCGGCGGCGAGGCCTATGAGCCAAAAGAGGAGAACCCGATGCTCGGCTGGCGCGGCGCCTCCCGCTACTACGACCCGAAGTTCAAGGATGCGTTTGTATTGGAGTGCCGTGCTCTCGTAAAGGTGCGCGAAGAAATGGGTCTCGACAACGTCATCCCCATGATCCCCTTCTGCCGCACCGTAGCAGAGGCCGAACAGGTGTTGGATATCATGAAGAAAAACGGCATTACCGCGCCAATCTACATGATGTGTGAAATCCCCTCGAACGTTATCTTGGCAGAAGAATTCCTCGATCTCTTCGACGGCATGTCGATCGGTTCGAATGATCTCACCCAGCTCACACTCGGGCTCGATCGCGATTCGGGCATCGTAACGCACATTAGCAACGAAAATGACGAGGCCGTGCGCGCGTTGATCAGCATGATCATCCGCAAGTGCGCCGCACGCGGGAAGTATCTCGGCATCTGCGGACAAGGTCCTTCAGACCTCCCTGATTTCGCCGAGTTCTTGGTGAAGGAAGGGATCCCAAGCATGTCGCTCAATCCCGACTCGGTGATAAAAACTTTAGAGAGTATCGCCGAGGTCGAAGAACGGCTGTCCCGCTAGTATGCGCATCGATCACGTTGAAGCCAAACAGATTCTCGACACGCGCGGCCGCGCGACGTTAGAGACAACACTCCTCGCGAACACACTTTCTGCGACTGCTTCGGTACCGTCGGGCAAAAGTACTGGCTCACACGAGGCACTTGAACTGCGCGACCCCGACGGGAGCGTCGCGCAAGCAATCGGGAATGTGAATGGAGAAATCGCGAAAGCGATCGTCGGCCGCCGTTTCGATACGCCCGGTGACCTTGACGCATTTCTCATTGAGCTTGACGGCACTCCGAATAAGTCACGGCTCGGCGCGAACGCGATTCTCTCGGTCTCTATCGCCGCGATGCGACTCTCCGCCTTTCTGCAGGACATCCCGCTCTGGAGCGCCATCGCGAAGCGTGGCGGTTTCACCGCCACAGCACCGCGGCTCTACGTGAACGTGATGAATGGCGGCGCCCATGCCGATTTTAAGCTCCCTTTTCAAGAATATCTTCTGGTGATCGAGGGGAAGACGAGTGAAGCATTTCCTCTCGCGCAAGAGCTATTCGCGAAGCTTGGTGAACTTCTGTCGAAATCAGATGTCGACAGCAACTGTCGACATCTGATTTCGACAAACGGGGTGCCGATGGGCGACGAAGGCGGCTATGCCCCGACCTTCGACACGATCGAGAAGCCGTTTGAGATCCTCTCGTCACTTATCGCCGGACACCCAAATGTTTCGCTCGCGATCGATGCCGCCGCGAGCGAACTCCTCCATGGTGGCGTATATCAACTGCTTGGAAAATCGTATTCGCCTGACGAGCTCGCAACGCTTTACCGTGAGCTTGTCGAACGGTTTCCTATTCATAGCATTGAAGACCCGTTTGCTGAAAATGCGCCCGATGATTTTGCCCAGCTAAACACAACTCTTGGGCAACAGATCCTCATTATTGGCGACGATCTCACAGTTACTGATCCTGTGCGCATCAAAGATGCTGCTGAACACAAAGCAATAAATGCGGTACTGATTAAGCCGAACCAGATCGGCACGGTGCGCGAGGCGCTCGAGGCCGTCAAAGAGACATACGTCGCGAGCTTCCAAGCGGTGGCGTCGCACCGCTCGGGCGAAACAGGCGACACCTTCATCGCGGACTTCGCCTATGGCGTCGGTGCTCACGGACTCAAGGCCGGCGGCTTCGCACAAAAGGAACGTCTCGTGAAGTATGAGCGCCTCATGGCGATAGAGCGCGAGACTGCAGCTGTCTAGTGTAAGATACGGTTATGAACATTCATTATTTTGGCGGCGAGGAGTGGGAGGAGACATACGTGCGGGAGAAGTTGGTTGGAGAAGATATCACCTTTCACAAGAATTCTCTTGCTGATTCTCCAGAGATAACCGACCCAGAGGCAGAAGCGCTCTGCACATTTGTTGAATCGCCGATCGGCGAAACTGAGCTCGCGCGCTTCCCTTCGCTCAAGATTATCGCGACGCGTTCGACCGGCTTCGACCACATCGACCTCGCGGCAGCCAAGGCGCGCGGCGTCAGTGTGGTGAATGTCCCCTTCTATGGCGAAAACACGGTTGCTGAATTCGCCTTCGCGCTCCTGCTCGCGCTCTCGCGACGCGTCATTGACGCCGATGAACACGTACGCGAAACAGGGAACTTTTCACACGACAATCTCCGCGGCTTTGACCTCGCTGGCAAGACGATCGGCGTCGTCGGTTGCGGCCACATCGGCGCCCATGTTATCCGCATGGCACACGGCTTCGACATGAAGGTGCTCTGCTTTGACGCCCATCAGGACGCTGCACTCACCGAAAAACTCAATTTTACCTACACACCTCTCGATGATCTCCTCGCAACCTCTGACATTGTCACCATTCACGTTCCCTACAATGAGCACACACATCATCTCATCAATAAAAGCAATATCGGCAAGCTGAAGAAGGGAGCCTATCTCATCAACACCGCGCGCGGCGCAGTCGTCGAGACTGACGCGCTCGTGGAGGCGTTGAAAGCGGGTGTCATCGCCGGCGCCGGGCTCGACGTGCTCGAAGAGGAGGGCGATATGAACGACGAACTTGCACTCCTCACTAATCCGCATCCAAAAGAAGCTGAATTAAAAATCGCGCTCGAGAATCATTATCTCATCAACCATCCGCGCGTTATCGTCACGCCGCATGTCGCCTTTAACACCACCGAGGCAGTCACCCGCATCCTCGACACCACCATCGAGAACTTAAAGGCATTTGCCGCCGGCTCTCCCACCAACCTCGTAGCATAAGGTGTTTCCTTACGGAGTAAGGTGACACCTTCTGCTTCCTCAAGCAAGGAGACTCCTCGCTGCGAGGAGTCTCCTTGCCGGCTCTTCCGCGCGATTGCGGAAAACCAATTTTTGTGATGAAATGGAGGCACTATGGCGCGGACAGCACGACCGCCCATCATCGCGGTGATGGGCCATATAGATCACGGCAAGTCATCGCTTTTGGATTATATCCGCAAGGCGAACGTTGTCGCGGGCGAAGCGGGCGGCATCACCCAGCATGTCGCCGCCTATATTGCTCTTCATAACGACCGACCAATCACCTTCTTGGACACCCCAGGCCACGAGGCGTTTAAGGCACTCCGCACGCGCGGCGCGGCAGCTGCCGACATTGCGATACTGGTCGTCGCGGCTGACGAGGGCGTGATGCCGCAGACGCTTGATGCGCTCGCCGCGATTAAGGACGCGGGCATCCCTTTCATCGTCGCGATCACCAAGATTGATAAAAATAATGCCGATATCGAGCGCACCAAAAATTCGCTTCTTGAGCACGAGATATTCCTCGAAGGTATCGGTGGCGACATCGCCTACATGCCGATATCCTCAAAGATCGGCGAAGGGATCCCTGAATTGCTCGATCTCGTGATTCTCGCGACTGATCTCGCGGAGATAACCGCTGACGCCGACGCGAGCGCGACCGGCTTCGTGTTGGAGTCGACCCAAGATCCGAAACGCGGCTCTTCAGCAACACTCGTCATCAGAGACGGCTCGCTCGAGACCGGGCGTTTTGTCGTCGCGGGCGATGCGTATGCTCCGATCCGCTTTATTGAAGACTTCCGCGGCAAACGCATAGAAAGAGCTGGCCCCTCCGAGCCGGTGCGCATATCAGGGTTTAGTAAGCTCCCTGCGGCTGGTTCGCTCTTCAGCATTACAAAAAGCAAGAAGGAGGCGGAGACACTTGCAAAAGAAGCACGGCTCACAGCTCCGACGCTTTCGGTCGGAGCCCCGACCCCAGAGGGCGTCGGGGAGCTCCCACTCGTCGTGAAGGCAGACGTTGCCGGCTCGGTAGATGCCATTATCCACGAGCTCTCAAAAATTACCCACGAACGCGGCATCGTCTGCGTAATCGCGTCGGGTGTCGGGAGCGTTTCAGAAAATGATGTCAAAGTCGCCCACGCCGCCGATGGTGTGATCATCGCCTTCAACGTCGGCACTGACGCCATCGCCCGCGAACTCGCCGACCGCGATTCTGTTGCCATCTTTCCTTTCTCGATTATTTACGAGCTCTCAGCGAAAGTGCAAGAGCTCCTCACGGCGCGTATACCGGCGATCGAGACAGAAAAGGAGCTCGGCAAAGCGAAGGTGCTCAAAACCTTTTCATCTGGCGGGAAAAAACATGTACTGGGTCTGCGCTACCTCTCTGGCGTTCTCACGCTCGGGGATCGGGTGAAGATCGTGCGACAGGGCGTTGAGATAACGAGGGGGACGATAACAAACCTCCAGCAAGCGCGCGCGGATGTGAAAGAAATTAAGGTTGAAGGCGATTTCGGCGCTGAGATTGAGGCGCGAGAAAACGCAACCTATGGCGACGAGCTCATCGCCTTCGTCGTCACCGAATCATGATGCCGACCCCTCGCGCCGGCAGTTCACACCAGAAGAGCGACCGCGCTGCCGAGATCGTCGCGCGCGAGGCCGCACAATTCATTGCACGCGAGGCGGGCAGTGAATCCCTTATTACCGTCATCCGCGCGCAAAGCGTCGCACACGGTGATCGCATTATGGTCTTTGTCAGCGTCTTTCCTATCGAGAAAGCGCGTGCGGCGATGAGCTTCCTCGAGCGACAACGTGAGGCGTTCTCCGACCATCTGAAGAGCCATGCGCGCCTACGCCTCCCACGCATCGACTTCATGCTTGATAACGGCGAAGAGAGCGGCGCGCCGCTTGGAGATCAAAGTGTGCGATAGTAGTATTAAGAGACGGCCAGATGGCGAAGTGGTAACGCGACGGTCTGCAAAACCGTTATGCGCGGGTTCAATTCCCGCTCTGGCCTCTGGTAAGATATAGATGTTTGCCGAGATGGTGGAATGGTAGACACGCGACGCTTAAAACGTTGTAAGCTTTAAATCGGCTTGTGTGGGTTCGAGTCCCACTCTCGGCACTGAAGTAGCATATTATTACCCTTTGATTTCATGAGGCAAATCAAGGATATTTTCGGCTGTCTCCATACTTCCCCGCTGTTTCCT
Organism: Minisyncoccota bacterium; assembly: GCA_041664265.1. Taxonomy (GTDB): domain Bacteria; phylum Patescibacteriota; class Minisyncoccia; order Phycocordibacterales; family Phycocordibacteraceae; genus C7867-001. The sequence goes on from JBAYLD010000001.1 coordinate 83,328, forward strand.
TTGAATTTCCAGCCACCGGTTGACCACCGGTTGCCCAAAATCCGCCGCAAGAGCAGCTCTCGGATTCAAGAGATCTATCGCTGCCCGGTAGGAGGAAGGTGCCACATGCGCGTATCGCATCGTGGTCATGATAGAGGTATGCCCCAAGAGTTCTTTTATTGTGTTCAGGGGCACGCCCTTCATGGAGAGGTGCGAGGCGAACGTGTGCCGCAAGGCGTGCCAGGTTATCCTCCTGATCCCTGCTTTTTTACATGCTCGCGTCAGTGCGGCACCTAAGCGGCATGCGCTGAAAGGATGCTGCCGTTCATCAGCAAAGACAAACCCTGATTTTCGCTGCCTTCTGAGCAGGATATCGTAGACATCAACATCAAGCGGAATGGGACGCTCTCGGTTGCTCTTTGGAGATGTCAGCGTCTTGGCACGATCGACAAGCGAGTGCCGCACCACCAGGTTTTGGTTTTGCCAGTCGATGGATGTCCACTGGAGCCCCCGCAACTCCCCCAGCCGCATGCCGGTCCGAAGGCCGGTGAGAATTAAGTCGTACAACACGCCATTCAGCATTCCCTTCGCTCCTATAAGCAACAACTTGGCATCCGCTTCGGAGAGATAGTTTGTCTCAGGCGGCGGGCACACGAGCCGCTTTATCCGCGGAGGCGTTGATTCAAGCTGTAGCCATTCGTAGGCCGTGGTGAGGCAGGTGTTCAACACGGTTAGGCGATTGTTCACTGTCTTCCTCGCCGCCCCCTTTTGAAGCGCGTGTGCCTTGTACCGTTCAACATCATGCGCTGTGATTTGCCCGAGGGGCATCTTGCCGAAGAATGGCAGGAGCGATGATCTGAGGATGTATCTCTTGGTTTGGCATTCCGAAGCCTTGTTATTAGAGATTACGTACTCGTCAAACCAACGTTGGGCAAATTGCGCAAATGTCTGTCCTGATTCGTTCGGTTTGGCATTTATGTCCTCACCGTGAGCCAATTTTCGCCGCAAGACAACTTCGTATGCAAGCGCTGCCGCTCTTGAATTCTCGGGACTTCGCTTTCGATAACGGACATAGTTGAACCAGAAGTCGATCCACCAGGAATTCTTTATCTTTCGTACTGCCATATTATTTCAGCCTATGGACTCAACCCGGTGCTTCTGAAGGAACAACAGCAGGCCCCTTCTCGCGAAGCGGACGCTACCGCCCACTTTGTAGAACGGAATGCGCCGCTGTTCTTGTAATCGTCGTACGCTTGATACGGATATTTTTAGGAATTTCGCAGCTTCAACAACGGTTAGCAATTCCGGCACCGGGTCGAATCCTGTCGGTTTATTTACATCTGTCAAAGAGCAGTGCGCGGTCGGTGCGACCGGCGGGCTTTGTAATCCTACCATAAGACCAATCTATAGCTTCATGTGGCGGGTGTAAGAAGGGATATTTGGGCTGAAGGGACAAGGCGCACAACAACGAGTATGTGTATCGCACCTGTCAGGCGGATTTTGCTTGACAAGCAAAAAAGGTCTCCCTATACTTTGAGCCATAAAAAGCAATGTCATATTAATAATATGAAACAAAGCAAGCCTATAGACGAACTCCCGAAAAACGCTAAATTTGTCCTGCCTCCATTTGCTATCGTGATGAAGGTTGGGCCTCATTCTGGGATGTCGTTAAACGAGATTGTTGAATCGAAGCACAAAGAAGAGGCGCTATACGGAGTACATTATTGGGGGTACTCCGGCAATCTTTGTCATCCCAGGCGTGTCCTTGATTTTGTTTCGTATGTTTTATCATTCAAGCAAGGGCCACCTAGTTTGCTGCTTATTGAAACAGAAAGTAATTACAGTACAAGTATTGGTCATATCAACTGCTTCTCAATAGATAGTAAAAACTATGAAAAGTTTGATGGCCCAATTCAACTGCAAGGAGCTCAATATGCATTTGTCGCACGAAACCTTCACAGGGTGGATCGTGATTTTCAACTCGACCGTTATTCAGTCATAAGTGGCAAGAACGATGGCAAGCCGCTAAGCTTTCATCTCCGGCAACGAGTCAATAAGGCCTTTGTTAAGAGGACCCCGCGAGCCAAGACATCTCACATATCGCATCTTGCGTACATGGCACAACTTTCTGCGCCGTATGTGTTTTGGCTAAAGGAATAGGCTATGAATAAGCGAGGATTAATACTAGACCTCGATAATACATTATACAATTGGGTCGATGCTTTTCTTCCTAGTTTCCGAGCTATGATTCACAAGTTATCACACGAGCTTAGCATAGAGGAAGAGGAGATACTTGACGATTTCCGTGATGTATATCTAAAGCACGGCACCGTAGAGTACCCCAGAGCTGTCAATGAGCTAACCCTTTGGGACAGAAACAAGATCTCTGATAAAGAAAGAAAACGAATTTCTGAGATTGTCGACAAAGTCTTCTCCATCAATTACCGGAGTCATTTACGTCTTTTTCCCAATGTACGAGAAGTTTTAATGTGGACTCGAGAAGAAGGGATCCCGGTAATAGGTCTTTCTGATGCTCTTGAACGTTGGGTCTGTTATCGGCTCAGAATCCTTGGAATCGAGAAGTACTTTGCAGGCCTCTATACATGGCAGCATGATCAATGGTTTGATGATCGTCATCCGCATCATAGTTCTATAAAAACACGCGTCCAGCTTAATAGCAACGAATTGAAACCAAATTTGGAAGTTGTTAATCGAGTTCTTGCGGATTTCTCATTAAACAGGGAAACCACATTCATGGTGGGAGATAGCCTATCAAAGGATATCGCTGTAGCACAGACTGCTGGGGTCAATGATGTCTGGGCCCGATATGGCACACGCCCGCATGAGCTAAATCTTAATACTCTTCGACGGATTACTCCTTGGTCTGAGTCGGAGAAGGCTAAGGAGAAGAACGCCAAGTTACACATTGTACCTACTTTCATAATTGATGACTTTCATGAACTAATCGGCCTGATCGGCACTCGTAGACCAAAGCTTTTTGACTAGGAAAGATTGATGCACTTCGGAAATGTGGAACTTGATGCAGCATTTATAGATGCAGAGGATATCGTCGCCAAGCTGCATTTCCTCGACCAAATGGAAAGACGATGGCCATATAATCCTGCAAAGGGCGTCTCTTTGTCCGAGCGTGTGGCCTGCTCCCTAACCCAACTTCCACCTGAACTACAGCAATTCGCTCTCGCCGTGTTCACTAATGTAATATACCTCCCAGATACACTCCTAAGAGAGTCATGGAGCTACCTGGCAAGCAAGATCGCTAGAGACCTCGGTATCACAGTATGTAACCTTTTCGAGCAATCTCACCTCTTGGAAGTTGATCCTAGTGGCCTTATCCCGACTTTTCTCCATGAAAATAAAGTGCATGGCCGCCTCGATACAGATCACTTCTCTCGTCTGCAGTCAATTGATGAATTGGCTAACAATCTGCGGCTTATTGGTTTATCTGACAAACAAGAAGAGGGATCTGTACATGGAATTCGTTTGGCTTTTAGTCGACCATTTTGGCTACTTCTCTCAGATAACGTTCTCAGCGGAACCTCGGTCGCATCCGATCTAAGCCGCTGTGACCGTCTGATTAATGCTTACTCGAAGCTCGGTACTCCAAAGATAATCCCAGTAACGCAAGTTCTTACGTCCTCAGCCGAATCCTCCGTGCTTTCATCCTGGACCACTACATTCGCTCTCCGCTTTGACAAACAGTTTCAAGTTCTGCCTGGTAATGAAGATTGTAGCCTATTTAGCAGACGGGATACATTAGACGGAGCCATACGTCTTTGTGACTGGTTTGCTAGCCAAGATTGGTTTTCTAAGGACGATCGCTTAACCGCGACCTTACAGAAGAGCGGAGACAACATGGCATATGGTTATAAAAGGGGAGGATGGACTATTGTCACTCCAAACTGCCCCACAAACTCACTTCCAATTCTATGGTATGAGCGGGAAGGTGTATATAAGGCCCCCTTTCCAAGGATAATGTCAAGGACATCTCAAATGAAAGGGCACGGAGAGGAGTTGACGGAGGACGCCATCTCCTTGGCGCCCCGAGTTCTCAAGAAGTTAGGGGTGGTTGACTAATGCGCACTTACTTTGATGGAGTCGAACTAGATGCAATATTCCATTCCATCCGAGATATGCCAATTGTCCTTGTTGCTACACCAAACTATGAGGAACGTTCGATTGGGTTCTCGCAATGGTTTCTCCATACTTGTCACTCTCAAAAGATTGATCCAGCAAAAATATTCGCTCAATTCTTGTGGCCTCAAGGAACCTCTTCGCGAGTCGATCTTCTGGAAAAATTAAAAATATCTCAGATTGATAAGCTTTCTGAACAGCTTCAGTATTGCGCATGGACCCGATCTGTCTTCAGCTACCCAGATGACTTTAATGAAAGACAGGTTATTGATTTAATTCATGAAGCAACTAATAAATTTAGCGATGAGCCCTTTAGTCTGATTATAGATATTTCCTGTATGCCTAGGCGAGTAATAGTATCTGTGTGTGATGCTGTTGTCGAGAAAATTAGATGTGTTGATAAAGCAGTCCGCCCCCTAGTTTTTTTCGTATACGCGTCGCCGAAAAAGTATGCGGCGATGCGGTACGCGCAGAATATCGGCAATGTTAAAGGTTATTTCTCTGGCCGTCCCATTCACAATTGCCCTTCCGATCATGTGACCGCTCTGATTTTTGCAAGTTTACAGGGGTACGAAGGCAAAGTGCTCTATGATGAGGTCCGAAGCAGGATCAGAAGCTCGGTAACTACATTCGTGGCGGTAAGTGGAGCAGATTACCAAACATCGCTCGCGACAATGAGAGCAAACCAATTCCTTATGGAGCAGAGAGACATAGACGTCTCGTACTATTTTTCTTTAATGGATGGAATGGAGAAATTAGCAAAACGCATCGAAGCCGAAGGTTTGGTGGGGGGAGGGAGTGGACTTTCTAGAATGGTGTTAGTCGCTCCCTTCGGCCCAAAGGTTTTTACACTTGGGGCATATTTCATGCTTTCTAACCTACGCTCAGTCAATGACTCCATCCAAACTGAAATTGCCCACGTCAGCGGCTTTCAGTATCTTTCATTGTACTCGCTCGGGCTAAGTCATTTTAACGTATTTAAACTATGTGTGGAGATCTGATTCTGTGACGGTAATAAAAATCTGCGATGTGAGAAAGCCGGAGGTAGCATCTTTTTGTGCTTCATGCGGTGCAGAAATGATTGGCCTACACTGTATTTGGCACCCTCCGTCCGGAGAGAAATTAGCAACTTTCCAGGATATTTTTAGAGTAGTGCAAGGGCGATGCAAGTGTGTTTTAGTTACCCGTCAAAAGGATATTCCAACAATCATAGACATGATACAAGGGATGGCATGGGACTATATCCAACTGCATTCGGACTGGGCCCTTAGCAGTATCAATCAGCTTAGGGCGAGACTGAGTGAAAGCGGCAGATCACTTGGCTTAATCGGTGTTATTGAGATCAGTATGCAAGGCATAACACGAATTAAAAAAATTGCAGAAGCTACAGATATTCTTCTTCTTGATAGCTCGATTCGTGGTGGAAGTGGGACATCCGCGTCATCTGCATTACTTGAACAGGCGGTATCGCATATTCAATCCAAGCCCTTTTTAATTGCCGGGGGACTTCGAGAAGAGAATGTTTCTCATATAATAGAAAAATATCACCCGTGGGGAGTCGATGTTCAGTCCGGGGTTGAGAAGCCCGGCGGCAGCAGAGAAAAAGATTTCGACATGATACGGGGGTTCATCTCTACCGTGCGATCCCCAACACGATGATATGCAAGATCTGTATTTAACTCCTCTTTAACAGTTGAAAAAGTATGTTTAGCGATATTGGGAACATAGGTAACATAAAAATAGTCTTGGCACTACACTTTGATCTTTGACGTGACACCGTGACACTATGCGCTATCGCAAGGTAAGCACGACACCGGAAGGACACGAAGGACGCGAGAATTGGACATCTGTACCTCGTGGTTATTCCGATGAAATCGGCCAGTCGTTCCGATTCAAATCGGCCACCCTGTCGGAGCGAAGCGACGCCGGCTTTTTAATTCTGTCTCATAATGACTTTCTCAGGTCAAGCCGGAATGTTTTTTTCTCATGGATCCTCCCTTCATTTTTATTTTATGGGCGTTGTGAATCAGACGATCGAGGATGGCGTCGGCGATGGTAGAATCACCGATATGCTCATGCCAGTTCTCTATCGGTAACTGACTGGGAATGATCGTTGAGGCCTTTTAGGGAGGCGTACCGACGCTGGATAATTTAAGCTGAAGCTGAAGCCATTAAGTCACCGGTCAAAATTTACCGGAGGGGTTCAATGGCAGCAGAAAGGTTATCCATGCGCACCATCAGAGAGATTTTAAGACTGCACTGGGAGCACCATCTTTCCCAGAAGCAGATAGCCATAAGGAAGAGGATTTGGAGTGTATCGTAACTTTCGTCGGAGCTCGCTTTTTGTCGGAGGATTAAACTTCCTTTTCCACGCTCGCGATGATATCTCGAACAAGACCATCCAAATTCCAGAACGGGTCACCGGTATGGAACCGCGAAAGCTTCTCCACAATTTTTTTGTGTTCGGGCGCACACATTGATGGTAATCCGAAAACTGACAGCCATGGTTGGGAGTTTTGTACAACATTATTGAAAATTTCCGAGACATGCCATGAAAACATGTCGTAGTCATCTCCGCGATATCGTGGGTAATGTTCGAAGAAATATTCGTAAAAAATAAAATGTAATAATTCGTGCGCAATGACAACATTTACGTACCGTTTGTTGCGGTGGCGATATGGAACTTGGAAGGTTTTATCATCAAGAAATCGCGGATAAATACCCCAGATCGTAGAATATGCGATGTACTTCCCTTTTGGCCAAGGATAATCGCCGAAGATTTGTCGAACGAGTTCATCAAACTTTGGTTCAATGTCCCGCCATTTGCGCTCATAGTGTGCAAGATTTGAGGCAATACTTTGGGCCAAATCTTCATACTTGTTTTTTACGAATCGAATGACATCGGTACGGCAACCGACAAAGCGTACGCCTTGAAACCACTTTTTGCACGTTTGATATTTATCGAGTACGGCCCATTTTAAACTTCTACCGCTATTATATTCTGCATCTGAGACAAATCTGAAAAAGCTGGCGACATCCTTATTTGCGTCAGCTCTAAATATTATCCGTTTGCGTAATCTATATCCCACAAAATTGAGTGGCAGAGATTATTTAATCTCTGCCACTCAATAATAACATCAAGCGAATTAAGCGGCAATTGACGTGCTATACGTTTGCCAAATTAACCACTCAAGCGAAAGGTTACTGTGTGGGCAAATTCTCCGATCGATATTCCATCGGTCACCGGTCTTCAGTTCAGCACTGGCCGGGCAGCCACCACCACAAATGCCTAACGACTTACAATCCAAGCATCCTTCCATGAAGATTGGAGAGCGTTTCTTCCAATTCTCGAAAAGACCATCTTGAACCGGATCATAAGTCGGGTCAAGAACTGATCCTCGGAAGTATGTCCTGGGTTTTACGAAGTCCTGGCAAGCACCGATCCGCCCATCAGGAGCAATGACGATCTGACTTCCATTGACGCCACAATCAATAAAAATAGGCTCTCGTTTAACAAACGCCCGAGCCTTTCGCATCATCCGTTCTTCGTAAATGCCACGTTCACGAAAAACTTCGAATGCTTTTATGAGGCAAATTGCCGCAGCCTGATAATAATCTTCCCCTGTAGACATCTGCGGACTGTAATGTAGAATGTTAAAACTCAGACCATCCCGAATCCCGAGTTCCTCTACAAAGTATGTGAGAACCTCATCGAAGTTTTCCACCACTTCCGGCGTGAGGGTTGCAGAAAGGCCAACCATTGCTCCGCATTCGCGCCCTAACTTGTACGCTCGTTCAGCTTTTTCGAAAGTTCCGCCTTTCCCTCGTTTTGCGATTCGGTGCAAATCATTGAGATGCCGAGGGCCATCCAACGAAATACCAATCGTGACCTGATGATCTGCAAGAAACTGTGCCATATCGCGTGTCAATAATGCGCCATTGGTCACTATCACCATTTTCGTCGTTTCCGGCAATGAACCAGACGACTTCAACTCTTCTGTCCTCGTGACTGCTTTTTGCACTCCGGGCGAATTTAAGAGCGGCTCACCGCCATAGAGATGGATTACGCGTTTCGCCGATTTGCTGTCGCCATACCGCGTAGTAAGGCGGGCGAACGTCTCTAGACCGTGAGAAATTACTTCGTCGCTCATCTTTGATGCCTTGAACGATAGTGCCTTTGGCGTGTCCTCAAAACAGTAGCGACACTGGAAATTGCAGCCATCGGTCAAAAGCAAATAACAGAGATTCATACGAACGTTTTCAACCAGAGACAGACGGGATTGAGCCAGTAGATCATCATCCTGCGTCGCTGTACTCACCAACAACTGTTCGGCGATTAATTGATCAATCACATCACCGAATACCGATTTTAGTAGCGTTCGGGAGGGTGTGCTGTGTACAGCTGAGAGCAAACAATTTCCCTGCTCCTCCGGGAGGAATACCAGATTCAAGGTAAGAGAATTTATCAACGCCATCACCCCTTCACGTACCGACGATTTACACCAACGAGATACGCATAATTCTTCTGACATTTCCCCTCTCCAGATAATAGAACGCGGAGGTTTTTGACCCTCCCGCTCAAATTATGAAGCAACTATGGGAATTACTCGGCTTCTGTTTCTGGGTTCGCATGATCGAGGAGGCGAGTTATCTGGGACAATATGAGCAATCGGTGTAGCAGCATTTCATGTCATTATTGGTCATCCCAGAGAGTTTTCTAAGTACTTCGGATCGAATCTTCTTCGTAGCCACAACAACTTCGAGACTGTTTTTTTTCTTTTCCACAAATTTTCACCTCCTTTCTTACTTAGATTTGCTGGATCTTATTATAAAACACCATGATATTCCGAATACCTACTAAATACCACCGAACATATTATGGCACAGCGACCTAAAGAACACAAGAATATGTACATTAATACCCATATTGACCCTTTCTAAATTTTCAAAAACCTACCTTGGACAGATGTGATACCAATATTATTGTCACGAACCCAATGAAAGCCCCCGACCTTAAAAGTCAGGGGCTGTGGATAACCGGCCACGCCGGTAATGTTTAATATCCTCAATCGTGGCAATTCGACCCGCCATCGGCATAGATAATCATAGTCTTGCCGTACCCTCCCTTGTTGAGGGAATATTTATGCCCGCAATCGAGGACAACGGTTTTGCCTTTCAGGAAATCCACCACTTCCCGGGTCGTCACCTGCTTCTTTCCTTTCACCACTGGACAGAAGTCCAGCGGCAAGTGTTCCAGTTGCATCGCTGGCCTCCTTTCCAAAATGACTTGGTGGGATTAATTGGCTATCTTGAGGATGGTGTTATGAAGCTGGATAAGCTTTTCCATAATGGATATGGGTGGGCTGGATTTCAGGCATTCAGTGCCTGCATTGTAGAAGCTCCATATGTTGCGGGGCCGGAATTCCTCAAAGCTCGGCCTCAACCATTCAGCTTTCAAGACTGGCAGTTGCCGGGGACTGATGATGTTGTTTCCGAACAATACCCCCATCAACTGGAAGGCTTCCAGGTTGTCCAGTGGCAGGGCCTTGAATGCCGCCGCGTCCGCCACGATCTGCTCGTAATTCTTCTGGCTTCTATAGATAGTGGCGATGGCGGTTTCTTCCAGTTCCATCCAGACATTCTTGGTGTGCTTTCTCATTACGACAATTTCGCCGCTTAAGGCCAGGTTGTCGCAGACGAAGACCGTAGCGCCAATCGCCATCCCGATGGCCATGGAGCGGTCGTAGGAATTACGGAACGCGATTGACAGGCCCAAATCTGCCTTGTCGTTCTTGAACTTCAAGACCGCAAAGAGCTGGTTTCCCTGGCGGGCAATGCCGTAATTCTCTCCGATCAGGACGTAATCCCGCAGAATGTCCTGGCTGATGGTCAGGAATTTGTCGGCCAGGTGATAATGGCTGACCGGCACATAGCTTTCCGTGGGCTCAGGCAGGGGGATCAGGTCCAGGCGATCCCTGGTGACCAATTCCCCGCCCCGGTGCATCAATATCTCGTTCATTTTTTTCCTCCTTTCTCTCATATGAGACCCTCTTCCCGGAAGGAAAAGGTCCGGTCGCCGATGATGACATGATCCAAGACGTCTATGCCGATGATGGCGCCGGCGTCCTTTAACTGCTTGGTCAGTCTGATATCCTCCTGACTGGGCTTGCAGTTTCCCGACGGGTGGTTATGACCGACAACGATAGAGCAGGCGCCGCGCTTAATGGCCCGGCGGAAGACTTCGCGGGGATGGACCAGACTGGCATTCAACGTGCCCAGGCTGACCAGCTCCACGAATTTAACCCTGTTGTTGGTGCTGAGCGTGATGACCCAGAAATGCTCTCTTTCCCGCGCAAGGCAGTCGCCCTTTTTGAGGATCTTCCGCAAATGCTCGGCCACCGCGCCGGAACTGCTCAACTCAACCTTCTCTCTCGACACAATCATAGGCGCCTCCGTTCCTGGTTTGCCTGCTCGCTTCCTCAAACATCCTGACGATTTTGTTTTTCGTCAGTCTGTTCTTGCTGCGGATGAGCCGGTTCAGATACTCTGAGATTTCGGCAAATTCCCGATCCTCAGCCTTCATAGCCTCCCATTCCGTCAGCAACTCTTTGTTCATCAGGGATTCGACTACGCCGCCGATAATCTGGTTCACTACCTGGGTCATGGGTAGGCCCAGGTAGTGTGCCAAGAAGTAAAGAAACGGGATGTAATCCGCCCTGATCTTGGGGCTGTAATGTCCTTTGCACATATTCAGCCTCCCTTCTTCAAGCGTACGCGGGAATCGGTTCGTCCCCACTTCGCTTTTCCACCGGCCCGATTTCCAGATTGCCTTTCCATTCCCCGCAGGGCCGCTCATACTCGCAGTCATTGCAAATGAAGGACTGCCGGGGGAAGAAGATGCCTGATCTGATCCCTCGGAGCACCTCCTTGGCGAGGTGGAAGAGCCGCGCATAGTCCTGTGGTTTCCGGGCTGCCGCGTCCAGCACATTGAGCTTGGGCGTCCGGGTCTTCACGAAATTGACCACTTTGAGACGCTGCGGGTCCCTCCCGAAGAGAACGCGGTAGGCGTAGCTGTAGGTGGTGAGTTGGAGCAGGTCGTCGACGCTGTCCGCATCCAGGGACCTGGCCGAGGTCTTGAACTCCGTGATCGTGTCATTCGCCTCAATCAGGTCGATGAAGCCGTCCAGGGGTGCGCCCAGGTTCTCGCCGGTGAGCGGGTTGACCAGGGGTACCCGGAAGGGTAATTCCGCCTGCACCATGCCGTTCAGAGGCGAGTGGTAATAGAGGCCGAGTAATTCCCTGGCCATGACCAGGAGCTTGCTTGCGTCCTCCCCATCCTTGAATCTGATTTTCTCCTCGCACTGCTGGCTGTACCAGTCCGCTTCCAGAATCCGGTACAGTTGGTCCAGGGTGACTTGGCGCTGTTCGATCCGGTGCTTGTGGAACCAGTCGATCGTAGAATGGATCACGCTGCCGAAAGCCAGGCCCGAAGACTTGAAGGGCTTGGGCAGCCGGTCTACATACTGGAAACGATACTTGAGGCCGCAAAGCAGATACACGTTGATCTGGCTTGCCGAGAGGTGGTCGGGTTCATAAGCTACCATTGCCGCCACCTCCCTTCTGCCGGGCCAGCCGTCGTTCTATTTCCCGGCTCGCTTCCATTTTGGTTACCTGCTTGAGATTACCCACCCCGAAGGTCTTCTTCAGTTCTTCATGGGCCGCGTCCTTCTCGATCCCTTTTTCCGCCAGCAGGCGGAAGAGATACCGCTTCTGCGCATCCGTCATGGGCGCATAGTTGCCACCGTCCGCCGGCGGTCTTTCCCCGTTGCCATTGCCTCCTTTCTCACTGTCGCCTTTATCCTCCTTTCCTCCCTGCTGCCCCGTACTGGGATCGCCTTTCACGATCAGCCGGATACGGCAGAGCAGCTCTCCGGACTCCGTCCGGAACTCCAAAATCCTTCTTGCTTCCTCGTCCATAACTTCCTCCTTTCCTGTCAAAGAACTGTCTGCCTTCAGCGTAGCGAGCATGGGGAAACGGGAAAGGAGGGACGATTTGGCGAAAGAGACAACTCTGATAGACGAGCGGCATTCGGCTTCAGGCCATAAATACCACTCTTGGCAGGCGCAATCCGGGAACAATAATGGCCGTATGGAACCCGCAAATGACCCCGAGGCCGTGACTTATTTCGCCGTTACCGACTTCCGGAATATAAGGCAGCGCTTCGGCATCAAGGAAAGGGACCGTTCGGGACATCTCTACATTCTCGGGAAAACGGGCACGGGCAAATCGACCTTGATTCAGACCATGGCCGCCTGTGATATAGGGCGAGGGCAGGGCATGGCGCTGATCGATCCCCACGGAGATCTCGCTGAGGCGGTTTTGTCCCAAGTTCCCGAAAACAGGATAAACGACGTTATTTTTTTCAACCCTTCCGACCTGGACTACCCTATCGCCTTCAATCCCTTGGAAAAGGTCGCGCCGGACAAACATCACTTGGTCGTGTCCGGACTCATCTCGGTATTCAAAAAGATATGGAGCGACTTTTGGGGGCCCCGTACGGAGCACCTACTGAGGAACTCCATTCTAGCCCTTCTGGAGCAACCTGAGGGCACCCTTCTGGATATTCCCTTGCTCCTGACGGACAGAGATTTTCGAGGTCGGGTGTTAGGGAGGGTGACGGACCGGAGCGTGCGGAACTTCTGGCTCCTGGAATTTGAAGGATACGGCCTGCGGCTCAGGTCAGAAGCCACGGCGCCCATATTGAATAAGATCGGGCAATTCCTGGCCACGCCCCTGGTCCGCAACATCGTCGGGCAGCCCAGGAGTTCCTTTGACCTTCGCCAAATCATGGACGAGGGGAAGATACTCATTGCCGATTTAGCCAAGGGCCGGATCGGCGACGACAACTGTTCGCTGCTCGGCTCTCTCCTGGTTACCAAGCTCCAACTGGCGGCCTTAAGCCGGGCCGATATACCGGAAGAGAGTCGGCGGCCATTTCACCTGTTCATTGACGAAATCCAGAGCTTCCTGACCATGAGTTTTACCGATATTCTGTCAGAGGCCCGCAAATACAAGCTCTATCTGACTATGAGCCACCAATATATCGGACAGCTCGACGAGCGGATCAGGGCGGCCATTTTCGGCAACGTGGGCACGGTCATATCTTTTCGCGTGGGCGCCGAAGACGCGAAATACCTCGCGAGAGAATTTTATCCCACATTCGATGAAACGGACCTGGTGAATATCCCCAACCATCATATCTATCTCAAGATGATGATTGACGGGCAAACCTCTAAGGCGTTCAGTGCCGTGACCATGCCGCCGGCAGGGAGGACGGCCTCTCATAAAGATGAGATTCTGGCCCTCTCCAGGGCAAGTTTCGGCACGCCCCGAGCGACGGTAGAGCGACAGATACTCCTTGCTCAAAAGCAAGACGACAGGACACCCGTGCCGAAACAGTCATCCTTCTTTTGAGGGAGGAGCCGGTTAAAAGATGCCTGCTAAACTCTTTTTTTATACTCCCCACTTGTTGTTCGATAACGGCTTTCAATGAACGATCAAAACTGCCCTTGTTTGAAGCCACCAGGGCCGAGTGATGCAGTAACGGTATTATTGCTGGCATCAAAGAAGACCTGAATCATCTTTAGTCCTCCGTCATACCAGATGTAGACGATGTAAGGGCTAATATACATAGTTTGACTCGGAAGGTATTGGCATCCCATCGTCTGGTTCACTTGTTGAAGGGTCATTCCAATGGCAATGGCATTGTAATTTGCTAAGGTGAAATTACTTTGGCTGCACGTAGGAGCAATATGTGTACTGCCCGCCACCACAAAATTCGTACCAGTAATATTTGCTCCGCTCACCGTTACGCTTCTACTGGTTGGTGTGAAGGTGTACCCTGTCAGGGATGGTGTCACCATATAGTCGCCGTTTGCAATATTTGAGAAACTGTAATTTCCGTTTGCGTCAGTGGTTTTGGAATTAGTTGTGCTGCCGCTCAATACAATCGTCACGCCCGACAGTGCAGCTCCACTCACTGCACCGGAGATGCTGTATGTCGGTGTAACGCCTGTGGAGCCTCCTGATGAGCCGCTGCAAATGATAGCGGAAAGAGACCCGTCCGAAGCCAGCGTCTGCAAAGCGGTATTCCCAAAGCTTGCCGTGTAAGTCACAATTTCGTTTTTTAAATCCGTAGCCATGCTGGCAACAGCATAGGTCGCTGTTCCAGTCACTGTGGCGCTGCCATTCTTTCCGTCTATCACACCATCCTTATAATCATCCGCAAGTTGCTTGGTAATAGCCAGTGCCGGGCTAGTTAATATTGACGCTCCACCTGTCGCTTTTGCCATTTTTGCCAATGCGGCAAGCTTCGCCGCGTATTTGGAGGGATTGCTCGTATCAAGAGCGCCACTTGTTGTGTTTTGGCTTATTAGCTGAGGTGGAGTAGTGATGTCGGTGATCTCGCTCGCCAGCGCCTGCCGAATGGCTTCATTGGCTGTCTGGATAGCCGTCGTAGTCAATAAAGTAGTTGAGCCCGCAAGGGCTTCTGCACGTTGCAGTGCAATTTCCGTGAGCGCCGTAACACCCACTTGAGCTTTGATGCTGTCCAGCGCCACACGCAGCTTTTCTCCAGCCCCGAATGCTGTGTTGGTACCTAAAGCCTCGTCGAAATAAGTCGCAGTGGCATTGCCTGCAACCTCTACGATTACTGGACCGCTATAGTCAGGAAAGATGAGCGTCGCCTTACCGCTATTATCTGTTTTGACCGTGTTGCCTAGTTGCGTACCGTCGAGCTTGGTTGCTTTCACGTCAGCACCGTTGATCAGCCCCAAAGACGGCGTGACGACCATAGAGGAATTGGATGCAGGCGGAGCTGCACTAATACCACTTGACGAACCGCCACCTCCGCCACATGCGATCAGGCTGATCAGCAGCCAACCCAGAAATGACGTTACCCAGAACAATCTCTTGTTTTCCACTGGAACACCTCCTTGAATGCCTGCCTATTTGCAGTTAACCGCTCTTTCTGAACACCAGGCGGTTTGGACAATATTGCTTCTGCGCCTTATGATCGAAAATAGCTCCTCTTTACAAAGAGGCGCTGAGCGCCTAAATCATGATTAAATCTTGGTTTTGCCCCCTGACCTCCCCGTAAGTAATAAGCCCCTTTCGGTAAAGGTGTTCCCGGCCCAAGATCGCGCTTACTTGCCTTTGTGTCCAGGATTTACCATTCCTTCTCAGGTAGCCGCACTCATTTAGAAAGGCGGCGATTTCCCCGGCGCCTTTATTTTGCGCATGCAGAGAAAATATGTGTTTTACAACGTCCGCTTCCTGGGGATTCTTCTTTATCTCCCGGCCGTACCTCGTATATCCATAAGGCAACGTCCCACCGGCCATCAAGCCTTTTCTTATCCGCTCTTCCCTTCCCTTTTTCAACCGTTCAATGATTTCTTTCCGATTTTCCTCGGCAATGGCAGCCTTGATCTGCCGTATGAGGACGTCTTTCCTGTTATTACCGTCATAATTTGGCATATCTCCTATGAATATTTTCACCCCGAGATTCTGAAAATCATAGATTAAATTCTCCGTAAACCGCAGGTTTCTCGATAGGCGATCGAGAGACGAAACAACGACCGCCCCAATCTTACCCGCCTTGCAATCACGGACCAGCCGGCGTAGTTGGTTCCGGCGTTCCGATGCTCCGCTCTGCGCTTCATCAATGTAATAATCCTCGACGGGCAAGCCGAAAACTTCCGCGTATCGTTCAATATCCCTTCTCTGAATATCAATCCCATAGCCTTTCTTTTTTTGTTCCAGGGTGCTTACCCGGCAGTAGGCAGCCACAATTTTCCTTTTCTCCATGCAATCCGACAGTTAGCCGATTATCGCAGCTTCTCTTTGTAAAGGGGAACCGAAGGTTAAAGACCTATATTGCTATGGGGCAAGGATGTCAAGCAAAATGTCAAGCCAAAATTGAGCATCATTTGCCAAATATTTCGACCTTGGTAACCATCCCATCGTCGAAAACTTTGCCAAAACTTCTAACTGCTTTATTAAAAAACTTAAAACCCACGTTTAAAATTCATTTCATCCTTATAAATGCGACTGTTTTAGACTACATTCCCTCAACTTTACAAAGTTGCATAGAGGGGCTAATGGTTCATTCTTTTCGGTCCGATGAACTACAGAAAATTGTCTCAGAGGCCGTCGAATATTTTCTAAAAGGTCCCATTGAATCTTTCCCGACCTTCAAACCATTCATAGGTGGGGGCGTATACACCCTTTATTACATGGGCGACTTCCCTATTTACAGCAATATCAAAGTAGCGGAGGTTAAGCCGGGCTCCGTTCCTATTTACATGGGAAAATCAATCCAAGCGGCTGGCGAACGGCAAGAATAAGCACAACCTCCAAGAAAGGTCTTTATGGTCGAATCAATGAACACTATAGAAATGTTGTCGCCGCTGAAAATCTATCCCAAAGATTTCAAGTTTGGAAAGTCAATGCTATCTTCATTTGCTCCTTAAAGTCGTGATAAAATTTCCTTGACATGAAAGACTGCTTTCCGTATCCTCAACCCATGCAAAAGTAAGCTCTTATCAATGTGGCTCCTCGGGCAGCGCATAAAACAATTCACACCCTGAAAAGGGCTTTGGAGCATTCCCGCCATCTTGTTAGGCAAGTGGACGCGCATGCGTGATTACCAAGCTTCCGGGAATCGGTAAGGTATAGGTATGGCAATGACAAACCAAGACGCAGCAACAGCGAGCAAGGCTAAACCTGGCGACAACAACGAAAAGTATTTCTATTTCGTGGACGGGGAAAAGTTTGACTCCGAGAATGAATTTACCACGGGTGCGATTATCAAGTCCCGGCTGGCGGAAGCAAAGCGTAGCTATGCGTTGTTCCTCGAGGGCCACGACAACGATCCCGACACATTGATCGGCGATGACACCAGCATCGACCTGGGAAAAGAAAAAGGCCCGAAGCGATTTTACACCGTTCCACCCGCCAGTTTTGGCAGCCCATGACTCCTGTCGAAGAGCAGTTCGAGATTCTTCGAGGTTATGAAAATGGTGCCGTCCTACAAAAGTTACCGGACGGTTCTCATCTGATCACCATCGGAGGAGTCAAACTCCCTTCCGGCTGGTCCAAGGCGTTTGTTGGCGTTAAATTCCTCGCTCCTGTCGGCTATCCTTTCTCCAAGCCCGACTGCTTCTGGACAGACCCAGATTTGCGCTTGGCCAATGGTAACCCCCCAATGAACACAGGCTCAAACCCTATACCTCACGTCAATTCTGGAGGTCTGTGGTTCTCGTGGCACGTGGCATCGTGGAATCCCAATTTTGACAATCTCCTAACGTACTGGTACGTCATTAAACGGAGGCTCTGTGATCCCCGATGAGCCGACTCGTCCTCACATCTGACTTCCTCGCCAGTTTGAGAGGAAATCTCCTCAAGCACGAGGAGGAGACCTGCGCCATTCTCTATGGTCGCCCCGTAGAAATCTCTGGCCGATTGGCCCGCATCGTGGTTCACGAGTCCACCTACCCGCAGGCAGAGGCCTACAACGCTCGCACGTCCATCCGCGCACAACTCAAGCCTGAGTTTGTCTCCGAAGCAGTTCAGCGTGCGCGGCGCAACGGTGAATCGGTCATTTTTGTTCATTCGCACCCATTTCCCTTCAACCAATTTTCGGAGACCGACGACGCAGGCGAGCGGGAGTTGGTGCCTTTTCTGAGTGGTCGCATCCCTGATGTCCCGCATGCAGCGATGCTGCTTACCCCCGAAACAAGCATTGCTCGTGAGATCGGCACAAAGAAACCGCTTCGCGTGGTTGGGGTTGGTGAGAACATCATTTGGGGAGAAGCTGCTGGAGGTGAAAAGCCGGCCGAACGCTACGATCGGCAAATCAGAGCATTCGGCACCGCTGGGCAGGATGTGCTCAGATCAATTTGTGTTGCTATTGTCGGATTGGGCGGCACTGGCTCGGTAGTTCTCCAAGAATTGATGTATCTCGGCGTACGTGACTTCATCCTGCTCGATCCTGACACCGTTGAAGAAACGAACCTCAACCGCCTCGTTGGCACAGTTCCCTCCGACATCGGGAAGGCTAAAGTTGATGTTGCGGAAAAATGGGCAAAGCGAATCAATCGAACGCTTCGCATTGGCGCGAGAAAAGAAAGTGCCCTCAAAGCCGATGTCGCGAGGTCTCTGGCGGAGGCCGATTTTCTGTTTTGCTGTACAGATTCCCACGGCAGTCGCGCCGTTTTGAACCAGTTTGCGTATCAGTATCTCGTACCGGCAATTGATATGGGCGTGGTGATCGCGACAGCCAAGGGACGAGTCACCCATGTTGCCGGCCGCACACAAATGCTTGCTCCCGGACTTGCCTGCATGGCGTGCGGAAATCTCTTGGATGCAGAACGGGTGCGCCGGGATCTAATGACTGATTTTGAAAGACAGCAGGACCCATATATTGTCGGTCAACCGGAACCGGCTCCAGCCGTCATCTCTCTGAACAGTACCGTGGCATCGCTCGCGGTAACGATGTTCCTCAACGCCACGGTCGGCATTCCCGGCTCCGCACGATTTCTCAATTACAACGGTATGACCGGAACCTGCCGCCCAGTTCTGAGCATCCCACACCCTTCATGCATTGTTTGCTCGCCCCGCGGTGCGATAGCTCGCGGCGACGAGTGGCCGCTACCCGCGCGACAGGACTGACCTGTGCATCCAGAACGTAAAACCGTACTCCAAATCGGCTCCGCCACAGTTGAAGAGGAATTCTTCCATAAACTTCAAAAACATTTTATTGAACATGGACTTCGTCTGACCCCTTCCGCCCTGACTCAGATCCCGAGTGAGGCAAATTCGGCGTGCGGCATTCTGATTGCCGAAATGTCCGGCAAGATTGGTTTTATACGATCGTGCTTCGAGACGTTGAGCGACACCGCAGAGGATTCAGGGCTAGCGTTTGCCGTTCTCGTTCCCACCTCGGATGGGCTTGGCGTGGTGGAGCGGCTTATTTGCGAGTTACGCATGGAATCGCGGGCCACCGTTAGCCTCACCGAGGATGCAGGGAACGCTGCCGAATATCTCGCCCGCTGGACTCCGGGACCGCCCTTAGGTAAACCGACGGTTCTCCCGCCAGGTTTCGGCCTGCCGCCTCGAACGGAGCTGCTACTTCAAAGGTCATTCCATGACTGCGATCGAATTTACCTGCAGCCACTCAGTGGCGGGCGAGACGCGTCGGGCGTTTTTTGCGTCCATGCCTGGCTTAGGAAATCGATCGTTGGGCCGAGACCCTTGCCATTCTTCATCAAGTTCTCTACGCCGGACAAAATAAAAGGGGAGCGATCTAACTATGAGGACTATGCCGACTTTTATATCCCCTTTTATCTCAGGCCCAACATCGTTCCTATGCGATGTGCTCAGGTCAAGGATTTGGCCTCTCTTGTGGGCAATTTTGTGGAGGGCGCGATACCGCTAAGGGCCGCACTCCGGGCGTGCCAGAGCCCTGGAATTATCTTCTCACTTTTTGAGATCAGCTTGAGGGGATTTAGATCCCAGCCAGCCAGCGGGCCAACTGCGAGTTGGGATGAGCCATTGGAAGCCTTCGTGCGCGAACGTGTCCGGGCGGCAGAGGTTGAGGCGGATACTGTTGATCTCGCCCGGTCCTCCTTCGGTTTGAAGTTCACGCCGATAGAAATCGAAAATCGCCTATGTGCTGCCATTGGACCAGTCAAACGAAACTTCAGCCCATACCATGGCGATCTGCATACTGGAAACATCATGGTTCGTGGTAGGGATGCCATCCTAATTGATTTCAGCGCCGTTAAGAAGGGGCCACTCACCGCCGATCCCGCCACCTTGGAAGCAAGCCTTGTTTTCGGAACCGACGCTGAGGACGATAGCGCTGAGTTTGAGGAATGGAAGAAAGCTGTGGATGTGATTTACGACGGTGTTCTAATCCACGAACCACCCTCTCTCGGAACCGGTCCAGGTCCCTTCGCTTGGCTTTACATGGCGCTCCGGGAAATTCGGCACGTCCTACTCGGATGCGATTGCAAACAGGAGGAAGCTGCGGAGGTGCTCGCAGCGTACCTGCTTCGTTTTGGGCGTCTGCCCGCCGACAAATTTGAGGATAAGACGCTTTCGGAACTGGCACGTTCAAGACGTGCGTACGCCTTGGTGGTAGCCGAGAGAATCGTGGACTCGCTGGTTGCAAAGAAAGGAACAGCAGCGACGTGATGCCAACACCCGTAAATAAGGTCTTATTTCGAGGAAAGGTCCAGCGGCGCGACTTGGGCACACCACTCCTTCAGGCACCTGGCGATGCGGTGCTCGTCGAGAGAGGCAAACCCAGGCTGTTGATTCTTCGCTGTCCCTGTGGTTGCGGTGACGACCTGCTCGTCAATCTCGACAGGCGGACCGGAAAGGCATGGTATCTCTATCGAAGTCGGAAGGGACTGAGTCTGTATCCGTCATATTGGCGAGACGACGGCTGCGGCTCCCATTTCATTGTATGGAACGACCACATCTATTGGTGTCGCGGCTGGGGGGCTGACGAAAGCGATGATTGGCACGTCTCCTCGGAGCTTGAGGAGAAAGTCTATGTCGCTTTGCCGGACAACCGGTTCATCAACTACGAACAAATTGCCGAGGAATTGGAATTGATCCCATGGGAAACACTCCAGGCGTGCCGCCAGTTAGCAAAGCAGGGGAAAGCGATTGCTGACAAGTGGCCCCGACGCGGCATGTATCGGCGCATTACAGTCAAGGACTGATCCTGTGTGGTGCCCCCATGCTCAACATCCTCGAGTCGCTCTGTCAGAAGTATTTTCGTATTCAGCCGCTTATCGTCGGTCCGATAATGAAGACGGGCATGTCGCTCTCTTCTTCTTGACGGCTTTTTGCTTCCTTTAAACGGTCCTTAATTTATAAAAAGATAATCAAATCAGGTGGGGTACGCTTATTATCGGCCTCTCACGCCTGTAAACCACAATCAACCATACATCAGACCAACAAAGCACAAAAAGCGCTACCGGAACGTGATCCAATTCCTGCCACCAATACGCACGACTATCGCTTGAAGAGGCTTTTTACCCAACGCCAGAGCCTCCGCAGAACCCCGCCACGCAGAGAATCAAGAGCATCATAGTATGTGCGTTGGCGCTCTTCTGTGTCACGGCAACCCGATGAGATTTGTTCAGGTGTCCACTTGTCGGACCATTTAATTTCACCCCTATATATCCAGTAATGCGATTGGCAAGCTTGCTGCCAGTTCCCCACCGAAGGGTAAAGAGTTGGTCCTCTGTCTGTCTCCTCAAGAGCCCACTTTGTCTGACCCAGCGGTGTCCTAATTTTGGAACCACATCCACATGCGCAAAGATGAGATGCGGCACCGAATTCCTCTGAAACATATAGCACACCGGGCTTCAGTTCTTTCGGCATGTAACGAACGCGTTGCAGCTCAATCTTCATTGATATCCGAATCCCTGACTATCTTGAGGTCACCTAACTTAAACAGTATATGGTAATAAGGAAGCTCTTCGAAATAGAAGCCGCGCAGCTGCTTGAATCTGATAATAGCCAGGCACGCATTGAGGGCGTTGAGCTCACCGATCTGAATGTTGGTCTTGTACAGATCATCCGGATTATCATTGAGGGAAGCCAACCCCTTTTCGTATACCTTCTGACCATTCTCAACAGAGTAGTAGGTCGTGCGGAGCATACCATTGAGCGGGCCATCCTTACGCTTCAGTCCCATCCCTACATCAATGAAAGGAATGCCCTTTGAAAGAAGCAGCTCAAAAATACCAGCACGAGACGATCCTTTGTCGACGCACACGAACGCGAAGGTCACACCATCGAGGTCATCACTGCACGAAGGGTCAATGAACTTGGGCTGGACGGAGATCCCGGTCCGGAAGTTTTCGTAGCGCGCATGATAAACCTCCGCCTTCGATTTGCCGAATTCCGTCGGATCAAGCCTGCCTGGTGAGCGAAAGGCGTTGTGTACGTGAAATGGGTCGAGGTCGAAGGCGCGGATTTCCCGCACCGGCGTCTTCACGAGGAAATCCAGAACATAGGAGCCTGTGCCTCCGAGGCCTATCACAGCAATCACATCGTCCTTGAACTTTGCAGACAGGTCAGTGATCTCCGCGCTGCTTGTCAAAGTGTCATGAACTTTGAATACCGATTCTGATGCAGCCTCGTTAACGCGAAATGTGTAGGGGTTGACATTATGCAACTCCATCGCCGGTCCAGATATGATGGCAACATAACTTTCAATCTTTTCAAAAAAATCCCGAAAACCCTGGAGCTGGCCGTTGATTCGCGGCTTGTTCGAAAACTGACGCTGCACGACCACGTCCGCGCTGGCCTCGCTCAGCGTAAGCTGAGTAGGCCCACCGCCGAGATTGGAAATTGGGGTTTTGTCCAGATTGTGCGGGATAGAGCCGGCAAAGAAAATCTGGTGGTCTTTCTGAATGACCCTCTCCTGATCTACAAATTCGAGCTTCGTGACTATTGAGCCGAACTGCAATTGCAGTTGATTATCCAGATACGGAATATCACGTATAATCAGATAATTGCTGTCGAAGGCAACGGCATAGCCCTTTTCGACCAAACGCCGCATGTCGTCGTTATGACTGACCAGTTTCTGAAACATTGAAGATCATGCCCTCCCTTACTTTAACAGAGCCACTAGGCGAAAGAATTCCTTCAGGCTTATTGCCGTGGCCATTCTTGTACGTCACGGAATATGTGATTTCGGGGTGTTGTGCGTAGTTTGGCACCTCTAATGTGACCACCTGTGCGTAGGTGATATCCCCCTTTGGCCACTCGTGTGGAGTACCCTCTACTATGATCGTAACCGTCTTCTTTTCCCCCGCTTCTTCAATTTTTTTGTCTTCCATTTTTTTACTCCTATTTAACCGTAATATTTTCCCTGGCAAATTTGAAATAGTAAAACATATTACTTGCAAAATTGCAAACGTTATTTTATGCGTTTGTTATACAAACATGTTTTTACTATTGACATTAGCGTAATAGTGTGCATTTTATGAAAATAATGAAAAAAGGAACATTAGAACAGATAGCTTTATACCGAAAACTCGGAGAGAATATCCGAAAGTGCCGGGTTCAGCGGAAGTTATCTCAAGATGAATTAGCTAAGCTGGTTGGACTCAATAGAACTTCAATGACTAACATTGAGAAAGGCCGTCAGCATCCTCCTTTGCACACCCTTTGTGAGATCGTCGAGCATTTGAAAGTTGACATTTCAGAGTTACTTCCGCGACTAGCGGCAATACAAGACTCATTTGACCTAAAGGAATTAGCTGGAACGCACGGGCTAGGAGATGAAGAGTTGGCGTTCATCGAAACCGCAATAAAAGGAGGTAAGGCCTATGGCGATACGAAGAAGTAAGATTCAGGCGATGGTAGAAAAGCTTTTAGCTGATAATGGCATTACAGAAACTCCTGTGCCGTTATCTATGTTAGCTAAGGCTCATAATGTGCGTATCTCAGTGGATTCATTGGATGGAGATCTATCAGGTTTTCTATATAGGAATGAAAATCAGACAGTGATCGGCGTTAATAATTACCACTCCCAGACACGACAAAACTTTACCATTGCACACGAACTTGGGCATTTCCTTCTACACGATCAAGAGCAGCTCCATGTAGACCACCAATTTCGTGTCCGCCTCAGAAATGATTTGTCCCGTCAAGGAATCGACGAAGCAGAACGAGAGGCCAATTATTTTGCCGCGTCTCTACTCATGCCAAAAACATTTCTTGAAAAGGATTTAGAGGGGACAGAATACGTTGATCTTTTTGATGATGACTTCCTGTCTGATCTGGCCCGCAAATACTGCGTTAGTACCCAGGCCTTAGTGAATCGGCTGAAGAATCTCAATTACATACATGAATAAAAGTCAATAGTAATCAAGGCAAAATGATGAAAGTTCGTGCTTCTGTCGAGGTGGACAAGCTTATTGAAGCAGCTAAAGACAACCGGCATGTTGTGGTCCGCGACCCACGTCTTTGGCCCTGGTGTTCCGCCATGGCTTACTAATGCCGGCAGGATCATCAGGGTTTCTCCGCAGACTTTTCGCTATAAGGCCCTAAAAACTTATCCCCGTTGAAATGGATCAAATGCGAAGGGGCATCCGCGACCCATACCTCAGTTTCCCAGGCTATTTCACTAAGATAACGGGCCGCAACTGAGCGGGAAGGGAAAACCGTAACATAAACTAAACCAGCAGATGTGCCGGAAAACAACTTTGCTAGCTCTACGTGGCGTTTTCCATCTACCGGACCATGACTGGTTACGGATTCGACCAGTAAAAGCCAGTTCCTTTTGCCGTAATAGAGAACAACATCCGGCATTTTACCGTGTGAATCAACCGTGAGGCCCAGCTTGGCCAGGAGTTCTTTATCGAAATAGCCCCACTTCTCCCCTGTATCGCCAACATAGACCAATGTAGCGCCAGGTGCGAAGCGTGGCGCGAATTCCTCGACAATTGTCTTGATTAGCTCGCTATGTTCACCCGGACTGAGATGGATTTGCTTGCCTGGTGCAATTTGTACGGGTATTAAAGTCTGCTTACGCTCTTTGGCATAACGCTGGGCAAGGGTTTTTCTTGTCGAAAGGTACCGCTTTAGCGAGCGCCCCCATTGTTTAGTGCCGAAGGTTTTCAGTAAGGCAAGCGTTTCGGGCAAGATTTGGTAAACAGCTTTAGGGCTATTGACGGGCCTATCATGTTTGTCGGGATTGTATAGCGCTATCCCCGCCTGCATGAACTGGTGCATGGTCTGACGGCGGAAAGTCTCCCGCGTGTTGGGGGCGTATGCTTTACCGTAGTGCTCACGGCTGAAATCCATCATGGGCGTGATGCCTACAAGAGGGTTTTCAGCCTGCGTCCAGGTCTTTTCGGGCGTAAGATTCAGCAGGGCCAGCAAACAGAGTGCAGAGCGCTCGTTTCGTTGTGCGCGCGGAAGACCGAGAAGGTCAAGAATCTGGAGCGCGCTTTTTATATTGTCGTATTCTGGCATATGAGGCTTTTCATTATTTCATCTATTTGTTGTTGAGTAAAATCGTATTGATCCTTAGCCCAAGGGCTGAGGTGAGTCAATGCGTCACGGCTGGGATATTTTAATAAACGTAAGTCAGTCGCGTTGACCTGGGTATGTCCGCTAAAGCTCCGGAATTGCTCATCAACTATCGTGGAATTTAAGTAAACCGATAAACCGTGGGCCAGGTTCTTTGATATTCCTCTTTTACCGGAGTGAAAAACATTAAGATGGTTTTCAAAACCAAGCGTGGGGGCGTTAAAGCTATCCGGATTAACGACACTAGCCATTACCCGACGCTTCTCTTCTTTTGAGGAAAATCGCCTGACCACAACATAACAGCCGTTTGGGTAAAGCCACTTTTCAGTTTCTTGATTTCTAAGTATAGCGTTGGGTTTTTTTGTGCCCGGTTTTGGCCAGTCAATTGCCTGCCCGGAGAAATGACCAGGATAGAGAAGCGGCACTGTCCCAGGTTCGGGCATTTGCCGTAAATGGGGCTTTAGCCTGAAGTCAACGACCGGTCCCGTGGACACTTCAAGGCCAAGATCAGAAAGGCTATATTGGATAGCGGAGAAAAATTCATTATGGTTGCATTCGGGTGAGGTTGGAATATGTATAAAATGTTCCGGATCCTCCGGGAAAACGATATGATCGAATGGGTGAACATGGCTTTCGGTATCGGTAAAACTGCCATCTGTTGACGTGGAAATCGTAATGCTTCCCTGCAGAGTGGCTCGTTCAAGCAGAATGATGATATTTTCCTGTAAAACATCATCATCTTTGAAGGCCCGATTGCGCGCAGCAAACAAATGTATGTGCTTGATCGCTGTCTTGGCGAGAATAAGCTCGCGGAAGGGCTTATAGTAAGGGCCATTGCAAAAACTGCGGGGTATAATTGCTACAACTTGACCGCCAGGCTGCATGAGTTCAATGGTGAGCGCGACAAAAGCTGAATACAGGTTTACCGTCTCAATGCCGACAGTGCGAAGCAAATGCCGATGATGCGAGGCGCTATTCATCTTCTTATAAGGTGGGTTCAGGATAGCATGAGTAAAACGGTGTGTTCCTTCACGAATGAGCCTTGTAGCTTCTTCTATAAAGTCGCAAGGTATCACGCAAATCTCTGTAGCAGGTTTACTTTGATAGCTTTCCAATGTTCGGGACAAATGCTCTCGTAAATTGGCGTCAATTTCATAAGCGGCAACCTCAAGACGCGGAAAATTGAATCCGCCTGAGGCGGTACGAGCCAAGAAAGCTCCTGATAGTGAGCCTATCCCTGCTCCAGCATCGAGAAGTCGTGCTGTCTGCAAGGTTGAAGGTGAAAAGAGGGATGCCATAAAACGAGCAACTGGTAAAGGGGTCATGAATTGCCCAAGCTCAGCCTTGTGTTTTTGGCTTGTCCGCTTCCCCACTTCTTTGCGAACCATATCGGCATGTTCAAGTAATTGATCCATCTCCGGGAAGATAGCTAACGTAGCTTGGTATGGAAATAATGCGCTTCTCAAAGGCAGGTCACTCTTTTGTGTTTTGTTTAAAGGCATAACATTGGTTTCTTATGGGTTTCTTTCCTCTACTTCACCATAGCAAAGTATTGATAAAACATAAAGTGATTAAGGGGAGGGAGGGTCTCTCTTGAGCCCCTCCCTATTTTATCCTCTATCCTTTAGGCGGATATGGGTCGTTACCATGACTATCATGCCAGGCAATTTTGCCATCCCTGTTATGCACTATCAACTCAGTGCCTTGATTCTGGCTGATTTCCCGGGCTTGATCAACAGCGTCCTGCTTAGTTTCAGTATGTACCGATGCCCGATCTGCCCCGTTTCTTTTAACATCCCAGCCACCTCTATCCGAATTTGGAACTACATGATGTGATTTCAAGCTCATTATCTATCTCCTCGAAAATGGGAAATTAGTCCCCTTTTTCTGTTCCCAGGGAAAGGGGAAGAACCCGGCCATAGATCCTACAGCAAGAGTTCTTTTGGGTTATTTCTCGTACACCGGAATTCTCCAGGCTCTGAAGCCATGATCCCGTGCATAATCCCTCGTTCCATCTTTCTTTGTTCGCCACGTCCGAAAGATGTAATAAAGAACTCTGCGGGAAACCCTAAAGCCGTTGAGCTCCATAAGGCAACCCCTTTCCGGAGGAAATAATTTTCTTGACAAGCTGGGGACATGGTGTAAAAAGGAGATTGGGAAACTACTTTTCACCATGATTCGCGGCCAGCCTTCTACACCATGTAGAAGGTTTACTATGTTTGGACGATTCCTCCGAGAAACGTGCAAACGTAGTCCGCTTATCACAAAATAGGGGGTTTTAGCCGAACCCCTTATTTTATTTTAAAGCATCTAATTTTCTAAGCCTCGATCTGACAAAAGCCGGGTTGACATCAAAGATGTTGGCCATTTCCTCAATCGAATACCCTCCGTTATATAAGCCTAAAATATGGTGACGTGGCATCAACAATGCTCCTGCAAATATCCATGCCTGCCACTCGGGATCCTCATATGGCTTGATGTTACGTTTTTCCCTTCTGTAAAGACTGACATCATCCTTGTCTTTGCATATTGATCTAAAAATATTAAGTATCTGAACATGTTTAATACAATGCTTCATTTCATGGGCAACTGTAGATCTGTATAACCTTCTCGTAGGCGTGTCCTCTGCATCACTTAGAGAACTATCCACGAAGCTGATCTTTAATGCAGCATCCGTATATCCGAGGACGCCCGGACCAAGAGGACTGAGATCAGTGTATCCGGTTTTGATCCTGTATCGCTCCGGTATCACGATTTCAAATAAATCCGCGACATCTATCGCTCCAGGTTCTTTTATGGCAGTAGGTTGAAATTCGGAGAGAAAAGAAACAGCCGAATTATCAATCTCAATTTTGCTTTTCCCTGGAACGACGATAGCTTTAGCCATTGGATTCCCCTTGTTTATTAAGCGCTGCTATAATCTTATGAAATTCATCTTTTAGTAAATTCTCATTCTTTGTGTCTTCCATCGCCCGAAATAATCCCCATGCCAATTCCGGATCGGTGTTATATAACTTCTCCATGACAGAAGTATCCTTTTTAATCCTGTCCGTTTGAGCAGCTCGTACAAAAACTTCTTCATCTATGCCTAAAAATTTCGCAATCTTACGTAATAATCCGTTATCCTTTGGCGGCAGTCTTCTGCCAGTCTCAATTTCAGACCAGTAACTTGGCACACCTCCAAAAACCTCCTTAATTTGCCGTAAGGTGATTCCTCTTTTCCTTCTGGCCGCTCCTAACAATTCACCAAATGTGGTCTTCATTGCTCTCTCCTCCCCTCCTCAATGAATTCACCATTATTCTTCCTGTTGAATGATTCATAACAGTTGTGAACACAATACTATTTTTTTTATCAATGTCAATAAGTATTTTCACTTTATTTTGTGAAAATAATATCCTGCGCGTTAAAAAAATTTTCTGAATCTTTCATACCTTGTAACACCATAGCAAATACTCTGCCTGAATGTGTTGGAATAAAGGAGATGCCAAAATATTTACCATTGGATAGCAGTATTCGTTAGTTTACGACGACGTATATGGGTGCTCTTAAAGGCAATAGGCTGATGACTGAGGCGATAGAAAATGAAGGCGACAAACGTTTATTGCACCGGGTAACAGGCCAATCCATTTCCGCCAAATTTTGTGTCGTGAGAGAATTTATCGCAGGAAATGAATAAATATTTTCGCCTTAGCTGCAGACGGTTTTCTTGACGGCTTTTAACGCCTCTAAATGGCTTTGTATGGATAAAAAGCTAATAAAATCAGGTGTGGCTACTTAGGCTTTTACACATTATCCTCACTTTTGACATTCCGCCGGATAGAATTTTTCTAGGACAAAGGTACCGTTTTCGTAACAAAGGTAAGAGTAATGCCTGACCCAGTCACCAAGAAGGGCAAAGGTTTTTTTATTTCCATCAACCACAGGCTCCTCGATATGATGTTTATGGCAATGCCCTAAAACGACTGCATCAAATCCATCGTGGAATTTTCCCATGGAAAAACTCCGCATCTTGTTCGCCAGGCTATCGTCCGTCTCGGTAGTAAACTCCTTGTTCAAATAGGAAAATATCTGTGCTGCCCACCGGAGGAATACAATGGGGCATCGCCTTTGTAATTTGTAAACAAACCTGCTGCGGAAAAGTCTTCTCATCAGCAAATACCTGGTATTTTTTTCATCAATTGTATCACCATGAGCAATAAAAACACGCCGACCGTCTAAAGCTATGGCTGACCAGTCCCTTATCACCTCCATACCCAGTCGGCCGTGAAAAAATTCAGTAAGCAGAAAATCATGATTCCCTTCGCACAAGTGGATATTAATCCCACGATTTTGCAATTCAGACAACGTGTTGACAACATCACTGAACTCTGGGTCGATGGTAGAGCCCTTTGAAAACCAGAAATCGAAAAAATCACCCAAAATGTAGAGATCATCAACATCGGCAATCTCTTTTTCCAGAGGATATGACAATCTCTTCTCCACTGTATCTATATCTTTTTTCCCCTTAAGAGATTTCAAAAAGGTCATGAGGGTCTCATAGCTCTCGGAATCTCTCGTTTTTAAATGGCTATCGGATATAAATATGGCCTTCATCGCACCCTCGCCTCATAATCATCACTTCCGACCGGGATGGAACAGAGATGACCAATAGAACATGAATTGGATATCCTTCGAAAGTGGTGTTAGCAAGATCCTTATTACTCACTATTCAAGCCATCCTACAGATTTCTTAAATAACTCCAAGCAATCTCTAATAACTCGTATATCCTGGGGCCATAGCGGAGGCCAAATTGAATAATAGACAGCAGAAACATTAACTTTTTTTGCCGCAATTCATTCTTTGACTTAGACATATGCTACCTCCTCTGAGTTCTTTCCCAGATGGTGGCAGCTTCCCAAAGTTGCAATTTTGCGGTGGGTTCCTTTTAAAAAACCTTTTCAAATAATAATTTATTTGATAAAGGTTAAAATCATGTTTTTGGTGTTAGGGTGCGGGAACACCCGAACCACTCACAAAATTGCCTCAGGGAACTGCCCTATAAGCGCTCTGGGGCAATTTCTATAAATGCGATAACGCCTCCTTTTCTTTGGCAATGTTTAGTACCTCGTTATCCCGGCTTCGACAGTTGTAGGCATATTTTAGCCTCTGGAAAGGTGTAAGTCATTGAAATCATGTGGACGCACCTCGGGAAAACTGAAAAACATGTAGGCATGCGAATATGATTTTATTGTTTGACGGGGTGGGTAGTATATGCTATCAGGGTAGACATGTACGTAAGAACGATTTCCCGGAAAAACAAAGACGGTTCCACCGTGACCTACGTCCAACTCGCCCATAATGCCCGCGACCCCCAATCGGGGCAACCCAAGGCGAACGTCCTGCACACCTTTGGCCGATCCGATAATCTGGATGTGGCCGCCATTAAAAGATTGACTAAAAGCCTTTGCCGTTTCCTTTCCCCGGAAGATGCGGTCCGAGCGCAGTCGGTTTCTGATGGGACGAATGTGCCCCTCACGTTTCTCAGGAGTGTTCCCCTGGGTGGAGCCTACCTCCTGCGTTCTCTGTGGGAGATGCTGGGCCTCCATACTGTCCTTAAGGATTGCCTGAAAGAAAGATCGTTTACCTCGCCGGTGGAATGGGCGGCGTTTGCGATGGTGGCCAACCGGGCTTTGGCTCCCGATTCCAAACGAGGCGTTGAGGAATGGATCAAGGAGGACATCGCCTTGGGGAATCCGGAGCAGATCGATCTCCAGCACCTTTACCGGGCTATGGATGTTTTGCTTACGTATCGTGAGATCATTCATAAAGAGGTTTACTGGTCCGTCGCCGATCTTCTGAACCTGGAGGTGGATCTGATCTTTTTCGATACTACCAGCACCTACTTTGAGCGTGATGAAGAAGACGGGGATGGTTTGCGGCAATATGGCCATTCCAAGGATCACCGTTCCGATCTTCCCCAGATTGTCATCGGTCTGGCCGTAACGAAGGAAGGCATACCCGTCAAGTGCTGGACACTTCCAGGGAACACGTCTGATATGGCAACCGTGGAAAAGGTCAAAAGTGATCTGATGGGCTGGAAGCTCTCCCGGTGTGTCTGGGTGATGGACCGCGGGATGAACTCGGAAGACAATCGGCTTGTTCTGCAGAAGGCCGGTGGCCAGTACATCATAGGAGAAAAGCTTCGGGATAACCAGGAGGCTCATAAAGAGGTTTTGGCCAAACGGGGACGATATCTCAAGATCCGGGAGAACCTGGAGATCAAGGAAGTGATCATCGGCGACGGTGAGAAACGCCGGCGCTTTATTCTGGTTTACAATCCCGAGGAGGCCAAAAAGGACAAGGCCACGCGGGAGAAGATCCTGACCAAGATCGACAAATCCCTTGATGAGTTGGGGGATCAGAGAGGGAAAGCCCATAAGAAAAGCGTTTGCGAGCTTATGGCTCACCGGACGTTGGGTAGATACTTGAGACAGCTCAAGGACGGAAGCATCAAGATCGACAAGGGAAAGATCCGGGAGGAGGCACATCTGGATGGGAAGTACATCATCTCCACCAGCGACGACACCCTGACGCCGGAAGACATCGCCTTGGGGTACAAGCAGCTTCTGGAAGTGGAGAGGGCTTTTCGCACCATGAAAACTACGCTTGATCTGAGGCCGGTTTATCATCGGAAGGATGAGCGCATCGAGGCGCATGTATTTTTGTGTTTCCTGGCGCTCATGCTGGTACGCATTGCCGAGAGGAAAACAAACCTTACGTGGGACAAGATTAGAACCCAAATGGAACGCCTTCATCTGATAGAATATTTTTCAAAAGATGGACGTGTTCTACAGATCACCGAACCAACGCGAGAGCAACTTAACATTCTTAAATTACTAAAGATATCGCCACCGAAACGAATGCAAGATATCCAAATGAACCCCTAAAAACGTAGGCACACGACCAAAAAATGGACATGACGTAACTCAATGCAATTACTAAACTATCGCCATAGCGTTTACCTACCACTGTCGAAGCCGGGGTTATTTTACGTCCCTTTTTTGACCCTGCGCTGCTGCTTGACAATCATCTAGTGAAGCCCAATACTATAAACAACGGGAGAAGAGGTGGTTCTATCCATTAATTGCTTCAATGAAGCGAGAAAAGGTACCCACTGGATCAATGCCGCAAGCTCGGTCAACACTCCCCCAAAGCCGACTCCTCTAAAGTCGGCTTTTTTATTACTGTACGTTTACGTCACCTCCTTCCACTTTAGAATTTTCCTCTTCGGGATATGACTTTAATCTTTTGAATAAAACGGCCAAAAACTCGAAAGCGTCTTTGTACCCATAGGTCATGGATTCCTTGGGGGATATTAATAAGCCATAAATTAAACCCAGTATTCCCCCCCATAAGAATTGCCGAATTACTTGGGGCTTCGCTTCAATTGAGATGTCGCCAGCCTTCTGTGCATCGCCGATAAGTTGGTCCAGTTTTTCAAGTATCTCGTAATGCTTGTCTCGTATAGAAGTTCTTTTTTCTCGTAATTCTTCATCTTCATAAGCTTCAGGTCTTTTTAGTCCAAAATTTGATATAAATTTGACAATCTCCGCGTCGCTTGACACTAAGGACAATGACAAAGCTATTAACGTATTCATCTGTGAAATAGGCTTTTCGCCTAAATTATTGAGAGAATCCAAATGTTGCATAGCTGATTCAACTTTTTTCCAAAAGAAAAGAAAAATCTGAAGGACGACATCATCACGATTTTTAAAGTTATTATAAAGAGTTGGCTGAGATATATTTAATTTCTTTGCGATATCCGTAAAATTAATCATGGGATTTTCGAGAATAGCTATTGCAGCTTTCTTTATCATGTCGTCAGACGCTTGCGCCATTTTTAGCCTCTTTCTTGATTATTTTGTTAATCGTTAATATTATTTTATTGATGGTATGTCAAGAGGAATATTTTACAAAATACAAGAAGGTGATTTGTAACTGTGTAACGGACCACCACTTAAACCTTAGTGTTGGCAAAAAAGAGCAAAGGGTTCAGAAAAAATCTTTTATATAATCCTCAAGGACATATTTTGCTTCCCCTAAACGGATTTTAACGGTCGAAAAAGCTAATAAAATCAAGGTGTGATACGCTCTTGCTCGGCCTTTCATGCCTTTAACTGGGTTTGACTTCTGAGGATGTTATATCCTCCTTTTGTCCTTGCTGCCCTTTCATATTTTGAACTGTAGAACCACTGCCCCTGCCTTTAACTCGTCAAGGTAATCTGCCCACGCCTGCATCATTTTCTGCCGTTCGGCGAGGTGCGCTGTCCGATTGTAGGCCCTGCCGTTCGGGTCTCTAACGGCATGGGCAAGCTGATGTTCGATGAAATCAGGCCGGATCTGTAAAATCTCATCAAGGATTGTCCGCGCCATGGCCCGAAAGCCGTGCCCTGTCATCGTATCTTTGCCGTAACCTGCTTGTCTGAGGGCGGCATTAATTGTGTTATCGCTCATGGGCCGGGCATGTGTTCGCACGGACGGGAAAACATACTGGCCTGCCCCGGTATATTCTTTCAATTCCTTCAAAATCTCAATTGCTTGACTACAGAGAGGCACAACATGGGCCTGTTTCATCTTCATTTTATGCGCGGGGATGTTCCATACGGCTTCATCAAAATCAATCTCCGCCCATTCTGCGTGCCTTAGCTCACCGGGGCGGACAAAAACCAGAGGGGCAAGGCGCAGGGCACACCGTACCACAAACCCACCTTGATAACTGTCTATAGCCCTTAGCAGGGGGGCAACCTCTTTGGGGTCGGTAATCGCGGCATAGTGTTTGACCTTTGGAGACGGGAGAGCGCCTCTCAGATCACCGGATGGATCACGCTCCGCTTTGCCTGTGGCGACGGCATACCGGAAAACCTGTCCCGCAATGGCCCTTAGCCGGTGCGCCAGTTCAAGCGCTCCTCTGCTCTCAGCCCGCCGTAGGACGGAAAGCAGTTCAGGTGCCTTGATTTCGTTAATGGGCCGTGATCCTATCCAGGGGATCAAATCATGATTCAAGCGGCTGAGAATGGTCGCACCATGTCTTGGTGCCCATGCCTGCTTAAAGGCGGCGTGCCATTCACGGGCAACGGCCCCAAAGGTCTCTTGTTCGGCTGACAAAGCCTGTTTCTTTGCCTTTTTGACAGCGCCGGGGTCAATGCCCTGTATAATCAGCTTTCGGGCTTCGTCACGGTGTTGTCGTGCATCGGCCAGACTAACTTCCGGGTATGGACCTATCGCCAGCTTTTTTTCTTTTTGGTTGTAGCGATATTTAAAATGCCATAACTTTCCACCTGAGGGCGTAACCATAAGAAAAAGCCCCCCTCCGTCAAACATCTTGTATTCATTATCACGGGGTTTAGCGGTACGGACTTTTATATCCGACAGAGGGATAATTCTTTTAGGCATTGGCTTACCTCCATTTTGGGGGCCGATTATTTCTTGGGGGCCGATTACCTACAAAATAAGCCCCCAAAACCCCCGGATTTTGATAAACCATATAGCACATCGTTGGACAAACAGGCAAGAAAAAACCCGCTATTTTTAGCGGGTTTTAGACTTCTCTGGACTATCTTGGACTATGAATTGGCGGAGGGAGCAGGATTCGAAATAATAACCTAACCATCAAATATCATTCTGCTTTATTTGGGGTAGCATTTCGCAATGCCCCCAAAAACACCCTTAAAACTTAGGTTACTGCCCCCTTGCACGTCGCGCACGTTATCATCAGCCCCTACAACATTCAAGTCATATTTACCTGTCAATGTACAATCGATTAACAATAAATATATCATGACATCTCCTGCTTCTTCAAGGCCGATTCGCCCGGATTACCTATCTCCACCAAACAGCGGATATCCGCCGCCTTCCAGCAGGTAACGCGCTGCGAGAGTTTTACCGGCTGCGGAAAACGTCCCTCCTTAACTCCCTTCCACCAGCTTGACCGCGATATCGGCACAAATTGAAGGACCTGCTTGATGCGTAAGAGCCCCGTTTGGGGAAGGTCTTGCATTTTTTCGTTGCTGTCGGTCTTTCCCTGGTTCATCGTCCGATGCCCTCGCGTGAAATCGGCGCTGGC
Organism: Minisyncoccota bacterium; assembly: GCA_041664265.1. Classification (GTDB taxonomy): domain Bacteria; phylum Patescibacteriota; class Minisyncoccia; order Phycocordibacterales; family Phycocordibacteraceae; genus C7867-001. The sequence goes on from JBAYLD010000001.1 coordinate 118,690, forward strand.
ATGATAGCCCCTCTGCCGCATCGATAATCACTATAATTATTTTGTAAATAAGGCTCTAAGGGTAGTGCAAAAGATAGTGCAATCATTGCACTACGTTTACACAATATTTCAGTCAATATATTCAATAAATTACATATCATTTTCACTGTCGAGCAACCCCCGACTTTATTACTATTCATCACCTTAATATCTCCACAATCTCCTCATCAACCACTCGGCCACCATCACCACCAGCTTCCTCCCTACCCCGACAACTCGTCTTAATCCGTTCCCGATGAACTTGGGTAAGAGACTCAGCGCAAACTGGAAGCCAATTGCAAACAGGCCGATAAGAATAACAAAAGGAAGGATACGGTAGGGCCTCTTCAGAAGATCAAGCAATCCAGCCAGTAATGAATAAATTGATAGGCCGATAAGAAGCCAAAGGCCAAGTTTAAGAAAGATTATGAACCGTGACCATGGTCCTACCGTCTCGGTCAGATCCGCCGAGCCGCAGGCGCCGCAGTATTGAGCGTTATAAGGGTTTTCATGGCCTCGCGGGCAAAGTCTTATGTGCCAGGTCCGACCACAGAAATGGCAGATCTGGGGTTTTCCTTCATTAAAACGCTGGCAATGTGGGCAGTAGCGCATTTCAGTTCTCCAACAAGGAAAAGAGACCCTGCCGGCCGGCGCGCTGCCAGATGCGATCCAAAACATATTCTTGGCAGACGTCGTCTCTGACGGCAAAATAGAAAATCCTGTCGCTCAGCTCTTCAATCGTTGCTTTGAGATTGGCAAGCCTTGCCTCAGTCCTGGTAATGATAAGTACCCGAAAATAATTAAAGCCAAAGTCCTGCCCCGAACGGTCCGCTCTGGCATAGTCAAGATAGGCTTGGGCCTTGGCCTTTAACCGGCTATTGGTCATGGTTGAGCAATCCACCTCTATAAAGAAGCTGTAGCGTCTGCCCCGACAGTTGAGACAGAGGCAGCCATCCGGCCTCATAGCCACCTGTCTCCCTCGACTATTCAAGAACTCGATGAGACAGTCCCTTTCCTTGATCCAGCGCTCCAAGGTCCGGTGCGGCTGCTTTTTAATGGCCAGAGTAAAAGCAATTCGCACTTCGTTCAGGAAAAGTTGGTGGTTTAGAAAAAGGTCTTTTCTCTCCTGCAAATGTTTTCGTTCCTTACCCAGCGGCAAAGGGTCAAGGCATAGACTTTCAGAGAGAGTTATGATTCCTTGGTGGCCGAGATAATATAACGCCTTGGGTCTCCCGATAATAGTTGGCAGAAGGAGTCTGGACAGGTACCTGTGTTCAAAGAGTTTTTTCAGGCGGATATTGATTCTGGTAACACAGGGGAAATCCAACAATAATTGCAGCTGCTCCCGGGAGAGAAAACGAAACTCGGCTACGAGCATCATAATAACCTCGTCTCGGGGCTGAAGGACTATGGGCTTCTTGGCCTTTGTCTCACCAATCATGCCAACCCTCCAACGATTCTCCGGGACGAGCGGTCCTTACCCTCTTTTTCCCCGGCGAGGACTTGCCTACTGGCCCGGCCAAAGAGGAAAACATTACCTGTCTCCCTTCGATCTCCGCCTCCACTGCCCTTTTAGGGCGGGCGAAGTTGGCAAAAGAGAGATCCTTAATCATCTGTATGACATGGTTACCTTGCCTGGCTTCCGGGACATGAATGGTGCGCAGGAGCCGGGATTTTTCTCCCCGCAGTTTGACGTAGGCCTGGCCGACCTTAAAGTCGATGAGGTGTTTTTCAATCAAGGGCCGGGCTTTCTGGTCCATTTCCTGAGCGACCTGCGCGGTGTCGCGATGGCTCAAGCGGAAAAAAATCTGCGTACCCACGTTTCCCAGGATGGATGCTTGGAGCTGGCGGTCTATCTGATCCAGGTTCTGGTGGGACAGCGCCAGGCCAAGCCCGTATTTCCGCGCCTCCGACAAAATCGTCTCAAAATCCTCGCTGGCGAAATTTTGAAATTCGTCAACGAATCCGTAAAAAGGCCGGCGTGCTCTTTCCGGCAGCTCTGCCCTGGTCATGGCGGCCAGCTTGAGCTTGGCAATCAGCAATGCGCCCAGGATGTGGCTATTCTCGCGCAACTGACCTTTGCTCAGGTTGATGATGAGCCATTGACCTGTGTCCATGATCCGGCGAAAATCGATGGTGCTCTTTGCCTGGCCTAACATGAGCCGAATGCCGGGATCGCCCGTAAAAACCGACATCCGGTTGAGCACCGGTTCTCGATAAACAGCTTGCATCTTGTCGGATAACGGATTGTACCGGTTGAGCCAGTAATCTTGGGTGGCGTCATGCTTCAACCCTGGAATCAGCTTTTCCCTGAAATAAGTGTCGGTTAGCAGACGGTCCGTTTCTAGGAGGGTCAAACCATTTTCGGATAAGGTAATGAGGGTGCTGCGGAGCAATTCTTCCATACGGGGCCCCCAGTAGGCGTCCTGCCAGATTTTTCTGAAGATCCCCATCATTTCGGAAACCTGGGCAAAGGAAGAGAAACGCTTGACTTCTAAGGGATTAAAACCAACCGCCCCCTGTTGATTAAAGGGTTCAATCAGGATCAATTTGTGGGCCAGTTCTTCCAGAAAGGCAAAGGAATCCTGGGTTGCAGCGAGGGAAGCCAGGTACTGCAAAATATTATTGCTAAGGTCGCCATGCGCGTCGATCAGGCAAAAACCTCGGCTTGCCAAGACGTCCTGGCGGATAAAATGTTCAATTAACTTGGTCTTGCCCGAACCCGTTGAGCCCAAGATATACAGGTGTTTGAGTCTCTCCTCTTCAGGCAGGAAAACCCTCTCCCATTTTCTTGCGTCATAGGGATGGCTGGCCATACCCAGCAAGAGTCCGGAAGGATAAGGCTGCTCCCTTTCTGACCTTCTTAGACCGCTCCCTGTTTCCAGCACCCTTATCAAGGCACGCTCAATTCCCGGCCAGATCATTCTTGCTTACCGCCCATGACAGCAGAATAAAGCCGACCGGCTTCTTTCTGGCTCATGCCTTCACCTAAGTAATGGTCATTAACCCGGATTTCAAAATGAAGGTGAGTCTGGTTTTTCGTTCCCGCTTGGCTAGTGCCCGAGTTCCCGGAGTAGCCGATGACTCTGCCCTGCTTAATGAATGTTCCGGGCTTCAGGTCTTGCTCCACCTCTGACAGATGCGAATAAATGGTAATGACCCAGCGGCCGTTGGTATAGCCATGGTCCATGATCACACGTCGGCCATGCAGAATATCCGTGACCTCGGCGGGCGTGGAGACCAGCTTGTGGGCAATGCCCAGCAGCCGGTCCCGGAAGGCCTTGGACAATTCATGATAATCCGCACTGACAGCCAGCACATACCCGTCTTTGGCCGCCCGGATCGGCGTGCCGTAGGCACAGTAGATATCGACGCCCTCGTGCCGGCCGTTCCGGTATCTCCGGGCCGCGCCCGGCAACTGGTCTTCATTATTTGGGACTTTTGCCCCGGCAACCGGCTGGCGAAACCCTCTGGCCCAAGCGGGCAGAGGCAGATCAAAGAAAACAAAGCCGGAAGCAACGGGATTTTCCGCTTCGAGCTGGCCTTCAGGAATGGCATCCAGCTGCCAGCTATCGGCATAGGAAGCACTTAAGGAGGGATTCTGATCACCGCTACTGTTGAAGCTGAAAAACAGGATGAAGACAGTCAAGAAATATATGGGCCGGCATAACCGGCGCGGCCTGCCAAGAACATTCTTCATATTATCTATATAGCGCCACGTCATTTCTTAGGATTCTCGTTGTTTGTCCGTCCGGCCAGATCACCTGAAAGTGAAAGGGGTGCCCTGCCTCCCTGATCAACAGCTTTGTCCGGTCATAATTGGTGACAGCCGCGTGATATGGAGAGACGTCAAAATTCAGGGGAATCAGGTAGGCCCCGAAGATGTAGCCGCTCTTTTGGTTGGCCAGCGCCACCTGATACCAGCCGTTGTGAAAAGAAAGAATGTTCAGGATTTGGTCTTGATTGACATCTTTAATTATCTCTCCCTGAAGGCTGGGTTGCGTTCTGATGCTGACACTATGGCCGAACACCCGTCCGGTTTTCCCGGCCCGCGCCGGCGAGAATGGGACAGCGGGACGGGAATCCTGTATTGGTACCGCAGGATTCATGGCGATGCGGTTCTCAGCCGGTTCCTTTTCTGCCGGTTGAACAGGCAACGGCAACGATGGCAATGGTGATTCCGGCAGGTTCCGAGGTTTGACGTCTGGACTGGACTGCAATGTCTTAACAGAATCAGGACGGCGAGGACTCAAATTGCCCAAGGCGCTGATAACCAGAAACACCAGCCCAATGATCAAGCCAAAGATGATCCAGGCCCTGCCTAAGGGCCAAGGATCATTCCTTAACTGACGGGCCGGCTGCATCCTGCCGGCATTGGGCTCCATTAACAGATCGGCTACCTCCGCCCGGATTTGGCCGGTATCGTCTGCCAAAATTTCCGCTAAAGTCGGTTGGCGTCTCATGTGTCCCCTCCTCCATCGCTGGCAGATCTTTGGCAAACCGGGCAGGTGTCGTCCCGTTTGATCCGAGCGAGTAAAAATTCAAAGGGCAGGTGGAAGATTTCACCATACCGGCCCTGCGGCGGACTGCCCGCATGGACTAATGCTAAGTTCCGCTCTAAGTCCAGCAGGCTGCTTCTCTGAGAATCCGGGAGCAGCAAGGCCAGGGCATATGCTGAAGCGATAGCCACTACATAGGCGATGTCGATGGCAAGGCCGGGCTCCCCTTTGAATTCTGATGGCTGCTCATCGCTGTAAGGAATGCACTGTTCTTTTTTCTTCAGTTCCGCTAGATAAGATTGCCGGAATTCCATGAAGCAATTGAAGCAGGCGGTCCGCCCCGGCATGACAAAAAGAACCTCGCCGGCACAGGCCCGTTCATAACAGCCCACATAGAGAGACGGGATTTGCAGACTGTGGCAAATCTCGTTGACGATAAACTGGGCGGCAGTGGAATCGGTGGTGGCGATGACCAAGTCGGAATCCCTCAATCGCTCCATCTGATCATGCCAGGCGAGATCAAGAAAGTTCTCCTCAAATGTCTGAACCACTGCCTGGGGATTGCGGCGCAGGATCATATCCTTAACGGCTTTAGTTTTATACCTTCCCAAGTCCCTCATGTCGCAGGCGTGCCGGGCTAGATTGGACGCGGAAAATCGGTCCGGATCAAGGAGGGTAAATCGACCCGCTGCCGATTGGGTTAAATGCAGGGCTATCTGTGATCCAACCGAGCCAAGCCCTACAAAGGCCACTTTCCTGCCGGCAATAATACCGGTGTCGATGACTCCCTGAGACCGAGAGGTAAAATCCTGGCTAACCGGGATTGTTTCCATCTCTGTAAAAGGTACGAAATACGGGAAGTCATCCAGTTCGATACCCTCGTGACATATTCGCGCCACCTTTCTTAAATCATCCTGCGGTTGGAGGCTTAAAATCTGCACCAGCCCCTCATCAAGCCGGGTCAGGCCGTAACAATATTCCAGGACGTCGCTGCCTGACCTAATTTTCAAGGTCAACTCTTGCGGTACAATGATTCTTGGTTTCATAACTTCCTCTTTTCAAAACATTTTTAATGAGTTTGTCTTTAGAAGACACCATCCGCCAGCCGATTAGCCGAAACTCTCTGAAACGTCGGGTAAAGTAATAGGGATGGAAGCTGATATTTTTGCCGGTAAGATTTATTATTGGGAAAATAGCTTCGGCAACATTCCATGCGGGATCGGTAACTATCTGGCAGGCGGCCTTAAAATCCTGTGTGCTGGGCGCGCAATGGGCGCCGGGGTGACGGTGATAAGAACCGACGTAATTGACGCCGTACCGAGAAAACAGCTTCTCCAGGTAAATCTGCTGCCAGTCAACGTCCGGCGAATACCGGCTGCGCGTTCTCAATGTCCTGACTCCAGAACCAAGGGAAAAAGGCGCAACGATGCACTGCTCGCTAATTTTCTTGCCGATGAGAATGCCGCCCGTTTCCACTTCGGGAAAGGACAGACATTCATCAAGGATTGAGCGGTAAACCTTATTGGTCAAAACAAGTTCCATGTATCTCACCACCTTTCTCCGGTTCGCAGGAATATTTCGTATAAGGCCAACCAACCGGCAATCAGCGGTACTGCCGCTGGCGCCGTTGCCTGTTTGTAGCTCCATTCATTGGGGTAAACGCAGAGAGAGTGGTTGACAAAGCGGTGCGGAGCATCCGCCCGGATTTCTGGCTGAACAATGAACAATTGCGGTTTCTGCCACGGGTAGGTTTGGGGATAATGGATATTCACTTGGTATAAGGTGCCAAAGTTCGTTTGCAGGATGCCGTCCCATAATAGCTGCCTTTTATTATCCAGTTTCAAGACAAACTGCGGGTAGTTTTCCTGCATGATGATTTTTTCCGCCGCTATCCTGAGCGGATATCTTTCGTACCAATTTGCGGACATAAACATTTACCTCAATAGAGGCTGGGGCCGGTGAACCCGGCCCCAGCCAGCCCTCCCGATTAACTGCTACAGTCCAAACGTATGGGGAGACATTTTAGAAACTTTAGACCCTGAAACTCCTTGGTCCGCATGGTTATCCAAATCCTGCTCCGTGCCGGAATTAAGGATCACCTGACCATCAGAAGTTACTTCCGCCTCCTTACCGCTTCTATTGCCCAACACCGCCTGCCGGAGTTCTTCCAATTTTGATCTGCCTGCCATGTTAATCACCTCCTTTTTTCTGCAAATTTAGAATTTGCTTAGATGGACAAAAACTTCCCATCCAAGCCGCTATCCCTTAAAACTTGAGCATTTAGCTCCCCGTAGGCTATCAGGCACGAAGGTGCGCCTGCCGAGTTTGTCGGCTTGGTCCCGTCCACGTGATAAAAAACAAGTCGCCCGTGTAAAAACATAATTCCGGAAGCACACGGCCAAATGTAGTGAAAGAAATTCCCTGTTTCTGTCCGTGCAAAGATCAAAGCAATGCCATTGCCGTGTTCGGACAGTTTTTTTAGCCATTTACCGGCTTCACTGCCGTATGGCGGGTTGCACCAGACACGGCCGTGCCATGGCTTGCTCAGGCCGTCGTCGCAGATTGTGTAGTGTGTTTTAGCCATGTCCCATGGCCTGATTACAGGGGCACAGGGGTCAAGATCAAAGTTGCCCAAAGCATTGATTATCTCCGGCGGAGTGAGCCACTCAGCCTTGCCGGTAACGACTCTTTCAAAAGAAGTGTTCAAGAATTAACCTGCCATAATTTCGTTGACTCTATTCTCTTACGACCCGGAAATTCTTTCCAGATCAGGACGGGCCAGGATGTCATGCCATGTCATATTGTTTTTTTGTCTCCTCATACGGCATCATCTTCAGGGGCACTTCTAAGTACCCGCTCAACCTCCTCATGAGGAATGAGCCAGCCATCCTTAACCTTCTTGCCCCGTAAAAAATCTTCATCCAGCCACCGGTAAATGGTCCGGGGATGACGTCTCAAGGTGTTTGCGACCTCTTTCACCGTAAAAAATCTTGCCATTGTAAACTGCACCTCAGAAAAATTTGACTTCTGTTCGGTAGGACAGTTGAGAAGAGATTTTTTCCGGGAAAAGGGGAGGGAAAATAAAAAAAGCTGACCTGGCAAGTCAGCCTTTATCTAAATATTCAGTCCAAAGAACTATCCGTCTTTCCCCAAAGGGCTTTTATTTTCTCACGCTCTTCGGGAGTAACCTCATACCAGGGTTGCCGATAATCATAATCTTCAGCCGTATCATCTTGTAAAAAGCGCTTTCTTACCTGCTCCTGCCTTTTCTGTCGCAGTATCGGGTCATCAATGAATACTCCGAGAATGATGCACATAGTTTCCAGGTGAATGCGCGCCTCATTGTCAAGTTTTTGCCTGCAAACAGGGCAGCGCAACAGATGAAGCACCAGCATGATGGTCTCTTCATAGGTCAATTTTTGCTGCTCTGATGGGGCGTGCACGTCCGCAATGTACTCTTCTATCCTGGCACCGATCTTGGGTTCGATACACTTGTCCTTACCCGGCATGCTAATCACCTCCTTTTTTTTATAATTATTGTTAAGCGGTTAAAGTTGTTGAGCTTTTAAAGACTAAATTGAATGGGCAATGATGATATCTACGAATTAATTATGGTGTGATTTTATGGGATAAGAAGAAGTTATGATTAACATTGACGCATGATAGCATATTGGGAAAGAATCTCATGCAGGCGGGATAATTGGTGGAGAAAGCCAAACTTCTTGCAGTCTGCCTCAGCTTCAGCCGAATATTTCAAGGCCTGATTGATTTCCTTTGATGCCAAGAAGAGTTCCACCTTGGCAATTTTTGCTTGCAGATGGTGCAGTGCCCGATATGGCGGGGATTCTTTGATACTATCCTCAATGGCGCTATACGCTCTATCGAAATGCTTGAGTTTGATTGCTATTTCGCCCTTTTTGCGCAAAGCTGCATAATATGACTCCCGATGATCTACGGTCTCCAGCAAAACCAGGCTTTTTTCAATTTGGCTCTGGGCCAGTTTAGTTTTACCCATGCTTAGGTAGATAGAAGCGGTATCCCTTTCCAGATCGCCGAGTAATTGTTTGGTATGGCCATCTTTTCCTCTATAACCTTCCTTCGCTTCATCCAAAATTTTCAACGCCTGCTCGTAATTTTCCGCAATATTATTGCCAAGGGCTATCATGTGGGTGGCATAGGCAGCCATCTTTTTGTCTCTCAAATTATCCCAGATTTGCTTGGCCCGCCGGAAAAAATCAATAGATTTATCCAATCCGTATATCTGACCCTGGACCTGATGAATATCACCCAGGCGGGATAGGGCCGAGGCCAGTAGAAAACGTTTATCTTTAGACTCGTCGCCTGGCGTGAATTGGAAAAGAATGTTTAGCAGCTTGCTCCTGGCCTCTTTATAGTCTGCTACATTCCAGTCCTGGTTGGCCTCTTCCAGAATCCAGCGCGCCCCTTCAATTTTTATTTTGTCACTTATGGCGCTCTTTTTTAGTGTACCCAGAGAAACGAGTTCTTCCAGCGTGAGGCCCTGGACATAAGCCCGGTCCAGTAACAGGAATGCCTCCATTCCAACAGCTTTCGCGGTCTTTTCAATCCGCTCTTTATGCTCCAGCGAAGCTTCATATTTTTCGAATTCTCCAAAGCTCGATGATTCAAGCCCCTCCGTTTCCAGGATGCTTGGTTGTCCGTCTTCCCCGCCATTTTCTTCCTGCCCCTCACTCAACAGGAGCGGTCTCTTTTTTTTGAGCAAATTGATGCAATGGTTATGCGCAAGGGCTTTCAACCAGCCCGGATATTTTCGCGGATCTTTGAGCCCTGGCAGATTTTCAATGATTTTGATTCGGATTTCCTGGAGCAGATCCTCAGATTCGGTGGCCAAGCGGAAAGCAGATATGGTTTTATATATGAGATTGTCGCTTCGGAGGATGATATCTCTGAGAGCGCGTTTATCCCCACTTTGAGCCTTTTGTACCAGTTCGGTGGAAATATATTTTTTCATACACGTATTTATCGGTGAGCAATCATCTCATATGTATTGACGGTTTGGCAATGAAGCAGATTTAAGAATTACTGTTACTTTTTCGACTCAGTAAACTGATTTACGCTTGACTATCCAATCTTGCTTCGTTTTGGTAGTTCACCTATCTTATTAACTAATTAGATCATATTGGGCAGTGTCTGTTATTGAAGTCGTCATCCTGAGAAGATATGTACGTGTTGCAGGTTTCATCTTGAAATGATCGAGCGACATCATTAGAGGTGGCTTCATATCAGCAAGGTAGCTGGTGGTTGCCTTCGTGCATATTCAGATATGCATGCTTGGCAGCAGAAGTATCGCTCAAATCGCCAAATTTCGCAGAAAGCTTGACCATCACGCCCACGTCGTGGTCCATACCGCGGCCGGTTTGCCATTGATCGGGGCTACCTCAGCAGTGATCACATCGCGGTAAGCGCAGTTGTGAGGTTCCCCCAGACAAAGAACGAACAAGACAAAGTGGATCGTCCTATCGAACGACGGTCAGCGTTTTGCCTTTCGCATGTCATTTAGTATGTGGTTCAATTGACTTTCATTATTGAAACCCATTGTTGGGAGTATCGCCTGCAATAGGTCAATTACCTTGTCTATCCATGAGTCTCCTTCTGTAATGTACACTTGAGTGATGAACTTTTCATGAAAGGCAGGACACTTGAGTAGAAAACGCTGGTGATCCAGAACAAAAGTCCACTTCGCATTTAGCCACTCGAAAGCAGGCTTAGCCATAACTTGGATATTATTTGTCTGATGTGCGATTTCAAGTGCATGAAATGCCAAATTGAAAACCTGCACCGGCGATAGTATTCCACTCTCATCAATGGCACGCCTATGGACAGCCAAAAGCTCAGCCACCGAGGTATTGTAATCCGCGCTACAACCACTCCCCCGCAGGGCGTTTAAAAACTCCTTACGAACCTTGAAGCCCTGGACGTCTTCGAGGGCCTTTACTAGCTGATTCAGCTCAGCAACACACCCCCCAAAAATGCAGTAGGAAGCAAAGTATAGTACAAACTGCTCCGCGAGTTCGGAAAGACTATCCTGTTGCTCCAACGTAGGAACGGGAAACAAGCCGTACGTTACATTTTTTATGTCGAAGCTTTTTTTGTAGTCGCCCCGCTCTTTAACATAAGCAAACTCCGCTACAGTTTCCATCAAGGCCGTAATAAAAAGCGCGGTGTCATAGAGCTGGTCTGGCAAAACTGGACAGGTGCATAAGTGGTAAAACTGCTCTATAATGAACTCATGGAGGATCAGTATATGAGCAAAAGACCGAGAAGGAATCATGCACCGGCATTTAAGGCAAAGGTGGCGTTGGAGTCTCTGAAAGGCGAACAGACGCTGGTTGAGCTTGCCGAGCGATATCAGGTTCATCCGAACCAGATCACAGAGTGGAAGAAGCAGCTACTTGAACATGCGCCGGATATTTTCAGCAAGGACAACAGGAAGCCTGAAGAAGGGCCGAATGTCAAAGACCTCCATGCCAAGATCGGACAGCTTTCGATGGAGAATGATTTTTTGGCCGGCGCGCTCGGTCGCATAGGCGATGCGAGCGCAAAGCGATGATCGATAAGGATGATAAACTTCCTGTGACACGGCAATGCGCTCTTCTTGATCTGAGCAGATCTGGCGTGTACTACACTCCGGCGCCTACGAGCGCGAAAGACATGGGGTTTATGCGCCAGATTGACGAAATCCATTTGGCCTATCCATTCTACGGGAGTAGAAAGATTCGCAATGAGCTGTGGTCTAGGGGTTATGAGATGGGCCGAGACAAGGTGCGCCGCCTGATGTGCCGGATGGGCGTCGAGGCGCTCTACGTTAAGCCGCGGCTTTCATTGGCACATCCTGCACATGTAAAGTACCCATATCTTCTCCGCGGCCTTGAGATCACCCGGGCCAATCATGTGTGGGCCGCCGATATAACCTACCTCCCCATGGCAAAGGGTTTCTGTTATCTTGTAGCGATCATGGATTGGGCGAGTCGGATGGTCCTCTCCTGGCGGCTGTCCAATACCCTGGATAGTTCATTTTGCGTTGATGCTCTGGAAGAGGCGATTGCCAAGTACGGTTGTCCCGAAATCTTCAATACGGACCAGGGCAGCCAGTTCACCGCCGAAGTGTTTACCGATACGCTCCGTGCAAGGAGTATCGCTATCAGCATGGACGGCAAGGGCCGTTGGATGGATAACGTTTTTATCGAGCGACTCTGGAAAAGCGTCAAGTACGAGGATATTTATCTAAAGGCATATGGCTCAATGGCGGAGGTGAAGAAAGGACTGGCCACCTACTTCATGTTCTACAACGAAAAGCGATGGCACCAAAACTTTGACAAGAAGACCCCGGCTATGGTTTACTGTAACACCCTACCGCAGAGACAGGTTGCGGCATGAACATGAACTCAGGGCAGTTTCCCACTTATAAATCCCTGTCTCCTGTCCTAAGAACCCCGACCACTTCTCATGCAATATGAAAGCCTTTCTCATTCTTGAAGGTATTAGCAAAAACTGGCCTTCGAGTACTGGTCCCTTTGGTAGAAATGTTGCCAAATTATTTGTTATTCCAACATCTAAGCAACTATAGTTCTCTATCTTAGCCAGCATATACCAAGCCATTTCGATAGGGGGCAAATATCGCTTTCCAATTTCCGGATGAGGCTCAGGATTGCTTACGACACCAGGGTATATCGTTGTTTCCTCGCCGTCGGCAAGGAGCCGTTTTTCACCAGTTGCAGCTTGATCAAGCCATAATAAAACATGGCGGCATAAGGCGTGGCAGTGAGCGGCACGCAGAGATGTTTTGGGATCGATATCTTTGAGTTCATGGAGAACTGCAACGAAATCGAACAGGCATGTTGTGCGGTCACCGGCGTGCCAACTTGCCAACGCTGCGTCTGCCATCAAACCAACCCGCATGGGTGCCATGCCGGGGCTGTTACAATTGCCCGCAGCATTACCGCCATAATGATAGTAGCGCCTCGCTGCTTCATAGTCGCCTTGCTTTTCCGCACTGATAGCAGCTTCTCGACCAAGGAAAGCCCTCTCGATTTCGTTAAGTGGAGCGTCCCCGTCAATCAAAATTTTCGACAACTGAAGACTGCTCTGATGATCTTCCGCCCGGTAGAGAACTTTGGCTTTTGCTCGTATGAGTTCCGAATTAGTCAAGCCGTAGAGTTCCAGCCCTTCATCAAGTACTGTAAGTGCCTGATCTTTGTCGCCACCGTATTCGTCGATTATGATCGCGCGGTACTTCCTGCAACATACAGCCAGATCTGTGTGACCCCACGATTTGGCGAATTCTTCCAGCCGAGCAAAAACGTCGGAATGACTCGGATGGTCGATTGTTTTTGCTTCGTGCTCTTTCAGCCAGGCACCCATCACCAGCATGTCGACTTCAAACTCAGGGTTACTATAAAGTTTCAATAACTTCTGACGAAGTTCCTGCCCGCAGGAATTGAGGAATTGGAAAGCGGGGAGCAGTTCATTAATCAGCTTGATTTGCCGCGCTTGGTTTAGAAACATGAAGCCAACGATTGGGACACCATCCATTTCCCGTAAGGCCACTCCCGATAGCTCTAGTGGGCGGTGTTTGTCCTTATTTTCGAGCAATACATCGAGTTTGCGAACCAAATCCCAAAAATTCGGAAGCGCGCCAAATTTTGGTGTTGTGAGCAACAATTTTGCGTAAACCAGAAGGGCCATTGAGGTTCTTATGGCTTCATGCTTGACGCGGTCGCTTTCTTCTTCGAAGCGATCGATGACTTCCTTAACTTTCTCTCTTCTCCCTTCTTCGTTGCAGATCAAAAGCAGCTGTGCACCACGAAACATTTGGCTGACAACTGGATCAGTTTCATAGGCAAAAGTATCAGTTCTCATGGCAGTAAATATCATGAGATGAGGAGCTAACATCTCAAGCTCATCCTGACTAGTCAGAAACACCGCATGGCATAACTTGACGATAACCTGAGCGTTTTTACCAAGCCAGGCAGCAAGCAGCGCGGAATTTGCTTCGATGGGATCTATTGATTGTCCCTTGATGAGAGAATTTGCTATTTCAAAGTATATCTTTCGTTTTTCTTCATCAGTTAGTGTATTAATCGCCAAGTTTGAAAGAAGTGGGGACAAAGCAAATCGATCTCGCTCCTGCTGGTCCACCCATGAGCCAATCAATCGGTCGAATACTATGCCCCCATCTGGCACTCCGGGCGCAATTTGTGCCATGTCCAGAACGAACCCCCGCTGGAAGCTACCAAGCTTGAGTGACAACCGTTCGAGTAGTCTCCGACCACCTTCAGGCAACTCATTTAAGAGTCTTTCTCTTGTTCGCGAACGAACCTCCTCAACTGCAGTATTACCGACGAGCAGGGCGTTCAGAGTTCTGAACTCGCTCGTATCCCAACCGTTGTTTTGCATGCTCTGGATTGCTGCGATAGCAAGTTGTGGGTGTCCACCTCCTGATACCAGATGAATGTATTTCGCCCAGTTTGCGTCATGTACGCCCAGACCAGCCAGTATCTCATGGATGTCATTTTCAGAGAATTCTTCGAGCTTTTGCTCGATTGTTGCTGGTAGGTTGGCAGAGAACAGGAAGTCGGGACTCGGTGGTCTCGGAGAGATAAAGAGAAGAAGGAAGTCGTTTCTGTCACATATCGCCTTCAAATACAGAAGTTTATCAACTATGTACGGTTCAAACGGGCATTCGAGGTCGTCTATAAGGAATCCATCGATATCTTGTTCTGCAAGCCTATCGATTGCGCCAGATAGCACCACATCCACTTGCTCTCCGCTGAGACTTCTTAAGTTGATGCTGACCCATCTACCTCCTAAGCGCTGTGCCGCAATTTTCGCGCCGGTGGTCTTGCCAACCCCAGCGGCCCCAAAAATCCAGCTTACTCCATATTGAGTAAGTGACGACACGATGTTGTCTATTTGAATAGTCCGATTAGCTATTGCTGATGGAAATGGCACCTCATCGATAGGTCTTGGGTCTGCTAGCCGGGTAGCAATCAGATTTGTGTCTTTCCGAACCGATGCTGCTAGCATTTTGTTGATAAGTTGGTTTTGCACTTCAAACTGAGCGCGGTTAACCGGGATTTGCGTAGCTCGCTCAAGTAACTCTTCCAGCGCATTTCTATCGACTAAACGGTCTTCTTTTTGTGAGGCCTTCTGTAACAAAGTTATGAGTATGCTGTTAAGGCAGCCGTCCACTTGAGAGTTGACCCCACCACGCTCCATCACTAGCTTTAGCAGCTTCGAACGCAACAGGCGAACCAGAAATCTAGAGTCAGGCGCACCGCAATCAAAGTGAATCCGCTTTAAAAATTCCTCTCTGAATTCTGTATCGTCTAGTCTACGGATATAGTTCTTAGTCTGTTCTGAAAGTTTTGAAGCTTCGAGAAGTCTTCTAAGGGGTCGGACGTCGCCAGCCTTTGCAAGCTGCCTCCACGTTTCCAAGGTCGGTGTATCACCAATACGATGCGCCGCCGACTTTTCTTTACCTATTATTGACGTAGTTATATGGCGTATTTCCACCTGGACTTCGGGGTTTCCTTGCCGCAGATTTACAAAACTATCAATTGAAGCGATTATATCGTCTGAATTAATTGTTATACTGTGACCTGTCTCTTTGACTTGAACCCCTTTCAATGCATCACGGGCGACGACTGCATAGTCTTCCGCCACTTCTAAGAAGAGGAACTCCTCGGGTCCAAGCTCTATCCATGCGAGAGCCGATTGGTATATTTGATAGGCGTACCCCTTCAAGGCATCGATTGCTTCTCTAGCCTTGTCGCCCTTTATGATCGGTGTTACAGCCATACACCCCACCAAAAAGAACTCTTGTTTTCAAGAAAACGATGGCACGTCAATCATCTCATATAGTCAGGGGAACCTCACTCATGTGACTTATATGATAGATAGATGACCAATCTTATTATCAAAATATTCATCTGAAATCTACTATGCTATGGAAATTTCTTAGCTTAACAGCTTCAGTAATATACAAATACCCAATCATCGGAAAAAGAAAGCTACGATGATGCCATATTCCATCCCGAATTCAATGAACTGGACCAATAAGCCAAACTGAATAGTAGTATTTGCAACAGAGTGAGAGCGGGTTATAAGGAGCGACATGTGGCGATTAGCCACTCAACGCCTGGCATACCGGCAGAGCCTCACGGTTACCCGACCATTTCTGATAATGATTTCGTACTTCTCACAATTGCGCGACCATCATCCCCAGCGCAATCGCGTCAAACCGGTTTCGGTGATAAGTTGCCTTCCACTTCCTGTCCTGGGTCAGGTACACCTTGAGTTCCGGATAACGGAGGGCGACGGCCCTTGCCACTTCTTCCTTACCTGCCCGGCCATTTCCGCAGACGAACTTCCGAACGGTATTCGGGGCGTATGTCACCACGCTCAGTCCTTTCCGTCTCCCCAGCGCCCCGATCTCGGTGGTAAAGGTGTTGAGGAGTTCACCATTTCGGTCATTGGCGAAGTACGTCTTTTCGACCGCCAATATCTGCGGCCGAAAATCTTTGATCAGTCTGGCGATGATCTTTTGCCCCTCCCGCAACGCTTCTTGGGGCGATTGTCGCTTCGGTATCATCTTCACGTCGTGGTAGATGATTTTGTCGCTCTCCAGTAGGGCGACCCCGATCACCCTGGTGCCGGGATCGATGGCTAAGATTTTTCTATGGTTGTTGGTCATGGTTTTGAGGCAAGATGAGAAGATTAATTTTCTTCGTCCGCCTGCCGTTGATTACTGATAAGGAAATTCTGGAAACATATGTGGCCCAGGGCAACCGCCTCAAAGAGTCTCAGGTGGTATGGATTCCGATTTCTTTTCTCCCGTTCCAATTCGCGGAAAAGAGCCGGATATTCAGACGCCAGAAGCTCAGACAGGTCTTTTTTGTTGATACGGTATCCCGGAGAGATAACGCTCTCCAGTTCTTTGACTGAGTAAGAACAGACCCTCATCCGATGCTTCCGACAAGCGGCCTCGATTCTTGACGCCATCATTCTGAGATTTGGCGAACTCCTGGAAGGGTGGAGTTCCTTGATCGCCAGCATAGTGGGAGCGTATCTTTCGATAAAGTGAGAGACAATCGAGCTCACCTTATCAAGCTTTGCTTTTTTGTCCTTCCCCGGCATGTTTTTCAATCGCCATTCTTTGAGACCCGCGCAATCAAAGATGGCGATTCCCAGGTATCTCCATCCGGGATTGATTGCTATAACTGTAAAGGATCTATTTTTGTGCATGGTGTTTGACCAGATAGTTGAATAAGGCTCCCCTGTTCTTCCTGACCTTGTCCGTCGGTAATTTCACGGCTTCATCGAAAGCTCTCTTGATGATTTCCAAGGGGTATTTACGGACATAGGAAAGATAAAGGGGCCGGTTTTCCCCGTCTTTGAATGCATCGCAAATCTCGTGGGCAAGAAAGTCTCGATCATTCTTAGGACCTATAGGAGTCTCCTGAGGGACAACGTTATTATCGTTATTTATATTTTTATTTATCGTTATATCGTTAGCATTTCGGTGCACGCCGGGATTGCTGCTTAGATGCTGGATTTCCCGCCCTTTTTGCCCCGCTTCCGAGTGACATTCTTTTGCCACTCTGCCTGCCATGAATCCGCCACCCTGTCTGTCGTAAGAATGACCATTTGGAAGAGTTTTCCACTTGTTAATCACAACTGTCAGGCATCTCCCGCTGCTCTCGGTCGTAATATATCCGCCCTTGCGCAAGCTATTGAGCCAGGTTCTGATGGTCCTGGTTTTGACGCCGGTCTCGCGGCTGATTGTCGAGAATTTCCTTTTCAGACTGCCTGTTTTGCGGTCCGCACACAGAAAGAAATACAGGAGGAGCCAGATAGCGCTTTTGATTCTTTTATAGTGCCTGCCGTCTCCGTCGAGAAAGAGACCTTTCCAGACAGGCGCCCACCAGTTGGGAACCGCATTGCCGGCCGGCTTTGATCCTTCTGCACCATCCATGCAAGGGGGCTTAATAGCCCTTGGTGCGCTCCATGTTGTCGATGAGACCTTCATTGACATTCAAGCATCCGTTTTAGCTTCACCTCCTTGGTCTCGATTTCTCGTTCCAGTTCCCGGTGAAGATCACGAAAGAGAAAGGCGGCGGGGGCGTGATAGATAATCTCCAGCTTGAGCGCGTTGGTCAGATTGGGACACTTCACTCCCCGCTCGTAATGGGAAAGCTGAGAGGTTGTTTTGTGACCCAGAAAATATGCCACCCTCTTTTGTGTGAGGCCGCCCTGTTTGCGAAAGGTCCAAAGATTGTTCTGGATAATGCTTTTTGACATATTCATCCGTTATGATGAACATGTTCAATGTAACAAGCCTGTCTGAGCGGAGAAGGAGGGATAATTTGCTTCAAGGGGCATATCCTGTGGACAAACACCTTGGCGGTAAGAGAGATCGCTGGCTGGACAATACTATCCGAATTTCAACGGCTGCGATGTGCCTCGCTAATCTACCCAGACCCTATGCGTAATAACAACCTGCTGTAGGAGAGATCAGTTGATTCCACCTGGTACGCACGGTTTCAAAAAATGCCGTAACGCCGTGATTACTCATGGCCGAAGTACTCCGATTTGACATATGGACGGCGCTTTTTTTCTCCAGAAGGACGTGCAAGCTATGCAACCGCAAAAACCACCGTCTTGCGGCGTTTGCGTTTACGACCGTTTGTCACTTTTTCCCGCACTGCTCTTTGACCTTATAATGCCCGTGGAAACCGCCACAACGGTTGACCACGGGTTGCCCAAAAAGTGACCAAAGGTGATTATACCTGACAATTTGTGAGTACGATTGAGAATTACGGTTTTTCTGATAATTCTTTTGATCTGCGCGATATTTCGCGTACTTGTTGATTAGATTTCCGACTCGCCACTTTTGCACTCTGAAGGTTCGAGTCCCACTCTCGGCACTTGAAGTGATTTTGTGGCCACAGATAATCCAGTTGCCGTCGCAACTGGATTTCCGCGACCCCGCCTCGCCGTGCTCGAAAGCTCGCACATGGCTCCGGCTCGCACCAGTAATCAAAAACAGCACGTACGTGCTGTTTTTGTTCTGGTGCGCCCACCAGGGCTCGAACCTGGGACCTTATCCTTAAGAGGGATCTGCTCTACCAACTGAGCTATGGGCGCAACTATAACCTATCTAGAATATACCAAATCATAGTATGATTTGAAAGTCAGGAAAAAACATCTGGGCGAGTAGCCGAATTGGTACAGGCGCATGGCTTAGGACCATGTCTCGCAAGAGGTGAGGGTTCGACTCCCTCCTCGCCCACAGCACTTGACTTTTTAACCGTTTTGTGTATTATAGACAGCAGAAACGAGCAGTTCTTTGACTCGTTCAAAAATCAAAAAACGAAGGGAAAGGAGAAGAGTGATGGCTAAGAGAAGAACAGGATATCGCATAGACTTGCGGCCCCCCTATGACAAGCAGGTAAAGACGAGGAACCGTTTTTCGCGATTCCTGAACTTTATCACTTCAACCGCATTCTTAATTGGTATACCTATGGCTTTCACGGGCTACTGGGGATCCATGTTCGGACATGCGCCTATCGGACTGTTAGTTGGGTTTGGTATCGGGGGTGCGTTTGTCGCACAGTTAGCACCGAGTCGAATGTTCGTCTACAACCCTGAATGGACTGGGTACGTCACTCAGGACATTTTTAGGGGGACGATGATTCCTTACGGTCCGGGATTCCACTTCTCGCATTGGTGGGAGGAACGGAACAAACAAGGCAATTATTCGCTCAAAGTCATCACACGTGATTTCAGAGCGGACGTGGCGACACAGACTGCAAAGGTGGAGATCAGCGGCAAGTACGAATATGCCATTGACCTCGCTCTCATCGTACGAGCAATTGGTGTTGACGAGACGACAATTGAAAGTGGCATCACCGCGTTTATCGAAAGTTTCCTCACTAGTCAGTGCGCAGGGGAAAACGCCGATGATGTACGCAAGTCGATTGATAAACTCAATGACAACCTCGCGGACGAGTTTATGTGCCTGCAAGAACAACACGAAAATTTCGAGTGCGAAGAAGAAAACAAAGAACTTGCGAGTTTCGGGAACAAATACGGATTTATAACCGTGAGTGTTGTCATTGATAACATCAAACTCCCTGAAGCGGCCCAGAAAACACGCGATGCTATAGACGAAGCGGTGGCCCTCCACTCGGTAGTAGCCGCTATGTATGGCATCTCGTCCGAAGAGCTGAAAAACATGCTCGCATCGAAAACGATCTCGGTTAAGGATTACAACACCATGTTGAACCGAGCTCTCGCCGCATCGGACAACGCCAAGATGAATCTCAACGTCATCGAGGCGGACATTCCTGCCTTAATAGGGAAACTCGCCGATCAATTCACGAAAGGAGGTAGATCATGAGATTCTCCGAAGCAAAAAGTAGTGCAGAGGCAGAAGGAACCGAAAAAGCAAAAAGGTTTCGTAAGACGGCGCGGCGCGCAATTGTCGCCATCACAGTTTTCGTCATATTAGTCCCCATAACGTATATGGTGGCCGACTGGAAAAAAACATCCGAGACGGAAACGGCGCGCCAAGAGGCACCGAGTTCGATCCCGCTCGCGAGCAAGCTCGCGGTGGCGGAACGACCGAAGTTGGTTATGCCGCCACGAGGGAGGTCTGAAGAGATCCCCCGCGCGCCCGGGATGCGCATCGTGATGGATGGAGACAATTTCCGTCTCCACAACGTGTATCAGGACGGGACGGAGTGCGCCTCCGAGGATGCCTGTCCTGACGGACCCCTGCGAGGAGTGTACGCCACGAACGAGTCCGACAAGGAAAATATTGTCGCATGGGCGTACGTTGAATGATTTTGATCTTTAAACCGCAAGGCCTGCACTCTGTGCAGGCCTTGTTTCTTTTTACCCGCGGAAGCAAGGCTCCCGCTATGGAGAAATCCTCTGTATCGGGTCGAGGCTGAAGGTGCCAAGCGCGATATTGATGATACCGTACGCGCCGAAGATGATCACCAGGCCGATGACGCCCCAAAAGATGGCGAGGCGGCCTTCTTCCCTCTTCTTTGGGTCTCCCGCGTGCCAGACGAACTCAAATGTGCCCCAGAGGAGCACAACAAATGCCGCCGCCGAGAGGAGCAGAATAATCGGGTTGATAATCTGCGCGACGACCTTGTCGAGAAATTGGTTGAGGACGGACATTTACCTAGCCGCCGATCTGGACGCCTGCCGAGGGAGTGCCGCCCGCAGGGCCGGCATTGTTGCCGAAGTTGATGGTGCCCGTGAGGATGTTCACCAAGCCCCAGACCGAGACCATCACGAAGAATCCAATAAGACCCCAGAGCATGAGATTCTTGCCCTTATCCTTTACTGCAGAGTCCTGCGCGCCCAAAATAAACGCCTGAAACGCGCCCCAAAGGAAGACGATGAAGGCGATAGCGAAGAGGACCGGAACAATGATGTTATTGATCGTGTCGATGATGAACGAGCCGACATCTGCGACGTCGTTGATCTGGGCGAACGCGACCAAGGGCAGGGCGAGCGCGGAGAGTGTTGCTGAAGTAAGGGAGAGGATTTTTTTCATAAAATAAGTAATGGTTAACAGGGTAATTGTAGCTTGTCTGCCCCGCCGGTCAATATGTTTCCGCGCAGTTTGTGGATAGCCTTAATTAATAGTTATCGTTGTAATAATCGTATTCTGGCGGGGTGTTGTAATTGTCATTGTAATAATCGTAACCGCTGTCGTTCATGGCGGCGGTGCAGGTGTAACTGACCGGATCGCAATCCAGATTAGTGAAGCAGTCTGTCTTGGTCTCACAAGCCGAGCCGACAGACCCCGGGAGAGGATCGTTGCTTGTGCTGAAGTCGAGATTGCCAAAATCGCTGTCCCACTGGCTCGCGCTCGTCCTATTGCCGCGACTGTCGATACACTGGCCAGCTAGAATATCGCACTCGCCACCACCCGTTGCCCTGTTCGCTTCAAGACAGGCTTCACACCAGGCAGGTGTGGCACCAGGATTGACGTTAGCGCCTCCCAAATTCTCATATCTGCTATGGGCCTGCTCGTATGCCTGGAGGGCCGTTTGGCATTGTGGGCTTGACCCGGCATAACGCGCCGCACAGTCTTCATACGCGCTCTGCGTCTGCTGAAGAACTGTGAACGCCTGATTCTGCGCCGGCGTGCCACCGCTCGAGCTGTAGTAGTACCCGCCAGTGCGGCTACCGCCGTAGGTGCCAGAACTCGGGAAATATGAGTTCCCCGCCGCGGGCTTACCTGTGCCGCCGCCGATGGTCGGGAAGAGCGGTACATTCGTGGCAGTGAGGTTCAACGTACCCATAAAGATCTGTACAATGCCCCAGACCGAGAAGAGAACGACGAAGCCGATAATGCCGTAGAGGGCGAACCAGCGCCCGGTCTCTTGCGCCTTCGGGTCATCAGCGCCTTTGATGAAATAGGTATAGACACCCCAGAGGAAGACGATAAAGGCAATCGAGATAAGTATCGGGACGAGAATATTATTGATCAGCCCGATGATGCTGTCAGAGTAACCTTGGATATAGGTGGTGTTGATACCGTTCATAGCTCAGGGATAGGGTTAAAACGATTTCGGGAGCGGAGGCGCCGAGAAGCCCGCGAGACCGAAGGTGTTTGCGACCACATTCACGAGCCCCCAGATGGAGATCATAACCACAAATGCGATGATGCCCCAGAGGATAAGCTTGTGACCTTTCGCGACTTCTCCCGGCTCGCCGCTAGAGAATATATATGACTTAGCGATGCCGTAGAGGAAGACGATAAAGGAGATAGCGAAGAGGACCGGCACCAAGACAAGGTTGATGATAGAGAGAACAAGGTTCCCGAGCCAGCAGATGTAGACGTCACAGCCAGCGATAGCTGGCCCACCGAGGAAGTCGTCTGCAAAAACGAGCGAAGGAGCGAGAAACGCGGCGGCGAATACCGCAGCTCGGGCGATTGGTTTAAGCTTCATATGAGTGCAGTATGACATGTTATGCGGCAGGCGCGATGCCGAGCGTGGATAACAAGAGATTTACCAGCCCCCAGACCGAGAAGAACACCGCCATCCCGAGAGCTCCCCAGAGGATGAAGTCACGGCCCTCTGCAATCTTCTTCGTATCGCCGTCGTTATTAAGGAAGAAGTACCGCACGACACCCCAAACAAACGCGGCGAAGATGAACGCGCCAATCGTCGGCACGACGATGGTGTTGATGACGCCGATTATGCCGGTCGAGCCGTCGCCAATGAATTGGGCGAAGGTCATGCTAGTTGCCGGTAGCGATCGCCTGCACGGTTGCCGAGATGCCGAGCGCTATTGCCTGTGCGCCGAGCAGTATCAAGGCGCCCACAACCGTCCACAGTAGCGCTCGGCGCGCTTCTTCTATCTTCCCCGGAACGCCTCTCGCGGCGACGAACAGGTAGCCGATATACACCAATATCAGGATGATCGCGATAGTGCCGATACGGACGACCAACTGCAGGATCTTGTCGAGCAGACCAAAGAGGCCGACTCCCTCACCGAGCGGGTTGACGAGAGTGACGACAGTACCGCGGGAACCGCTCGTATTTCGTACGCTTGTCTGGGTCTGTGATGATTGGTCCCGAACAGATGTTTGCGGCGCGGCGAGCACCACAGGAGCGAGCATGAAAAACATAAGGAGAACGGCGGTAGCAAAACGCATAGTCATTGTTGCAAAAGTGCGTTCAAAGAGCGCCCGGCAGAAGCGAGCGCCGCAGCGAGTGTCGAACGGCCGCTTATCACTCCTCCAATCATACTCGAGAAAACCACATCCGTGTCAGCAGGCAGTGGGGACAGCCATCCTTTTGCATAGAGGGCCTCGGCATAGGCAACCGCGGCCACTGGATCATCGGGCGCAACAGCGAGCCCATTTAACACGGTTGGCGCGAGCCCTGTCTCTGCGGCCGCAACAGCCTGCTCCTCTAGATTCGTGAGAAGCGCGGCGGCCTGATACGCTCCCGAAGCGTTTTTAGCGCCATTTGGGATCATGAACGCATACACCAAGCCATACACACTCTTCGTCTCGGCAGTCGCCGGCTGCGGCAGAGGCGCGACACCGAAGGTGAGGTTCGGATTCGCCGCCGCGAAGAAACGTGCCTCAGAAGCATACCCGATATAGAGCGCGAGATCGCCTGCAAGAAATGCCTGTTGGGAGTCCGGCAAGGAGGCATTCCAGGTGTACGAGACTTTCGACGGATCGGCAAACTGCGTATAGAAGCCGAGCACCGCCTGTCCAACCGGCGCGCCGGCGCCGCCCGAAAGCTTCTCGCCTAAATCAGCAACGAGATCACCGCTGAATGAATATGAGGAGATTGGCGCGCCCGTTTGGAGGAAGAGTGTGGAGAGTATACCCCGCGCGTTGTGCACATTATCATAGGTGCCCAGTGCGATGAGTCCGCGCGTGATCTGCCGCGCAGGAGTGAGAACCGCAGTGCCCGGCACCAGGCCGGTCAACGCCTCCCAGGTCGCAGGCGGCCTCGCGATGCCGTTTGAAGCGAGAAGGGAGCGATTTGAGAAGAGTACCAGCGGGTCGACAAGGAACGGTATGCCGTAGTAGCCGTCTGGAGCCGCGAAGAGCTCCCCCTCCCCAATGAAGGTGTTCGTAAAGGCGGCTGCGGAGAGGGTGCTGGACGGTATCGGCATAATGAACTTCGCGATTGCATGAAGCTCTTCCTGCGAAGCGAGCACGAGATCGGGTGCGGCTCCCGTCGCTATCGCCGCGGCGAGATCGTTCTGAAGCGTCGCAGAATCCTTTTGCACATACGATACGCTCTTAAGCGCCGTTGCGGACTTTGCGATTTCAACGAGAGCAGACTGCACACCCTCCTTCGGCAAGGTACCCCAGATAACGACCGCCCCGACCGCGTCTTCTTTGCTGCCATCACTTGTGTATGTTGCGAAGACGAAGAGACCGATGAGCGCGGCGAGGCCGAACACGCCGAGTAAAACACCTTGGAAGAGAGAGATTTTCATAGATTAAGGGGCAGTAAATAATATTCCATAATGATGCGGCCCCGCGCGGAATGATTTCACCTTATGGAAACCATTATTGATAAAAAGTTCCTCAGCCTCGTGCTCGGTCACGATGTGCTCGGGTGAGGGGCCCATGCCGCCATAGCTGCCAGCCCAATCGATAAGCATGAGTTTGCCGCCCGGCTTCAGCACGCGCCGCACTTCCTCGAGGAGCCCGGGGCGATGCTCGATCTGGAAGAGCGTGTTCGCGAGTATGACGGCGTCGAGCGTCGCGTCACGCAGGTGCGTACCGCCTGACTTCTCGATATTGCCCCACACCGCGTCGATGACGCCGTGGTGCGCCGCGTGCATAGTGAGCTTCAAGTGCTTCAGCACATCCTCCTGCACATCAATCGCATACACCTTCCCACCGTTGCCTTCGACAATCGCGGCGGCCGCACGCGCATAGTGGCCGCTCCCGGTGCCGAAATCAGCAACCCTCATTCCCTCGCGGAGTCCGAGCTGAAGGACAGCATCTCTGGGAGAACTAAACTGCGCATTCATGCATATAAAATACCACGTACGGCCCGCCGCGGACCGCACAATCAACATTCTCTTAAAGCAAACCTGTGGACACCGGGTGTCTACAAAAGATTTGCGAGTTAGTATGAGGAAATGGGGTACCGAGAAAACATGACGAACTCTTGTGTGCATGCATACAACCGTGGAGTAAAGAAAATGCCTATCTTCCGAGAAAAGAACGACCTGTTGCGCCTTTTTAATAGCCTGTACTACTTCAATACCACACAAACGATGCCAGAGAACTGGATCCGCGATGTTATTAGAGAAGGTGGAATGCAAAAATTAGTGTGGCCATCTATATGGGAACCACGCGAACCGCTAGTTTCAATTCTAGCATGCACTATAATGCCAAACCATTTCCATTTACTACTTAAAGAGAAAATCGCGGGCGGTATAAGTAAATTTATGCACCGCGTCAGTATGGGATATTCAAAATTCATCAACGAGAAATATACCGAGAGTGGTAGTCTCTTCCAAGGCGCTTACAAGGCAAGGTGTATCGATGACGATGCAGATTTAAAAAATCTTGTTGCATATATCATGATAAAGAATTCCTTCGAAACATACCCGGGAGGATTGGAGAAAGCGTACAAAGAATTTGACCAGGCTTACGACTACGCGCTTGACTACCCGTTAACCAGTCTTGCCGAATACACAGGGAAAAGAAAGCCGGCACTATTAGATCACAATCTCCTACGAGAGTTATTTGAAGAACCAAAATCATTCAAGGAATTCGCTCGCGATTGTATGCAAAATCGCTTCGAGCAAATGAATGATTATAGTTTCGAGAAAGTGTAGACACCGGGTGTCTACACCTCACAAATATCCTTATCTTATACCGACCGGATGTGGATAAGAATATTGAGGGAAATAAAAAAGCCGCGAGAGACGGGAGTAATTGCCTTATCGCTTTCCTCCACTAACAACGTCCTCGCGGCTACTTCAGTGTCCACCAGGAGACTTACTCCCGGCAAAGAGCCGGGTCCGGCCGAACCCGAACTCTATTTACAAAATATCACAGCGCGACCATCGAGGCGATAGAGTCGCCCTCGCGCATTTTCATGATACGGACACCCTGGGTCGCACGCGAGAGGAGCGAGATCTCGGCAACGGAAGTGCGGATCACCTGCCCTTTCTTAGAGACAACGACGAGCTCTTCTTCAGCAAGATCGCCGACGCAGACACGCGCGCCGATGATCTCGCCTGTCTTCGGCGTCACCTCGGCCGTCTTGATGCCCGAGCCGCCGCGACCCTGAACCTTGTATTCAGAAATCTTGGTGCGCTTGCCGTATCCCTTGCTCATAATGACCAAGAGAGAAGCGTCACGGGCCGCTGCAGAAACAACCTCCGCCGAGACCACCCGATCGCCCTTCCGGACAGCCATGCCGCGCACACCGCCAGCCGTACGGCCCATCTCGCGAACGTCTTCTGTATCAAATCGAATCGACTGCCCCTTTGCGGTAACGATAGAGACCGTGTCGCCCTCGGCCGCATGATGCGCTGAGACAAGCTTGTCGCCCTTTTTCAAATTAATCGCGATAATGCCCGAGCGGCGCACGTCGGAGAACGACTTCGCTGCGACCCGCTTCACCACCCCCTGCTCGGTCACAAAGACGACCGACGACGCATCGAGCGCCGCACCCTTGGGCACCGGCAGTATCGAGGTAACCTTTTCATCGCCCGCGAGCGCGAGGAAGTTCATAATGCTCTTGCCCTTGGTTGCGCGCTTGCCCTCCGGGATCTCGTACATTTTGAGCTGGTACGCCTTGCCGAAGTCGGTGAAGAAGAGTAGGTCGCTGTGCGCATTCGTCACCAAGAAGTGCGTTACGATGTCTTCTTCTTTGGTCGCGATGTCCACCACGCCGACGCCGCCGCGCTTCTGCCGTCTGTATTCGTTCGGATTCGTTCGCTTCACATAGCCGCCCTGGGTGAGGAGCAGCATCGACTCTTCGTCTGGTACGAGATCCTCCGCAGAGATGTTCTGCACGCCGCCCTTCACGATTCTCGTGCGACGATCATCGCCATATTTCTCCGCGAGCCCTTCAAGCTCACTCTTCACCACGGCGAGGATCTTTTTGGGCGATGAGAGAATCTCCTTCAGCTTCTTGATCAGCGCTTGCACTTCGGTGAGCTCGTCTTCGAGCTTCTTGCGTTCCAGCCCGGCGAGCTTGGAGAGGCGCATTTCGAGAATCGCTGCCGCTTGCAGCACCGAAAAGCCAAATTTCTTCTGGAGCGCGAGACTCGCCGAAGGCACATCGGCCGCTTTCTTAATTATCGCGATAACCTCGTCGATATGATCGAGCGCTTTACAGAGACCGAGGAGTATATGTTCGCGCGCTTCAGCCTGCCGCAAATCAAATTCGGTGCGACGCTTCACCACTTCTTGGCGATGGTGTACGAAATGCTCCAGCATTCCCGAGAGCGAGAGCATTTCTGGTACGCCATCAACCAACGCGAGCATGTTGTAGTGGAACGTGCTCTCGAGCTCGGTGTGCTTGTATAAAGCGTTCAAAACCGCCTGCGGATGCGCGGTGCCCTTAAGCTCAACCACGACGCGGATATCGGTCGTAGATTCATCACGCAAGTCGCGGATACCCTCAAGCTTTTTCTCCTGCACCAGCTCGGCGATGCGTGCGATGAGCTCGCTCTTGTTTACGCGGTATGGGATGGAGGTGATGATGATGTGCGTATCCTTCTTCCCGTCATCCACAATCTCTGCCTCGCCGCGCACCACCACTGGTCCCTTGCCGCTGCCATAGACATGCTTGATATCTGTTTGATTAAACGCGACACCGCCCAAGGGGAAATCGGGACCCTTCACAAACTGGAGGAGGTCATCGGTCGTTGCGCCCGGATTGTCTATAGAATGGATAGCAGCAGCGACGACTTCACGAAGGTTGTGCGGCGGAATGTTGGTCGCCATCCCCACCGCGATGCCGAGCGTGCCGTTCAAGAGCAAATTCGGCAGTGCAGAAGGGAGCACACTCGGCTCGTCTCGCGTCGCGTCATAATTCGGGTTCCACGCGACGGTCTCCTTCTCGAGATCGGTAAGGAGCGCCTCGCCGATGCGCGACATCTTTGCTTCGGTATAACGCATCGCCGCTGGCGAGTCGCCGTCGATAGAGCCGAAGTTGCCCTGCCCTAACACAAGCGGGTAGCGATAGGAGAATTCCTGCGCCATCTTCGCCATAGAGTCATACACCGCAACATCACCGTGCGGATGATATTTGCCGAGCACATCGCCGACCACGAGCGCCGATTTGCGGAACTTCGAGCTAGGACCGAGACCGAGGCCCTGCATCGCGTAGAGGATGCGGCGGTGTACCGGCTTCAACCCGTCGCGCACGTCTGGCAAAGCGCGGCTCGTGATGACCGACATCGCGTAGTCGAGATACGAGGTGCGCATCTCGGCCACGATCGGCTGATCAATGACATTCGCGGCGACTGATTGCCCCAAAGGGGCAACCGCGTTTCTATCCTTGTCATCTTTACTGCGCGCCATACAAGATATTTAAAAATTTAAGTATTCAAACATTTAAAAAGGTATCGTTGTCTGCTCGGATTGCCTCCCTGAAGAGGTCGCGGGCGAGGTATCGACGATCTCGATGTGTGCGGGAGAATCAATATCAGAAAGGGCAGATGCGGCGCCGGCAAGCCCGGCAACATCGGCACTGGGACGGTCAACGTCGGCAGCGGGACGACCAGTACTGTCAGCAAAATTACTCCCCTGAATCGCGAATGCATCCGTAGAGAGCGAACCCGCGAGCCAGACGAATGCGACGAGCGCCGTGCCAAGTCCGGCAGTGGCAAACACGATCTGTTTGCGGACATGGTGCGGCTTCCCTTTTGCATATTCAATATGTTCAAAAATGGTTTTCATGAGAACTAGGGCGTTATCACCAGTATACTCCCGTCGCGACCGATGAGGTCTTTCTTCTTCAATGTGAGCTTATCAACGGTGTCGCTCCCGTTCCCCGCCTCCTTAAGGAAGGTCTCGAGCGCTTTCGCCTGCCCGATCCCGTCCCAATGCATCGGGATGATGATCTTCGGCTCGAGTGAGACGGCGAGCTCGTGCGCGGCGGCGGGCGAGAGCACACCCTCGCCTCCGATCGGAGCGAAGAGCACATCTATCTCGCCGATATTTTCGCGCGCTTCCTTTGAGAGCTCAGTGTCGGCGAGCGCGCCCAAGTGTACGAGCGTCATGTCTTCAAGTTCGACGCTGTAAATAGTGTTCACCGCCTCGTCTTGACCCTTCGCGAGACCAAACTTGCTCTTGGAGAGGAATCCCTGGATAGTGACCCCCTGCCGCTCATATTCGCCGGGGCCGGTAATTGCAAAGGGCTTTTTGTCGCCATAGGTCACTTCTTCAATGCCATTCATGTCTGGGTGGTCGCGCGAGACGAGCGCAATGTCGGCGCCGAAGCGCACCGGCGACAATGACGCGCCCTTGGCTATCGGATCAAAGACAAGAGTCAAGTCACCGAAGGTGACTTTGAAGCACTGCCCGCCGTGATGGGTTATGACCATATAGTGCCTCTATTTTAGCATAAATCACCCTTATCCACAACGGGTTTTTAGGAGCCGTTGCGAAGAAAAGTGACTCTTGGTATATTTTAAGTGAACCACTGATCTTTCTATCGGCCAAGTGTTTGTTCCCTACCAATCCTTTAACCAGCACCCGCTTCTCTCCGGAGAGCGGGTGGCTTTTTATTTAATAAACCCCGTGCTATAGTCCACTCGTTGCGTGCAGAGAACTAGATTCTGGCTAACCCTTAGCGCCTCACGGCGCGAGCACCAGTTTCGAAAATCCGCACTGCTTTATATATATGTCTGAAGAGAAGTCTGGAGTGAAGGTCGCTCCGTTGCCGACCATACATCTTGAGAAGGGCCATCCGATGGAGGCTCTGATTGACGCTATCCCCACACCGCCATCAGCGAGCGATCTCGTCGAGGGCACTATCATCGCCATCAGCCGCGGACGCGTCTATGTCGACCTGCCGCCCTTTGGTACCGGCATCATCTATGGCCGCGAATATTTGAACGCCGCCGACGTGTTGCGCAAGGCGAACCCAGGCGACACTATCAGCGCGAAGGTCATCGACCCGGCCGGCCGCGATGGCTATATCGAGCTCTCGCTCAAGGAGGCGCGTCAGGCAGCTATCTGGGGCGAAGCCGAGACCGCAATCCTCTCGCAGACGCCGTACTCGCTCGTGGTTGAAGAAGCGAACAAGGGCGGTCTCATTCTCTCTTGGCAGGGCATCCAAGGGTTCCTCCCCGCTTCGCAACTCTCCAAAGATCATTATCCGCGCGTGCCGGAAGGCGATAAGGAAAAGATCCTCGGCGAACTCATGAATCTCGTCGGGCATCCGCTCTCGGTACGAATCATCACCGCCGACGCGAAGGAGGGCAAGCTGATCTTCTCCGAGCGCACCGGGAACGAGGCAGAAGAGAAGGCGTCACTCATCGACAAATACCAAGTCGGCGACACAGCAACAGGAGAAGTGACGGGAGTCGTCGACTTCGGCGTCTTTGTGAAGCTCGAGCAAGGATTGGAGGGTCTCGCACACATCAGCGAGCTCGATTGGGGCCTCGTCGAAGATCCGCATGCGCTCTTTAATGTCGGTGATGCGGTGAAGGTCAAGATTATCGAGATTAAAGAGGGCAAGATCTCCCTCTCGATCAAGGCCTTGAAGGAGAATCCGTGGCACACCGCCGCCGATCGCTACAAGAAGGGCATGGAGGTGCCGGGCGTCATCATCAAGTACAACAAGCATGGCGCGCTCGCCTCGATCGAGGAGGGCGTGGCGGGCCTCGTGCATGTGAGCGAATTCGAATCGCCCGCGGCGCTCCGCGAGACCTTGGAACTCGGCAAGACATACCCCTTCACCATCGCCCTCTTTGAACCAAAGGAGCAGCGCATGACGTTGACGTATACCGGTAAGAAGAAGTAAAAAGACATTAAAAAAAACGCCCCCGTGAAAACGGGGGCGTTTTTTTGTTATCGCGTGTTAGTGAACTGGGTCGCGGATTCAATACCTTCAGTCGCGAAGAGGCGCGCGGACTCGGCGACTTTTTTGAGGACTTTTTTGAGAGCTGCTTCTTCGCTCGGCTTCCACTTCCCGATTACATGCTTGATGACTTTTTCTTCCTTGTCCGCCGTAGCCTTGGCGAAGGCGGGACCGCTCTTTTTGGGAGAAATCCCGATTCTGATGCGTGCAAATTCTTTTGTCTTTAT
This sequence comes from Minisyncoccota bacterium, assembly GCA_041664265.1. Lineage (GTDB taxonomy): Bacteria > Patescibacteriota > Minisyncoccia > Phycocordibacterales > Phycocordibacteraceae > C7867-001. Next base: position 150,043 of record JBAYLD010000001.1, read on the forward strand.
CGCACGCATAATGCTCTCGACGCCCTTGTGCCCGCCGCTCCCGCGGCCGAACACCATTTTTATCGTACCGAGCGGCAGATCGAGATCGTCGTGAACGACGAGTAGGCTCTTCGCCGCTTTGGGCGACTTTATGAACGCACTCACAGCCTTCCCCGAGAGATTCATCATCGTCTCGGGCAACACAAGGACCGCGCTCTCAGTGCCGATGGCGCCTTTCGTCACGAGCGCATTACTCGTTTTGTTAAAAACAAAGTCATCAAAGCCCTCCTGCTTTGCAAGAAGCTCCACCACGCTTCGCCCGGCGTTGTGCCGCGTCTTTTCATACTCCTTACCCGGGTTCCCGAGCCCTGCGATGACGAGTGTCATGCACGTATGGTAGCAGAAAATTTACCCAACACTACATTTTTAGTGCTTGGGGTTGCACTCCACGAACACACGAGTACAATGCGTGTATGCAAGATTCTTGGAAAGGTCTTCTGAAGGATCTTTTCACGCTCGCACTCCTTATCGTGGTCGTGGTGATCCCGATCCGCGTTTTTGTTATTTCCCCCTTTGTCGTTGACGGCGAATCGATGCATCCCACCTTCAAGAATCTTGATTACCTGATCATCGACGAATTTCTCTACAACTTCAAAGCGCCCGAACGCGGCGACGTGATCGTCTTCCGCTACCCCAGCGATCCTTCCCTCTTCTATATCAAGCGCATTATCGGCCTTCCTGGCGAGACGGTCTCGATCAACCGCGGCGTTGTCACTATCATCAAAAGCGACGGGAGCGAGCTCGCGCTTACCGAGCCATATATCGTAAACGAGGATGCGACCTATACCAAAAATGTCTCGCTTGATTCTGAAGAATATTTTGTCATGGGCGATAATCGTCCCAACAGCTCCGACTCGCGCGTCTGGGGCTCCTTACCCAAGGACAACATCATCGGCCGCGTCGACCTCCGACTCCTCCCGATTTCAAAAAGCGGCTTCTTCCCCGGCGCAGTGACATACGCACCTCTCACGCCAAGTTCAACCCTACCCGTGTCACCATGACCCATTCAATTACATGCAGGGTCATAGCGAGCCTTATCGAACTATGATGCGCGAGGTCATTCCCGGAGAAGAACTCTTGAACAAATCGCACGCCATCGGCCAGTACTATGGTTTTGTCCCGCTCGCAACGCTCACCGGGCGAACACGCAGCATTGCGCGAGTGAAAACAAGCAACCCCAGTGCCCCCGTCGACCTCGGAGAGGATCCTATCGCCAACACGGTAGCGAGCTTTTTAAAACAATGTCAGAACATAAACTGTGTACCTTCTCCGCGACAACCGACCTTCATCTGGCACACGAACATCGCTCCAGGCCGCCCTGTGCATAAGAAAATGACGGTGCAGTTCCATGCGCTCGGCACAGATCGTGCAATCGCCGATGCGGTCGTTATCCGTGCACTCCTCGCACTCTCGCGCGACCTCTTCCGTACCGAGACTACCGTCCGTATTAATTCGATGGGCGACAAAGAGACCCGGGCGCGCTACGCGCGTGAACTTGGCGTCTTCTTTAAAAAACGTGCAAACACGCTCCCTGAAGAATGCCTCGAATGCGCCCGGCGCGATGTGCTTGAAGCAGCCGAGCTTGCGCTCGCGCGCGGCTGGGTGGATGACGTCCCTTCTCCGACCGACCATCTCTCGGACGCGAGCCGTAAGCGCTTCGAGGATTTGCTTGAATATCTCGAGATGACCGAGACGCCCTATGAGCTCGCACGCACCCTGATCAGCCGCGGCAGCGCTTGGAGCGACATATGCTTCGAGATTATGGCGGGTGATCGGCGCGTCGCGTGGGGTTCGCGCTACACCGACCTCACGCGCCACTTCTTCCCCACTGCGCCCTTTAGCGCGACTGGTGCCGTACTCCAAGTAGCTGGCGAGGGCGCGATCGTCGAAAAAATACCATCGGTACGAGTGCGGTTCTCGTTCGTCCATATTGGTGATGAGGCGAAGAGGATATCTATTCGCCTGGCCGAGGACTTCAAGAAAGCGCGCATCCCCCTTACCCAAGACATCGGCGTCGAATCGTTGGCCGAGCAACTCCATCTCGCCGAACGGCGCGAGAGCCCCTACCTCCTCATCATGGGCCGCAAAGAGGCACTCGAGGGCTCGGCGATCCTCCGCAACCGCCAAACGCAAGAAGAGACTATCCTCCCCCTCGCCGGCCTCATCGACCGCCTGAAGGCGTTTGCTTAACAGAACTGCGAGTCTGACTCGCAGTTCTCGTGACTTGGACATCCGATGTCCAATTTGGTACCCTACTCTCCGGACGCTATTTGCTACAGAACTGCAGTTAAACCTAAAAGAAAGAGGAGGTGCATCATGGCACGGAAGCTAGTCACGCAGTACGAGTTTGACATGTTGGGGGCGGCACTTAAACAGGAGGGGTGGCAAGTTGAATCCCAATATTCGGGAGACGATCCTGAGCCGATAATGCTCAACATTGTCGACTTTCGGCTCGTCCCCTTCGACACAGGGAGAGTGACCCTCTCTTTGACTCTCCAAGAGGAAGGAGACGGTTTTAAGGAGAAAATCGAAATGGAAGTCAAGAGGGTCTTTGCCGAGGGGAAACTCGGCATCATCACTTGTGAAATGCGTCGATTCAGTATCGCGGTTCGAAATCTGCCAAAGCAGTATCGTCCGAACGCGCGTGCAGGATTCGGATATTGGCGCGTACTTGAATCGAGAGACTTCGGCATTCGTTTCACACGGAGCAAGGCCGCTGCGCCGGGGTGGCCCCTATACAAGCACCTCCAGCACCACCAACATCCGACGTACGGATTTGAGGAACATCAACGCCAGTATGGAAACGGTGAGAACCTGCTTCGAACCCCAGATCTAGCACAACCACGAGCACTGCAGGTCGGCGACAGGCTCGCGACGGGAGAACAAGTACTTTCTCCTCCGAGGAGGGGGTACAACAGCTCCGTCCTGATTCATATCGGAGACAAAGAACATAGCTGTTGGATCAGCGTTGCACCTCGGCTTCCGATTGCCCTGACTCCCCGATTATAATCAAGCCCACGAAAAGCCCATATGCTTTTCGTGGGCTTTTCGTTTTTAACATGGTGTGATAGAGTCTGATAATCATGGCTGTAGCAGGAACACGAGTCGCCGTAGAGCGCGGGAAGAACGAGAGTTCAACCGCGCTTATTCGCCGCTTCACCCGCCGCGCGCAGGGCTTGGGTCTTGTGCGCGAGATGCGTGACCGCCGTTATTTCAAGCGAACAAAGTCGAAGAACGTCGGCTTGAAGCGTGCACTCATCAACAAGACCCGCCGCGAGAACTACAACGAGCTGGTGAAGCTCGGCAAAATAGACCCTGCGGCCAAGAAGGTGCGCGGCAAGCGCTAAACAAACAATGGGCGTAAACATTAGAGACCTCACCCGCCAACATCTGAAAGTTTGGGCGGGTTTGCCATTTACAGAAGTGGCTGAAGAGGTATTGCCTGATTGGGACGTCTCGCTTGTCTTTGTAGGAGCCAAGCGGGCACAAGAATTAAATGAGAGGTTGCGCGGCAAAGACTACATTCCAAACGTCCTTTCTTACGCCCTTGGCGAGAAGTCGGGTGAGATTTTTATTTGCCCGAGCGAAGCCGCTAAACAAGCCCCCGAATTCCACCTAGCGCCTAGCGCTTATTGCCTGCTTTTGTTTATCCACGGATTGCTGCATATAAAAGGATGGGCGCATAGTGCTACGATGGAGGCATGCGAACAAAAGCTCTTGGCACAATTTGCCAAGAGTGGCGCGCACACTTATCCTCATGCCACGACGCATAGCAACCGGAATCGACATCGGCACGTACCAGATCAAGATGGTCGTCGTCGAGGAGCTCATTGATAAACGCACCGGTGCGCGGCAATTGCGTATTCTCGGTACAGGACTCGCCGAGTCAAAAGGTCTCCGACACGGCTATATCGTCGATAAAGAAGAGGTCTCCACGTGTATCCTCAAGGCGAAGCAGCAGGCCGAAGCGTCGGCGAAGGTGCCAATACGCGCTGGATTTCTCGCCATTGGCGGTATCTCGCTCGACGAAGCGCGCGCGACCGGTTCTGCGATCATTTCGCGCGCCGATCAGGAGATAACCCTTCTCGACATCGAGAAGGCCGGGAAGGTGGCACGCGAGGCTGCGGCGCCCGGCTTCCTCAACCGACACGTCCTGCACAGTATCCCGCTCGAATACCGCGTCGACGGCGCGAAGGTGCTTGGCGATCCGCTCGGTATGAAGGGTATCCGGCTCGAGGCCGATTATCTATTCGTCACATGCCTCGCCCAGCATGAGGAAGCGCTCTCAAAAGCGGTCGAGGATGCGGATATCGAGATCATCGACCAGATGGCCTCCCCGCTCGCGGGCTCGTATGTGCTTCTCGAGGGCGACCAGAAGATGAAGGGATGCATCCTCGCGAATATCGGCGCGGAGACAGTCTCCATCGTCGTGTACGACGAGGGCATCCCGGTGTCGGTCAAAGTGTTCCCCATGGGCTCGGGCCACATCACCGACGACATCGCACTCGGATTCCGCATCTCGCTCGAAGAGGCCGAGCGCGTGAAGCTCGGAAGGCTCTCGGGGCAGATGTACCCAAGAAAAAAAGTCGATGATCTTATCGGCAACCGGCTCACCGCCCTGTTCTCGCTCGTCGACAAGCATTTGAAGTCGCTCGGCCGCCGCGGCCCCTTGCCCGCCGGTATCATCATCTCGGGCGGCGGCGCCGGTATCAGCTCGGTGAGCGAAGCTGCAAAGGGATCGCTCAAGCTCCCTGCGCGCCTCGCGGAGCTTCGCCTCTCCGCCGATACAAAAATCCGCGACGCAACCTGGTCAGTCGCCTACGGTCTCGCGCTCTGGGGCCTCACCGGCGACACGAATGCGCCGAAAAAAAGCCTCAAGGCGTCAATAGGAAAGTTTTTCCGCCAGTTCCTTCCCTGAACGACAAAACAACGAGTCGCATCTTACTATTGTCAATATTTGCATACCGCGCGCTTCTGCTATGATGGCCAGAAGCATTATTTTTATATCTATGTCAAAACGCATTGAACCGGAGATTGAGACATTCGCGAGGATTCGCGTGGTCGGGGTGGGCGGTTCGGGTAAAAATGCAGTGAATCACATGATCGATTCAAAGGTGCGCGGCGTTGAATTCATCGCGGTCAACTCCGATGCACAAGATCTCCACCGCTCGCTCGCCAAGCGAAAAATCCATATCGGGAAGAACCTCACGCGCGGCCTCGGCACAGGCATGAATCCCGAGCTCGGCAAGCGCGCCGCTGAAGAAACGCGCCAAGAGATCCAGGAAGCGCTCTCGGGGAGCGACATGGTCTTTATCACCTGCGGCATGGGCGGCGGCACTGGTACCGGCTCCGCGCCAACCATCGCAAAGATAGCGAAGGAAGTCGGTGCGCTCGTCATCGCGGTGGTGACCAAGCCGTTTTCATTCGAAGGCGCGCAGCGCAAAGACATCGCCGAACGCGGTCTCGCCGAACTCAAGAAAGAAGTGGATGCGTTCATCGTGATCCCGAACGACAAGCTGCTCGCGATTGTCGATAAAAACACGTCGGCGAAAAATGCCTTCGCGCTCTGCGATGAGATCTTGCGCCAGGCGGTCGAGGGCGTCTCCGACATCATCACGACACCCGGCGATATCAACACCGACTTCAACGACATCAAAGCGATCATGGAGGGCGCCGGCCCCGCTTTAATGGGCATCGGCATCGCCGAGGGCGACGAGCGCGCTCAAGAAGCGGCTCGCCAGGCGGTCAATTCTCCCCTTCTTGACGTCTCTATCAGCGGCGCCAAGGGCGTCCTTTTCGTGGTCGCCGGCTCCGACGACCTCGGCATCATGGAGGTACAGGAGGCCGCCAAGGTCATCAGCGAATCCGTCGATAAGAGCTCGAAGGTCATCTTCGGCATCATGCGCGACGAGAAGCTCAAGAAGGGACAGATCCGCATTATCGTCATCGCGACCGGCTTCCCTGAAGGCGCTTCTCATGCCTCTTCGCCCGCGCTCGAGCGTTCGCTCTTCTCGATGCCAGCCGAACGGCATGAAGAAGAACGCGGTCGCATTTATCATGAGATCTTGAAGCGCTCCGAAAATACAGAAGACGAAAAATCGGCAAAGGGAAATGCAGGAAATACGAAGGACGAGCCCGTTTTGGATGAAACAATCATGGACATGAAAAACGAACCTCTTGTCACCGCCCAGCCCCACAAGCGTGAAGTCGCACCGATCGTCCCTGAAGACGATGAAGCGTGGGGCGCGATCCCAGCATTTTTGCGCCGCCATAAGAAATAAAACCCCAAAGCTGGTTTTATTTCTTTCTCCCAGCACTCGCTCAGAAGAATGAAATAAGAATTTCATTCTTCGTTCGCTCGCTTGGTAGTAAGAAGTGATAGAATATAAAGAATGAACGATTTGATAATCATCGGCGGGGGGCCGGCGGGAGTGGCGGCGGGTATATATGCCGCGCGGAAACAATTAAAAACTCTTTTAATAACTGAAGAGGTCGGTGGGCAGTCGGTTGTTTCAGACGGTATCGAGAACTGGATCGGTACACCGAGGGTGAGCGGCGCTGACCTCGCGAAGTCGCTCCGCGCGCATCTTGATGCCGTCAAAGGTGATTTTGTAACGCTCGCGCTCGGCGAGCGCGTCACCTCGCTTGAATCCCGCAGCGGTTTTACCGCCACAACAGCATCGGGCAAAGCGTTCTCGGCAAAGGCCATACTGATCGCCTCGGGCGCCGGGCGCCGCAAACTGGATATTCCCGGAGCGGAGAAGTTTGAGAACAAGGGCGTGACCTACTGCGCCTCCTGCGACGGACTCCTCTTCGCGGGCCAAGATGTCGCAGTCGTCGGCGGCGGCAACGCGGGATTCGAGACCGCACTCCAGCTCCTCGCCTACGCAAAGTCGGTCACACTCATCCACCGCTATCCGGACTTCAAAGCCGACCCGATCACCGTCGAGAAGGCGCTCGCGCATCCGAACATGCGCGCGATCAAGAATGCCGAGCCAGTTGAAGTGGTGGGCGAGCAGTTTGTAACCGGTTTGAAATATAAAAACAAAGATTCCCTGGTCGGGCAGGATGGCGAGATAAAAGAAATCGCCGTCTCCGGCATCTTCGTCGAAGCGGGCGTTATCCCGAACACGCAGTTCGCTGAAGGGCTTGTCGAGCTTGATACGGTGAAGCGTGTGAAGGCTGATCCGCGCAATCAGCGCACCACTATCGACGGCATATGGGCCGCAGGAGACTGTACTGATGAGTTGTACCACCAGAACAACATCGCCGCCGGCGACGGAGTGAAGGCACTCGAAGACATCTACCTCTGGATCAAGAAGCAGTAGTTGGCTTTTTTATAAATCGATAAATTCTTCCGGCGAGTAACCAGTCTCCCGTAAAATCTGCCTCAGGAGCCCGGGACCGATGATGTCGTGCAGAGGCACACTCGTTGGCGGGCGGTTCTTATGCTCAAACCACACATGACTTCCCCGCTGGCGCACAAAACAATATCCGCCACGCTCAAGTTTTTTGATAACGTCCTTCCCCGAGAGCCGCGGGAGACGGGGCATATTAGGCCGCGATCAGATGGACACTCACTTGAGTATCGTGATGCGATTCTTTTTCATCTTCGCTTTCAAGGCAAAGCTCTGTCGCCTCTTGTACATTTGCGAGTGCTTCCTCAATGGTTTTCCCTTGGCTATAACAACCCATAAGCGAGGGGTTAACTGCAACAAAGAAACCATCCTCGTCTCTCTCGACGACAATTGGGAACCAACGCTGATGGTCAAGCTGTTTCATTGGTCTTTAGTATAGAGAAATTCTCACCGCGCCACAATCTTGACAAGGCATATAAGGTATGCTATCCTGCCTACAGAAGTTCTTCGATAGTAATTCGCTCCTTAAGGAGCCCAGCGGAAGGAGGGTTGAAGATGGGGATAGTGAAGTGGGTGCCAAATGCCTTGTCGGCATTTCGCGTTTTGGCCGCGATTCTCGTACTGTATTTTTCGGTTACGGGAGCGTGGGTGGCGGTGTTTGCTTTAATCATCTGCGGGTATCTGTCGGATCTTCTCGACGGGCCCATAGCCAGGCGATTCAATGCCGAGTCGCCGCACGGAAAAGCTATCGACCTCACGGCTGATGTCGTGTTCGACGAGGCGATAGTCGGCGGGCTGGTAATGACGAATCAAGTCGGCGGATGGTTAGCGATACTTGCTGCCGCTGCGATCGTCATCATCAGATTGCCGGGATTCTTCAGTCAACGATGGATCTATTGGTTCGGAACGATCATGTTACCAATCTGGAGCGTGTGTATGCTCTGGCTGGTCGGCATCTGCATTCGCGAGGCCTTCGGCTTCCGAGGATTGCAGATTGCATTGATCACGGCTATCCCGACCGCTCTCATCGTCGCTTTCTTGAAAAGAGAGCGCATAACCCAGGACGTCAAAACGTTCTTAACAGCGTTTTTCTCGAAGTAACTGAAAGGAGGTTCGTTATGGCAACGAGGATATTCGCAGGAATAATGGGCGCAGGACTCATGCTTATGGTTTTTGGCGGCCTGAGTGAAAATTGGGTACGAAGCCGAGAATCGGGGGGAGGGGTCATCAAGGCAATGCGCAAACACCCGTGGAGAACACTTGACGTCGCAGCGCGTTGCATAGTGGCCCTCGCTCTCGGATCTTCACTGATGCTATATGCGATACTCGGGCATTTGTAATTCAAAGGCTGTAACGCCCAAAAACCCCGCGAGGAAACTCGCGGGGCTGTTGTTTTTATACATTCGATTTTTGTTTCGCCTTTCGTTTTTTGATGATGAGATACGCAATGAGCAGTACGATAAGCGCTACGAGCACGACAGGGCCGAATTCGCTCATGAAGGCGAGGATAGGGCGATAATTACTCCCAAAGAAGTAGCCTATGATTATGAAGATCCCGATGCCGGTAAAAACACCCGGGGTATTATAGAAGAAGAACTGCCGGTACGGCACGCCATAGACGCCCGCTAAAAAGGGTGTAATCCACGAGAAGGGGCCGGCGAGGCGTGCAAAAAAGAGGCTCTTCGACCCGAATCGCTCAAAAAAAGCCTGCCCTTTCTGGTAGTTGGTATGGCTGAAGAAGCGCGCTTCTTTCCTGAACAGCCTCATCCCAAAATGCTTGCCGATGAAATAGCTTGAGTGGTCGCCCAGTATGCCCCCTGTGAAAAGAGCAAGAGCGACCAGCCAGATGTTGAGTATCCCCGCCCCCGCGAGGACGGCGCCCGGCAAAAAGAACATTTCTCCATAGATAAAGAAGCCGATGCCGATGAGCGTCTCGAAGTACGAACCAAAAAAGAGCACCCCATATGCGAGGATCTGGTGTGCCTCGAGAAATGCGGTAACGGTTGCAATGGTAATTATTGGCATAGGTATGTCGCGGATCTGCGAAGTAATTCAACAAAACCCGCGTACACCTCCTCGACGGTTATTTGGTCTATAAAGCCATTCTTCTTGGCGAAGAACATTTGATAGAGCCCGCGCCCGCGCGACTTATCAATAATCACATCTTTACTGCTCCACGGCAGGTAGAAGTGCGGCCCGGGCCCCAAGATCGTGAGGCTACGCGTATCTGCCAGGTGCGCCATGTTGGCCGGGCCGCTATCGACACCGATGAAATAGTCGCTCTCCCTCAAGGCCAGCAGGAGCTGCGGCAGATTTATTTTGCCGATAAGAGAATAGACGGGAAATCCCAGTTTTGATGCAATGAGATTGTAGTCACCAGCATCCTCTTCCCCGCCAACAAAGATGAAGCGGAAATCGTCGAGCGACTGCAGTTTGTTCAGAAGCGCGGTCCACTTCTCGATATCCCATTTTTTCATTATCCAGCTCGCACCGGTGTGAATAATTACTTTCTTTTGCGCTGTCTGAAATGCCTCAAGGTGTTGGACGTCGGCGAGTTCGCTTTCTGTAAAATGCAGCGGTTCACCATAGGAGGATTTTTGTAACTTTCCGCCCAGCATTTCAAAATTGAGCTCTATCCATTGCTTGGGAGGCTTCCGGTTGAGCAAACTGCCCCAGAGATGCAGTGCATATCCGCTGTACTCACGAAGGCCGGTGCGTATGTTATTCGCGGCTATGGTACGTATGAGACGGAAGGCGTCCTTGCTGATCCTCATGACGAATACCGTGTCATACGCGTCAAAAACTTGTTCCGTATGCTCTGCTTCTTCACTACTCCGCCTATAGAGCGACTTGGCGACATACACCCGCCGCACGCCGCATATCTTCTCGGCCAACGGCTTCAAAGGCGGCGATACCATCAGATCGACGGCGCCGCCTTCGTGGCGCTGTATATACTCCCGCATCGCTGGTATCGAAGCGGCGAACTCCCCGATGAGGCAGGTGTTCACGATTAGTACGCTGCCCGTTTTTTTGGCGCGGCTTTTTGTGAAAAAGCTGCTCACCACAAGCGCACAAAAGAGGGGGATTTCCTGGTAGAGATTGAGATAATCCCAGTTTGCTTTTCTTCCGTTCATCGTCGTGGCGCGGGGGCGCAGATGAGGCTATACTAGCACAATGCACCGACGATTTTTCTCTATTGTCGTCCCTGTCTATAACGAAGAGCGCATTATCGAGAAGGCCTTGGAGTATCTACTCTCTATAGAGTATCCGAAGGATCGCTACGAGATTATCGTCGTTGAGAATGGCTCGACCGACGCGACGTTCGCATTAGCAAAGAAGCATGAGTCCAGAAATTGCCACGTGTGCCAATCAGAGAAGGGCGTCTCAAAGGCGCGCAACTTCGGTGCCACCCAATGCTCCCCGGATATGGAGTGGTGCATCTTCCTCGATGCTGATACTTTTTTGAAAAAAAACATCCTGAATGAAATAAGCGCGTATCTCGATGCCCATCCGGACGTCGCCTTCGGGACAACCACCGTATGGCTCGACGACGAAACATTCGCGGGCAGGTTCTGGTCACGCTACCTCAATAGCACCGACCGGCTGGTGAAGATCATGCACCGCGCGCATATCGTCCGACGCGACTTGATTGATAAGGTTAGCTATGACGAGGAGCTCGTCTCGGGCGAAGATATGAAGTACTCCCGGGCGCTCGCGAAATACGGGAAGTATTTCTTTATGCCCACCGACCAGGTCATCACCTCGGCGCGGCGCTTCAAGCAGAAGGGTTATCTCAAGATGTTCTTCATCAATATGCAGTCCGGGCTGCCGAAGCACCTGCTTAAGCGCTGCGGCTGGGAGGCTATTCGCTGAATTTTATCTCCCTCCGCGTTGCAACACTTGTAGCGCCTGCCGGGCGCCACCATGGCGTGGGTTTACCGCGAGTGCCTTCTCCCACTCTTGCCGCGCGGCCGCAGAATCGCCCATCTGATACCGCAACAGGCCAAAATTGTAGTAGACATCATCATAAAAAGGATTGATCAGGATTTCTTGCCGATATTCTTCTTCAGCTTCCGCCCATTCACCACGCGCCGCGTAGATCAAGCCGAGATTATTGTGCGCCATCGTCTCTTTGGGATTCAGCGCGAGCGCTCGCCGGCTGTACTCCTCAGCAAGCGAATAGTTCTGATCAAGATACTGCATCGCACCAAGATTCTTCTGCGCGAGCGGCGAGTGCGGAGAATGCGAAGCGGCGTTTTGCCAAAATACCAGCCGGTTAGCAAAAACATCTTGGTGTACGAAAGTGATGCCAAGATAGAGGAATACTATCGGGAGTGCCAGTAAGGACCGTTCGTAATGCATTGCATTAAAATACCAGCCCACGCGGCTTTCTGCGATAAAGATAAGCAGTCCAATGATCGGCACGTAGAGGCGATGTTCGATAAAGTCCGCCGTGCCGGATATGTCGGGCCTCACGAACGAGGGCCAGAGGAAGAGGAGAAACCAGGCGAGACCAAACAACATCATGCAATACGTATGTCGGGAGGTTTGTCTTTTGCGCACCTGCCAGAATACCACTGCAGTCATGAGCGCGATGGCGAGATACCCCCAAAGAAACGTCGTGTCCTGCAATATCGGCAGGACGGAGAGATTGAAAGGGAAAAACACCTTCCCCAGAAGCGGCAATGTACCGGGGACGTTTTTTATAAATCCAAAAACGATATCGCGCAGCGGCATCGCAAGCGCCTCGCCCATTATAAGGAGGCGGAGCGGGAAATAGAGCGCGAGCGAGAGCCCCCACCCCGCGCTAAGCTGCAACAACGTCGACTTATTCATCGCACCGCGAATGAAAAGGTACCCGACGCAGAGGAACGGCAGAACGATCGCGGTCTCCTTCGTGAAAAGGGCCAGAGTAAAGAAGAATACAGACCATCGAAGCGCTTTTTGCTTCCCTTCTGCGTTCGTGCCTATAAAATCCAATAGGTAGATGAACGACGCTAAAACAAAAACCGCAAGCAAAGAATCGTTCCTTCCTGGTATCCAGGCCACTGCTTGAGTCAAAGCCGGATGCACGACGAACACAAGTCCTGCAAAAAGCGAGATGCGTTTTGAATATGTCAGCTTCGCAAAGAGTGCGTATACCAGGCACGCGGCAACGAGATGAATACCGACGTTCACGAGGTGGTAGAACAGCGGCATCGCCCCGTCGACAATCGCCTCGGGGATGAAGGAGATCGTGAGGAGTGGGCGGTAATAGAGCGTCGTGTCTTGCGCCGCGGCGAACACGCCATCGGCAAACGCACCGAAGAGGTACCAAAAGTCCTCGAGTGCAGCGAGGTTATCCAAGATGAGCACGTGATCATCCAGATAGGTGAAGCCGAAGAAAAATGATTTTGCATATAGCAGTACCCCCACGCCACAAATGACTGCGTAGGCCGCATAGGTGCGTGCTGCGAGCCAGTGGCGCAAAGCGACACCCAGGGTTTGTAGGCCGTACTTGATGCTACGAGAGAAGTTAATGCTGGAGGCCTCGGGGAAATAGCGCACCGGGACAGGAATCTCCCCAATGCGGTACTTCTCCTCAACTGCCTGGAACAACACTTGGGTATCGAATACAAAATCATCAGAGTTGCTTGAAAAATCAATCTGCGCCAGCACCTCGCGCGTATAGGCGCGCATGCCGGTGTGCCATTCTGAAAGGTCATATCCGCTGGCGAGATTCTCTATGAACGTCAGGAATCGATTTGCGTAATATTTATATGCTGGCATACCTCCCGCGAGCGTCTCTCCCCTGCTCCTTATCCTTGAGCCAAGAACGATGTCAAAATAGCCATCTCGGATCAAACCGACAAAATGAGGTATGAGCTTCGGGTCATATTGGTAGTCGGGATGAAGCATGACGACAATATCGGCACCGTGCGCAAGCGCTGCCTCGTAGCAGGTCTTCTGATTGGCGCCGTAGCCCCTATTCTTGTCGTGGGTGATGACCGTGAGAGCGAGCGATTCTGCCACGCGTATCGTCTCGTCGTGGGAGCCGTCATCGACGAGGATGATTTCATCAACGAATTCTTTTGGTATATCTGCGACCGTCTTCTCGAGTGTCTTTGCCGCGTTGTACGCGGGAAGCACGACAATGACCTTCGGTTTTTCATCCATAGACTGCGGAGGCGGGAGGATTCGAACCCCCGATGCCCTTTCGGACATACTAGTTTTCGAAACTAGCGCGATCGACCACTCTGCCACGCCTCCGGTACTGGCCATCCTAGCATTTCGAGGCAAAAATGATAAGGTTTATGCGAGGCCCTATCGTCTAACGGTTAGGACGCCGGCTTTTCAAGCCGATAACCGGGGTTCGATTCCCCGTAGGGCTACAAATTGAAATTGTGGTATAGTCTACTTACGCGCGCTTAGCTCAGTTGGTTAGAGCGTCTCATTGACGTTGAGAAGGTCGGGGATTCGAATTCCTCAGCGCGCACATGAAATCAAAAAAATACAACCCTCGCGCCAAGCGGCGTCCTAGCCGGGCAAGTGCGCCTCGGCATGACAAATCTTTTGCAGGAGGAAAAGAGAAGGTCTACATCTATGGCAAGCACGCGCTCATGGAGGCCCTGCGTAATGCGCCGAAGGTGATTCGAAAGGTATTCCTCGCACCCGACTTAAAAGATGCCGAGCTGCGCGCCCTCTTAACAAAAAACGCCATCCCTACTGCTGAACTTGCTTCAGGCAAGGGCAAAGAGCTCGTGGGCAAAGACACAGTGCACCAGGGCGTCATCGCGGTCATGAACCCTGCTGCCCTACTTATGTCGTTCGATGATTTTTTGGCTGACCCTTCGCTTTGCTCAGGGTCCGCTAAAACTGCAGTAGCAGTTTTAGCGGAGATGCAGGATCCGCACAATGTCGGTGCGGTCATCCGCTCGGCCGCCGCCTTCGGCCTCTCGGCCGTCCTCATCCCCGAGCACCATCAGGCGGGCATCACGGGCGCCGTCGTGAAGAGCTCCGCCGGCATGGCCTTCCGTATCCCGCTCGTCTCGATCGGCAACGTGAACAATGCGCTCAAGGCTCTGAAAGATAAGGGCTTCTGGATCTACGGCCTCGCAATGGATGGTAAAACGGCTCTCGGCGCAGAGGCGTTCGATGCACCGACCGCATTCGTCATCGGCAACGAGGGCGCCGGGATCCGCGAGAAGACGCTCATCGCTTGCGACGTCACGCTCGCGATCCCCATGCACGCGCGCACCGAATCGCTCAACGCTGCTGCCTCGGCAGCCATCGTCTTCTACGAGTGGTCGAGCAAGCACCCAGAGGCGTTATGAGTGAAAAGGAGATTGTAGTGCTCTACCATGGCGGCTGCCCCGACGGCTTCAGCGGCGCCTATGCCGCGTGGAAGAAATTCGGCGATACAGCAGAATATATCCCATTAAAACTACATGCCCGGCCGGTCCCTGAAGGACTCGCGGGCAGGCGGTTATTTTTCATTGATTTCACCTATCCGCAGGACATCATGGACGAGATCGTGAGGACCGCCGCATCGGTCACCGTTCTCGACCATCATCGAGGCATACAAGAAGTGGTTGAACGCATGCCCGAACATGTCTTTGACGAGAAGCGGTCCGGTGCGACCATCGCGTGGAGCTACTTCCATCCGGACACTCCTGTTCCCGTTCTGCTGAGATACGTCGAGGATGGCGATCGGTACGTCTTCCAGCTCCCGGATTCTCGCGCAGTGCTCGCCTATGCCTATACACAAAAATTTACGTTTGAAGCATGGGACCAGTTGGTACAAGAGTTTGAAGATGAAAAGACGCGTGCGACATTGCTGGAGAAAGGAAAAGTGTATGCAGAGCATTTTGCCATTCTGGTCGGGCAGATCGCCAACAAAGCAAAGCTTGTGTCGTTTGAAGGCTTCACGTGCCCCCTCGTCTCTGCTGCGGACATGTTCACTTCTGATGTGGGGAATCGGCTCGCACAAGAGCGCCCGCCGCTCGGCATCGTGGTCAACTTCCGCGAGGATGTCCTCCATGTGTCGCTCCGGAGCACTCCCGACCTGGATGTCTCGATCATCGCGCAGAAGTATGGCGGCAATGGCCACCCGCAAGCCGCCGCATTCAATGTCGCCTGGGGTTGCCCGCTCCCTTGGACCGTTTTAGAGGAACATGAGAATCCTTGCCGTTGAAACCTCTTGTGACGAGACTGCCATCGCGATTCTTGAATGCAGTGGCGACCCCTCGGCAGGACTCGGGACAAGTGAAAACGCGACCTGTACCGTGCTCGGGAACGCGCTCCTCTCGCAGATAGACCTGCACAAGCAGTATGGCGGCGTCTTCCCCGCGCTCGCCAAACGTGAGCATGCGAAGAATCTCGTGCCGATCCTCGAAGCGGCACTTGAGGAGGCGGAGTGTGTTCGGAAAGGAAAACAGATGATATCTGATGGGCTGTTGGCCGAAGTTGAGGCTATGTTGGCGCGTGAGCCCGGCCTTACCGAAGCCTTTTTCGCTTTTGTCTCTGAATGCGAACCGCCAGCGATCGACGCGATTGCGGTTACCGCGGGTCCCGGACTTGAGCCCGCGCTCTGGGTCGGCATCAACTTCGCGAAGGCGCTCGCTCTCGTATGGCAGAAGCCGCTCGTCGCAGTGAATCATATGGAGGGACATATTCTCGCTGCCATCGCGCAAAGAACACAAGGAGACACCTCGCCTTCGCGAGGAGTCACCTTGCGCAAATCCGAAACAGAAAAATTAGAAATTAAAAATGTACAATTTCCAATACTCGCACTGCTGATATCCGGCGGACATACCCAACTTGTGCTGATGAAAAAATGGCTTGAGTATGAGCTCGTCGGCGAGACGCGCGACGATGCCGTCGGCGAGGCCTTCGATAAGGTCGCGCGCATGCTCGCGCTCCCCTATCCGGGCGGGCCAGAGATCTCGCGCCTCGCTGAAGAAGTCAGACAGGAATGTCAGGACATCGGAAGTCCCACATCAGATGTGGGACTTCCGATGTCCCACACATGGGCGAAACTGCCGCGGCCGATGATTAACGAAAATAGCTGCGACTTCTCATTTGCAGGATTGAAAACCGCGGTGTTGAACCTTTTGAAAAAGGTCCCCGATATCCGCGACGAAGACAAGAAGCATATCGCCCACGAGTTCGAAAACGCCGTCACTGACGTATTGTGGAAGAAGACTGCGCGTGCGCTCAAAGAGACGGGAGCCAAGACGCTCGTCATCGGCGGCGGCGTCTCGGCGAATACTCATATCAAACGCACCTTCCGAGAAAACATCGCTCAAGAATTCGGGAATATCGATCTTCGCATACCGAAGGCGAGCCTCTCGACCGACAACGCCATCATGATCGGGCTCGCCGGCTACTATCGCGCCTTACGCGAAGAAGTTGTCCAACCTTCCGACGAACTCAAAGCAAACGGTAATCTCTCTCTCGCAAAAAAGCCCTGATCTGCTATATTTTCAACATGGATGAGAAGTTTTTAAAGCCCTACGATGCCGCTGCGACCGAGCCGCGGATATATGAAGAATGGGAGCAAAGCGGCTTTTTCAACCCGGACAACTTGCCCACCGAACTCCTTTTGCAGACCGAAGGTAAAGCCTACACCATCGTCATGCCGCCGCCAAACTCGAACGGTGATCTTCATGCCGGTCACGCGCTATTCATAACGATCGAAGATATCCTTACTCGCTTCAAACGCATGCAGGGCTACCGAGCACTGTGGATACCGGGTGCTGATCACGCTGGATTCGAGACCCAAGTTGTCTACGAAAAAAAGCTCGAAAAAGAAGGCCGCTCGCGTTTCAGTATGGACCCAGGGGAGCTCTACAAGGAGATCCTTGCTTTCACCCTTGAGAATAAGAAAAAAATGGAGAAACAGGTCCGTGCTCTCGGCGCATCTTGCGACTGGTCGCGCGAGAAATTCACACTCGATCCGGACGTTGTCGAGAACGTGCAGAAAACGTTCGTGAAGATGTTTGACGATGGCCTCATCTATCGCGGTCAGCGTACAGTGAATTGGTGCCCGAAACATCAGACATCTCTTTCAGATGTGGAAACAGATTCTGTCGAAGAAAACACGCCGTTCTATACGTTTAAATACGGGCCTTTCAATATCGGCACTGTGCGTCCGGAAACAAAATTCGGTGACAAATATGTCGTTATGCACCCAAATGACGCGCGCTATAAGAGCTGGAAGCATGGACAGACGCTCGAAGTTGAATGGATCAATGGCCCCATTACAGCAACGGTCATTAAGGATAGCGCTGTCGACATGGAATTCGGCACCGGCGTAATGACTATTACGCCATGGCACTCGCAGGTGGACTTTGAGATCGCACAACGGCACGGGCTTGAGATGGAACAGATTATTGACTGGCGCGGCAGGCTCCTCCCTATCGCCGGAGAATTCGCCGGCATGAAAATAGCCGAGGCGCGTGCAAAGGTTGTCGAAAGACTCGCTGCAAAAGGCCTCTTAATCTCAACGGATGAAAAGTATCAGAACGTCGTAAAGCGTTGCTATAAATGCGCGACAATGATAGAGCCTCAGGTTAAAGACCAATGGTTCGTGAAGATGGCGTCCTTAGGAAATATGGCCATAACTGCAGTCAACAAGGGCGCGGTGAGATTCATCCCGAATAATTATGAAAAGATATTCCGTTATTGGATGGAAAACACGCTCGACTGGAACATCAGCCGCCAGATAGTCTGGGGCATTCCGATTCCTGCGTGGGAAAAAAACGGGGAGTGGAAAGCCAGTCTCGAGTCCCCAGGTGACGGTTGGACAAAAGACGTGGATACGTTCGATACGTGGTTTTCTTCTGGCCAATGGCCGTTACTCACGACCGGGTACCCGGACGGAAAAGATTTTAGTACCTACTATCCAACCGACGTGATGGAAACCGGTCATGATCTCATTTTCAAATGGGTACCGCGTATGGTCATCTTCGGACTTTATCTCTCAGATCAACCGCCCTTCCATACGGTATATCTTCACGGCCTGGTAAACGATGCGAATGGCAAGAAAATGAGCAAGTCGAAAGGTAACGTCGTCTCACCGCTCTCTCTCACCGAGAAGTACGGCACGGATGCGCTCCGCATGGCGCTCATTGTCGGTAATACGGCAGGGACAGATCTAGCGCTTCGTGAGGATAAAGTGAAGGGCTACAAGCACTTCGCGAATAAGCTCTGGAACATTGCACGATTTGTGCTTTCGCAGGAACGCACAGGAGAGATCAAGAGGGATCTAAAATCTGAATTCGATGCGCTTGCAGTCGAAATTTCTGAAGATATTGAAGAATTTCGTATCTACATGGCTGCAGAGAAGCTTTATCACTATCTTTGGCATCGTTTTGCAGATGAAATCATCGAAGAAAGCAAAGGCAAGGTCGAATACAGCGCGACGCTTTACTACATCTTAGAGAATTCGCTCAAGCTCCTCCACCCCTTCATGCCCTTCGTCACCGAAGAGATTTATCAGTCGCTACCCACAAAAGACTCTCAATTCCTCATGATCGCGCGCTGGCCAGTGGTAGAATAGACGGGTGACCCTCCCCATTCTCGGCTATGCGTTTCTCGGCGGCCTCCTGCCCTCGTTCGTCTGGCTCTACTTTCTCCTCAAGGAGGATGCGCGCCATCCAGAGCCGAAGTCGCTCATCGCGCTCACCTTCATAGCTGGCATGCTGGCAGTGCCGCTCGCACTCCCGCTCGAACAATATGCAAAGACCCATCTTACCGGGGATTTTTCCGTCTTTACCACATGGGCGCTCATCGAAGAAACATTAAAATACGCCATGGCAGCTGCCTTCATCCTCTGGCGCAAGGCGGTCGACGAGGCACCCGATTATGTCATCTACCTGATCACCGTCGCGCTCGGCTTCGCTGCCGCAGAGAACATACTCTTCCTCATCACTCCGCTCATGGACGGAAATATCGCCCATAGCATATTCACAGGCGACGTGCGTTTCCTCGGTTCATCGCTCCTGCACGTGGTCGCATCCGCCGCGATCGGCTTCTCGATCGCCTTTTCCATGAAAAGCCGTCCGGCTGTTCGCGTAGCGGCAACAGGACTGGGACTTATCCTCGCCGTCGTGTTGCACACTGCCTTTAACATGCTTATTATTAGCCAAGGTACTTCGACCACGCTTGCCGCATTCTTTCTTGTCTGGATGATTGCCGTCGTCTTCTTCGCAGCGTTTGAAGTACTGAAATATTTCCAGTATCGTACCCTATCTTATTAACACTTTTGAACTATGGCCCTGAAGCATTCATTTTTCGAACGCCTTTCTGGCAGCCCCTCGGTTGGCGACACGTTTGATTCGTTCGATGAGGATCTACCGACCACGACCATACCCGCGCACAAAGAGTCGCGTGCCCATGCGGCCCGCCCGGCGCCGCTCGATGACGATGCTCTAGGGAGCGAAGGCCAGCTCCCAGTCGATGTGCACCAGACCGAGAGCGATATCATCATCCGCGCTTTCGTTGCGGGAGTACGTCCCGATGAGCTCAACATTTCGATAAGCCGCGACATGGTAGAGATCGCTGGTTCGCGCATGGAGCGCGAACAGACCTCTGGCCCCGACTATTTCACCCGGGAGCTCTTCTGGGGTTCGTTCTCGCGGGCGATCATGCTCCCTCAAGAGATCGATGTCGAGGCCTCCTCGGCGAGCGCCAAGGACGGTCTCCTCACTATCATTCTCCCCAAACTCGATAAGGCGAAGCAGACGAAGCTGAAGGTGAAGTCGGGCTAGGGCAACACAATCACTTTTTGCGGCGGTTCGACCGCCACGATCTCAACTATAAACGGCAAGCGCGCGATGCGGCGGCCATCGACCGTCTCCACGACAACACGCCACTTCCCCGACTGGCGTATCGGTACGGTAGAATAGCCGCGATACCCGCCATCGCGGCCGCCCACGATCTGATACGCGATCACCGATTTTGTTACCCACTCTTTCTCTACCGAGTCATACCACTGCCAGCGGTGCACGATGGTCGTGGTTAATTTTGTCGGCGCAAAGACAGAACTGTAGGCGAATAATGATCCTCCCGGCACGACATGCCGCGTCGGCGTAAAGCCGAGATACCTGACCCGCCAAGGATCCGGCTCGCTCCGGGCCATATAGGCGCCCGGCACCCGCGACACCGAATGATACACGCCAGCCGGTCCTGATGAGAGCGGCAGCGGCGGGAGTATATTAGTGAAGTAGGACGCGGTAAAGACGATAAAGACGCCGAGGGCGCCCGCACGGATGCGCCAGACATCGGCAAGGAAGCGTTCTCGCCCAAGCACACGCAGGAGCGCGGTAAAGAGAGCAAACACACCTATCGCCATGAGGCCGCTTAAAAGAAAGGTCCCTGTCCCGAGTGTCTTGGTATATATCGGCACTGCGAAAATGGCATACGAATAGAGTGCGAAGAAGAAGAGCACGCTCGTGAAGACGATCTGCTCATGAGATCGGTAGAAGTATTCGTTCCCGAGAAATACAAGCAAAAGGATAAGAAGGAACGGCCATGACACGCTCACATCTGCCGATCTGCCATAGAAAACGACAAAGCCGCTCCAGAAACCCCCGAAGGTGAATTGCGTTATAAGCGGGACGATAGAACGCCACCGTGAACTTGCCTTCTCGTGAGATTCCATCCAGTGATGCAGCGGGATGGTGATGAAGCAAATGGCTGTATACGCCGCAAAGACTATTTGCGTCTGCCAGAGATCAATGCGCTCA
Organism: Minisyncoccota bacterium; assembly: GCA_041664265.1. Lineage (GTDB taxonomy): Bacteria > Patescibacteriota > Minisyncoccia > Phycocordibacterales > Phycocordibacteraceae > C7867-001. The sequence goes on from JBAYLD010000001.1 coordinate 171,170, forward strand.
AAGAACACGGTATCCGCAATGAATCCCGCAACTACCGCAAAGGCAGAAAGGTGTTTTTCATACTTTTGCACCCACCCAGAGATCTTCTGCTGCATAGCGGTGCTTGGACCCGGGCTCGAACCGGGGACCCCTTCCTCTTCAGGGAAGTGCTCTACCAACTGAGCTATCCAAGCGAGTGAGCGAACAATAGGAAACATACCATGTTTTCTATTTTGAGCGAACGAGCTTGAGAAAAGCGTGCGAGCAACGCTTATCCAAGCATTGAGAGCCTATTGCTCTTCTGTATAGGAGTCTATCAGCTTTTGTATATCAGTGGAAGTTGGGAGGCCGAGGAAGCCGGAAGTGGTTGTGGTAGACACGCCAGAAAGCTCCGAGATCTTATCGATAGTCGGCGCTAAGTATTCTTTATACAGATAGAGCGGCAGAGCGAGCACGACAACCCAGATGATAATCGTGCTGAGGAAACTCAACCATTGGCTCCGGCGGACCGCGCGCAACATGCGATGATTATCCTTCGCGAGCGCGTGTGTCTCTTCAAGCAGATCTCGCAATTCTGGGTCCATAGAAGGCATTAGTCTATGTGGAGGAGAGCCTTCACTTTGCTGCTAATTTCATCAGGGTTGAAATACGCTTTGACGAGATAGTCATTGGCGCCCAGGGTGCGCGCCTTCGCGACATCTTCATCTTGCCCCAGATTCGTCAGCATAATGACCGGGACCTTTGCCACACGCTCGTTCGTATGAGCACGGATCTTCTCCAACACTCCAAATCCATCAATATTGGGCAGAATGATGTCTAGGAGGACAATGTCCGGCATCTCCTCTTCGACTTTTTTTAACGCCTCTTCCCCATCAAGCGCTACGACAACGTTGAAACCCTCTTTCGTGAGCTTCATTGAACAGATTTCCCGCAGCATCTGCTCATCTTCGACTAACAACACTTTCTTGTTCCCTGTATCCGGCATACGGTATGTCTGATATACCGATTACCCTTGCTGCAACGGTTGTGGCGTGGCCGCCACGACAGGCTCGTCCTGCCCAAACAAAGTGATACCCGAGGCGAGCGTCAAGAAGCCTAACAAGGTGAGGATATCCGCCACTAAGAATTGCACCGATGTCTGTGCGACATCATGAAGCGGGCCGCCGGCGGTGGTGATAATAAAACCGACACTTATCACAATTGAACGAATAAGAGCCATCCGGTTATGGCGCGACTTAATAGCATTCCAGATGAACATGACTACGGCGACACCCCAGCTCAAAAGTACGATGATCGGGATAAGTTTGCCGACCAAGGGATCGGCATTAAAGAAGGTGATCCCGGTCGCGCTCTCATAGACAGGGTGATTTGGCTTGATGATATTTATATAGGTGATACCGAGGCCGAAAAGGCTTATGAGAGACGCAGCATAATATTTAACCTTTTTCCCCGGGAACGAGAGCTCCAGAGGGACCATAAGTGAGAAGGCCAAACTGAGGTAGAGGAACACGTGACCAACGATGTACCCCCAATTCATTACTATGGGAAACAGCGCTGCATCGATGTAGAGGATGACATGCGACAACCCCATAATGAGCTGGAAGATGCCGACCGTCACGAAGAAATACATGAAGTAAGCTTTTGCAGGGCTGGTGGCCTGCTTCGTGGCCAGATCACGCCACAGCTTACCGCCGATCAATATCAAGATGATGCTGTCAATCGTGTGGACGAAGCCCGTCAGCGGAAAAACGACAACCTTCTGGAGCGGCAAGGCGAGGAGATAAAAGAGCGAGACGGCCAAAAACGTCAAGATATAGGTGGTTATTTGTTTCATAGGGTGCTTATATTATACACGTCCGCAGGCGGGGGGAGGCAGTAAGGGTGTGTACAGAGCAGCTACACAGCTATCAGAGCGTTTGGAAAAAATCTTCAAACGTAAGCTCTTTTGTCGGGAGCATTCCTTCTTCTATCGGGATGGTGAAGTGGAAGGTGGAACCGACGTTCTCTTCGGATTCCACGCTAATTTCTCCGCCGTGGTTCAGAATGATATTTTTAGTGATGAACAAGCCGAGGCCTGAACCTTCGGTCTGCTGTTTAACCGCGTTCTCACCCCGAAAGAACTTCGTAAAGATGCGGTCCATGTTGGCCTTCGGTATGCCGATCCCCTGGTCAGAGATACGCACCTCCAGGAAATGCTCTTTGTGCCGCGCAACGCTGATGGTAATATGGCCACCCCGCTTTGAATATTTAATGGCGTTGCCTAAGAGATTATCCATCGCCAATTTAATTTTTTCTTTATCGAGCTTGACCTTTGGTATGTCGGGCTCTGGATTGAAGAGGACCTCTATAGTATGCTCCTTTGCCAACAGGGAATTAGTCGCGATTGAGTCGGCGATTATTTCTGTGATGTTGCTCTGCGTAAAGGTGTATCCGAACTTCCCTTCTTCAACTTTAGCCGCGTTTAACAGATCGCCGACGAGCAGGATGATGCGATCATTCGATTCGCTCCCTCTCTGGAGCATATCTTGCTGCTCTTTCGTCACGATACCCAAATCCCCTTTTTTAACCGTATCAATCGCCCATTTGATGGCGGTGAGCGGCGTCCGCAACTGATGCGCGGCAATCGAGATGAATTCGCTTTTCAAGTGGGATATCATTTCAAATCTCTTGCGGTTTTCTTCGAACTCTTGCCGGGTGGTGTCTAGAGAATCGCTTAACTGGGCAATCTCTTTTAAAGAATTGTCTGTTGCCGCTATTTTTGTGGTCAAGTCGCCCTTCCCCAGCCGATCGACGCTGGCGATGATCTCGTTAAATGGATCAAAAAATGACCTCGTGATACGGCGAAACGCGAACGTATAAAAAAGAAATGTGGCCACGAGCGAGAGGATAACGTCGACACCAACCTTCTGGATGAAAACCATTTGAGCACCACTATCGTATGTATCTTGATACAAAACGTATGCCAACCCGAAAATAGACGCGATATTAATTAATACCAACGGGAGGATGGTAACCAACGGAAATATATATTTGAGAGAGACCTTCTCGTCAGGCGGCATACGCACATCATACCAGTAAAAAAATCGAGCGACCGCTGGTTGTTTACCATTGGCTGCCCGTGTCCTGCTCACTGAATCGAGAATTTGTACACCACACGGGGGCTAAAGATCGCCTTCTCATACCCGCCGGCCTTCGCATGTGCAACTCTTTTACTCCATGCCCTTTTCGCCTCTGCGATTGCAGAGTCTTCGGTAGTGGCGTCCAAAGGAACTTCCAGTTCACTTCCACCACAAGAGACAAAAAGTCCCGACAAGTACCTCTGCGTGTACACCAAGTACCACCTTCCCTTCGACGAGCTCGCTGCTTCTCCGGCACTCGTAATCTGCCCCGTTAAACAAGAAGCACAGGGATATCTTCCTGCCTCGCTCTCAATTATCCCAGTATCTTTACAATTCGGGCACATTTCCACCTCCCTCTGCTGAATTTTTTGAAGCTTCCGTCTGCGATAGTACCATTTTTATATAAGAAGCCAAATACGTTTGGTGCCCCCTCCAGGAGTCGAACCTGAATCAGCTCGTTAGGAGTGAGCCGTTCTATCCATTGAACTAAGAGGGCTATCGGAAGGTCAGACCTTCCAAAAACTACGCGGCGATGCCGAGAGAAGAGGCGAGCCTCTCTCGATCAAAGCCGATGATCATGTCAGAACCGACGAATATGACCGGCACGCCCATCTGGCCGGACTTCTGTATCATCTCTTGGCGCTTCTCGAGATCGTGCGCCACATCATATTCAGTATACGCAACGCCCTTCTCCTTCAAGAATTCTTTTGCGATCTGGCAGAAGTGGCAGGTCGGGGTGCTGTAGATGATGACGTTTTTGTCCATATTGTTTCGTTAGTATGATGAGTATAGCACTTTGTGCGGAATGGGAGAACCGGCGATTACACCTTTCGGTCACGCATAATTTCTTGCTAGAAATTTGCGCGACCCCGCCTCAGCGCCGTCGCGCTTCCGGCCTTCGATTCTCCACGCAGGATGCCCCGCATCCTGCTCATCCCGCCCAAAATCTCGCAAGCTCGCTTTTGTGCGGAATGGGAGAATCGAACTCCCGCCTACTGCTTGGGAAGCAGTCGTCCTACCACTAAACCAATTCCGCTTGTTTTTGAATGTACCTTGTCTCACGCTATAGCGTAAATTAAGGTACATGAGATTCGCAACACATCAAAACCAGCTCAGTACCTTCTGCCACCACGACGGCGCCGCAGTCGAGGTTGCCGTGGCGGGTGGTACCACTACGATAACCTCTTCTCCCGGGCGCGCAACCCCGAAGGTGGTCCGGATGGACGCGTCCTGGCCGCGCTCCGTGGCGAGCATCGCGAGATTGTCTTCGAGGACCACCTTGCGTTCCTCAAGAGCCTGATACCGGCGTTTCGCATTGTTCGCCTCTCTAACCGCCACCTGTGCCTTCCCCGCGAGTCCCCAGATGAGCAAGAGGAGCCAAAAGATGACCAGCAGGAGAAACCCGATCACAATGCCTTGCCGCAGTTGTTTCGCGCGCATGGGTGTCAGTATAACGCAAAACAAGGTTCACTCTTGTTTTGCTAGCGGTCACTATTTCTTACCATCTTCATGAATACCTCTTCGGGAATGTTCACTTTCCCCCGCCCGTGCTCAAGCAACTTCTTCTTGCCGCGCTTCTGCTTATCCAAGAGCTTGTTCTTGCGCGTCACATCGCCGCCGTAGAGATAGCCCGTCACATCCTTGCGCATCGCAGAGAGCGACCGCGAGGCGATAATGCGGCCTCCGGCCCGCGCCTGGATTTTAGTAACGAAAAGCTGTTTCGGCAAATTACCATGGAGCTTCTCTACCATCTTCTCCGCCTCTTCCTGTAAGCGCCGACGCGCGACCACACGCGCGAACGCCGGAACCGGCTCATCGGCGACGAGGATATCAAGCCGCACCACATCCGCTAGCCGCTCATTCATAATTTCATATGAAAGCGAGGCATAGCCCGAAGAAATGCTCTTCAATGTGTCAAAGAAGCCGCGCATAAGCTCGCGAAGTGGCATCTCCACTGACATCTCAATGCGGCCGTCCTGATACGTCTCGGTAGCAAGCGTGTGCGCCTCATGCTCGTGGAGCAGCTGGATAAGCGCACTGACCGAATCAGCGGGTGTAATGATGATGACCTTCGCCCACGGCTCTTCGATTTTTACAATCTCGCCATGCTCGGGGAATTTTGCAGGCGTATAGATGACCTCACGCGCACCGTTCGTGGTTGTAACGACATATGAAATGGTCGGAATAGTAACAACAAGAGATAGCTTGAATTCGCGCTTCAAGCGCTCGGTGACGATCTCAAGATGGAGAAGTCCCAAAAAACCGCAGCGAAATCCCCTTCCCAATACGCCCGACGATTCTTCTTCAAAGGAGAGCGAGGAGTCAGAGAGCCGCAATCGCTCAAGCGATTGCCGCAAGAGCGGCAGATCATCCTGGCTCTCCGGGTACACTGAGGCCCAGACGACCGGGCGTGGGCGCTCATAGCCCGCGAGCGCTGCAAGCGATCCTCCTACTTTCCCAATAGTATCGCCGACGCCGACAATGCCCGGTTCTTTGATACCCGTCACAATATAGCCAATTTCGCCCGCAGAGAGAGAGTCCGCCGGTGTCTCCTCCGGAGTGAAGATGCCGACCTCAAGCGCAGTAAAATTTTTCCCGGCAGCATGGAAGGTGAGCGGTTGCCCTTTTTTGAACGTACCATCAAAAACACGCAGATACACCGCAACGCCGCGGTGCGTTGAATACGAAAAATCAAAGATAAGCCCGCGCGCTTCATCTGCGGTCGCACCTTTCGGCGGAGGGACTTTACGCACGATCTCCTCAAGCAGCTCATCAACGCCCACACCGGTCTTTCCCGACACTCCAAGCACTTCATCGGGAGAGAGGGAGAGGAGTTGTGCGAGCTCAGTGCGCACCTCGTCGACGCGCGCCGCCGGAGAATCAATTTTTGAAATAACCGGTATAATCGTGCACCCCTGCGCCCTGGCCGCCGCGAGCGTCGTGAGCGTCTGTGCCTGCACGCCTTGTGTCGAGTCAACGAGGAGCAACACCCCCTCAACCGCTTTTAGTGCGCGAGAGACTTCATAGGAGAAGTCGATGTGTCCGGGCGTGTCTATCAGATTTAAAATATAATCGCCATACACCATTCGAACGGGCTGCATTTTTATCGTGATGCCACGCTCGCGTTCGAGATCCATGCGGTCAAGCACTTGGTCGCGCATCTTGCGCTCGGGGATGGCCCCGGTTCGCTCGAGCATGCGGTCGGCAAGGGTAGACTTGCCGTGGTCGACATGGGCAATGATAGAAAAATTACGAAGATGTTCGAGGTTCACGGTTGTATCAGTTCTTCGGCAGAAGGAGTAAGTATCTCGGAACGTCCACTGCGGAGATGGAGGAGCTTGCTCAGGGCGTCCAGCATCATGCGAAATTCTACATTCCCGATAAGGTAAAGCGCGAGTGCTGCGGCGGCAAGGCCGACTGTCCCGGCAAAAAATCCCTGTGCAAAGACGGAGACCAGGGTCGTGAGGGGCGCGATGCCGCCCTCAAACGCGAGCGTGACGTACGCGGCGGCTCCGCCCACAAGTGCGGCAACGCATCCGTCAAAGAACGGTCGCGCGAGCATACGTGCGAGACCCTGAGAAACGCCCCGAAGCGACAACAAAGAGAGTATGGCGAGAAATACTTGGCCGAGCGTCGCTGCGAGCGCCAGGAGCAGTATTGTCGACCCTTGCACGTCACTCACGCGCAAGAGAGCCGCGAGCGAGGCAGGCAACCTCTCGATCGGCATCGAGAGGAACGTTACCGCAAGAGACACAGTGAGAAGCGCAGCTGCAAATTGATATAGAAACGGCCGCCATGACTGGCGTACCGCATAGAGCGCGCGCGAGAAGAGGAGCACGAGCCCTTGCGCGACGAGCCCGACGGCAAGGATCGCCAAAAGAGCGGCGGTGAGGCGTGTCGCATCCCAATCGAAGGCGCCCGTGCCGAGAATCACGCGCACGATATGCGCCCGCAAAATCGCAATAAGCCCGAGAGACACGATCGACCAGAGGATAATGTGCCGAGCGCTCGCCGAGAGGATGTGGGTGAATTCAGCACGCCGCTCCAAAGCTGATGCCTCGGAGAGTGCCGGGAACGCCGCGATAGCATACGAGGAGCCAATGAGCGCGAGCGGTACTGCCTCGAGATTGCTAGCGAAGGTGAAGACAGAGACCGAACCCGTGCCGATCCTCGAGGCGAAAGCGGTTAGTATGAGCGCCGTAATCGAGCCCATGCCGAGTGCGAGAGAGCGCGGCACAGAATCCCGTATGACCGGCATCATGAGGGCATAGCTGGGGAGGCGGAAGGAGGGGATGACCTTGGCATCTGTAATGACCGGAATATTGACGGCTAAGTAAGCAACTGCGCCGATGACAACGCCGATGCCGATACCCGGCAAGCCCCACTGCGGATAGAACACGACCGCGCCCAGGATAATGCCGAGGTTATAGAGGACCGGCGAAAATGCGAAGAGCATAAAGCGCCGATGCACCTGTGTCACGCTCCCTAGGACACCTGAAAGCCCCAGGAGGATGGGCTGCACGAGTAGAATGCGCGCCAGCAACACGAATTCAGCATGCTGCGGAGAAGCAACGAAGTTCGGATACAGAAATGCGAGGAATTGCGGCATGAAGAATGCGAGCACAATACAGAGCAGGCTGCCCAAGCCGAAGAGGAACGTCGCCGATTCAGAGAGGAGCCGGCGCGTCGCTTCCCTATCCATCCCCGTTATGCGCGGGATGATGACGTATGCGCTCACGAGCGAGGAGACGAGCGCAAAAACGAGATCCGGCACGCGAAACGCCGCGTAGTAGAGATCGAGCACCTCTCCCGCGCCAAATGAGTGTGCAAACGCTCGGTCGCGAAGAAGCGCGAGAACCTGTGACGCAAGCGTCAGGCCGGCGAGCAAATACGCGGCCTGATGCAGGCCGCGTATTGGTGCCGCGATGCGTTTAAGAATCTGCCGAACCATCTTTCTATTTTACTCTAATTTCCACTGCTCGGCGAGTGAACAAAGAATGAAATTCCTATGTCATTCTTTTGAACAAGCACTGGCAGAAAGCCAGCTTCTGGCTTATTGGTTCACTGGCGCCGCAGGCGCCGAGAGGAGATTCGCGGGGAAGGGATCCCTGCCTGCCGCAAGCGCAGTCAGCTGTGTGGCGACCGCTTGGGCGTTCTCGCTCGACATGTCTGCGATTGCTTGCATCTCTGCGAGCGCGTCTCGCATGTTGCCTTGTTTCGCGTACACCGCGGAGAGGAAGTAGCGTGCGTTCGCGAATTGCGGATTCGCGGCGACCGCTGCGCCGAGTGCGGCGGCAGCATTCTGGAGATCGTTCCGTGCCGCAGAGAGGATACCGACCTGGAAGAGGATGTCCGGATTGTTTGGCGCGAAGTAGGCGGCGGCAAGAGCGGCAGCGAGCGCACCTTCGACGTTACCCTCTTGCACCTCAAGCTGCGAGAGGAGGAAGATAGCAGCGGTGTAGTCCTGTTTGAGCGCGATGGCGGACTTTAAATTATCCATAGCCGCTTTGTTGTCCTTATTCGCGATATCGAGCTGCGCGATGATATACGGAATTTGAGGATTGGTGGGATTCAGCTCTTTTGCCTTGCCGTAGGCGGTCTTCGCACTATCGTACGCGCCGGTAACGCCGAGCGGTACCGCTTGCGCATAGAGGTTCCCGAGTGCAAGCCAGCCTTGATAATCGGAGGGAGCGAGGTTGGTCGAGGTCAGGGCGGCATTAATGCCCGTTGAAAGCGAATCTTGGAACGCCTTTTGCGCCGCCGCGGCAGGCATCGTCGATGAGGAAACTATCTGTCCGAGGCGCGCTCGAGAGATGCCCGCCCGCATCTGGTAGGCAGCCGCTGAAGGCGCAAAAGAGATTGAACTCTGTGCCGACTGTTCGGCCGTATCGAGATCTCCGATGGAGAACGCCGTACCCGCCTCCGCGAGCGCCGCCGTAGCGATGCCACGCCCAACGAGCGCATATGCGGTAACAACCGATGCGAGCAGAAGGAGCGTGAGAGAAAACACGATAACGAAACCGAGCCGAGGGCTCCGTGAGAATATGATGCCCCATTGCTTCCCCTGTGCGGCAAAGCGCATCGTCGACACGAACAGACCCGTGAAGACGAAGGCGAGAACGAGCGGGACGGCGCCAGGCAGGCTGAAGATCGCGATACTGAAGAGATACAGCGCCGAGACGAATGAGAGTATCGCAACATATCGGACAAAAGGATCCTGTGGCGCGCGCAGGATCATCATGCGCAAGCCGAACACGACAAACGCGGCAAGAAACACGATCCATGCGAGAACTCCAACAATGCCGGTTGTCACGAACGAAGTCGGGACGAAACCGATACCCGAGGTGAAGTCTACGTTCCAAAACACGCTTGAGTTAAGCGACACATCGCGATGTTTCAGCCATTCGATTCCGAAGGTGCCGGGACCCGTGCCGAAGACCGGTGCGGATGAATACGCATTACGCGCAACCGAGAGCGTCGACTGCCACGAGGGGCTGACTGAGAGTACGTTTACGTTGAGCGCATTTGCCAAGGCTCCGCCGAGTGTCCCCCCGATGACAAAGAAGAGCGAGATAGCAAGAACAACGAGCGGCAAGACGAGGGAGTGATTCGCCTCGCCAGATTCAAGCGGTGTCTCATCGATGCTGTTTATGTCGTCAAAATCAGCATCAGCATTTTTCGATCCGCGTTGCATAACCGCCTCAACAAAGAGGCCGAGGGAGACGAGTGCCAACAGTATCCAGACGAGCCCGATATTGGCAACAGCGAGCAAGACAAGCGCTCCGACACCACAAAGGACGAGAGCCCGGTGTGCACGCTGCGGGAGATCGAGGAACCGGAGCGTAATGAGAACACCAGCGACACCAAGCCCGAGCACGAAGGCAAGGTCTTGGAACGAACCGAGGAGAGAGAACTCCGGTGAGATGTTCGGCGAAAATTGCCCAACGATAACAATAAGCGCTTGCAGGGCAGTAACCACGCCGAATATCCATGCACCAGCATGCAGAAATGAACGGTACTGGTCAGGACGGCGCATAACAAGAGCGGCCAAAGTACCGAGAAATGCCGCGATAAGCATGAAGCCCAGTGTGTCCGGCTCGAGCGCGAGGCCCCAGAGGGCGCTCGAGAACGACACACCCGAGAATGTCGACGAGAGCAGATACGCAACCGCCGGCAACCAGAAGGCCCCTACGAGCAAGAATGGCGGGAGAATAATATTGCCCCGCGAGAGGCGCGCGAGGATGTACAGCGCGAGTGTGATGAGCGCACCTGCAGCGAGCAAGAAGACCTTGGTCGTTGCAATCGAGATAGCTGAAGATGGGATAAAGGCGAACACGGCGAACACGAGTGTCGCGATAAGCGCCCACATGCTTATAACCTCGAGTGAACGACGCGGCACGATTGATGATTGTTGTGGAAACATAAAAATAAGTGCTGGTGATGCTATTCAGTGATAATACTGTCTAGTATACCGCCTCACCCAGTCGCTCAAGCCTCTATCCCCACATTTCCGTAAGGTGTCCGTAAGGTGTCACCTTACGGAATCAATAAAACGCTAGAAACCGTAAGGTGTCACCTTACGGAACATGCTACTATTACCGAATATGACAAAGAGAGACGTCCCGTTTGCTGTCGGGGAGTGGTACCACTGTTATAATCGTGGCATTGAGAAGCGTATCGTATTTGAAGATATTCGAGATTATCACCGCTTCCTTGAGCTCCTTTATTTGGCGAATGATGAGTTTCCTCTCCGGCGTGACGATATCGGCCTATATAAATTTGAAGAGATATTAAAGGTTCCTCGCGGCAAGAAATTAGTCGCTATTGGAGCATTCTGCTTGATGCCAAACCACTTCCACTTAGTTTTGAAAGAGGTTGTGGATGGAGGCATTACCGCATTTATGCGGAAAATCGGGACGGCATATGCTCTGTATTTTAATGCACGGCACGGACGGACGGGAAACCTGTTCCTCAAGCCGTTTCGATCCCGCCATGTATCTACCGATCGCTACTTTCAGCACCTTATCAATTATGTGCACTGTAACCCAGCGGCGCTCTCTGAACCCGAGTGGAAAACCAGCCATGTTGTGGACCCTCAGTTCTTGGGAGAACAAATCGCCGCATACCCGTATTCAAGTCTTGGTACCCATGCGGGCGCACACACGCCGACCAGCGCTATCCTAGACGCGGAGGTGTTCTCTCTAGCGCGTACGGTTCAAATACAAAAGATGCTACAGGAAGCGCGACAGTATTATGCTGATTCCGACCTTTCCCTTCCGTAAGGTGTCACCTTACATCTGCTGTAAGGTGACACCTTACGGAATGTGGTATAATAAGCGCGGACCGGGCTAAGCGATCGCTGGCGGCGTAACGCGCCGACTAGAGGAAAGTCCGAACATGCGCTCGCTGCAAGGTGAGCAAGAAAGGTAGCGGGTAACGCCCGTCGTCCGTGAGGATAGAGGTGACCACAGTGACGCCAAAACCGAGAGGTGAAGGGTTCCCTTCGGGGAATAATCTCGCCGCAAGACGAGGGTGCAACGAACAAATCCTTACCCGCATGCAAGGCCGTGTCCCGAGTCCGCCAACTGGTGGACGAGGGAAGTGCCGCTTGATCCTGAGAGCAATCGAAGGGCTAGATAAATGATCGCTCACGACAGAATTCGGCTTATCGGCCCGGTCCACATACATGCAAAAACCCGCGCTCCTGCGCGGGTTTTTGCTCCCTACTTACTGACCGGAATTAATTTTGAAAGTTTATGCGCATTACCATGCCTCAACATACCGCGATACGATGAGACGTTTCCCTCGCTCGGGTTCCCACTCACCGCTTTCAGCATCCGCCGCTTCGTGCTCGTGCGCAAAACGCGATGATCGGAGAAATGCACCCAGCCGAGGAAATCAACGCCCGAGGCGAATGTTTTGATGAAAACCTTGTCCGGATGGAGATCAAGCTTTAGCCGATCACGCAAGAATGCTCCTATAGGCTGGAGGACGTTACACAGATATGATCGGTCACGCGAAAGAATAACAAAATCATCGGAATAGCGGATATAATGGCGTGCTTTTAATTTGTGCTTCACGAACTGATCAAACTCATTCATATAGATATTCACGAGAAGTTGGCTCGTAAGATTCCCAAGCGGCAAACCCTTACCAAGACCGGTTGAATGAAAACTCTCAATTATGTTTTGCAGCAAGGCTATAATTCGTTCATCAGGAATATGCCTCCGTAAGATTTCGAGCAATATTTGCTGATCAATGGATGCAAAAAACTTTCTGATGTCACACTTAAGCACCCATGCGGTCCTCGCGTGGTTTTTACTCTCCTGACATGCATATCGCCTGAAGGCATTCATTGCGCGATGAGTCCCCTTCTCTAGCCGACAAGAGTATGAGTCGGTGATAAACGTGCTGTTGAAAACCGGATACAAAATTCTGTAGATAGCATGGTGCACCAACCGGTCGCGTACGCTCGCTTTATGTATGTCGCGCGGTTTTGGATCGCTGATCTTGAAATGGGTATACGAGCCATGTCGGTATGCACCTGAGACAAGATCCGAATGGAGTGTAAAAATATTCCGTACGAGATCGTATTCGAACGCCTGCACGTCTTTCTTTTTCTGCTTGCCGTGTAAGAACTCTTTCCATGCGTCGAGCAGGTTGTTGGTAGAAATGATATTGTCGTAGGAATGGGAGTCACCGATTCTACTCATACCCTTGAACGTACCCCCCCCCGGACGATTCCGCAAGAAAAACTCGTGGCGGTCGTGTTGAAACTGAAAGAGACATACCTTGCGTGGCAGATGGCGCTCCCACATGTCGCAAAAGCTCGACGGCAAACAATAGCCGCGCGCATTGACGGGGCACTTCTCGACACACTTGAATACGCATTTCGAGCCGAATATCTCTCGGGACTGCTGAAAATTAAAGCAATCGAGGTATCAATCGAGAGACTCGATGTAGCCAAATTCTTTTTGCTGGTCGGATGGGAAAGCGATGCCATTACGAACGATCAGCATCTCCGTATAACGGGGCTTCTCATTGAGGCGAGCAAAATGCTCGTTGGTTGGAAGGCATATCTTGAAAAGAAAACTCCCGCGGATGAGGGCGGGAGAAAGTAAGACCTGTTTCGGACGAGAAGGCGATTGTCGGCGTTCCAGCGATTGCCGTTGTCGAGGCTGTTGACGTTCGCGTTCCAACCGCGCCCATCGCGGTTGACGTTGCCAACCGAGACGCTTCGTACTGCACACCATCCATGACACCTACGACGGCCACTGTCTTTCGAATACTCTCCAGACTGAATCTTGTTTGGGACATTACAGCCCGCCAGTGTGCGGCACCAACTTGTATTTCTTTTTTCGGGTGTTTCTTACCCGGAACCTCGCCACCTCAAGTCAAGCGTACTGCTTAGCCGGAAATGCCAGCGTGTTCGGATAAAAGTATACCCCACACTTGAGTGATCGAGTGTGGGGTACTACTGAAATTCAGAATACAGAGACCAAGTGTCAGAGTTTCTGAGTGTCCAAGTTGCGGACGAGAAGGCGATAGTCGGCGCTCCAGCGATAGCCGCGGCCGAGGCTGCGGACGCCCGCGCCCCAACCGCGCCCATCGCGGCTGACGTAGCCGACCGAGACGGGATTCTTTGGATTTCCGGTCTCAATGAAGAAGAAATTCCCATACCCGTCGGTACGCATCCCGGTCTCCTCACTTTTCTCGGTCTTCTCGACCATTTCTTCTGCCTCCGCAAGAGTCATGGTGTGACCTTGCTTGATGAGGTACTCACCGATAGTCGCGACATCCGTGTTTGTGTCGATACCGATGATACCGAGAACGGCAACGGCGGCCTCAATGAATGTCCACTCTCGCGAGGGAGCCAGGGTTGTAATGGTGCAGGCATCGGCGTTCGGCTGATCGGCAGGGAGCCAATTGTCGAAGTCGCTGTCGCGATACGTCCACCGCGAACCTGTGAAGCATTTCTTCGTTTTCTTTTCCTTAATCGCGGCGAGGCTAGTCGTTGCGCTTACGGAGAATAACGGATCGTGTTTCGCCGGCGGTACAGGCACGCTTTCCTTTTTCACAAACGGCTCTTCACGACGAAGAAAGCGTTTTGCCTCCTCCTCGCTAATCGAACCGTTGTGAAGCTTTGTGACGAAATCCAGTGTGATACCGAAACGATCGCTCGCTTGGGTTCCCGAGCATGTTTCTAACATAGTCAGTCTCCTTTCTTTGATTGAGGTTGCCCGTGCCGGTTAGCACGCGCGAAGCCCTATATCTGCAACAGAATCAAAGTGCTTCTGGTCGTATTATACGCATACTCTTAACGATTCGTCAAGGGGTACACAGGAAGCGCTTCTCGCAAGGCGCACTATACAATCTCGCAGGTGCCGCCGGCGCAGGCGAGTTCTCGCTTCATATCCGATTCATCCTGCCGCTCATACGCAATAAGCTTAGAATAATCCACCCTCGGGAATCGGGTCATGCGCGCTTCATATTCTTCTTTCGTAATTGCCTCATAGGGCGCGAGGCGATACACGTGGTTGGCGCGCGGGAGGAACGAGAGCCCGCCGATAATCTCCCAATTCTTTTGTATCCAATCAACGACACCGATCCATTCATCTTCGCTCACCGAGATGGTCGCCGAAGGGTTGTGTTCGGTGAAGTTCACTTTCACCCTCTTCCAGTACTCGAGCTGTTCGAGCGCCGAGAGGTCATCCTTGAATCGCGCCTCTTTAGAATGGTCGGGCGCCTTGACCGGGAACTCGAACACGAAGGTATTCGCCTCCTCCATCGACTGCCCCACTTCTGGATAGTAGGGTACACCCTGATCGCGCATCAGCTTAAAGAGCGAGTCAGTCGCACTAATGCGGACGCGACGAATGTAGTAGGGCGCGTGACGCGGATGGATGCCCGAGGCGCAGTTGAAGGTCTGCGAGACCGTACCCGAGGGTTTGACCGCCGTCACCGAAAGCGAGCGCTCGATACTGAAGCGTTTTGCGTAGGTCACATTCGTCTTCACTGCCATATCGCGCACCTTGCGCATCACCTCTGGTTGTCGGGCGGCCGGCGAGTCCCACTGCCCAGTGATCGAGACGCCGAGGAGACGCTCTGCACGGCAATGGTCAGTCCACTCTTTCGAAATGTAGCCAAATTTTGTGAGGGTCGACTGATAGGTGCCGAGGATCGCCGCGAGGCGCGCCTTGCGAAGGAGCGAGGCCTCCGTGTCCGGCGCACGCGCGATGATTTCCGAAAGATTACAAAATTGCTTCGATTGCAAGATAATCTCGGCGCATGGGTTGGCGCCGATCGAGCCGCGAACAACACCGTCCTCGCCGATAAAGCCAACCTTCTTGAAGTGCTCGACGCGACGCTTCGGCATCGTGACCGCGAGCGAACCGCGGTTGAAGATGCCCCGCTCCCCGGAACCGCTCTTCATAAGCGCGACCCATTCGTCCATCAGCTCGGCATTGGTCGGCTGCATCTCGTAGACGGCAGAATTGTTCGCCACCGAGCGGTGCGGATCGGTCATATAGAATTGGCCCTTCTTGGCGTCGCGCATCTCGATATCATCAAGGTCAGAGAGCGAGATCATCGCGGTACGGCGGACGCCACCGGCGACCACGCATTCACCTATCTTACAGATGATGTCATGCGCATCAATAGTGCGGAGGCGGCGACCCTGGCGTGCGAGGACGCGCTCCCGTGCAAAAGCGAGTAACGAACGCAGCGGCTCAGGGCCGCTCGCCTTCCCCCCCATCGTCTTCAAGCGCGCACCCGCAGGGCGCACCTTAGCGAAGTCGAAATTGACGTCCTTCCCGGCATACCAGGTCTGGAGGCCAAAGGTGAGCGCATCGCACCATCCCTCCTTCGAATCGGCGACGACGTGGGTCGGCAACTTCTGCCCTTTTTGCTTCATAATCTGCGGGAGCTGTTCGATGTTCTGACTCTCAACTGCGAAGCCGACGCCGCAACCCTGCATCGAGAGATACATGATCTCGGCGAAGTCCTCGAGCTTCACGGGCGCGGTGAAGGTGCAGTTATAGGCACAGGTGTTGCAGCGGCGCGCCGCCTCGCCCGAAAATTGCATAAGGCGCATCGAAGGCATCACCTCCTGCTTCAAGATACCCATGCGCACCTCGGCATACTCTTTTTCAGTCAATTTGTTGCCGAGATTTTCGCGCATGAAGCTCACGTAGCGATCGACCGTCTCTACCCAGGTCTCGCGCCGACCCTCTTCGGGGATCCATTTTGCATACGTGCGCAGATAAACGAACTCACCAAGCGCATTGCCTGCAAAATACTTTTTGCTCTCTGCGGCAAGCTCGCGCACCCGCTCGGGAATCTCGACATGCGCTGCGCGTAGCTGTGCGCGCTTGTCGCGATAGAGGATGTACGCCTTTGCCGTTTTCACATAATCATTGAGGATGAGATACTTCTCGACCGAGTCTTGCATGCCCTCGACCGTCGGGAGGAAGCCCTTATACTTCTTCGCGAATCGCCCAAGCTCGCCAGCCACCTGATGCGCTACAAGCACTGCATCATCTTGGCTGCCCTCTTCTGCTGCGGCCATCGCCTTCCAGATGGCGGCGGCAATCTTATCAAAATCAAACGATACCAGCCGCCCATCTCGCTTCTCGACTTGCGGGATCATCTCACGATACCGTTGCGTCTCTTTTGAGATCGGCGCCTCCGCTGCGCGCGCGACCTTCGGGTGAACAGCAACGGAAACAGGGGCGGTTTTTGGCATGAACGGCAGACAGTTAAGCTAATAGCATGGCACACTCTCCATTAGCATTAGTGTACTCCTGCGTTTGTAAAAATGCGCTGTGGACAGTGCTACTCTGAAACGCGCTTGAAATTTTTCAACACGAGCGGTGTGCCCTGCTCAATGTTCTGCGAGCGCGCAAATCCCGCAGCAGTCTCAAGGACATATCGCGCCGGCGCCGATGGGTAAAAGACATTTGGATAGGTGGACGTCGCGACGTCTTCCTTAACGGACACGACGTTCCCGTCAGAATCAAGCCAGAAGATGTCGATCGGCACGAGCATATCCTTCATCCATATGCCGTAATAGTCATCTTCTATAAAGACGAACAGCATCCCATAGTTGCTTGGGAGGCTTTCTCGGCCCCCCAGACCCTTCTCTCGTGCGGTTGTCGTTGTTGCATACTCAAGCTTCAAGGACACCCCGCCAAACTCTGCGGTTGGCCTCTCTGACGCCGCCGGCTCCGCCGGCGGCGTTGATGTCCTATAGACAAAAAATATCGCCCCGCTCACCGCAACAGCTATGAGAAACACTCCATACAAATACCGCATCATACCCTCGATGTATCACGACAACATTAGTCCTTGATCCGGCCGCGGAGTTTTTCTGCGGTGAGAATTCGCTCGATGGCGAGAATGTAGGCAGATTGGCGGAGTGTAATCGCCCCCACCCGTTCCTCATAGAGATGGCAGACACGGTCCCACGTATCCCACATCTTCTTTACAAGCAACTTGCGGAGGTATTCTTCTTCAAGAATCTGCCCCGTTCGGTTCTGTGCCCATTCAAAGTAGCTCACGATGACCCCGCCTGAGTTCGCCACAATATCAGGAATGACCATTATCTCGTTCTTCGCTAAGATACCATCAGCCTCATAGGTAATCGGACCATTCGCGAGCTCGATGATATGGCTCGCTTTAATCTTTGCCGCATTATCTTTGGTGATCTGATTCTCGAGTGCCGCGAGGACTAGGATGTCGGTCGGTAACTCCAACAGTTCGGCATTGGTGATCTTCTTACCGGAGGTATATTCGCCGACCTGCTGACAGTTCTTTTTTAGCGCGATGAGCGCTGGGATATCTAGCCCAGCTTCGTCATAAATCCCGCCCTTACTATCAGAAACAGCGACGATCTTGAAACCGTCTTCGTATAGCTTCTGGGTCATGAAGAGTCCGGCATTGCCGAACCCTTGGACAACTACTCGTAAATTCTCGCGGCCCGTTAAAAAAGTGTCGACCATCTTCTTCGCGATCAGATACCCGCCTTGAGCGGTCGCATCGCCACGCATCGCGATACCGCCGAGCTCGACCGGCTTCCCTGTGATCATCCCCGGCTCATGATGTTCAACCCGCTTCTCGAATTCATCGAGCATCCAAGACATAATCTGACCGTCGGTGTAGACATCGGGGGCCGGAATATCCTTGTCCTGCCCGAGGTAGCGGCAAAATGCATCAACATATTTTCGGCTCACCTCTTCAAGTTCCGCCCTATCAGCCGCCTTTGGGTCGAAGGCGACACCGCCCTTGGCGCCGCCATATGGGATGCCCGCCAACGAATTCTTCAACGCCATCCAGAAGGCAAGCGACTTCACTTCGTCTTCATTCACGTCTGGATGGAAGCGGATACCGCCCTTGCCGGGGCCAAGCGCCCGGTTATAAATAATCCGCCACGCGGGATACCGCTTCCCTTTGACGCTTAATTCAGAATAGTTAACCTGCACCGGGTCAAGGAGCACCGCCATGTCGGCGTCGCTAATATGCTCTATCCCCTGCACATCCTTCAAACGCTTCAGGTTATCTTCAGAAATGCTCATGTTCTGTGTCTGTTATTACGCGTGTAACACGCCCCATCTTTCAAAGTATATACCAAAATAGAGAAAGGCGCGGATGGTGGCATCCGCGCCTTTTGGGATCATATCCCGATTCTCGGGGCGTTCATGTATTCTTTTTCCCTCCTTCGCCTTTCGGTATACGAGGGCTTCACGAGAGCCACCGGGGAACCCAAGTAACAGATCACCCGTCCTTTCTTCCTGCACCCATCAGTGGAGCAGGCTCCATATCTTGCCCCTCGACATCCGTTCCTTTTCCGGGATCCGAGTACAGTCACCTCTGTGCGACAGACTTCACATCGAATCTCGGAACTTTCTACTTCTTGATAAGACACCTCCTTCCCTTTTTCAGAACACTCCTTATTTGTGCAGCTAGCGTACACGGCCTTTCTCAACTTTTCTGTTTTCTCGCGAGCCCCGTGTACGTCAACCTTGTGCCCGCAGACCCTACAATGCTCAACGAGCTCTTTCATACACTGTTCCAAAAACCCTTTCTTCGCTTTGGTACTCACCCCCTTTCAAAGACCAGCTCTTTGTACTCTGGTTCTGCCGAGACTATACCATGGGCGGAGGCGGAGAGATTCGAACTCTCGAGACCCTTTCGAGCCTGCCGCCTTTCCAAGGCGGTGGAATAAACCGCTATCCGACGCCTCCGTTCGTTCTGTTATAGCAGAAAAAACAAGATTATGCCTGCGGGGCGAGGAGTGCTTTGATGCGATCGGGGATGGGCGGGTGGGTCGAAAACAATTTTCCCATCCAACCAGAACTACCCTTCCCGCCAGAGGCGGATGCGCCAAAAGGATCGCCGATGAAGAGGTGCGCGGTCGCGAGGTTCGCCGAGCGCATCGGCGCGGTGTAGCTGCCTAATTTTTCTAGTGCTGAGGCGAGCCCTTCGGGGTAGCGGGTGAGCAACGCGCTTGAAGCATCAGCGAGGAACTCTCTCCGGCGCGAAATCGCGAGTTGGATCAGCTTCGCGGCTAAAGGAGCAAGAATGATTCCGACGATCGCCAGAACCACAAAGAGCGCGTTCCCCTTCCCGCTGTCATCGCGCCGGCCCCCGCCCCAAAACGACATGCGCAGAAATATATCCGCGACGAGCGCGATGAATCCAGCAAGTACGACGGCAACCGTCATAAGCAGAATATCGTTGTTCTTGATGTGCGAGAGCTCGTGGGCGATGACACCCTCAAGCTCGCTCCGACTCATCATCGCGAGCAGGCCGGTCGTCGCGGCTACGACCGCGTGTGCCTCGTCGCGACCAGTCGCGAAGGCGTTGGGCGCCGGATCGTCAACCACGTACAGCTTCGGCATCGGCAACCCCGCGGTCATGGCGAGATTCTCGGTGACCGTATAGAAGTCGAAGAACTCCTGCCGTGACGCTGGTCGTGCGTGATTCAGCGAGAGCACGAGCCTGTCGCTCGACCAATAGGCGTAGAAGTTAGTCGCGATAGCGATGGCTGCTGCTATAACTATGATAGCTGGGTCGCCGTAGTACCACGAGATCGCATAGCCGACCGCCATAACGACGACCACGAACCCGAGCACCAGCGCCCATGTCCGGCGGATATTACTTGCACGCTGTTGATAGAGATCCATATAGTTGTGTCAAACACTCGGTGTTTGACAGATTCAGTATCGAACTAGAATTGCACTTTGACCGGTTCGTTAGCTGCTTTATCTGACTCTGCAAGCTCGAAGAGATCCATCAGAGAGAAGCCGAATAGAGAGGCGATGATGTTGCCCGGGAATGACTGGATCGTGGTGTTGAGCGCCATCACGGTCGTGTTATAGAAGCGACGCGCGGCCTGGATCTTGTCTTCGGTATCGCCGAGCTCTTGCTGGAGCTGGAGGAAGTTCTGATTCGCTTTCAAATCCGGATACGCTTCTGAGACGGCAAAGAGCGTTTTTAAGGCGCCCGAGAGCTGATTCTCGGCCTGTACCTTGTCGGCAGTGCTGCCCGGCATCGAACTCGATGCCCCCATCGCAGCCGCACGCGCCTTGGTCACATTCTCAAACGCGCTTGATTCGTGTGCGGCATAACCCTTGACGGTCTCAACAAGATTCGGGATAAGGTCATAGCGGCGCTTCAACTGCACGGCGATATCAGCCCATGCCTCCTTCGCGCGGTTGGTAAGCAACACGAGACGGTTAAAGGCGAACACGACCCAAAGCACGATTATGGCAACAAGAGCGAGAAGCACAATGGTGGTGGTAGACATATCTAGAAGTATACTACAAAAAATGAACATGGAAGACACTCTCGAGAAGCACTTCACGCGGCTTAAGCCGGAGCAGAAGCGGGCGCTGCATAAGCTAAAAGTTCGCACGATACGCGACCTGCTCTATCACTTCCCCGCTCGCTATGAATCAGCCGGCCAGACAGTGACTATTGCCGGTATTTCAGCGGGTGCCGAGGTGACGCTTTACGGCACCATCAGGAAGCCCGATGTGCGGAAGACGTGGAAGAGCCGCCGCCCGATCGCCGAGGCGTGGCTCGAGGACGCTTCGGGCAAGATCAAGATGATGTGGTTCTCTCAGCCCTACATCGCCAAGACGCTCCATGACGGTATGGTGGTGAAGGTGAGCGGGAAGGTAGCGGGAGAAGGCACCAAGATCTATTTGGCAAATCCAGCGATTGATAAGTCACCTATCGCGCCTGATGCGGCAATTGACTCGCTCTTCACGAGCCGAGGAGACACCTCGCAGCGAGGAGTCACCTCAGCTCTGTATCCGATTTATCCCGAGAGCCAAGGTGTCTCCTCGCTCTGGTTCTTGCACGCGGTGAAGAAAATATTTGAGACGGGAGTGCACGAAGGCATTGAGGACCCAATCCCGCCTGAGATCCTTGCACGCTACAATTTGCCATCGCTCTCTGCCGCACTCGTGTTTATACACGCACCGAAGAAGCTTTCTGATGCCGCGGCGGCGCGCAAGCGCTTCGCCTTTGAAGAAATCTTCGCGCTTCAAATACGAATGCAACAAAATCGGCAATGTCGCAGTGAGGAGAGAGCCCTGGCAGTAAACGTGGACATAGCGGCGAGACGCCGCGTCAACGACTTCATCGCCTCGTTCCCCTTCCCCGCCACGGCCGCACAGACGCAGGCGATCGAAGCAATCGTCGCCGACTTCGAGAAATCAAACCCCATGTTGCGACTCCTCGAGGGCGACGTGGGCAGCGGTAAAACTGCCGTCGCCGCCGCGACCGCTTATTTGGTGGCGACATCACTACCTCGCGGGCGGATCGCCGGCACACTCCAAGTCGCGTATCTCTGCCCCACCGAGATCCTCGCCAAACAGCACTTCTCTACCTTCGTCTCATATTTTAAAGACCACCCCATCCCAATCGGCCTTATCACCGGGAGCGAATGCCGCAAGTTCCCTTCTCGCGTGCGGTATGAAGAATCCGCCAAGCTCTCGAAGGCGGCGTTTAAGAAGATGGTGGCGAATGGCGAGATCCCGATCGTCATCGGCACGCACGCGCTCATCGAGAAGTCGCTCGCCTTTAAATATTTTGCCTATGCGATCGTCGACGAACAGCATCGCTTCGGCACGGCGCACCGACAGAAGCTCGTTATGAAAGGTGATGTGGCCCCTCATTTACTCTCTATGACCGCGACGCCGATCCCGCGCACGCTCGCGCTCGCGCTCTATGGCGACCTTGATCTCACACTCCTCGACGAGATGCCGGTGGGTAGGAAAAAGGTCATTACCGAGGTACTGGGCTCAAAAGAGCGCGAACGCGCCTACGAGCGCGTTCGCGCCGAACTCGCCCTCGGCCACCAGGCGTATGTGATCTGCCCCCGAATAGACGAGCCTGACCCGGCCAAAGAGCTCGCGCTCCAAACCAAATCGGTAAAGGCCGAAGCGGCACGGCTCCAAAAAGAGGTCTTCCCTGAAGCAGTTATAGACATCCTACACAGCAAGATGACGCCAAAAGAGAAGGAGGACGTGATGAAAGAATTTGAGAATGGAAAAATAAATATCCTCGTTGCAACGTCTGTAGTAGAAGTGGGTGTGAACGTCGCGAACGCGACCGTGATCCTTATTGAGGGCGCCGAACGATTCGGGCTCGCCCAGCTGCATCAGCTCCGCGGGCGAGTGATCCGCTCGATCCATCAGTCCTACTGCTTCGCCCTGCCCGAGTCGAGCGGCGAGACCACGCGCGAGCGAATGAAAGCGTTTATGCAGGCGAAAAACGGCTTCGAGCTCGCCGAATATGACCTCGCGCTCCGTGGTGCGGGCGAGCTCGCGGGCGGCAAGCAGTGGGGTGTCTCTGACATCGCGATGGAGGCGTTAAAGAATATTAAATTGGTCGAAGCCGCTCGCACCGAGGCGGCGACCCTCGTCGCCGCCGATCCCGACCTTAAAAACCACCCCGCCCTCTCCGCTCGCGCCGCCACGGCGGATAAAGAGATGCATTTAGAGTAATGGTGTAGAATTAAAGAAAGTCTTATGAAAAACTATCCGAAAATAAATATAGGCATTGGTGGCGTTATCCTTCGCGGCAAGTCAAAAATCCTTCTGACTAAACGGAAAACTGACCCGTCGGTTTGGACAATTCCAAGCGGCTATATGGAGAAAGATGAAAATATATTTGAAACAATCATAAGAGAGGCGAAGGAGGAAACAAATATTGTCATAAAACCACGAGGTGTTGTTGGAGTACGGCAGCGAATTACCGAAAAAGAAGGAAATAACTTTTGGATACTTACAATCGCTGATTACAAATCTGGGAAAGTCACGCCGGACAATTCTGAAATTTTAGAAACGCAATTCATACCATTATCAAAGGCTTTACAAGAAAAAATAACACCTGTGACCAAATACATACTAAAAATGCTATTAAAAAATAAACTGCAGATTCTTCTGCCGCAAAAAAGTCTTGATCAGAAACAGTATAGGCTTTTTTCTTAGAGTTAAGCTCTCATAAATATGAAAAGCAGAAGCAGGAGAAGTTTACCACATTCACCCCGCCCTCTCCGCTCGCGCCGCCACGGCGGATAAAGAGATGCATTTGGAATAAATATGGACTTACGATGTCCATAACTTGGTACGCCCAGAGGGACTCGAACCCCCAACCAATCGCGTATAAGGCGACTGCTCTACCATTGAGCTATGGGCGTGTGCAGCACGTGCTTATACTACCGCAATTTGGTCTTCTTCGCGCTTTTTGGGGATGATGCCGTGGGCGATGAGGATCTTCTCGAAGCCAGCGCGCTCGACGGTCTCCTTCTCGATGAGCTCTTTGGCGATGGCGTCGAGCGCGTCGCGATGCTCACTGATAACCTTCTTCGCGCGCGCCTTCGCCTCCTCAATAATGCGCGCAACCTCTGAATCGATCTCGGCAGCGACATGGTCAGAGTACGGCTCGTTCCCGAGTTGACGATCGCCAAACGCGATCGGCCCCAACTTCTCGCTCATGCCATAGCGGATCACCATATCGCGCGCGATCGCTGTGATGACCATAAGATCATTAGAAGGACCGGTCGTGACATCGTTGAAGAGCATCTCCTCCGCGACATAGCCACCCAAGGTCGCCGCAATATCATCAAGAAACTGCTTCTTTGAGAACAATTTTTTGTCTTCAAAGGGGAGTTTGAGCGTATAGCCAGCCGCGCGCCCGCGGCTGATGATGGAGATCTTGTGCACCGGATCGGCATGCTCGAGTATCGAGGAGACAAGCGCGTGGCCGGCTTCATGATACGCCGTGAGCTCCTTCTCCTTCTTTGAGAGCAAGTGGCTCTTGCGTTCGGGCCCGAGCATCACCTTCTCGATGGAGCGGATCAGGTCATATTGGGTTATTTCTGTCCGACTCTCGCGCGCAGCGAGAATCGCACCCTCGTTCATGAGGCTGTAGAGCTCGGCGCCTGAGAAGCCGGGCGTTCGCTCGGCGACAACAGCGAGGCTCACATCAGGACCCAAGGGCTTCTTGCGCGCGTGGATCTGCAATATTTCTTCGCGATCGCGCCGGTCGGGTAAGTCGATAGTCACGCGCCGGTCGAAGCGCCCCGGCCGCAAGAGCGCGGAGTCAAGCACATCGGGCCGGTTCGTCGCCGCCATGACCACAACCTTTTCGTGGGGTTCAAAGCCGTCCATCTCGACAAGAATCTGGTTGAGCGTCTGTTCGCGCTCGTCGTTGCCGCCGCCCATCCCCGAGCCGCGCACGCGACCAACCGCATCGATCTCATCGATAAAGATGATCGCGGGCGCGGCCTTCTTCGCCATTTGGAAGAGGTCGCGCACGCGCGAAGCACCGACCCCGACGAACATCTCGACGAACTCGGAGCCCGAAATAGAAAAAAACGGCACTCCAGCCTCGCCCGCGACCGCGCGCGCGAGGAGGGTCTTCCCTGTCCCAGGCGCGCCCATGAGAATGATGCCCTTGGGGATACGCGCGCCGATATCGAGAAACTTCTTTGGGTTCTTGAGGAAGTCGACGATCTCAAGCAACTCCTCCTTTGCTTCGCGCGCACCCGCAACATCGGCAAAGGTCACGCGCTGCGTCACGTCGGCCGGATCGATAACGCGCGCCTTCGACTGCCCGAAGGTGAATGCCTGCATACCCGCGCCCCGTACCTGCCGTGAGAGGAACCAGAAGAGAAATGCGACGAACAAGAGCATCAAGACGGTCGGGCCGAGCGTCACGAGCCAGAATTCAAGCCCCGATTGGCCCTGGATCGTGATAGCGACTTTGGCGAGTTCTGTGGGCGTCACGCCATACGTCGCCAGGGTTTCGGGGAGACCGGCGGAGGGATCCTTGCGCGAGGACTTTACCGATCCATCGACATACGTGAGGTTAAGAGAATCACCGCTCACGGTAATCGAGCTCACCTTCCCCAAGACGACATCGGCAGCGACAGCCGAGAGCGGGATCTCGTCCGTCGGCTGGACGAAGCTCGCCACCAGCGAGTATGCGCTCATCAAGAAAAGGAATATGAGGATCGTCGTTGTGAGATTGCCAAAGAAGGATGGGCCGCCAATAATGCGGCGCCAGCCGCGGCGCCCCTTCGGGGGCATCGCGGTTTTTCTGATCTTCGGTTTTTTTGCTGGTGCTGGTGCCATACAGAGCACTATACCTTGTTTTTTGTGGAGGTGTCGAGAGTCGAACTCGAGTCCGAATCCATCAATGAAAGCGAGTCTACGACGCATAGTCAGCGTTAATTTTAGGGCAGGATGCGAAGAACGCAGACGAAACCATTCCTGCCCGATCCCTTATTTAGACGCGCCGGGCGGGAGGCCGGGCATCGATCCTACAGAATATTCCGCCCCTGCCTCCGGCTGTAAGAACCCGAGAGGAGAGACGTCGCTAGGCGAGCGGTTAGGCTGCGTAGGCGAACGCGAAGTCACGCGCACCGAAGTACGGAGACTTCACGCTTGCAAGAGTGTTCTTGGCAAGTTTGGTTGCTTGTTGGATGTAAGTGTCATACAAGCTTGCACTGCGTCGCACGTCTTTCAAAGTACAGACCGTCAAAGCCGGTCACCCCCTGTCAATTGATACGCACGAATGCCTACAAACTGACAGTGATTGATCGAATCATCGGGTTTTCAAAACGCGTTCTGCTTCGCGCGCCGCATCACGCTTCTTCAGGTCTTCGCGCTTATCCGCTTTGCCCTTGCCGCGGACGATCGCGATGCGCGCCTTCACAAACCTGCCTGCAGTATACACTTCAAGTGGGATAATTGTCAAGCCCTTCTTCGCCTCGGCATCGGCGAGGAGTGCGATTTCTTTTTTGTTGAGCAGGAGGCGCCGCGCCCGCTCGGGGTCATATCCTTTCTGTATATTCGCCGCCTGATAGGGCGGGATGGTCATGCCGACGATAAACGCCTCGCCGCCGCGCACCACCACACGCGCGCCATCGAGCGAGCCGAGCTTGTTGCGGAGTGCCTTTACTTCTTGCCCAGACAGCTCGATCCCCGCCGCAAAACTCTCAAGCGGCGCGAATTTAAGGGTGGCTTTTTTGTATTCAATCAGGACCATATTTGACAGTATACTCTACGTTGCATTTCATTGACATTCTTGTTATTCTCCGTCCGGATAGTCAGCCCAGTGGGGGCTACAAATAACGCACATTTCGTTAGACGGAAGGGGGTGAAAAACCGATGGATAGTAAAATCAGAATAATTTCCATGCCGCCGGGACAAGCTCCGGAAGAAGTGCGACGGGAGTGGATAGGAGCAGTAATGCCGCTCTTATCCAAACAAAATACTCTGGGCTTTGAAAGCGGCGTTTTGGGAGGAGAGCCGGACATCCGAAACATAGGCGGGTATCGGGTTGACCCTGACGAGGCGATTTGTGCTCTCGTAGAGAAAAACACCAAAGCTTCCAACGCCGCGGCTCAGTGGTGGATCCACTGGCGTGAAAATACGCCATGGGGACAGTGTTGCAACGCTCTTGTCTTCAACAAAGAAGTTTGCGAGGTCATTCCTTGAACATTGGACGGAGCCGGCACCCTACGGGGATGCCGGCTTCTTCTCTTTTTATCTACGGGATTTGGCGCGGTCGTTTTGGGTCAAGAACTGCTTACGCAGGCGCACTGACTTCGGAGTGATTTCAAGATATTCGTCGTCCGCCATGATCTCCATTGCGCGCTCGATCGTGAGATCAAATATCGGTACCAAGGTAAGCGCTTCATCCATACCTGAAGAACGCACGTTTGATTGGTTCTTCCCTTTTGTCGGGTTCGCCATCATTTCTTCGCCCTTGGAGGTGTTGCCGATCACCATACCCTCATACACCTCCGTCGCCGGCTTGATATAGAGCTGCCCGCGATCCTGGAGGCTCCAGAGCGAATACCCGAGCGCCTTGCCGGCCGCCATAGAGATCATAGAGCCGACGATGCGTCGGCGAATTTCACCGGCATAGGGTTTGAATCCGATGACGCGCGAGGAGAGGATTCCCTCGCCCTTCGTATCAATAATGAACATATTCTTATAGCCCAAGAGTCCGCGTGTCGGGCCCTCAAGCGTGAGCCGGACGATGTTGCCGTACTGGACGAGATTTTGGAGTACAAATGCGCGCTGGCCCAATTTTTCAATAATCGCGCCTTGGAATTCTGACGGCGTATCAATAATCACTTCTTCAAACGGCTCTAACTTCACCCCGTTTTCTTCACGAATAATAACGTGCGGCTGGGAGACCTGCATCTCATATCCTTCGCGGCGCATATTCTCAAGCAAGACCGCGATATGAAGCTCACCGCGGCCGGACACGTGGAAGGAGTCCGTGCCTGAGAAGTCCACTTTAAGACCGACATTCACTTCAAGTTCTTTTTCGAGCCGATCGCGAATCTGGCGGCTGGTGACAAACTTCCCTTCGCGCCCAGCAAAGGGTGAGTTGTTGATGAGGAAGTTGAGCGCGATAGTCGGCTCGTCAACCGCGATAGCGGGCAGTGGCGCCACAGATTCATCCGTCGTCACCGTCTCACCGATATAAATGTCGGGAAGACCGGCGATAAGAACAATATCTCCCGCCGAAGCTTCGGCGGTCTCTACACGCTCAAGCCCCTTGAAGGTAAAGACTTTCGTCGTGCGGCCAGTGCGCGTCTCGCCATCCGGCTTTTTTATAAAAACAGTCTGGTTTGGGCGAACCGTCCCCGCATAAATGCGACCGACTGCAAGCCGCCCCATGAAGTTGTCATAGGCGAGATTGAAGGGCTGAAGCATGAGGGGTGCATCCGCGTCAGCGTTGGCGTTTGCTGCCGGCACCTTCTCAAGTATGAGATCGAGGAGCGGCGAGAGATCTTTGTCGGCACCCATTAAGAGATCGTCAGGGTTTAAGGACGCACGCCCGTCGCGCCCGATTGCATAGACGACCGAGAAGTCGCTTTGCTCGTCACTCGCGCCAAGCTCGAGGAAGAGCTCGAGCACCTGCTCCTCGGCGCGCGCCGGATCAGCCGCCGGCTTGTCGATCTTATTCAGCACAACGATCGGCTTGAGTCCAAGTTCAAGCGACTTCTTCAAGACGAAGCGCGTCTGCGGCATCGGGCCTTCTTGTGCATCAACAACAAGCAGCACCGAGTCGATAGAACGCAAGACGCGCTCGACCTCGCTGCCGAAGTCGGCATGGCCGGGGGTGTCCACAATATTGATCTTGGTTCCTTTATATTCAACCGCCGCGTTCTTGGCATAGATGGTGATGCCGCGCTCGCGCTCGAGCGCGTTGGTGTCCATCGTGGTGCCCTCAGCCGCCGCGTGCGTCTGCTTCAAGATAGCGTCAGTCAAGGCCGTCTTCCCGTGGTCGACGTGTGCAATAATA
Organism: Minisyncoccota bacterium; assembly: GCA_041664265.1. Classification (GTDB taxonomy): domain Bacteria; phylum Patescibacteriota; class Minisyncoccia; order Phycocordibacterales; family Phycocordibacteraceae; genus C7867-001. The sequence continues at coordinate 200,110 of JBAYLD010000001.1, forward strand.
GCGATGTTCCGAATTTCCATGAAATAAAAATAAGCCTCTCGGCTGGTAGTTTCAATATACAATGAAACATCCTTGAACGCAAAGTGCCTAGCGAACAATGAATAAGATGCTGAATAAATTTCAACAAACAGCAGTATCCCCTATTTGTGCGGTCGTCGCATGTAGGGGTTAAATCTAAAAGGAGGACGTGACGTAAAGAAAAGGAAAAACCGCGCGGGTTCTGTGTCGCAAGCCGAAGCTTGTCCACAAAACCGCACGCGGTCAAATTATCCGTACTTTTTCTTCAATCTCTCAAATTGTTCTCTTTCTTGCATCTCCACTGCTCGGGTGTTAATTTCTCGATTCTGCTCCCAAAATTCTGCCTCCGTGGAGTAAGATCCAATCTTCCCCTCATCTCTAAGCTGTTTTTCCGCTTTGTCTTTCAATTCCCGCCACTCATCCTTTCTCCGCTCCTCTTCCAGAAACGCAAATTTTGCCTCCTTCGCACTACTAGACATAATTGGCACCTCCTCCATTTTTGATTTAAACATTCAACAACTAAAGACGTGTACATTCCGGATAGAATCCTACTTCTCTCAAACAGTTTGTCAAATCACGAACGAAGCGATGGCAGCGAGGCCGGAGAGGGACATGGCGCCGATGGTAAACCAGCCCATTGCTGATATAAGCGGATGGTTCGCGTGTTCGCCCATGAGGTGCTTGTCGCTCGAAAGGCGCACGACGAAGAAAAGGATAAAGGGCGCGATGATCCCGTTAGCGACCGCGGCATAGATGAGCCCCTTTATCGGATCGAGATGCAAGAAGTTTGCGGCCATGCCGATAAGCATCGCCACGATGATCACGCCATAAAACGCGTGCGCTTGCTTCCACTTCCGATAGAGGCCGTACTTCCACCCGAAGCTTTCGGCGAGCATATATGCCGTCGAGCCGGCCAAGACCGGCACCGAGAGGAGCCCGGTTCCGATAATGCCGAGTGCGAAGAGCAAAAAGGAAAACTCTCCGAAAGGTCGCAACGCTGAAGCCGCCTGATCCGCCGTCGCGATATCCGTTATGCCATAGACATACAGAGTGCCCGCGCAGGCAGCGAAGATGAAGAAAGCAACGATGTTAGAGAACGCCATCCCGCTCCAGACATCCGTACGCATAGAACGTATCGACTCCGTGCTCGCCTGCCCTTGTCGCGCGCGAATGCTTGTTTCGCCATTAAGTATCTCCTCTTCAACTTCCTGAGAGGTCTGCCAGAAGAAGAGATAGGGAGAGATCGTGGTCCCGAGTATAGCCGCGACGAGGAACATCTGATCTTTAGAGAAGGTGAGCGAGGGAACGAGCGTGCGCCGAAATACCTCAAACCAATCCAACTGCACTGCAAACGCGACAACCACATACGAGAGGAGTGTGAGCGTCAGATACTTGAGATATTTTGCATAGCGCGCATAGGTGGTGAATATTTGGAGTGCCAGGCTCACCAGCGCAAAACCGATGACGAATACTCCCGACTCGATGCTTGGCAACACGAGATGCGCTCCTGCGGCCATCGCACCGAGGTTCGCGGCGATGTTGAACACGTTGGCAAAAAAGAGCAGTGCGGCCACCGCATACAACGCCCGCGCCGGATAGTGGTTGCGAATATTTGCCGCCAACCCCCGACCCGAGACAAGCCCGATGCGCGCGCACATCTCCTGCACCACCGCCATGAAGGGATAGGTAAAGAGCGAGAGCCAAATGAGCTGGAGCCCGTAGCGAGCGCCTGCCTGCGAGTAGGTGGCGATACCAGAAGGATCGTCGTCAGCAGCGCCCGTGGTGAGGCCAGGCCCCAGCGTGTGCCAATATTCTTTTGCTTTTTTCTCAAGCTTCTGCATTCCCATAGCTCCTCCAGTATAGCTTATTCGTATCGCAGAGAATCAATGGGGTTCTTACGCGCCGCCTGGCGCGCAGGATAGACGCCGAACGCAAGCCCGGAGAGCGTGGAGACCAGGAGCGCGAGCGCCACCGCCGAAGGCGGAAATGCGAAGACCCAACCGAACGAGAAGAAAGAAGAGAGCACTACATATACCACCCCGACGATAAGCGCACCGAGGGCAATACCGATCAAGCCGCCGATAAAGGTGAGCAACACCGATTCAATGAGGAATTGTTCGAGAATATCGCGCTCGGTCGCGCCGACTGCCTTGCGCAGCCCTATCTCTCGCGTCCGTTCAGTCACCGACACGAGCATGATGTTCATGATCCCGATGCCGCCAACGATAAGCGAGATCGAGGCAATCGCCGCGAGAAAAAGCGTCAAGATAGAGGTGATGTTCCCGAGCAAAGAGAGCACGTCTTCTTGAGTTTGGATGGTGAAGTCATCCTTGTTTGGATCAGTCACACCATGGTTGTGTCGCAGGATAAAGGTTATGCGCGACTTAACGAAGTTTGTATCATAGGCGGGGTTCGCTTCGACGATGATATCGGTGAAATACGGGATGCCGAGCATCTCGTTCTGCGCGACCGAGAGCGGGACGATCACGAGATTGTCCTGGTCGATGCCGAAGGCACCGGTGCCCTTCGCGGGAAGCACGCCTGTAACACGGAACGAGAGATTCTTCACCCGTATCGTTTTGTTCAGTGGGCTTATGTTCTCTCCGAAGAGCGTCTTCGCGAGTGCGGGGCCGATCACCGCAACGTGATTAAATGAATCCACGTCGCTCTTGGTAAACGGATACCCTGACGCGGGCATCATGTTACGGACCGTAAAATAATTGGCGGTTGTACCCTCAAAACTTACGGTCACATCATTCCCCTTATATACCGCCGCACCCTGCCCGCGTACCTCAGGCACGACCGCTTGTACCGATGCTTCGCGAGAAAAAGCGTCCGCATCCCTCTGGTTCAAACTGGTAATCACGATACCCTGCGCCGCCGCGGGAGAGGAGAATCGGCCGTTCGGGCTCCCGCCAGGGATAACAAAAACGAGATTCGAGCCGATGCCCTGGACTTGGTTCAAGATGAGGTTCTGTGCCGACTGCCCGATAGACATGAGCACGATGACCGACGCAATACCGATGACGATGCCAAGCATCGTGAGGATTGAACGCATCTTCCCGTGCATGAGGCTTCGCGTTGCTGTCTTAAATGCGTCGTGCAGTAACATATTATTTTATAGAATGTCCGTTCGCCCGTGGCGAACGGACAATCGGCGTATCACTCTCGATCAACCCGTCTTTCATACGTATGATACGGTTCGCGAATTCGGCGGTGTTGGTTTCGTGCGTCACGAGGATAATCGTACGGCCCCGCTGGTGGAGCGCGGCGAGTATCTCCAACACCTGTTCTCCCGACTGTGAGTCGAGATTGCCCGTCGGCTCGTCGGCAAAAATAATGTTCGGGTCGGTGACAAGAGCGCGCGCGATAGCAATGCGCTGTTTCTGTCCACCTGAGAGGCGTCCTGTCTCTGTATGCAATTTCTCTTCAAGCCCGACATCGCGAACCGCCTTCTCGACGCGCGCACGGCGCTCGGCTGCCGGAATCTTTGAATACAAGAGGGGGATCTCGACGTTGTCATACACTGTGAGGCGAGAGAGCAGGTTGAATGCCTGGAATACGAATCCCATATCCTCATTGCGCACCCGTGCAAGCTCTCGATCATCTCGTTCATCGATGCTTTTCCCTAAAAAAGTATACGAGCCGCCGGTCGGACGATCGAGGAATGAGAGAATATTCAGTAACGTCGACTTCCCCGAGCCAGACGGGCCCATGATAGAAACGAACTCCCCTTTCTTAATCGAGAAGGATACTCCACGGAGTGCACGCGTCGACGTCTCTTCTTCGAGATATTCTTTCTTGAGATCGCGAACCTCGATCATGACGCTACCGTTTGAGTCCGATGTTGAGGACTTGGTCGCCTTCGGCCACTCCTGACGTGATCTCGACATTGCCGTTTTGGTCTTGTAGCCCGAGCGTGACCGGCACATCGATCACACGCGTATCTTGGAGCATTTGAACAAACGTGCCCGCGTCGTTTTCAAGAATCGCGTACTGCGGGAGGACGAGCACGCCGTCTTTCTGGCGTGTTTGTACGTCGAGATTCGCCGTGAGCCCGCTCTTCATCCGCGGATCGGCCGTGTCAAAGGATATTTTTATCTTGTAGTCAACGACGCCTTGGGTAATCGTTTCAGCTGGATCAATATAGAAGATCGTACCCGAGAATGTCTCTCCTGGGAAGGCGTCAAACGATAGGCTGACCTTGTTCCCGATCGCGACTTTCCCGATATCGGTTTCCGGAATACCAGCGTGTACCTCATATGCGCTTGCTGATATCAGAGAAATGAGCGGGGTCCCTAGCGAGGCTACTTGCCCCACCTTTGCGTCAAACTGTGTGATGACGCCGTTTTGTGGCGCAACGATTTGGGCGTTTTGGAGCTTCGCCGCAATACTCGACACATTCGCCTCTGCCTGCTTAACACGCGCCTGCTCTGCCTCGATATCCTGTGGTGTCGCGCTTGCCGTGGTGGCATTCAATTGTGCTCTGAGCTGCGCGACATTTGCTCTCCCCGCCGCGATGGATTGCTTCACGGTGTTGAGTGCAGAAAGCGCGGTGTTCACCTCGGTGAGCCCGTCCATCGCATCAGTACGATATGCCGCCGTTGTCTCGGCCGACACGACCACGGCAGTGCTTAAGAGACTCCGCACCGCCCCGAGATGGGTGGCGGCCTGAGAAAGCGCGAGATCAAGCCCGGCGTGGTCAGTCGGGAGCGTGGTGAGAGTCGTCTTCCACACGTTCAATGCTTCGGACGCCCGCACGCGTTCCTGAATAAACTGATTCTGTACGATAAAGTTCGAAATAGAGAAGGTCATCTGCGGATCCGCCGTTTCGGCATTCGTGAAGAACGACGAGAGCTGATTGCGCACCGCATCATTTGCCTTCGCATAAGCATCCGCGAGCGTGGTGCTGACACTCGTATACGAATTGTCGAGGGATTGTTCCGCGACCGCAAGCTGCGCCTTTGATACCGCCACAGCCTCGGCTGTCGCCCCTGCCTGGAGCTTATGCAGGGCGGCAATCTCCGCATCGACCGTCGCCTGCGCGCCGGCAAGCTGCGCGCGGAGATCACCCACGTCGAGCGATGCGAGGACACTGCCGGCATAGACCGTGTCGCCGACCTTCGCGTACACGCCTCTCACGATGCCGCTCGCGCCAAAACCAAGCGATGAACTCTCGACTGGCGTCGTGTTCCCCGTTACCGAGACAATCTCAGTGAGAGACCCCCTCGCCACCACAACAAATTGATATGAAGCGTTTGCTCGCCCAAAGGCATACCACAGGCTGCCCACGAGTATAAGCGCCGCGATACTGGCGATAATCCAGTGCGCAATGAGTAATCTCTTGAACCGATTCAAGCGGAAAAGGATTGAGGCTGGCATGATAGAGACATGGTACTCCATATGTATATAAAGAAATACCCCTCACGCGTAATGCGCGAGGGGTACGTTAGTCACACTATTCTCTGGACGAAGAGACGGTCATCTTCTCTTGTCGAAACGGGACAAACGTCGAGGCAGCGATCTAGGAATACCATTAATCGGCCGCCGTGATCATCGACGTCAGGAGCGAGATATAAACATGAGACCCCGCCCTTTTTGTTTTCGACAAAAGCGAAACTTCGCGACCCGCGCTCAACTCTCGACGCTATGACTTCAATCTGCGCTAAGGTCATGATGCACCCACACGCCTTCAGAAGTTGATCGATCTCTTCTGAAGAGATCCTCGGCGAAACGCCGAGAATTGCCGCCGCCCACTCGACGAGAGTAGCATCACTGAATAGCGCTAGTGTTTCGATTGTGCAGCCAGCCGTCCCCGGCTGGCTGCACGGGAGCAAGTAATCGATGCAGTGGTCGCGGTACGAATACCGCGATTGGTCTACAAAACAATTTTTAGTTTCTTTTTCACTAACCGCCCCAATAGGGGTGGTCGCGACGATAGATACTAAGGATGCGCCTACCGGTTGTCGAGAATGCAACACCATATATGACCTCCCTTTTTTGAAGTTACCCGCGCCGACATTGGCACGAACGAAGCCCAAATCCGCACTGAAATCAAGGTGCTTCTGGGGTGGATTATATATATCCGCCGCTACGTGTCAAGACTCCTGTTACTACTACTGAAATATGATTTTGAAATTATACATACCCATGGCACAGAGGCCCTGCATAGTGCCTCGCGCCTGTTCTGCAGAAATAGTGATCTCTTCGGTCCCCGATGGCTGGAGGAATTTTTGATAGGAGAGTTTCGGGATAACGAGACTGGCAGAGCAATCGAAGGTTCCATTCGTCGCCACTCGCAACACCGTCGGCACTCCCGCCTTTGCTGTTACCACGCGCGGCGAATAGCCGCCTTTGGCAGTGATATCGATGACCTGTTTGCCGTCAGTGACAGTTGCTGTGGGCGCTCCTGCAGGAGGCGTAACATTCGCGCTGGGTGAGCCGGAAGTAAGCACCACGGCCCCAACGATAAGGAGCCCGCAGATCACCAGAGAGACGAAGACGGATTTGTTCATACTCGTATTACGCGTTAAAGAGCGGCGATATGACGCCAGCCGTGGCGAGCGTATTCGCGAGGTTGAAGAGCGCGAGCACGATAACGATGATGCCGGCCGTCTTGAAGAAAATACCCTTCCACGGCTTGTGCGCGATATTGACCGAGCCGAAGGAGAGGAGCGCGAGCACCGGCAACGTGCCGAGAGCGAATACCAGCATCGTCAATGCGCCCTGCACAAAATCACCCGTCGAGAGCGCGTAGAGCTGCATTGACTGCGTAAATCCGCATGGGAGGAAGAATGTCCCGATACCGACCAGAAGCGGCGCGAGATAATGATCCCGCTTACTCCCCTGCACGACCTGTTTAGAAAATCGTGTCGGCAATGTGAACTGTAGTTTCTTCGTGAAATGGAAGACATCGAGAAGGTTGATGCCGAGCACCAACATCACGAGCGCGACAATGGCGCCCAGGACAACATTCGCGGTTAATCCCAAGTGGAGCGAATTCCCGACGAGCCCGACCAAGCCACCGAGGATAAAGAACCCGCCAAGCCGACCGATATGGAAGAACATTCCCGTTCGCCAAGTGCCACCCCCCTTCGCCGAGGTAGCCCCAAGCGAGAGCACCAACCCGCCGACAATCGCGAGGCATGAGGAGACAGAGGCGATGAGCCCGATAAGAAACGCGGTCCCATAACTCACGTTTGAGCCTGTGATAAGCGAGGTGAATCCCGCTTTTTGCAGCCAGAAGAACACCGCGATGATAGCGAGCGCGATCGGGACGGCATAGGTGAAGTCCCCCCACCCCGCCGATACTGCCTGTTTCTCTACTGAGAGCGTGTAGCCGTGGTCGTGGATGATGCGCGTGAGCTCTTCAGCGACTTCTTCGGGCGTGCCGATGAACTCCCCGGTCACGGTTACCTGCTGACTCGCCAAGGACACTTGTGCGTCCTCGATGTGCGGAAGCTCTCGAAACGTTTCTTCAATAAGAACCGTGCATGCCTTGCAGTGCATGCCGTTCACATGAAAAACGTGGGTTTTTTGATTGTTCATAGGTTTTTCGTTTTAAGCCGAAGCGAATTGCTCACGACCGAGACGCTCGAGGCCGCCATCGCGAGCCCCGCAAATACGGGGTTCAAGAGCCAGCCGAAGAGAGGATAAAAGAGGCCGGCGGCAAGCGGGATACCCACGATATTATACGCGAACGCCCAGAAAAGATTCTGTTTGATACCGCGCATGGTGAACTTCGAGAGGCGGATCGCCTTCACGAGCTTGCTGATATCGCCATGGAGGAGCGTAATACCCGCACTCTCAATCGCCACGTCGGTCCCCGTCGCCATCGCGATGCCAACATCTGCCTGTGCCAGAGCCGGCGCGTCATTGATGCCGTCGCCTGCCATAGCCACAAGCCGTCCCGCTGCCTGAAGTTGCCTTATTTTAAGCAATTTATCTTCCGGCATGACTTCAGCGACCACCTCATCTATTCCTGCTTGTTCTGCGATATAGCGTGCTGTTTGTGCATTATCGCCCGTGAGCATGACGACCCGTATGCCGAGCTTGTGGAGATTCGCCACCGCTTCTCTCGCCTCCGATTTAATCGCGTCAGAAACCATCGCGACGGCAAGTGCCTTCCCGTTTGACGTGAGAATAACCGGTGTTTTTCCCTCGGATGTTTCTCTCTCCAAGGATTCAAAAGATGCCCCTTGCTCTGTGGCGAGCCTCTCGCTGCCGACATGATACGATACACCGCCGATAGTGCCGACAAGCCCTTTGCCTTTGATCATTTCAAACTGTTCTACCGGCACAAGGGGAATATTTTTCTCGCGAGCATAGGAGACGATCGCGTGTGCGATCGGGTGCTCTGATTTATTGTCGAGCGACGCGAGGATCGAGATAATGTCGGCATCACTTCTCTCCGACAGATTTTGGATTGAAACCAGTTCTGGCTTTCCCTTGGTAATAGTGCCCGTCTTATCTACCACAACAACATTCACTTTGTGCAGTTTTTCAAGCGTGCTCGCGTCTTTGATCAAGATGCCCTCCTTCGCGCCCTTGCCCACGCCGACGATAATCGCGGTCGGTGTCGCGAGCCCGAGCGCGCAAGGGCAAGCGATGACGAGCACCCCGACAAACGAGACCAGCCCAAAAGAAAGCGCCTGGGCGAATCCGAGGTACGATGCCCCGACAAAGACCCACAGCCCGAGCGAGGCAAACGCGATGACAAGCACGATAGGCACAAAGACACCCGAGATCTTGTCGGCGAGCGCTTGTATGGGCGCCTTGCTCCCCTGCGCGTCTTCAACCATCTTGATGATGTGCGCAAGCATCGTTTCAGAACCGATTTTTGTTGCCCGGAACGTGAAGGATCCGGTGGTGTTCAATGTCCCCGCCACGACCTTGTCGCCGACATTTTTTTCTACCGGAACCGGCTCGCCCGACACCATCGATTCATCCACGTATGACGTCCCTTCGGTGAGGACACCGTCGACGGGGATCCTGCCTGCGGGCTTCACAACAATCAGGTCGCCATGCGCCACCTGATCGATCGGTATCTCAATTTCTTTGCCCTCGCGAATAACCAGCGCCGTCTTTGCCTGCAGATTGAGCAATTTTTCGATCGCATCGCCGGTCTTAATCTTCGCGCGCGCTTCAAGATACTTCCCGAGCGTAATAAAAGCGATGACGACAATCGCCACATCGAAATACGCGACATCCACATTCACATATGCCTGCAACTGTTCGGCGAACACCGTCACCGCCGCGCTGTAGAGGAACGCGGCCGAGGTGCCGAGGCCGATGAGCGTATCCATGTTTGCCTTGCCGTACCGCACGAAGCGATACAGACCAAGCAGGAAGGGTTTCCCGACTACAAAAAGCGCGTAGGCCGCCATGAACATCAGAAGAAACATAGAAAATTCGCTCCACGCCTGCGGCATCGGCGCGACCCGATTGAATTCTGCAAGGATATCCCACGCCATAACGATGGCAGCGATAGCCGCCATCGGCATAATTGCGACAAGCTTGCGTTTCATCGCGGCAAGCTCGGCGAACTTCTCGTTTTTTGGTTGATTAGTGATAAAAGAATATCCCAGAGGTTCTATGTTTTTAGATAGCTGTTGCGCGTTTGTTTTGGCCTCATCAAAAACAACTTTTGCCGATTCATTCCCATAATTTACTTCAACACTATTTACTCCATCTACCTTTTTGAGTGCTTTCTCAATAATACTCGCGCAGGAGGCGCAGTGCATACCCTGTATTTTGTAGGTTTGTGTTTGGTTCATAGAAATTATTTACGCTTCAGGCGATATACCTTCAGCACCTCGCCTATGGCGGTACGCTCCTTCCCTTTTTTAATCTGCTGGATGACGCACGTGCCGAGATGGCTCTCCATAAGCGCGTCCTCAACGCCACAAAGCGCCTGCTTCACGGCAGAAGTCTGGGTAATAATATCGATGCAATACGTATCCTTCACGAGCATCTCCTGCAAACCACGCACTTGGCCCTCGATAATCTTGAGTCGCCGAATCAACTTCGCTTTTGTGGGTGTCATTTTTCAATGATACCCCCTAGGGGTATCATGCGTCAAGCGGCGTGAGCCTCTCGGAGCCGAGGCCCTGTACAACAGTCAGTATGCCGACCGATCGCCTGCGATAAAAGAATTTGCGGATCTCTTCAACCGCGATGATAGAAGTAGCCATCGCGATGATCACGACCCACTCTGCAGAATCGAGCGGTACGGTATGCAAAAAGCGCTGGAAGAAAGGCGTGTATACCGCGAGCACTTGGAGCAAGGCGACCGCGGCGGTCGCCACCACCAGATATTTGTTGGAGAAGAAATCCCGCCGGAACATTGACGCTCCCTCGGAGCGGCAGTTCCATGCGTTGAACCATTGGAAGATAGCGAGCGTCGTCAACGAAATCGTCCATGCCTTCTCGATGTCGGTCCCAGCGTATCTCTGGAACAAGAAGAGCGTACCAAACATCATCGGGAGCGCCATAAGGATCATGCGCCGAATCATTGGCCCATCTACAAAATATTTTGACGGCCGAGCGAACCGTCCCTGCAACAGGCCCTTTTCCTTCGGTTCCATCGCAAGCGCCACGGTCAAGAAGCCGTCGGTGACGAAATTGAGCCAGATGATCTGTACAGCGAGAAGTGGGAGAGGATAGCCGACGAGTAATGCTCCGGTAATCACCAGCACCTCGCCGAGACTGGTCGAGAAGAGGTAGAGGATAACCTTCTTGATGGTCTTATATATGTTCCTGCCCTCCTCGATCGCAGACACGATGCTGCCGAAGTTGTCGTCGAGCAACACGATATCCGCCGCCTCCTTCGCAACCTCGGTCCCTATCGTCCCCATCGCTATCCCCAGATCCGCGGCAACGAGCGAGGGAGCGTCATTGACGCCGTCGCCCGTCATCGCGACGATCTCACCGCGCTTCTTATACGCAGTGATGATCCGCAACTTGTGTTCTGGCGTAACGCGGGCAAAGACCGATACTGTCGCGACACGCTCGGCGAGCTCGGTGTCTGACATCTCGTCTATCGCCACGCCGGTCAGCACGTCATCGCCATCGCGCCAGATACCTGCCTCTCTCGCGATGGAACGAGCGGTGAGTTCATAGTCGCCAGTGATCATTACTACCCGGACGCCGGCCGCTGCCGCTCGCGCCATTGCGTCGGCGACTTCAGGACGAAGAATATCCTGCATACCAAAAAAAGCTGCGAAGGTGAGGCTGTGTGCCGCCTCATAGGTTAGAGCTCCCGAGAACTTTTCGCGCATCGCTATCGCCACGACCCGCAACCCGCGATCGGACATCTCGGCGAACAAGTGCTCAAGATCTTCTCGGCCCGCATATCGAAGCGCGTGATTCTCCCCGCCGCGCCGTATCTGCGTACAGCGTGCGAGCACCGCCTCTGGCGCGCCGCTCACAACTAGCAGGTTCCCTTCGGCCATACTGAAGGCAGCCGCGTGATACTTGAGTCGGTAGTCAAAAGGAAGTTCTGAGACAAGCGGCGATTCGCGTAGCTCGTCGTCTTTTTTAAAGCCGACTTTCTCTCCAAAAATCCGTATCGCCGCTTCAGTCGGATCGCCGGATACACGCCATCTCTTTTCATTTTCAGAAAAAAACACCCGGGCGCTTGCGCCGAGCGCCGCTATCTTGCCGACCAAGAGCAGTTCCGGATGGTTGGCGGCATCCACGACAGCGCCGTCGAGCGTCACTGTGCCCTCCGGCTCGTAGCCGACGCCTTTAATACCGAATACTCTCCCGCCCGTCCAAACCTCGCGAATAACCAGCTCGTTCTTGGTGATGGTGCCGGTCTTATCCACCGCGATGACCCGCGCTTGCCCGAGCGCCTCAACCGCCTGCAGCTTCTTTACGAGCGCATTCTGCTTCGACATTCGCCAGACGCCGGTTGCGAGCACAAGCGTGATAACGATGGGGAGCCCTTCGGGGATGACCGATACCGCTAGCGAAACAACCGTCGCAAAAATCGTGGCAATATTCTCTCCCCTCATGAGGCCGAGCAGAAAAAGGCAAACGCTGATAGCCGCCACCACCACGATAATAGCGCGAGAGAGATATCGAATGTCCGCCTTGAGCGGCATCTCCGTATCGATGGCCGATACGGTCTTCGCTATCGAGCCGATGACCGTATCCTCGCCAATCGCTACCGCCACGACTCGACCACTGCCGGTAACGACGCTGGTGCCCTTGAACAGTATGTTCCGCTGCTCGGAACCTGTTCCCGATGTTGCTTGTTCGCCCCGGACCAAGGTTTCAGCGACTTTGCTGACCGGTTCGGATTCACCGGTGAGCGCGGCCTCGTCTGCTTTCAGGCCGTTTGCGGCTATAATGCGCGCGTCGGCCGAGACCTTCTCCCCTTCTCGAAGGATGAGGATATCGCCGCGCACCACTTCGGTGTCGGGGACAGAAATTTCCATTCCACCTCGGACGACGGTCGTCGTCGTCTCGACATAGCGCTTCAGCGCGCGCAGCGTGTTCTGTGCGCGCCCTTCTTGGATCGCGCCGACTACCGAGTTGAACAAGAGCACCGCGAGGATGATCGACGCGTCGGCAACTTCTCCCATAAAAAACACGGTGGCGCTTGCGGCAAACAAGAGATAAATAAGCGGACTCTGGAACTGCCGCAAAAAAATAATCGCCACTCCGTCGGCCTTCGCTTCAGGCAGGGCGTTGGGTCCGTCTTCTTTCAACCGCCGCGCAGCTTCATCGGCAGAGAGGCCGTCTTCATTGGTATGAAGCGTTTTAAAGATGTCCGCCAATGCTTCTGTGTGCCACAGGGATCCCATACTCGGTATAGAATACCACTTCGCTTGCACAAACCTTTTGGCTAGGTATAGTAGATATAGTATTTAAGTTAGTATTATATGTATCGCGGGGTAGAGGAGAGCTCGTGGGGAAATGTTGTTTAGGTTAGTATATATATCGCGGGGTAGAGGAGAGCTCGTGGGGAAATGTTGTTTAGGTTAGTATATATATCGCGGGGTAGAGGA
>JBAYLD010000002.1:0-125556 GCA_041664265.1 Minisyncoccota bacterium
ATAGGAAGCGGCAGGGCGAAGGGCGGCCCCGCGTAATCGCGGGGCGAGCGCCGAGTCTGCGAGGCGCGAGTTAGGGTTGTTGTTCGAAATAAGTTCGCGCGTGGGTTATGATATCCTCACAAAAAGACACAAATTAAAAAAACAGGTGGGTTGTACAACCCACCTGTCGGCTTAATCATAGTCAGGGAATTTTCGACGATCTACTTTGTCCCTTGTAGCGGCCTCACGCTGCATTTCTTTTGTCACCCTGAAATTCGAGGCAGAAGACCTGAGGTGCGGATTCTTTTGTTCCATTCGGGTAACAATCTCTTGGAGACTCTCACCTTGTTCGGGTACCACTATCGTTCCCATAGCATCCTCCTCTACAAAAAGATAAAGACCACAAACCTGCCGACACTATAGCACAAGTGTTTTAAGAAAGCAAGTTGTCCACAACCGCCTTCACGTCACCGCCGTCGGCCTGGCCCTTGAGCTCTTTCATCAGCGCGCCGGTGAACTTTCCGGCATCTGCTTTGCTGGTGATACCCATTTCAGTCATTTTTGCTTGAGCAATAGTCAGGATCTCGTCGCGGCTCATCTGGGCGGGGAGGTATGCCTCGATAATCGCGAGCTCGGCCTTCTCGGGCTCAGCGAGATCGCCCCGAGAGGCCTTCTCAAACTGCTCGATAGAATCCTTGCGCTGGTTGGCGGCGCGCTTCAAGACGGCGATGGCCTCGTCGTCGGTGAGGAATTCGTCTGGCTTTCTTTTCCTAGCCACCACTTCATTAGTCATCGCAGTAACAAGCGAGCGGAGGGTACGCAGGCGCACTTCATCATGCGCCCGGAGCGCCTCGGGGATAGAGTGCTTCAAAGTTTCGTGGATAGTCATGGGACAGAGTATACTACAACCATGGAACCGGTCACCCTATTCACTATCCTCCTGTTCGTTGTCCTTATTAGCGGGTTCGCATTGGTGTTGTATATGCTCAAGCGGGCGCAGAAGCCTGAAGAGGGGAGCGCGATGGTGCTCCTCCAACAGCAGCTCCAGAATCTTGAGAAGACGCTCGATGCGCGCGTGTCAGAGTCGTCGCGCACGATGCAGGAGAACGCGCATCGGCAATTTACCGAATCGTCGCGTTTGATTAAAGAGATCACACAGGAAGTTACCTCGGTCAAAGAGATCGGCCGCCAGACCCAAGGCTTCGCCGAGCAGCTGAAGGGCTTGCAGGATATCTTGAAGAACCCGAAGCAGCGCGGCATCCTTGGCGAATATTATCTGGAGACGACGCTCAAGAACGTGCTCCCGCCCGACGGCTATCAGATACAGTATCCATTCAAGAACGGCGAGATAGTAGACGCGGTAGTGTTTGTAAACGGCAAGATAGTTCCGATCGACTCGAAGTTCTCACTTGAGAATTATAACCGCCTCGTCCACGCCGACGAGAGCGAGAAGCCCGCGTTTGAGAAGGCGTTTGTGAATGACTTGAAGATGCGTATCACCGAGACGGCGAAGTATATCCGGCCAGAAGAGAACACCATGGACTTCGCCTTCATGTTCATCCCTTCTGAAGGCATTTATTACGACTTGTTGACTAATCAAGTTGGCGCTTCTGAAGAAGACAATCTGCTCCAGCGCGCGGCGTCGAAGTATAAAGTCATCATCGTCTCGCCGACGTCTTTTCTCGCTTACTTACAAACTGTCTTGCTTGGTTTGAATGCGATGAAAATAGAGGAGCGCGCTGAAGAGATACAGAAGCGGGTAGGGGAGTTGGTGAAGCATATCGAGACGACCAACACCTTCTACTTGAAGCTGGGCAACGCGCTTGGAACGGTGGTCTCACACTACAACGCTGGCCACAAAGAGCTCGCCAAGATAGACAAGGATGTATACCGCATCACGGGCGACAAGGTGGGTGTGGAGCTGAATCTGCTGGATAAACCCGCGTTGGGGGAGGAATAAAATCAAAGACTTGCCCTTTTAGGGAGGAAATGCTAGAGTGTGGAGACTATGGAAGTGGCCGTAATCAAGACCGGCGGGAAGCAGTATGTCGTCTCAAAGGGCGACACGATTTCTATTGAGAAACTCCCCGGGGATTTGAAGAAGGGTGACACGATTGTCTTTGGCGAGGTGCTCCTCGTCGACAACGGCTCGGACACGACCATCGGCGCGCCCACTATCAAGGGTGCGGAGGTCAAGGGCACCGTTGTTCTCGCCGGGAAGGCAAAGAAGATTGAGGTGGTGAAGTACAAGCCGAAGAGCCGCTACTACAAGCGCGTCGGACACCGCCAACCAGTCATCAAAGTGAAGATCGATTCGATTTCTTAAACCTCCCCCTTACTTGTCAAACACCGAGTGTTTGACACACGAGACAGACCACAAAGAAGGCTTTTGCCTTTGTCTTTATTTAGCTAGCAATATTACATTATGCAAGTAGGAAGATGGAATCATCAGTCTACCGGCGCGTCCGGTAGTCATTCAAGTTCAAGTTATTCAAAACCGCGAAGCGGGAGTTTTCGTGATGCGCGTCCTGCACGTCCTTCTGCTCGCCCGTATGGGCGACCGGGGCGGAGCGCATACCCAAAGCGACAAGGCTTCGGCTCATTCGGCAATACCGAAGCCGAGATCGCGAAGTTTATGAACCGGGCGGTCGTCACGACCGAGGAGCCGGTCTTCGTCCCTGAACACAAATTCTCGGATTTCGATATAAACGATCATTTGAAGAAGAATGTTGCGGCGCGCAAATATGAGTTCCCGACGCCTATCCAGGACAAGATTATCCCGCACGTGCTCGCTGGCCAAGACGTTGTCGGTCTCGCTGAGACCGGGACGGGCAAGACGGCAGCATTCCTCATCCCGCTCATTGACAAGGTCATGAAGCAGAAGGGCGAACGCATCTTGATCATGGCGCCGACGCGTGAGCTCGCGGTGCAGATCGAGAAGGAGCTCGCTGGGCTCGCCAAGGGGCTCGGATTCCGCGGTATGGTCGCGGTGGGTGGCACCAACATCGGGCCGCAAATCACCCAGTTGAAACATGACCCAGCATTTGTCATCGGTACGCCCGGGCGCTTGAAGGACTTGTTGGAGCGTAAGGCGCTCAATCTCTCCGGCTTCGGCACGGTCGTTCTCGATGAGGCAGATCGCATGCTCGATATGGGCTTCATCGACGATATGCGTCTGATACTCGGAAAAATGAATAAGGAGCGCCACACGCTCTTCTTCTCCGCGACGATGGGCAAGGAGATCGAACGTCTTATTGGCGACTTTCTCGCGAGCCCGGTCGTCATCTCAGTCAAAACGCGCGACACCTCGCGCAACATCGATCAAGATGTGGTTCGTATCCCACACGGAAAAGACAAGTTTGAAGTGCTCGCGGAGATGTTGCAGGATGCGGAATTTAACCGCGTGCTCATCTTCGGTCGCACCAAGCACGGCGTTGAGCGCCTCGCCAAGGATCTCTCGCGTCGCCATATCCACGCTGAGAGCATCCACGGCAACAAGACCTTCAGTGCGCGCATGCGCGCGCTTGATGCCTTCAAGGCGGGGAAGGTGGTCGCGCTCGTCGCGACTGACGTCGCCGCACGCGGGCTCGACATCCCCGCCGTCTCGCACGTGATCAACTTCGACCTGCCCTCGACCTATGAGGACTACGTCCACCGCGTTGGCCGCACCGGTCGTGCCGACCTGAAGGGTAAGGCCCTCACCTTCGTCCAGGGCCGCTAATCTCTCAGAATCTGGCCAACACCAGGTGTTGGCCAAACAAAAATGATGGACTTCGTAAGTCCATCATTTTTCTTTTAGGTCTCGGTGCGATTGGAGAGGGCAGCGCGGAGGGTCTCAGCGTCGGAGTATTCGAGTTCACTACCGGTGGCGAGGCCGCGGCCGAGTTCTGAGATCTTTAAGTGATCGCGATAGGGCATGAGCAATTCTCGGATGTGATCAGCAGTGTGTTCGCCCTCGCTCGTCGCAGACAACGCGAGCACTATTTCCTTTAACCCAACCGTAAGGCGACGCCTCACGATTGCGAGGAGTTCTTTTTCGCGGATAGCGCCCTTGCCCGAGAGAGTGAGCACGCCGCCCAGGACGAAGTAGCGGCCACGATAGGTGCCCGCGCGCTCTATCGCGGCGAGATCTTGGTCCTTCTCAACCAGCAGTAGTTGCGTGTCGTCGCGTGTTTTGTCGGAGCAATAGTTACAAATAGTCGTAGCGTTGCCGCTGGTGTAGAAACGTAAGCACTCTGAGCACTGCCGGACATTCTTGCCAAGAGCGGCGATGAGTTCGGCGAGCTTGGTACGCTCGCTTGCAGGCGTCGCGAGAAGGAAGAAGACGAAGCGCTTTGCCTGCCTTGGACCTATGCCGGGGAGGCGTGCGAGTGCTTGAGCGAGTTCGTCGATGTGATCCATAGCATTCACAAGGTATTGCTAATTTTTGGGTACGCGATTTTTCTGCTGAAAAATCGCTCAGTCCTCGCCTCGTCAGTCTGCGGAGCCCCAAAAATCAGCAACACCTTGTTCATTTTGTCTTTAAAACTCCGCCGCCAGCTCGCCATAACCTGACTTGTCAACCGGTTGGAAGGTCGCGCGCTTCTCGTCGAAATAGAGCTCACAGCGGCCAGTGGGGCCATTGCGGTGTTTTTCAATAAGAATTTCTGCAATGTTTGGCCGATCGCTCTCTTTGTTGCTCTTATCATCACGGTGGATGAACATGACGACGTCGGCGTCCTGTTCGATAGAGCCCGAGTCGCGCAGATCAGAAAGGCGGGGCTTGCCGCCGCGCTGCTCCACTGCGCGCGAGAGCTGCGAGAGCGCAATGACCGGGACTTTGAGCTCACGCGCGAGCGACTTCAACGAGCGAGAGATCTCGGTGACCTGTTGGACGAGCGAGTCGGACGCTTTGGTCGAGGTTGGCGCCATGAGCTGCAAATAGTCAACGACGATCAGCCCGATACCACGGTCGCGCTTCAACCGGCGCGCGACTGCGCGCATCCCAAGGATGTTATTACCCGGTTTGTCGTCTATGAATATAGGCGCTTTTGACAGCACCTCAAGCGCATCGCGAATACGGCCAAAGTCTTCAGCCTCTTTGACTTGCCCCGTGCGCAGCTTCCATGAGTTGACGAACGACTCCGCAGAAAGCATGCGATCAATGAGCTGTTCAGAGCTCATTTCAAGGGAGAATATCCCTACCGGGACGTTATGGCGTACGGCAGCATTGCGCGCGATATCGAGCGCGAGCGACGTCTTACCCATCGAAGGCCTCGCCGCGATGATAACGAGATCGGAAGGGTGGAATCCCGAAAGGAGATTGTCGAGATCGGGGAAGCCTGAGGGCACTCCTCGAATGCCATCTTCTCGCTTCGAGAGCGCCTCAAGACGATCCCACGCCTCGTGTATCTTATCGCCGATCGCGGTGAACTTGTGTGCGGCAGAAGCATCGCCGATGGCATAAATGCTCTTCTCAGCCTCGTCGAGCACCTCCATCGTATCGCGCGCGTCATCATAGGCTGTCTCGGTGATGCTATAGGCGGCATCGATTAGCGAACGCATGAGAGACTTCCGTGAGACGAGCTCGGCATAGTGCGAGAAGTTGCCGGGTGTGGGCGCCGATCCGGCGAGCTCTGCGAAGTAGCTGCGGCCGCCGCCACGTTCGAGCAATCCTTGGTTCTGCATTTTTTCTGAGAGGGAGATGAGATCGATCGGTTCTCCTCGCTCGGCGAGCTCGCGCATCGCACCGAATATCAACCGATGCTTCTCTGCGTAAAAAGAATTTGGATGGATAAGATCCGAGACATCGTGTATGGCATCAGGCTTGAGGAGCAGCGCCCCCAGCAGTGCGCGCTCTGATTCGATAGATTGGGGTGGGACGCGGTCGGTAGTGGCCATTACCGCCCATTGTATCAAAGAGCGGCCCGAGTCAACACCGGCCCATTCGGCCCGTCATCCACACGATATCCCCCTTTTTCGATTTCGCCGCGGATACGGTCGGCCTCTGCAAAATCTCCAGACGCGCGCGCCGCAGAGCGGCGCGCGAGCATTTCTTTAATTTCTTCAGGCGCATCCGATACGGTGAGCGTCGGTGCGGCGGGGGGCGAGAGGAGCGAAAGCCCAAGGTGTGCATCGGCATCCTCAAGAAGCCCCCATTTCTCTTCTGGTGCGTACTCTTCGCTCCTGAGCGAATCCCAGAGAATGCCGAGCGCCTGCGGCGTCGCCAAGTCATCGCGTAGGGCGATAAGAAAACGTTTGCGCGCCTCTGAATTGGCACTCTTGCCCGCGGAGTCGCGGGCAATATCGCGCGAAAGTCTCCAAAGGCGGTCGAGCGCGTTTGCCGCCCCAGCGAGTGCGTCCCACGAGAAGGAGAGGGGAGTGCGGTAGTGCGCCTGAAGGAAAAAGTAGCGCAATGCGAGCGGGTGGAATCCTTTTTCGGCCACTTCAGAGAGATACACGACATTGCCGAGCGACTTCGATGCTTTCTCGCCGCTCATAGTGAGAAAGGCGCTGTGCATCCAATAGCGGGCGAACGGCCTTCCCGATGCTGCTTCAGATTGGGCGATTTCGTTATTGTGGTGTACGGCGATCAGATCTTCACCGCCAGTATGGATATCGAGTTCAGCCCCAAGCAGGGAACGTGCCATCGTAGAGCACTCGATGTGCCAGCCGGGGAAGCCGCGGCCCCAGGGACTTTCCCATCCGAGTTTGGGGTCGGGTTTCCAAAGCACAAAATCAGCGGAATTGCGTTTTTCTTTATATTTTCCTACCCGATCGCTCTCACGCTGGTTGCTCAGGTTGAGCCCGCCCAACTTGCCATATCCAGGGAAGCGGGACGTGTCGAAGTACACTCCGTCGCGCGTGGTATAGGTGTAGCCTTTTTGTTCAAGCGTTTTGATAAAGGCGATTTGTTCTGGGATATACTCGCTTACTCGCGGGAAGCGTATCTCGCCGGTGTCTATCCCGAGTTCTTCAAGATCATCGAAAAAAGTGGCGGCATATCGTTCGGCGAGCAGGTGCATGTTTTCAAGAGTGAGCGCCATACCTTCGCGCCGCAGCCCCTTGGTCATCTTGTCCTCGCCTTCGTCGGCATCGGAGACCAAGTGGCCAACGTCAGTGATGTTAATGACGCGATGTACGCGATACTGGGCATACTGGAGCGTGCGGGCAATCGTATCCGAAAAGATATAGGCACGCAGGTTGCCGATATGCGCGCGGTCATACACGGTCGGCCCGCAAGAGTAGAGGAGTGCGGTGCCCGGCTTCAAGGGTATGAAGAGCTCCTTGTTGCCCGAGAGTGTGTTGGTGAAGAAAATCTGTGTCGGCTGCTCCTGCGGTGCACGTTTTTGTCTCCTTATCGCGCGGAAAAATAGCATACGCATAGAATATCATATGTTCTGTGGTACACTTCGCGAATGGATATTTCTGGAAAAATGAGTCGCGGGCGCGGCGGCGTGGTGCGTGGCGTCGGCTTCGCGCTTGTCGTCGCGATCGCCTTTGGCGCGGGGCTCTTTATGGGCAACAGCGGCTCGACTGCTGCGGTCATAACGAACATTCCGTTCATCGGTGATGGCCTCGACGCGACGCCAGATCAGAGCGTTGACCTCACTGATTTCTGGAAGGCTTGGAACGCACTTGAGGAGAGATACGTTATCACCCACGCCTCTTCGACGCTCCCCTCAGCGAAGGATAAGATCTTCGGTGCAATCGCTGGCCTCTCTGCTTCATATGGCGACCCCTACACGGTCTTCTTCCCGCCTGAGGAAGCGAAGCAATTTGCCGAATCTATCTCGGGGAGTTTTGCAGGCGTCGGTATGGAAATTGACGTTAAAGAAGGTGTGTTAACCGTCGTTGCTCCCCTGAAGGGTACGCCCGCTGAGGCGGCTGGCATCAAAGCGGGCGATCAGATCGCCGCCATCGACGGGAGGTCGACCGACGGACTCGCGACCGACGTAGCGGTGAGCAAGATCCGCGGTCCTGCAGGAACAGAAGTTCATTTGACCATCGTTCGTGGCGGCAAAGTGCTTACTATCACTATTGTCCGCGAAACGATCCAAGTACCTGAAACCGACGATGGCCTTGACGCTGCAAGCGGCGTGTATCATATCGCGCTCTTCCAGTTTACCGCTAATTCAGCGGATCTCTTCAACCAGGCCTTCACGCGATTCAAGGCGTCGGGCTCTAAGAAGCTCGTCATCGATCTGCGGGGCGATCCGGGCGGATATCTTGATGCGGCGGTTGACATCGCAAGCCACTTCTTGCCCAAGGGTGCGCCCGTTGTCACTGAAGACTTTGACGGGAAGCAGGAGAATATTGTTCATACGAGCCTCGGGTATAACGACCTGCCGGTAGGGACAAAGACCGTCGTCCTGATCGATGGAGGTTCCGCCTCGGCCTCCGAGATTTTTGCGGGCGCATTGCAAGATGCTAAGGTCGCGACTCTGATCGGCACAAAGTCGTTCGGTAAAGGCTCGGTGCAGACTCTCTTAGATCTTGATGGAGGCTCGCTCAAGATCACGGTCGCACGCTGGGTTACGCCCGCCGGCAACTGGATCATGGGTAACGGCGTGACACCGGACATCATCGTGCCGGTTACTGAAGCGGATATCGCCGCCAAGCATGACGCGCAAATGGCGCGTGCCGTTCAATTTTTGACTACCGGTAAGTGACAATCTGCGAGGTGTCTCCTTGCGGATTGAGGCGCGGCACGGTAAGGTAAGATCATGAAGGTAATATTGATTAGAGACGTGAAGGGGATCGGGCGGGCGCATGAGGCTATCGAGAGTTCTGACGGATACGCGCTCAACTTCCTCATCCCCAAGAAGCTTGCTATTGCGGCGACCTCGGGGGCGGTAAAAGAGGCTGAGACTCGTCGCAAGCAGGTGGTAGACCGTGGAGAGCTCGATGCTGCGCTCCTCGCACAAAATATTGCTTCGCTCGCGGATGCGCGTATTGTGATCAAGACAAAAGCAAATGAGAAGGGTCATCTCTATGACGCAGTAGGGGAGCCGGAGATACGAACGGCTGCTAAAGAGCAGGCGCACATTGATCTCCCTGAAGGCGCGATCAAGCTCGAGAAGCCGATTAAAGAGCTCGGCACGTTTGATATCCCCGTCGCCGCGGGCGAGACGTTCGGGAAGTTCTCCATCACCATTGAGGCTGAGTAGGGAAGTAAAGAGGTTAGACCTCTTTACTTAAACAAAATCGGCGAGCCCAGGGGCTCGCCGATTGCGTTTTCGTATCTCGCCTAAATCCAGTTTCTTCTCGCGGCTATCGCTGCGAATTTCTTCGCCCCCGCAAGCGTGATGCCTTCTTCGGTTGAGAGGAGCTCTTTTGCGAACTTCTCCAGCGGGTCATCTCTCATGAACAACCCGTCCTTTGGCACAAATCCAAGGCGCTTGAGAAGAAGGAATGTGTGTGCAGCTCCCTTGTGGTACCGCTGTATATCCTCGAATTCCATTCCGAGAATATCTGCGATGGTGAATCTCTTGTCGGATTTCGTTACCCACTTACGATGTTCCTTCAGCTGGAAGAGTGCGTGATGAGATAGTGAACCGAGCACCAATGCGTCCAGCGTGAGGAGTTGTTTGCGTGGCAGCCGTTTCAACTGGGCAAACGACACTGTTGCCAAGGGCAACGCGAGCGAGTCCATTTGCGTAAAACCAATCCAGACCAGCCGCCTGACGAGTGCTAGGTATTCCCTAACTCCTCGCGGGCCACATTCCTGATACAGGGCATCCAATTGCGTGAGTACTTCATGTATCGTGATGATACCCGCACATTCGAAGTACCAATTCTTGGTTTCGCGTGCATATTGCTTGTGCCAAGCGGACCGGCTTAATCCTTCGGTATGCTTGGAGCGTACGAGATTTGGGATACGAGGATCCCATTCCCGTTTCCACACCGTATTACACATTAGATCGATGAACGGCTGAATTTTTTGATAGGACAAGTCAAATTTTTCGGCCACCTGTTTAACGCTCAAATCCTTTAGCGCTTCCGTATCTTTTCCCATCGCTTTTCCCTCCTTTTCTATCCTTTATTTAGGCAATTTATGTAAGGGTCAAAATCTGGCTATAAGATAGCATATGGGTAAGTTTTGTCAACATTTTTTGGTACGGAAGTATGGAATGCTACAATGATGGCTGATGCAAAAAGATTTTGATGGATGGAACGGAAAGAAAAAGAAAATCCATACTGAAGAGTCAGCGCGACGATATCATGAACGCGATATTTGGTTTTGTTCGCTTGGGGTAAATGTCGGGTTCGAGCAAGACGGCACGGGATTGAACTTTGATCGTCCTGTTGTTGTCGTAAAAGGGTTTAATGCGAACACCTGCTTTGCCGTTGCCCTTACTGGGCGTAAACGAGAAGGTACCTATTACAAATATCTCGGAGTCATAGAGGAGAGGGAAGCGTCTGCGGTACTCTCTCAAGTACGTATCATTGATACGAAACGGCTCATTCGCAAAATAGGTGTCCTGGATCGAAAGTCATTTGAAGAACTCAAGAAAGCTCTCATCAAGACACTCTTCTAAATGGTTTGCCCTCGCCTTGCGGCGAGGGCGAGCCCGAAGGCATTTGTACCAGATATAGTACGCCTGCCGTGGTTAAAAGTCAATGAAACGCTGTGGACAAAGGACTTACGAAGTCCCTATATACGGGAACTGAATGTTAGGACTTCGTAAGTCCTTTTTTAGATAACGTCCGCGACTTTTTTGGAGACGATGCGGCCGTCGAAGTTGGTCTTGCGGCGGGAGCGGAAGGCGACATGTCCTTCGGCCATAGCGAAGAGGGTGTGATCGCGGCCGACCGCAACATTCTTGCCCGCTTCGATCTTGGTGCCGCGCTGGCGGACGATCACCATGCCGGGACGCGCTTTTGCGCCGTCAGCAAGCTTCACTCCGAGGTATTTCGGGTTTGAATCTCTAAGGTTCTTGACTGATCCGCCGGCTTTGGTATGTGCCATAGTGCTATAGTTTTACTTGATGACTATAGCAGAAGTGCGGGAGAAATGCAAAGCACTTGTCGCCGGAGTGCCTCGGGATGTGTTCGTTATTGCCGTGCTTGTTTTCGCTTCATCTGCGAGCTTTGGGTTAGGATATTTAGCCGGTTTAGATATAGGAGGGCAGGGGATAGTAATTGGAGAAGTCAATAACCCGCCTTCGCCAGAGGCTACGGCGGGCGAAGCAGGGAAGTTTGTGGCATCTAGAAACGGCACCAAATATTATCTCCCGTCGTGTTCAGGAGCCAGTCGCATTTCGGAATCGAATAAAGTTTGGTTTTCATCCGCAGAGGCCGCCGTAGCGGCTGGTTATTCGCCCGCGGCAAATTGCGATGGTATCTAGCGTGATAAAATAAAAACATGAATGACGATTTGGCAGCCGAGCGACTTGCTCAAGTGGTCCACGAGGGTCAGCGCACGATGCCCGCTGAACAGTCACCGATGGTCTGCAAGCCAAGAAAAATAGAATCCTGGCGCATCTTTAAGATCATGTCAGAGTTTGTCGAAGGTTTTGACATGATTCGCCGTTACGGTCTCGCGGTATCCTTCTTTGGCAGTGCGCGCGCATCGTTTGAAGATTGCGTGTATCAGAACGCGACAGAGCTTGCAGGTCGGCTCGCAAAAAAAGGCTTCGCGGTCATCACGGGCGGTTCCTCCGGCGTCATGCAGGCGGCGAACAAAGGCGCGTTTGAGGCAGGAGGCGCGTCAGTCGGGTTGAACATCAACCTGCCAGAAACCCAAGCCTATAACCCCTACCTCACTGACAAGTTCGGCTTCGATCATTTCTTCGTGCGGAAGGTGATGCTCACCTATGCCTCTGAAGTGTATGTATATTTTCCCGGCGGCTTGGGGACGCTGAACGAATTTTTTGAAATCATAACGCTGGTGCAGACCAAGAAGATTCGCAGCATACCGGTCATCCTCTTCGGTAGGGAATACTGGACCCCCCTGCTCTCCTTTATAGAAAAAGAGCTGTATGAAAAGCACGCGGCAATTGATGAAAAAGATATGGAGCTCTACACGCTCGTTGATTCAGTTGATGAAGCATACGACTATATTATCGCGCATGTGAATTGCTAATGGGGAATGGGCTGGCTGGCGTATCCGAGATTTCTCTCCAGGGACATGACGTAAAAGATATATTGTGCGACGTGCTTCTATTCTTGCCCCCTTCTATTCCCTTCAAACAAAACACCTAGAGATACGACAGCGGGTTCAAGTAGGCAGTGAGGGTCGCGACGGGCATCGTCGCGTCAGCGCAGCCGATCGTTGCCCCGCGGAATTGGCGGAGCGTCATGACCTTAACTCCATCAGTGGCATAGACGCCGAAGTGCAGATGCGGCCCGGTCGCATAGCCGGTCATGCCCGAGAGGCCGATCAGCTGGCCGGTGCTCACCTGCTGGCCCTTCCCCACGTCGATACTCGAGAGGTGCGAATAGAGCGTGGAGAGGCCATTCGCGTGTGTGATCATGACCCATTTGCCGAAGGAGTAGCAGCCGCGCACGAGATCAGTATTGCCGGTGGCGAGCACGGTGCCGCCGCGTGCGGCATAGAGCGGCGTGCCGATCGGTGCGGAGATATCGATGGCGTTGTGGCCTTTGCCGTTGTAGATCTGCGGATTGGCGGTCGAGAAGGCCGTGTTGCCGAAGTATTGGGTGATGCAGAAGAGATTGCCGAATACGTTTTTGCGATTGGTGCAGTTATTCATGTAGCCGGGGCTGAAGGGCCACGAGAGAACGCCCGAGCCGGTCTTGGGGAGCAGGTTCGGATTCACGATGAGATTCAGCTGGCTCTCGAGATCGGCGAGCGCGTCTTCAAACGCTTTTTCAGCCGCCTTCTTCTGGGCGATCAGCTTCTGGTAGCTGGACTCCTGGTTCTTGGTATCGGCAAGCAGCTTTTGCTGTGCCGCCTTGCTCGCGTCCACAGAACGTTTCTGGACCGTGAGGTCATTTTGGAGCGAGACGAGCTTCGCTTTCTCTGCGGCGACTGCGTCGCGGTTGTTAGCGAGTTCTGTGCGCACCGCACGGAGGTCAGCGATGTTATCCGAGAGCGCCCGATTGAATTGGACGATCTCGTCGGCCGCCTGCCATGCGTCGCTGAATGAGCGCGCGGAAATGAGCCCGGTCACCAGCGGCACCTGCTCCCCTTCGGCAACGCGCCGGAGTGCCTCGGCTATCGCACTTTGGTCGGTGGCGATAGACGCCTCCTTGTCGCCGATAGATAAGGAGAGCTTCTGTATCTGCAAGTTCGCCGCCGCAATCTTGTTTTGTGTCACCTGGATCTGCGCCGCGAGCTGCTTCTGCGAGAGCGTGAGCGCACTGATAGTCGACTGAAGGGTGTTCTTCTTCGTGCCGAGCGCATTTAACTGGCTCTGGAATGTGGCGATCTCTGCTTCAAGTGTCTCACGTTGGCGCTTGTTCGCATCAATCTTCGATTGGATCTCTGAAGCGGTATTTGCAAGTGCTGGCGAGGGCGCACCGAAAATAAGCCCTGCAAAAAGTATGAAAAGGAAAAAAGAGAAGCCGGCGCGCGTCATCCCCAGAGTATAGCAATAGCTTTCTCTATGCGCGAAAGGGATTCTTTTTTACCGAGGATCGAGATGAGAGTAAAGGGGTCGGGGGAGCGCTCCTGGCCAGAGAGCGCGTAACGCAGAGGCCAGAGTGTCGCCCCGCGGCCTCCCTTCCCTCTCGCTTCCTCGGCATCGGCCAAGGGCATCAGAGCATCTTTTACCGTCTCAACCGAAGCGCCCTCTGGGAGGGCTTTTATGGCCCCAGAGAGGCTTTCTAGGGCACTTTTGGTCATGTCGGGGCGGTCTTTTGGCTCTTTAGCGAGGAGTTGGTCACGGTCAAGAACGGGCGCTTCAAAGAGGCATTTTAGCTCGTCCGCGAGCATCTCTCGAGCCTCCCCGAATGTTTTAGCACGCTCTTTCAAAAGCGGCACCGTCTTCTTTAGGATTTCTGAATTTAGGGACATCGTAAGTCCCTCATCTGATGAGGGACTTACGATGTCCCTCACATGCTGGAGGAATTCTTCAGACGAAAGCTTGCGCATCCAATACTGATTGACTGAGAGGAGCTTCTCCCGATCCCAAGCCGCGCCGCTCTTGTGGATGCCTTCAAGAGAGAAAAGTTCGATGAGCTCATCGATCGAGAAATATTCTCGAGAGGTATCCGGCGAGCTCCAGCCAAGCAGGGCGAGATAATTTACCAGCCCCTCGGGCAGGAATCCTTCAGTACGATAGTCCGTTACGCTCGTCGCGCCGGTGCGCTTCGAGAGCTTCGCGCGCTTTGCGTCGAGGATGAGCGGGAGGTGCGCATAGATCGGGCGCGGCAGGCCGAGCGCTTCTTGTATCAGGATCTGTCGCGGCGTGTTGGAGATGTGATCCTCGCCGCGGATTACATGTGTCACGCCCGCGTCAGCGTCGTCGGCCACCACCGCGAGATGATAGAGCGGCTCATCGAGCGACTTCGCGATGACGAAGTCGCCGAGCTCGGTAGTGTCGAAGGTGACCTCTCCACGGATCTCATCGTGAAAGGTGACGATGGTGCCTGGGTTCTTCAATCGGATTATCTTCACTATGGTTGAAGCGTCCTCCTTGCCGGGCTCTAGAGAGACATAGGCCTTCCCCGCTCCGATCAGCTTCTCGAGCAATTCGCGATGCCGCGGTGCGTGCTCGCTCTGGCGCGAGAAGCCATCATGCGAGAGACCGAGCCACGCGAGCCCTTCGAGTATTTCATTCTCGTATTCTTTCTTGCTCCGCGACTTGTCGGTGTCCTCGCTCCTGAAGAGGAACTTCCCGCCATGACGGCGCGCGAACAGATAATTAAAAAGTGCGGTACGCGCAGTCCCGATATGGAAGCGGCCGGTGGGGCTGGGCGGGATGCGAGTGACGACGGACATAAATTTAAATATATAAACGTTTAAATATTTTACGATTCATGCGAGAGCGCGATCGCGAGCACCTCGCGCGCGAGGATGCGCGCAGCGTCCGGGTCGGTGAAGCCTTCTGCAGAAGCGCTCATCTTCTTCGTGAGTTCGGGGTCACTGGTAATACGCTGTATCTCAGCTGTAAGGATGTGCGGTGTGAGATTTTCTTCTTCGATCACTACGGCGGCTCCCGTACTGGCGTATGCGTATGCGTTTGTACGCTGGTCATGGCTTATTGCCTCGGGGATAGGGATAATAATCGAAGGCTTCTTCCAGAGGCCGATCTCGGCTATGCTACTCGCCCCCGCGCGCGAGACGACGACGTCGGCGACGCCGGCTGCCCGTTGCATCGAGATTTCAGAAAGATACTGGATCGGGTGGTAGCGGTCTGCGTGCGCATGTCCGGCGAGCACAACCTTCGCGACCGACGCAACCTCTGTAAGGTTTGCTTGGCCTGTTTGGTGAATGACGTTGGCAAAAGAAACAAGCGCAGGGAGAGAAGAGAGTACGGATTCGTTTATGCGGACTGACCCCTGTGAGCCACCGAGGATGAGGACGGTGGGCACATTCGCCTCAAGGTTGAGGTATTGTCGCGCGCCCTCCATCTCAACGCGCATAAGCGCCTTGCGGATCGGGATGCCAGTGCGTGCGATCTTGCCTCGCACCTTTTTGGGGAAATATTCGGCCGCGCTCTCAAATGAGATGGCGATCTTCTGTGCCCACGGAGCGGCGAGCAGGCTCGCTCTGCCGGGCTTCGCATCCGACTCGTGAATGATAACAGGGATACGCAAGAGGCGTGCGGCGAGCAAGGTCGGCACGCTCCCGTAGCCACCCTTCCCCACCACGACATCAGGATAGAGGCGGAAGAGCGTGACGATTGCGTGGAATGTCCCCACGCCGGTGATAAAGCAATCGACGATATTTTTTAAGGACCAGTAGCGGCGCAGCTTCCCTGCCGGGATGCGGATGTAGGTAATGCTGTTATCAAAGAGCGCTTTTTCGTCGAACGCGCTCGGTGCAAGGTAGTAGAGCTTGGGCGCAATGAGGCGCTCTTCGCGGACAAGGTCAGCGAGTGCCTCGGCGATGGCGATAATCGGGTAGAAGTGCCCGCCCGTCCCCCCGCCGGTGAATACGATGGTCATACGTTATATTTAAACATTTAAATATTTAAATATAAAGCGCCATTAGGCGCTCCGGCGATGGGCGGCGACATTGAGGACGAGGCCGCACATGATGAGGGTCGCCATAAGCGCGGTCCCGCCGTGGGAGACGAACGGGAGCGGCAAGCCGGTCAGCGGGATGATGCCAAGCATCGCGCCGATATTGATGAACGCTTGCGCGATTATGAGAGAAGAGAATCCGAGCGCGACGAGTCCGCCAAAGAGATCATGCGCATTCCCTGCTATCACGATGCCGCGCGCTGCGAGCGCGACAAAGAGGGCGAGCAAAATGACGGCACCGAGGAAGCCCGCTTCCTCGGCGAACACCGCAAACACCGAGTCACCCGCTGGCTCCGGCAAGTAATTGAACTTCTCCACACTCTGGCCGAACCCTCTGCCTAAGAGGCCGCCAGAGCCGATGGCGATGAGAGACTGCTGGATCTGATAGCCGCTCCCCAGTGAGTTGTCCGAGGGATTAATAAATGTCTTGACGCGTTCGAGCACGTACGGCCGCGAGAGGACGATCACGACGAGCGCGATAACCGCGATGAGCGCGAGAATGCCGAAGTCGCGCCAGGGCGCTCCCGCGACGAAGTACATGACAGCACCGGTCCCGATAAGGAGAATCGTTGTCGAGGTGTTCGGTTGTGCGAGCAGGAGGGCGGCTGGCACGAGGAGCATGCCGATAAAAGGAAGTAAGCCAACTTTTGGATTCGTGAGCTGGCGCGCGCGCGGTGCGAGCCACCACGCGAGCATGAGCACGAAACCGATCTTCAGGAATTCTGCCGGCTGCGCGGTCGTGAAGCCGAGGTTGATCCAGCGCGTTGCCCCACCGGAATGGAACCCGATGCCCGGTACAAACACGAGTGCGGTGAGAAGGAGCGTTGCGCCGTAGAGGTAGGGCGCGCAGCGCTTCATCCAAGCGAACGGGGCTACGCGCGCGCCGATAAGCGCCAAGAGCCCGAAGCCGAAGCCGAGACCGCTCTGAAGCAGGATGTCCTTAGGGACCGAGCTGCTCTCGCGGGCCAAGAGGCCGAGCGCAGCCGAGGAGAAGATCGCGAGGCCGGCAAGTGCTAGGGAGAGCACTAGCATGAAGAAGACGCGATCGCCAGAAACAAATCTCATGGGACGCGTGCAAGAAGCGCGATGGTGAGACCCATCACTCCCGCGATGATGGTGATGACCCAATAGCGCATAGTCACCTTCGCGGCCGGCCAGCCGATAGCTTCGAAATGGTGATGGATAGGCGCGACGCGGAATAATTTTTTATGGAATATTTTTTTCCATCCCACTTGAAGAAGCGTCGTAACGACCGTCGCCGTGAGCGGGAGCGCGACCAGCGGGAGGACTGATACGCCAACGCCGTCAGCAATCGTGTCAGAGGCGAATGCGATCATAGCGAGCGCAAGCGTGAGCGCCATGCTGCCGGTCTCTGACATGTAGAAGCGCGCTGGTGGAATATTGAACCACAAGAAGGCGAGCGTCGCGCTCGCGATCACCGCAGCGCAAGCCGCGAGCGCCGCCTGCCCTTCTCCGAAGGCGATACCGGCATACACCATGAATATAATGGCGAACACGCCGCCGGCGAGTCCATCTAAGCCATCGATGGTGCCGCCCGCGTAGATCGCGATTGTCACGAATGCAAAAAATGGGACGATAAGCCAGCCGAGGATGAGCGGGGCGGCAAAGGGGATGCCGACCGCGGCTACACCGAGCTTCGTGTAGAACCACCACCCGGCGACGAGCCCTATGACGCCGACGATCGAGAGTCGGCGCGCGAGCGAGAGACCGCCATCCCCTTTCGTAATCTCAAGAAAATCGTCAATAAGCCCTGCGAGAGCGCCCGCGGCAAGCGCAAAGAGTGGGAGCCAGGTCTCGCGGCGGTTTATAAAATCAAGCGATGGCCAGAAGGTGTCGAGCGTTCGCGCAAAGATCCAGAAGAGGAATGCGGTTGCGAGTACCGAGGCCCAAATAAGGATGCCGCCCATGCGCGGTGTCGAGACTTCCCGTTCTTTGTGGAGTTCGTCGAAGACCGGCGTCCCTCCGCCGCCGATACCGGTGCCCTTACCCGATTTTTTCTTCCATGCCTTCGCGCGATACAGAACGCCCGCGAGGAGTGGCGCGAAGACGATGCCAAGCGCGAAAGCGGCTGCCGAGGGGATAAGGACGCGAGCGGCAGTGGTGATCATAAAGAAGCGATGCCCGCGAAGTGTGCGAGTGTGGCAGCGACAAGTGTTGCGCCATCAGTGAAGCGGCTTGTCTTAGAAGAGCCGAGGACGACGACGGCGATCGGGTGATTGATGCCGCTGTCGAATACGAGCGCGAGATTGCCGCCGGCGAGATCGGTAAATCCGGTCTTTGAGAGCAGAAGGCGCGGAAGAGTGCCGGTCATCGGATCGGTGTTCTTCACTTTAAAGAACGTGCCGCCCTCCGATCTCGCTTCTGCAAAATCTCGCGTTGTCGCGTCTGCAACCGTTGGTGCTTTTTCGGCCAGCGCTCCGGCGAGGCGAGCAAGATCGCGCGCGGAGCCGTAGCCGCCAGAGATCGCGGTGCTCACGTCCAGGCCGCTCCCGTTGACGGCATAGGTCTGTGAGAGGCCGAGCGCAGATGCTGCACCGGCGAGCATCGCGCTCTGCGAGCGATTTCCGCGCGCTGCGGTAGCGATCGCTATCGCGGCGGCACCGTCGTTTAGCGAGGCAGTGAGTGTGAGACGCGAGAGATCGGCAAGCGTGAATATTTGTCCTACTGAAAAAGCGCGCGGCGCGTCAATGCGCGCAACATCGGCTGGTATGGTAATCGGCGTGTCGAGCGAGAACTCGCTCACCGCTGCATAGACGGTGAGGAGTTTGGTGAGCGACGCGAGCGGGAGTTGTGCATCGGCGTTCTTCGCATACAGCGTCTCACCGGTTGCGAGGTCATAGACGATTGCCGCCTTTGCCTGGAGCGGCACTTTTGCGAAGGCGTTTGCCCCGACGTCAGAAGTCGGGGCTCCGACCTCTCCGAGCGTCGGAGAAGTCTGACTTCCTCTCCCGATCGGTATGAAGAGAAAGAGCGCGAGAATGCCCGAGGCGAAGAGAAGCGCGATGCCCGCTTCGCGCATGGAGCGAGTACGGAGGGCGAGCTTTTGGAGATCGACGGTGTTCATAGTGTTGTTTCTTTTTGCTCCTCCTGCTGTTCTTTTTCTTTGATAATCGTACTCGCACCTGCCGCGAGTTCCGCAAAGCGCGGGAGCTCTTCAGCATGCGCAATGCCCAGATGCGCGAGTGCTTCGGTTGTTACGCTATAACGGATTCGCCGCTTGTCGCGCTCGTCTTCCCTCCCCTCGATCAGGCCGCGCATGAGGAGGGTGCGGAGCGACGCCGATGAATTGACGCCGCGTACCCAATCGATCTCTCCTCGCGTCGCTCCCTTTTGGTACGCGACGGTCGCGAGCGTCTCCATGCTCGCCTTCCCCAGGTCGCGCGCGAGTTCGCTCTCGCGGAGCTTCTTCACCAGCGGAGCCGCATCGGGTGCCGTGCGCAACTCGACTTCAGTATCTGTCTCAATGAGCGCGAGGCCACTCCCCTTCAACAAGCCAGTAAGCGCCTGAAGTACTACTGTCAATTCGGCATCTTTGATCTCGAGGAGCGCTGCAAGCTGCTTTCTCTCAAGCGGTTCGCCCGCGGCGAAGAGGAGTGCGTGGGCGGCGGCAGGCGGCGTGAGCATTGTCTGTATTGTAGCCCGCACTTCCCTCTCTCGGCAACGCCTGGGGCTGGGGATGCCTATTTCTTACTACTCGGCTCGATGAGCTTTTTTGTCTTTAAAAACTTCATCACCGGCTCGGCGCATTTTGAACAGAGGTCAAATTCTTGGAAACCTCCTCCCGACAAGAACAAGCTCAGATGTTGTTTGTCGAGGGTATTCTTGCAGATATCGCATTTACTTATTTTCATACAGCAATTGTGTTACGTCGAAACTGGGCATTTTCTTTGACGCCTTTTCAAGTACATCAACTATATCCTCAACCCTACGCTGTGTTTTGCTGAGACGCTCATCAATAGCACTTGTGCGCTCATTTAATAATTCCAATGTTTGCTTCTGCATCTCAAAGAGTGATGCGTGTGATACGTCATTACGCGCAAATCGTTCATCAACACCATCAAACCGACCTTCCATCTTCTGAAAACCCTCCTGAACAGCTTGGAGGACGTCCAAAAGTGTCGGCTCGTATTCGCTTGGGTTCTTAGTATTTTCCATCACGGGAATTATATCATGCCGACTTCGAACCTGTGGATATTAACCGTATCGCGGGACGGCAGCAGAGGCGGTGTGGCGAATGCGGATATCGCCGTGTTGGTCATATTGTTCGGCGGCGACGGCCCCCTGCCTCACGAGCTCGAGAAGCGCGAGAAATGAGACGATAACTTCTACTTTTTCTTTTGTAGAGCCGGCAAACTCCCTGAACGAGAGGTTCATGGCGTTTTGCACGCGCTTCGCGAGCTGGTCCATCATCTCCTCGATGGTGACCAAGGGCTTCACGCTTGCCGTGGGCAGTTCTTCAACTGCTTCGCGCGCGGCGAGCACGCGCGCGAGCGCCTCGGCGAGGGCGCCAGCAGAGAGATCGCGCGAGGGCGCGAAGGATGGCTCCGGAGGGCGCTCTCCTGCCGGTACCATCATCGCCTTGCCAAAGATGCGTGCGAGCTCGCGCGACGCCTCACGTACTCTTTCATATGCCGCGAGCCGGCGCTTCAAGTCCTCCACATCAGCATTTTCGTCTTCAGAGAGCGCGAGATCGGGAATAAGCGACCTTGATTTGATAAGGAGGAGTGTCGCGGCGATTTGGATGAAGTTCGCGGTCTCTTCGACCGGGAACTCCGCTTGTGCGCGCACGTGTTGGATGAAGTCCTCGGTGATCGAGGCGAGCGCGAGCTCGTTGACCAAGAGCTTGCGTGCTTCGATGAGGTCAAGCACAAGCTCAAAAGGCCCCTGATAGGACTCCGTTTGGATAGTGAAATTAGTTCTGGGGTGTGTCGTCTGCATGGAGAAGTTGGTCAATACGGTTCAAGTCGCGTGGGAATGCAGAGGCCTCTTTTACATTCGGGAGCTCTAACATTCGCGCAGTAAATCTCTCCAGACCGGTCGAGGAGCCGCCGTGCGGCGGGAGGCCATACTTGAATGCTTGAAGATAGAATGAGAATTTCTCGGGATCGAGACCACGACTCTCGATCTTCCGCACCAATTCGTCATAGTCATGGATGCGTTGGCTCCCGCTGTTGATCTCAAGGCCGCGGAAGAGGAGGTCAAAGCTCTTGCTGTATGTTGGGTCGGTCTCGTCCGCATACGTGTAGAACGCGCGTTTGATGGTCGGAAAATGTGTGATGAAAACAAAATCAGAATTGTGTTCTTTAAGCGCCCACTCGCATATCTGGCGTTCGTGCTCGGGCTCCATGTCGGGTTCTTCGGGGACGCTGAGGATCTTCTGCGCTTCGCGTAGAGTGAGAACCGGGAATGTATCTCCAAGCTTCGGTACCGATGTTTTCAAGCGAGCAAAAATATCTTCGTGCTTCTTCCCCACTGCCTCGACGGTATCGCGTACAACCTGCTCGAGCACCCGCATCACATCGGTGTGGTCCTTAACAAATCCCATTTCAAAATCCATCTGCGTGAGCTCTGAGAGATGGCGCGTGGTGGCGCTCTTCTCAGCGCGGAATATCTTGGCGATCGTGAATGCTCGTTCAAAAGAGCCCACCATGATCTGTTTATAGAATTGCGGCGAGGTCGCGAGAAATGCTGTTTTGTCGTAAAAATATTCAACCTTGAATGCGGCCGCGCCGCCTTCGGCATCTCCGCCAGTGAGTGCTGGCGACTGGAATTCAGTAAAGCTCTGCCGGCGAAGCGACTGCCGGTATGCTTCGACAATCGAAGCTTGCATGGTGAAGATGTCACGACTCCGTTCGCTGCGGAGCGTGAGTGGGCGGTAGTCAAAAAGCGTATCGAGATTTACTTCAGCATCCTTCTCAAACGGCAATTCTTGTGCGCGCGTAAGGATGGCAATAGCGGTCGCTTCAAGCTCGATGTTCCCGTTCACTCCCTCAGTGTGCATCTTTAGGGGCCGCTCGTTCACGATGCCTTCAATCGAGACGACCCACTCGGGGCGCAATTCTTGTGCAGTGGTGACAGCCTCAGGGTGATTCGGCAAACAAACCGTTTGTACCTTGCCCGATCGGTCGCGGATATCCAAGAACACGAGCTTGCCGTGGTCGCGGCGGACATCCACCCAGCCGTTTATAGAAACCGTCTCGCCCACATGCTCCCCCAGCTCGCCGATAAGTGTGCGTTCCATATAGCTATGCTACACCAATCGCGCGGCGGACCTGTTCCATCTTGGCCTCGGAGACTGCGCGCGCTTCGCGCTTCCCTTCGGCGAGGATGTCTTCAACGATGCAGGAGTCTTCTTCTAATTCTTCATACTTCGTGCGCATGGGCGTGAGATAGCGATCCAAATCTTCAATCAGCATCTCTTTCAACATTTTATAATTGCCGCGATTCTCTTGATAGATAGTTTCTAATTCATTCTCACTCCGCACCAGTTTATGAATCGCATACACGTTCTTCGGGGCGACCTGCCCTGAGCTTGTCGAAGGATCGCCAGAGTCAGTGACAATGCCCATCACTGCTTTGATGAGCTCATCGCGCGAAGCGAAGAGCGGGATGACGTTGCCGTAA
Source organism: Minisyncoccota bacterium (assembly GCA_041664265.1). GTDB lineage: Bacteria > Patescibacteriota > Minisyncoccia > Phycocordibacterales > Phycocordibacteraceae > C7867-001. The sequence goes on from JBAYLD010000002.1 coordinate 22,759, forward strand.
CTCTTGCTCATTTTCTGGCCGTCGGTGCCGGGCACTATAGCGACGTCTGGCATGATGTAAGGTTCGGGGAGTTTGAAGACATCTTCTTTGAAGGTGCGGTTGAATTTCTCTGCTGTGTCGCGCGCGATCTCGATGTGCTGTTTCTGGTCAGCACCCACGGGGACGACGGCAGTGTCGTAGAGGAGAATGTCCGCAGCCATCAGCATCGGATAGTTGAAGGTGCCGACGCTAATCTCTTTATTCTTGGCCTCGGCATCTTTGAATGCGTGCGCGCGCATCAGGTATGGCATCGTGGTGATGGCGTCAAATATCCACGCGAGCTCGGTGTGTGCGGGCACGTCTGATTGCTTGAAGAAGGTTACCTCTTTTGGGTCAAGGCCGACGGCGATATACGCCATCACGAGTTCGCTCGTGCGCCGGTGCATCTCCTGTGCCTCCTGCATCGTGTTGAGCGCGTGATAGTCGGCGACGAAGATGAAGGGGCGATACTTCCCTGTCTTGGTAAGCTCCACCAGCTGGCGCATCGCGCCAAAATAGTTCCCGATGTGCAAGTCTCCCGTGGGCTTAATCCCCGAGAGGAGAACGGGCTTTTCGTTACTCATGAAGCATACGATACCACATCCAGAATAACCCTCACAGTACAGTTCATACGCAAATATTCGAATCTTTGCCGACCGGAAAAAATAAGGATATTCGTGTGTACCTTAATTCACGCTATAGCGTAAAAGATGGTACATGGGAAAAACAAAGTGACTCCTTGCGGAGCAAAGCGGAGAAAGGTGTCTCCTTGTTTATACGCAAGGAGACACCTCGTGGCGAGGAGTCACCTTGCTTCGCCGATGCGTTCGCAGATTGCCTTGATAAGTCCGGGACCGGTGAAGATCATGCCGGAGATAAGCTGGATGAGGTCGGCGCCGGCAGCGAACTTCTCCATTGCATCATCGGGGGTGAGAATGCCACCCACGCCGATAATCGTAAATCGCGTGCCATACTTCTCGCGCGTTTTCTTGATGAGCTCGTTTGAGCGAGCGCGCGTGGGCGCGCCCGAGAGTCCGCCGCGGAACTCCTTTGGCGCGTCTTCGGGATGTGTGAGTTCGCTATATTCTTTATTTAGGTTGCCGATAATAAGTCCCTGGACACCATGCACGTCGGCAATGTCGGCAAGTTCGGAAAATAGTTCCCATGAAATATTGATGGGCATTTTTATATACAGCGGTTTCGTGCACGGCACTTCTCGGATGCGCGATAGGAGCCGTGCGAGGAGCGCAGGATCGGTGAAGGCCTCGCCAGAATAAGAGTTTGGGCACGAGATGTTCAAGGTGTAGTAGTCACCAACTCCCGCGGCGTTGAGCTTCTTAAATGACTCAACATAATCTCGAATACCCGCCTCGGCGTCGACCGAGGCGGCTTGTTCATTTGTGCGTGCAATCGAGATGCCGAGGATAAAATCTTTGGCGCGCGGAGTGCACACGAGCTTCTTGATAAGGGCATCAACGCCGGCGTTGCGGAGCCCTTTATAGACCACGATACTCGAATTACGAACCAACCGGATGAAGCGCGGGGGCGGATTGCCCTCGCAAGGGTGCGCGGTGATCGAGCCGATCTCCTCGCCGCCAAACGAGAGCGCGGGCAGGATGCGCATGAGACGGCCGTCCGGGTCGAAGCCGGCGGCGAGCAGGATGGGGGTGCGGTAGCGGATGCCGTCTACCGTCGAGCTAATGTCAGGGCCGCAGACAAGGTGACTCCTCACGGCAAGGTGACTCCTCACGGAGGGAGGTGTCTCCTTGCTTGGCGTACAGATTTTGTAGTTATAAAAAACCCCAATAACCCACCGCAACGGTGCGAAGCGGCCGGCGGCTTCGCCCACAAGCGCAAAGAAGTCATGGACGGTATCAGGACTAAACTGGAACAGAATCGGCTTCAGTACGTACCGATAGAGGATATCCATATCCTCGGGAGGTTAGCGGCCTTTGCGTACTTTTGCAATCTTCTTTATGGCTTTTTTCACAACCTTCTTCGCGACTTTTTTGCCGCGAGAGAGCATCTTCTTCCCTACCGCCTTCGCGCGCGGAAGTTCTCTTTTCTCAATTTTCTTCGCCTCGTCCTGTATTATTTTCCAGTCCTTTTTGATCTCTTTGACGACGATCTTGCGATGCTTCTTTGCATTCTTGCTCCCGTAGAGATAATAACCTGCAGCAGCTGCGGCACCGGCGGCCATAAGCCCCGCGCCGATCTCTGCGGCGGCCTTCCCTTTTGACATCTTTTTCTTTGTTGCCATGATGATGAAAATAATATATTAAGAATTTTTCCTTGCCGACCGTCGCGAACTCTTTGTGAAGAAGTCGAAGAGCGACTCCAATCGCCCTTTACCCTTCTGGATGTCACGGCGGACCCCGGCGAGGTCCTGCCGAATACTATCGCTCTCAAGCGCGGCCTGTTCTGAAATGTGTTCAATATGCTTCAACACCCGCCCAAGCCGCCACAGGACGTACGCGAAGAAGAATGCGAGCGTGACGACCGCGACGGTCGTCACGAAAAAGAAAATGTCCATCTTCAAAAACTCGTCCATGGGATTAGTATACTATACGTTTTGCCCATAATGTGCGGGCACGACCTGTCTTTGTGCGCCGGGGAGGATTCGAACCTCCGTAGGGCTATGCCCGACAGGTTTACAGCCTGTTGCAATTGACCACTCTGCCACCGACGCGTATGGTTACTATACTGGATGACAGGTAAGGTGTCACCTTCCTCCGTAAGGAAACACCTTACCTTCATTTCAAAACCAAGATAAGCACGCCTTGTTTGCCGCGGCGGACGAGGGCGTAGCCGTTTGATAAGTCGCCTGCATAGATCTTCTGATCAGGATTCTCGATAGTCTGGCCCGAGAGAGTGATGCCCTTCCCTTCTATCAGGCGTCGCGCATCTGATTTGGACGTGGCAAGCCCACCCTCAACAACCGCCTCGGCGAGCGAATAGCCAGTATCCATATCAAGGTCTCGCCTTGATATTTTTACTGATGGGGCTTCGGCGAGGGCGACGGCGCAGGCTTCGCGTGAGAGCTGATCGAAGGGTGTCGTCCCGAACAAGGCGTCAGTCGCGGCGGCGGCCTGCGCCGTGGCGGCAGGGCCGTGCACGATCTCGGTGACGAGCCGCGCGAGCGTCTCTTGAGCTTGGCGCTCGCCCGGATTGCGCTTGTGCAACTCCATCAGGGCATCGATTTCGTTGAGCGGCAAAAATGTATAGACCTTCAAATACTTGTCAATATCGGCATCGGGAAGATTAATCCAGAACTGGTAGAACTTGAAGGGTGATGTCTTCTTTGGGTCAAGCCAGACAGCGTTGCCTTCGCTCTTGCCGAACTTCTTGCCCGAAGCATCGGTGACGAGCGGCATACTGAAGGCATACACCTGCTTCCCTGCCCGTTTACGGATAAGGTCAACACCCGAGAGGATATTCGTCCACTGATCCGAGCCGCCGATTTGGAGGTCTGCGCCGTATGTATCATTCAAGACAAAATAGTCGTATCCCTGAAGAAGTGAATACGTAAATTCTGTGTACGAAATACTTTCGTCCGGCGTATCAAGGCGCTTCTTGATAATGTCTCTTTTTATTAAATCATTGACCGTGAAGTGTTTTCCCACCTCGCGCAAGAACGGCAGCAGCTTCACTTTTGAAAGCCAGTCGGCATTATCAACCATTTTGAAAGAAACATCGCCAAGAATTTTTTTCAATTGCGCTTTAAGTGCGCGCGTGTTCGCCGCAACGGTCTTTTCATCAAGAAGAGAGCGCTCGCCCTTCTCTCTTGGGTCGCCTATCTGGCCGGTAGCTCCGCCGACGAGGAATATGAGTTTGTTCCCGGCGTCACCGAGGCGCTTCATTAGAAGAACGACAGCGAGGTTCCCTATTTGAATAGAGTCGGCAGTCGGATCGATGCCGAGATAGGCTGTGCGTGGCGCGGAAAGGATCTGTTCTGGCTCGGTAGAAAAGTGCTCAACTAGCCCGCGAGCCTTGAGTTCTTCAGCTAGGGTCATGGGAAAAATAATACCACATTCGCAAGGTGCACGGAGCGTAAGGTGTCACCTTACAGTTGCTGTAAAGTGACACCTTACGCTCGTTTCGCTACCGGGCGAAGACGAAGAGCCCGAGGGCTGGCCCCACAAACCACCAGAAGAAATATTGGCTGGGCGCGAAGATCGCGGCGATAGCAGGCGTGAGGCTATAAAAAGAAGTGATGAGGAATACGTGCGACGCAAGCGCGATGAGGAATGCGGCGCCGAGGAACGAGAGTACGATGAGCCCGAGTGCGTTGATATAGAGGAAGTCAGAGACGATCACACGACGCAAAATAAGATAAAACACGAATGCGAGTGCAGCGTAGAGGCCGATGTGCGCGAGGAATGCCGTCAGGGGCGGCGTCGCAGGGAGAAGCGACGCGTAGGGAAATATGACGTAGGGTGCGTATGCGGCATACAGCGCGATCAGCAGTGCGACAAATGGCCCGCGCCCGACATACCACGCAAAGAGGAAGAGTATGCCGAACAGGATGAGTAAAATGAGAAAATCGTTTGCCAACGCCCATGCTGACATTGCAGTATCGGTCGCGAACGTACTCACTTGGGCGATCGTTCCGGTAGCGGTCATGCTACCAGTATACTCTCTAGAGTCCTTCAGCTCGCAAGTCTTCCACAGCCTTCTTCGCTTTGCCGGAGAGCTTATGCGGGAGCGCGACTTCAAGCCGGATGATAAGGTCGCCGCGGCTGTTGTCACTCGGGATGCCTTTGCCGCGCACGCGGAGCAACTCTTCAGCGCGCTTCATCGGCGGGACCTTCACTTCAAGCGTCTTCCCTTCTAGGGTCTCGATGGAGGCGGTGGTGCCAAGGAGCGCATCAGTCAGCTTCACGGGCAGATCCATAAAGAGATTTGTTCCCTCGCGGCGGAAGACAGGATGCGGCTTCACATGGATCTTCACATAGAGATCGCCTGCGATCCCCGCCTTAATCGCTTCGCCTTGGCCGGAGAGACGGATCATCTCGCCGTTGTCGACGCCGGCAGGGATAGTGATATGTATCTCTTCTTGCCTGCGCAACACGCCGTGTCCTTTGCACTCCGCACACTTCTCTTTTGGTATTTTGCCGGTGCCATCGCAAGTTGTACAAGTACGCATACTGGTGAACTGTCCGAGGATGGAGTTGCGCGTCTCGTGGATACGGCCACTGCCGTTGCAGGTCTTGCAGGTCTCGAGATCGGTGCCCGGCTTCGCGCCAGTACCGCGACAGAGGCTGCAGGTCGAGACTTTTGCGATCAATACGTTGCGCGTAGTGCCGAACACCGCGTCCTTAAATGAAATTTCCAGATCAATGGAAATGTCGCGACCCCTCGGCGTCTGGGTGCGCCCGCCGCGACCACCACCGAACACGTCGCCGAAGATATCGCCGAAATCAAAATCAACACCTCCTTGTCCGAATCCTTGCTGGAATCCGCTAAAATCGAATCCCCCGAACGGATTCCCCTGTCCACCGAAGCCGCCCCCTTGTGGTGAGCCTGTCGAACCAGCAAATGACTGTCCATAGGTATCGTATTCGCGGCGCTTTTTGTCGTCGCTCAATACCGAGTAGGCCTCGGTGATCTCCTTAAACCTGGACTCGTCAGTGCCGCCCTTGTCGGGATGATATTTGTGCGCGAGCTTCCTAAACGCCTTCTTGATGTCGTCTTTGGTCGCCTTTTTATCTACCCCCAGCACGTTGTAATAGTCTTTTGCCATTGTTTGGTGATTATACGCTTTTGGGGGATTGTATGCAAAATAACAATGGCGCAGGATTTTATCCCTGCGCCACGGTATCAGTGCCATCTCACGATTTTGATGGACACGGAGTGTCCATCAATTTACCCGTTTAGGGCTTCTCTTTGAACTCGGCGTCCGTCGGGCCGGTTGGTTCTGGCGGAGGATTTCCTCCTTGCTGGTCATTTCCGCCGGAGGCGGATCCGCCTGACTGCTCGTTGGAGCTGTTGGCGGACATCATCGCCTCACCAATTTTTGAAAGAGTCGAAGAAAGTGCCTCGGTCGCGCCTTTGATAGTGCCCGCATCCTCGCTATTGCGGGCGACTTTTAGTGCGTCAATCTTGTCCTGCACTTCTTTGACCACCTCCGCACCAGCCTTCTCGCCGTTATCTTTAATTGCCTTCTCAGCCGCGTACACCGCCTGATCAGCAATGTTGCGCGCCTCGACGAGCTCTTTGCGCTTCTCGTCGTCCGCGGCATGCGCCTCGGCGTCGGTCTTCATCTTCTCGATGTCTTCTTTAGAGAGGCCGGTCGAACCTTCGATGCGGATTGACTGTTCCTTCCCTGTCGTCTTCTCCTTGGCCTTCACGGTGAGAATGCCCGAAGCGTCGACATCAAAAGTGACCTCGACTTGCGGGAGTCCTCTTGGCGCCGGCGGGATGCCGTCTAACATAAACTTGCCGAGCGACTTATTGTCGGCGCTCATCGCGCGCTCGCCCTGCGTGATATGGATCTCTACACTCGGCTGATTGTCTGCCGCCGTTGAAAAAGTTTGCGAGCGCGAGGTTGGGATAGCGGTGTTGCGCTCGATGATCTTGGTCGCGACGCCGCCCATCGTCTCTATCGAGAGCGAGAGCGGGATGACGTCTACCAGCAATATGTCCTTCACGTCGCCCTGGAGAATGCCCGCCTGGATAGCGGCACCGATGGAGACCACCTCGTCTGGGTTCACCGTCATGTTCGGCTTCTTGTTGAAGAACTTCTCGACGGCTGACTGGATCGCGGGCATACGGGTCTGGCCGCCGACGAGGATGACCTCGTCGATATCAGCGACCTTGAAGGGTGAGGCATCCATCGCGCGCGAGGTAATCGCCATCGCACGCTCGATAAATTCTCCCGCGAGTTCTTCGAGCTTGGCGCGGCTCATCTTGATAAGCAGATGGCGCGGACCCGATGCGTCGCTGGTGAGGAACGGGATATTGATTTCCGTCTCCATCGCGCTTGAGAGCTCGATCTTGGCCTTCTCGGCGGCTTCATCGAGGCGTTGACGCGCGAGAGCATCGCTTCGCACATCAATGCCGCTCTCTTTCTTGAACTCGTCGGCGAGCCAGTTGATGATTTTCTGGTCGATATCCTTGCCACCTAGGTGTGCGTCGCCGTCGGTGCTCTTAACCTCTATCACGTCACCGCCTACCTCAAGCACCGAGATGTCAAAGGTCCCGCCGCCGAAGTCGAAGACGGCGATCTGTTCATCCTTCTTTTTATTAAACCCGTAGGCGAGCGCCGCGGCCGTCGGTTCGTTGATGATGCGCTTGACCGTGAGGCCGGCGATCTCTCCCGCGGCCTTGGTGGCGCTGCGCTGGTCGTCGTTGAAGTAGGCAGGGACCGTGATAACTGCTTCGGTGATCTTCTCACCCAGCTTCGCTTCGGCATCGGCCTTCATCTTGCCCAAGATCATCGCGGAGATCTCCTCGGAGCGGTACCACTTATCATTCATCTTGACCTCGACACCACCGGTCTCGCCCTTGCGCATTTCAAAGGGGACCGAAGCCTTGTCCGACTGCACCGCCGCCTCGTCGAAAGAGTGTCCGATGAAGCGCTTGATCTGGAAAATAGTATTGAGCGGGTTTGTGACCGACTGGCGCTTCGCGAGCGTCCCGACGATGCGTTCGCCCGTCTTCCCTATCGCGACGATGGAAGGGGTCGTGCGTGCGCCCTCGGCGTTCTCAAGAACGCGCGGCTCGCCGCCCTCGACAACCGCCATTGCGGAGTTGGTGGTGCCCAGATCAATGCCAAGGATTTTTGCCATATATTTTTAAAGTTATGTTTCTATACTACGCCTCCGTTTTAAACATTGCCACTCTCACCTTCGCGGGGCGGATGACAGTGCTGTTCACGCGCCACCCCTTCTCGAGAACTACAGTAATCATATCTTCCGTTTCAATATTTTCTGTGACGTCCTGACCGAATGCTTCATGCAGGGACGGATCAAATGGCTCGCCCACCTTCCCCACCTCTTCGAGCCCGAGTGTAGCAAAAGCACTTTCAATCTGCTTGGCGATAGCCATAAAGCCCTCCGGTACCTCACCGTGCTCTTTAGCTCTTTCCAGTGCATCAAAGGCCGGTAGCAAAGTCTCAACTGCTTTAATCTTTCCTGACGACTCCGCCGCTTTAGCGGCTTCTTCGTTCCGCCGTAAGAGATTCACATAATCCGCTTTAGCCCTCTGCCAGCCATCCATGTATTCCTGCTTCTCCTTCCTACACGCGCCCAATTCTTCTCGCATCTTGGCGATCTTGTCTTCAGGGCGCTTCTCTACTGCATCTTCGCCAGTCTCGGGTTCAATCGTTACATCTTCCCTCTCGTCTGACTCAGGGTCTCGTTGCTCGACATCCATATTTTCAGTATGCCCGAAATGAGGCGCGTAGTCAAAACACAAAAATCGCCTTGCGGCGGCTTCTGTGTAACACCAGGTGTTGAACAACTTGGCTTAGCGCTTACGATCACAGATATTTTGCTCGCCGTCGCTCGCAAAATTCCGCGACCCCGCCTCGCGGTTTCGCCTGCTGGCGAAACATCGCTCCGGCCGTCTTCGTGTCAAGAAAAGCAATCCTGCTTTTCTAGCGCTTCGACCACTGCTTGCGCTTACGAGCCTTGACGAGACCTGGCTTCTTGCGCTCTTTGGCGCGTGGGTCGCGCTTGAGGAATGTGGCTGCCTTGAGGACCTTGCGTGTATTCGGCTCCGCCTTGGTGAGAGCGCGAGAGATCGCGTGGCGGAGCGCGTCGGCCTGTGCGGCGACGCCGCCACCCTCAACGTGCGCGATGACCTCATAGTTCTCGGCGCTCTCGGCAGCCGCGAGTGCCTCCTCGGCGACTTTGGCGCGCTCGTTTGTCTTGAAATAGTCTTTTGCGCTCTTGCCATTAACCACGACACTCGACTTCGGAGCGGCCAACATGCGCACGCTCGCGATGGCGGTCTTGCGGCGTCCGACGGCGGTGATGAATTTTTTTGAAGGCATATTATTCGTTAACGATGAGGTTTTTCATGCGCGGCACGCGGAGCTTGTTGCGCGGGATCATGCCGTCAACCGTCTTCTTGACGACGTCCGCAATACCCTTCTTCTCAATCATGACCGCCATGCTCACGGAACGCAGGCCGCCCGGATAGCCGGTGTAGTGCGTGTAGATCTTGCCGGCGCTGCGGCGTGCAGGGATGTGGAGCTTAGCTGCATTGTTGATGGTGACTGTGACCGGTTGCGCCTGATTCTTGGCGAAGTGCACCGAGCGCTTCCCGAGAAGCGCGTGCGCCGCCTCGCTCGCCACGCGCCCGAGGGTGCGGTCAGTCGCGTCGATGATGTGCTCAGTGGGTGCCGGTTTAGTGTTTGAGGTCATAGATAGGTGATATTACACAAACGCAATATACGCAAGCTTGCGTGCGTCGTTGCTCCCGCGAAGTGCGCGCTTCACCACGCGCGTGTAGCCGCCCGGGCGTGTCGCATACCGCGGGCCGATAGAGTCAAAAAGCTTCTTCACTGCGGCGTCATCGCCAAGCTTCGTCTTAGCAAGTCGCCGGCTCGCAAGCGTATTCTTCTTCGCATACGTTACTAAGCGCTCAACGAAGGGACGCAACGCCTTTGCCTTCGCCTCGGTGGTGGAAATCTTTTCTTCCAATACCAAAGAGCGCGCGAGTGAACGCATGAGTGCCCGATATTGATTGCTGGGGCGGTTGAAGCGTGTTTTGCGAGTGAATGTCATAATGAAATATTTACATATTTAAACATTTAAAATTTCACTCACCCTTGAGCGCGAGACCGGCGTTCGCAAGAGCTTCAGAGATTTCTCCGATTGCCTTCTCGCCGATGCCGTCGATTTCTTTGAGAGCGCTCGCCGACTTGCGTGCGAGGCCGGCAGCGCTCTTGATGCCAGCACCTTCGAGAGTTCCGACGATGCGTGCCGAGAGCCCGAGATCTACGAGCTTGAGCTTTGTCGCGTCAACTGCGCCCTCGGCGGTCTTTGCAGAAGAAGAGACCGATGCGCTTTTTCCCCCCATAGTTTCAACGACGGAGGGCTCTTGGAATCCGATCACCGCTTTGAGTTGGTGGATCATCGTCTCGATCGACTTCTCCAATGCCTCCCGTGGAGCGATGGTGCCGTTGGTCTCGATCAGGATGCGTAGGCGGTTAAAGTCGGTACGGTCGCCCACGCGCATGTTCTCTACCTCGTAGTTCACGCGGCGGATGGGGGTAAAGGTTGCGTCAAGCGCGATAGTGCCGATATCGACCTTCTCGTTGGTCAAAACCTCACGCGGCACATAGCCGAGGCCGCGCTCGATGGTCGCTTCGATCTCCAAGGAAGCCTTTCCTGAGAGATCAGCGATGTGCTGGTCAGGATTTTGTATTTCAACTTGGGTGGGCAGATTGAAATTCTTTGCCGTGACCTCTCCGGTGCCCTTCGAAGTAAGGGAAATGGTCTGCGGCTCGTCGCCATGAAGGACGAAGTGCACGCGCTTCAGGTTCAAAATGATTTCCATCACGGTTTCGCGTACGCCTTCGAGCGTCGCGAATTCGTGTGCGGCGCCCTCGATCTTCACTTGGGTAATGGTCGCTCCGGGGAGCGATGAGAGGATAATGCGGCGCAAGCTGTTGCCGAGCGTGTGCCCGTAGCCCGGATAGAGCGAATCTATCTCATATACGCCTTGCAGTCCCTCTTCAGAGACGATACGGGGCTTACTCGGAAGTGTGATGTGGTATTCCATAACGCAATCGTGTTACCTTTTAATTAAATTTAAATATTTAAACATTTAAATATTTAATTACCTCGTGTAGAACGAGAGCACCATGACCAGGTCGCCCGCCGGATCAGCCGAAGCCGCGGTGGGGCGCTCGATAACGGCACCCTCCATTGCCCCCGGGTTCCATGAGAGCCAGGATGGGAGCGGGCGTTCCATAAAGCGCTCGCTGAATCCGACGAGACTGCCGTGCTCCTTTGAGCCCTCGCGAATTGCGATGCGATCGCCGACCCGCAGAGCCTGCGAAGGCACACGACTCTTCTTACCGCCTACGGTTACGTGGCCGTGGGCGACCATTTGGCGCGCTGCACGGCGCGTCGACGCCAAACCGAGCCGCCAAACGACGTTGTCGAGCCGCATCTCGAGGAGCTCGTGCAGGCGCTCGACCGGCTTTTCGCCGGAGGCGGAGGTGTGCGCAGCGAGCGCCTTGCGGACATAATTGCGGAACTGGCGTTCTGGCAGGCCATAGGTGATGCGCACCTTCTGCTTCTCCAGCATCTGCTTGCCGTACTCGCTCTGGCGGCCGCCGCGGGTACGCTTCTTGTTCTTCGCGCTCCGGTCTGCGGAGAGCGCGAACTTCTGCGTCTGCGCCTTCTCAAAGACGGATGCGCCAAGGCGTTTTGCTATTTTATATCGTGGTCCAGTGATCATATTTAAAAGTTTAAATATTTAAATATGGTTATACGCGGCGCGGCTTCGGCGGGCGTGGGCCGTTGTGTGGCACAGGCGTAACGTCCTTGATGGACTTGATCTGGACGCCCTTGCCCGAGAAAGCACGCAAAACTGATTCTCGGCCGGCACCGACGCCGCGGATGACGACCGTCGCCTCCTTAATGCCGATCATCATACCCTTCTCGCCGAGGAACTCGCCGACCTTTGCCGCCGCGTACGGCGTGGACTTGCGCGCACCAGAAAAGCCGAGTGCGCCGGCGCTCGAGCTCACGACCGCATTCCCCTTTTCGTCTGTAAGGATGGCTTTGGTATTGTTGAACGTCGCCTCGATGTGGAGGATAGCCTTCTCGAGATGGCGCTTGGTCGCCTTCGAGAGGGCGCGCTCTTTGCGCCCCTGGTCGAGGCCCTTGCCGCTCTTCTTGATGATTCGTTTTTTACCCATGTTTAAATATGTAAAGATTAGGTTTTCTCGAGCGTACGGCGACCGGAGGTCATCGTCTTTCTCACGTTGCCGCGACGGGTGCGCGAGTTGGTCTTTGTGCGCTGGCCACGCGAGGGGAGTCCGCGCGCATGGCGTTCGCCGCGCGCCGAGCGGATATCCTTGAGCCGCTTGATGTTCTGCCCGATCTCGCGGCGCAGCTCGCCTTCGATCGTGAAGCCCTCGGCGAGCGAGCGAATCTTCTGTTCCTCATCGCTGGTGAGCTCGCTGCCCTTCTTGGTCGGAGCAACACCGACCTGCTCAAGGATCTCTCGGGCGCGCGTTGGCCCAATACCAAAGATAAGCGGCAACGCATATGCGAGCTGCTTGTTATCTGGGAGAGTGACACCGGCGATACGCATAACTTTAAATGTTTAAATTTTTAAATATCCTGTTAGCCCTGGCGTGCCTTGCGGCGCGGCTTCTTCTTGTTGATACGGTACAAGCGCCCGCCGCGTCGAACGAGCTGGTCTCCAGGCTGCTGTACTTTTATCGAAGCTTGCACTTTCATGAACAGAAATGTTTAAAAATTTAACTGTGTAAAGATTTACGTCAACCGGCGCACTACCCTTGCGCGACCACCGTACGGGTCGAGCACCATCTCCACCTGATCGCCAACCAAGACACGAATGCGATGCAAACGCATCTTGCCGGCGAGATAGGCGAGCACCAGCTCGCCCGCTCCCCCCTCTTCACTTGCTGCTCCGACGTTTTCAGTCGGAGCTCCGACCTCCTTTGGGAGCGTCGGAGCTAGACGAACCCGAAAAAGAGAGTTTGGTAATACCTCTTCAACGGTACCAGTCACCGTCGTCTTTGTATCTTCGCCACTGCTCATTTATTTATCAGTCGGATCAGCCATACAAGTACCTAGTTAATCTAGCAGATACCCCAGAAATCGTCAACGCGCTTCGTCAACCACGACCGAGATCGAGGAAGGGTCCTGGGGGAAGGTCTGCCGCCAGAAGGGCCGGAGGATGATAATCGCCCGCTTCACCTCCGGATAGTTGGTGAGCGCCACCTCGGCGGATGAGCGGGTCTCTCCGGCGATGGCAGCCGCGATACGCGCCGAATCGACCGTGTAGATAAGCGACGCGGTGCCAGAGAGGGTAAACGAAAACGACGGCGCGTCCGGGTCGAGTGTGCCATCGGGAGTGAGCTGGAGGCTATCCGTTGAAGCAAGCGTCAGCGGCTCGCCCTGATAGTTGAGGCCAGCGACCGAGGAGGCGATCGCCTTGGCGAGGGCAGCATTAGGGAAGACGACTGCCGTGATGGTCCCCTGCTCTTTTATATCCGCCTGACCTGTCGTCTCGGAGGGAGTCGTAGAAAGTTCCTGATAGGTAGTGACGGATGCGCCGGGCACGAGTACGTATCCTGCTGGAATCCGCTCCTCTATGCTCGCGACGAGATCGGTACCGAGAGCAGCGGTGAGAGCCTCCCTCGTCTTTGTTTCAGTCGCGGCATCTACTACCGGCACCGAGCCAGAAGCGCCACCCGTCATCGCTGCCGAGGAGCGAGCATATACCTGGCTCGCTTGCGGCGTTCCGGCGAATCCGGGAACAGTGAAAGAGGTCGGGCCGACGTTATATGAATCCCCCGGCTGGTCGGCAAACGCCTTCGCTGTTATGCTGCCGGGCTTCGCCGTCGTACCGCCCGGTATAGTGACCGGCGCGTGGATGCGGAAGATAAGCCCCGCAGAAGTCGCGAAGCGCGTGTTCGTGACCAGCTTCTGTGCCTGTGTTTGTGTGTTGTAGATAGTGATGTTCCCTGAGGCAGAGGAGGTTACTGTTTTGGTGCCGCTCCCTGTCACGCTCTGTGACGCGGTCTTCTCCGCGGTGATTATCTCGAACGGCAGCGCACCGGCGCTCTGGCTCGCCGTGAAGGAACTCTGTACCGCAGCAGAGACAGTGTTCGGCGTGACCTCGACCTTGGCGTTAGAGAAGTAGAAGAGCGCGCCTACCGAGGCGGCGATAACGAGGACAATAACGATGAATGTTAGATAAGGGAACTGGGACTTTTGCCGCGGCTCGCGGCCGCTGGGCGGGTTATTGGCTGGTGCTGGTGAGGTCTCTTTACGCCGAGAAGGCGGGACAATGTCATCAAGTGTGCGCATGTCTGGGATTATACCACCTCACCCCGCCCTGCAACCCCGCTGTGTAAAAATTCCGTAAGGTGACACCTTACGGAGTGCGATGCTGGAAGTAGAGCGACATGAGGAGGAGTTCGAGATCGGGAGGCATGGCAGTTGTTTGGCGGACAATGCCGCCGAGATGGCTCGCGAGAACGGGGACGATCTTTGGCGGATCGTCTGAGAGCCAGAGCTTGCCAAGATCTCCCGCTTCAAGCGCCTGTCGAAAAGCGGCGATCTCTGAATCGCGCGCGAGTAAGAAGATGACGCGCGGCAAGGGGTGCTTCTCCGCGATAGAGGTGAATTCGCTTATAACCTTGTCTACCCATGAGCGATCGTCGGCATCGTTCGCTATTTCGGCCAAGGCGATAAAAAGGCCCTTGTGTACCACCGAGATAGAAATGATGGATCCCGTCGCGTCGAGGATCAGCGCGTCGCGCTCGTGCGGGAAGGCGATGCGCATCGCCTGATACCGCAACGAGCTGCCGACGATCGAGAGGATGTGCTTGGTATGGAAAATGCCGCGAAGCGTTGCGTTGATACTGCCAGCTATCCTTTCGTCAATGAGCGATGTGAGGACGATAACCGAGGCGCGGTGCGCCTTTCTGCCATATGGATCACGCGTCTCATATCCGTTTAAGATGGTGCCGATGATGCTCTCATTAGCGAGTATCTTCCTTGGCGTTGATGCCCTCGTTTTCTCGAGTGCCGTGGCAACCATGCTTTTGGTGAAGGTGAAGGGGTGATTCCGCTCGAAATTCTCTGTGCGTACGCTGGTCTCTTGCCAAGGAGTATCGATCGAGACGAGAATAGTGTCGCTGCGGCCGGTCCCGATGGCGCGCATGAGGATCGGCGTGCCCTCGCGGATCATCTCATTGCCAAGTATCGCGAGGGCACGCAGCATCGCCTTCTCGTGCAATTCATCCTTTCGAACCTCTATAGGGAGACGGCGGGTGTAGAGCAGTGTCGGCGCTCCCTTCTCTGTATAGTGCGCATACGCACCCGCGACCGACCCCACACCGATATTGATCAGTACGACCGGCTCCACGCCTCTCTCATTGTGGAATAGCTTTTGCAAAAAACTCATTCACTTATTCTAACACTGCCTTGATACGCCGGACGCCGGCAGAGGACGCTTCTTCTTTCATAATCTTGAAATGACCAAGCTCAGCAGTGTTGTGCACATGCGGCCCGCCGCAAAATTCTAGAGATGAACCGATGCGATAGACCGACACCATGTCGGGATATTTTGCACCAAACTCATGCTCAGCCCCGAGTTTCTCAGCCTCTTCTTTCGGTAGGGTAAGGTGTTCGACCGGCAGTGCCTGCTCAATCTGCTCGTTCACGATCTTCTCCACTTCTGCAATTTGCTCCGGAACCATCTTCTGTCCGTAGGAGAAATCAATGCGCAGGCGCTCGCCGGTGATATTGCTCCCCCGCTGGTGCACCTCGCTCCCAAGCACTCTTTGGAGCGCATTAAGGAGCAGGTGGTGCGCGGTGTGGAGCTTGGTGGTCGCCTCGCTCGCATCGGCGAGCCCGCCGGTAAACTTCTGTGCGGCGCCCGATCGCGAGAGCGCCTGATGCTCCGCCATCTTTGCCCGCACGACATCTATATCAATCGTGATACCGCGTTCTCTGGCGATTTCTTCAGTGAGTTCGATCGGGAATCCGTAGGTGGTGAAGAGCATGAATGCATCAACGTTACTTCCCATCTTCTCCAGCTCGCGGAGGCCGTGTGAGAGCGTTTTCCTAAACTGCATTTCTTCTGCACGGAACTCGTCTTCATGTCCTCCGGCAATCTCGCCGAGTATCGCCTCTTTAATACTGAGACGATCCATTTCGCGTATTGCGCGACGGATAAGGCGGCGCAGAACATATCCTTGCTCTGTGTTTGTAGGATGAAGTCCTGCATCAAACATGACGGAAGCCGCACGCACATGGTCCAAAATGATCCTGAACGCCCGAAGTTTGGACATCGTAAGTCCCGTATCTGATACGGGACTTACGATGTCCCTATATTGCATGCCCGAATGTTTTTCAAGCACCGCGCGCGCGGCATCAAAGGTGTCAATCAGAAAGACGTCAGAATTATCTCGTGTCGCCGCAGTCAGTCGCTCAAGGCCGCCGCCGAAATCGACGTTTTGTTGCGGGAGTTTGTCGAACGAGCCGCTCCCATTTTTCACATACTCCATAAAGACCGAATTGCCGATCTCCATGAAGCGCCCACAATCGCAGTTCGGGTGGCACGTTTCTCCAAAGGCTGGGTCATGTGGCGTACCAAAATCAAAAAATATTTCAGAATCAGGACCGCCCAGCTCCCCTGCTGGCATCTTGTCAGGCGTACCGGAACGGCTCCACCAATTCTTCTTCGCATCATAAAAATGAATGTGATCTTCAGGCACTCCTAATTTTTTCCAAATCTCTGCCGATTCGGTATCTCTTGGTAGATTAAACACTTCATCTCCGGCAAAGCAGGTCACCCAGAGCCGGTCCTTCGGGAGTTCGAGTTCTGTCGTTAAAAATTCGTAGAGCCACGGCAACTGCTCTTGTTTGAAATAATCCCCGAGCGACCAATTGCCGAGCATTTCAAAAAAAGTCGTGTGGCGATTGTCACCCACTTCTTCAATATCCTGTGCGCGGAAGCAGGTTTGTGAATTCGCTAATCGCTTCCCCGCCGAGTGCGGCTGGCCGAGAAGATATGGCACCAGGGGCTGCATGCCGCTGCTAGTGAAGAGCGTCGTCGGGTCGTTCTCGGGCACGATCGGTGCCGAGGGGATAATCGTGTGCCCTCGCTTGGCGAAAAACTCCAGATAGCGCCTGCGCACCTCGTTGACGGTCATATGACCAAAGTATCGTGCCCTGGCATTTTACGCAATGCAAAATAAAGCGTATATTGCGCATAATGAAATACGACATCCACACACTTAAAAACGGTCTTCGAGTCATCCTTGTGCCCATGAAGGAGGCGGCTACGGCAACCGCGATCATTATGACCGGCACGGGCTCACGGTATGAAAATAAGAAAGAAAATGGGCTCGCCCACTTTCTCGAACACATGTTCTTCAAGGGCACAAAAAAACGACCAAACGCACAGACTATCAGCAGCGAGCTCGAGGCGATCGGGAGCGTCTATAATGCTTTTACCGCAAAGGATCATACCGCTTATTGGGCTAAGGTGTCGAAACAGTACCTCGATACGGCGATCGATGTGTTGAGCGATATGTTCCTCAACTCGACACTGGCATCGAAGGAAATCACGAAAGAACGCGGCACCATTATCCAAGAGATCGACATGTATGAAGACATGCCGATGAACAACGTGGACAATGTGTTCGAGGAGCTCATCTTCGGTGCGGAGCATCCGCTCGGGCGAACGATTCTTGGGCCGAAGGAAAATATTCGTACGTTCAGCCGAAAAGATTTTGCAGAATATTTGAAAAGGAACTACACCTCCGAGAACACGGTCGTCTGCATCGCAGGGTCATTCTCCACCCCGAAGGTGCTTGCAAAAATTCGCCGGGGGTTCGGGCAAATTAAACAAATCAAACAGCCGGCACTCGTGCCGTTTACCGGCGCACAATCTGCGCCGCGTATCGCGATTAAAGAAAAGAAAACAGACCAAACGCACCTTATGCTTGGCGTGCCCAGTTATCCGTATCTGCATAAAGACGAATATGCGCTCGCGGTGCTCGCGACTATCCTCGGACAAGGCATGAGCAGTCGCATCTTTATTGAAGTACGTGAAAAACGCGGGCTCGCGTATTCTGTGCGCGCATGGGCGGAGAAATATCCCGATACCGGCTATTTCGTCGTGCAGGCAGGTATAGACCACAAGAAGGTACAAAAAGTAGTCGAGACGATCCTTGCTGAATTCAGGAAAATAAAACGCGAAAATGTTTCGGCGGCAGAGCTGAAGAAAGCGAAGTCATTTATCAAAGGCACCCTGACGATTTCGCTTGAAACGAGCGACGGAGTTGCCGGCAACGCGGCTTCATCGCTTATAGCCATCGGCAAGATCCGCACGCTAGAAGAGAGCTTAAGAAATATCGACAAGGTTACCGCCGCTGACATTAAACGCGTTGCGAATGACATTTTCCGCACCGAAAAACTGAACCTCGCCATAATCGGCCCGCAATCGCAGAAAGAAAAATTCCTTTCCCTTTTGCGCATCTAGATATCCTCTATTATCTACGACCGTTACAAATAAGTGAGATTCATTCTATATCCAATTGATTGGCGTTTGGCCGCGAGAAGCGAGGTAGGCGTTCGCCTTAGAGAAGTGCTTAGAGCCGAAGAAGCCAGAGGCGGCGGAGAAGGGCGAGGGGTGCGGCGCTTCGAGGACGAGATGTTTGGTGCGATCAATATGCGCTCCCTTCGCCTTCGCGTAGTTGCCCCAGAGCATGAAGACGAGATGCTCGCTCTCATCTCCGAGCGTGCGGATTACAGCGTCGGTAAATTGCTCCCAGCCGTGATTTTGATGCGAACCAGCGTTATGAGCACGAACAGTGAGCGTCGCGTTGAGCAACAAAACGCCCTGTTTTGCCCATCGCGATAGATCGCCGTTATTTTTTGTAGACACCGGGTGTCCACAATCACTTTCGATCTCTTTGAAGATGTTTTGTAGAGATGGAGGTACGGCAATTTTTTCATCCACTGCAAAAGCCAATCCATTCGCCTGCCCTATTCCGTGATACGGGTCCTGACCAAGAATCACCACTTTTACCTTATCAAAAGGACACAAGTCGAATGCGCGAAAAATGTTCTTAGGCGCGGGGTACACCTTCCCTTCTTTGTATTCACTCTTCACAAAGGCCGTGAGCTTTACGAAATATTCCTTTTCAAACTCGCCTCCCAAATGCTTCGCCCATAATGATTCTATCTTTACGGTCATACTCCTTTTGATGGACACTCCGTGTCCATCATTTTTTCGTTCATGTTCCTGCATTTTTCTTCTTATTTTCAGTATGTAGAGCGAGCAGTTTCTTCCCCGCCATGTCGCGGTACTGGCAATAGTCGCAGTCCGGATGTGCGTCGGGTATCGCGTCGCTGTCGAGGCATTTTTTTATATTCAAGAGCGTACGCTCTATCCAAGAATCATCGCCCTCGTAGGGTATAAGCGTCAATTCAAAATTAAGGACACCGTCAAACGCCCCCCTGTCTTTGTCGGCATTCGCATAAACGAAATAGCCGGTGTTAGAAACCTTGAAGCCGCTTCTCCGGAAGAGCCATTGGTAGGTCTCCATCTGGCGCTTGTATCCCTCATGCCAGTCTTCGTCGAGGGATTCTATCCGCGCGTCCTTACTGGTCGATTTGTAATCAACAATGATGAGCTCGCCGTCAGGCTTGACCCACACGTCATCTATCGCTCCCGATATCCGGAACCCTGTCGGCTCATGCGTAATTTCTATGCCTTTAAAGTTCTCGCGCCAGACATTCAGGTTCGCGTGTTCGAAAGGAATAGCGTCGAGCCCATAGGCCTGCATGAGCGGATGAGTCGTCGCCTCAGCTCGGTGGATATCAAACTCCTTTTTTAGCAGTGCATCAACGGCAGAGTTCAGGCTGAAGGGATAGCCGGGCGGTCGGGCGGTGCCGAGCTTGTTATCCAGATAAAAGCAACGCGGGCAGTCAATGAATAAGCTTATCTTCGACCGTGAGAGTCGCCAATTACTGCCGCCATAATTCCATCCGGGATTCCGATCCGGCTTGTAGTATTTGCTCATGGCGTGGTTTTGAAATACGCGACCACGGATGCGCCGGTGTCAAAATCGACGTAGACGCTATTGACGGCGAAATCAAAGGTACCGTTTCCGTCATCGCGATACAGTTCAACGGCATATGATCGGCCCGGCTCGGTCGCCCGCAGAAGCTGCACAGGCACGGAGCTACGAGGGCCATCTACGCGCGCGGCGCCAAGCACGTTCCCGAGGTTGCCGCTGGTTACCTCGCGCACGGCGACCCAGACACCCGGTGGCGGCACCGTGATCGACTCGACCATAACCACGCTACCGGAGGATTGGTCTGCCACGGATACTGCGCCGCTCTTTTCTGTACCAAGGTTGGCGTCTTGTGTGCCGGAAAGAGGAGAGTCTGCTCCCCGCTGGTCGATAGGCAAAACAGGGAGAGAGAAGTTGCCGCTGAGGAAATAGGAGCCCGCGAGCAAGGCGCCGAGCATGATTCCGGCAACGAAGGAACCGACCGAGAAGCCGAAGGTACTGGTAGAGAAAGTGTTGCGCGTCATAGAGAAGAGCTGTTGTCCGCAGCACCAGGGAGCTCAAGGAGCCCATCGGCCTCTGCGAGGAGTTCGCCGATCCTCTCAGGTGACAAATGCAGCACGTCAAGTGCACGACGATCTTTCATAATAGTGTCGACCGCGATCACTCCCTGTTCGATAAGGAGCCGCTTCTCGGCGTGGGAAATACCGGTCAAGGTGGTGATCGGATACACTTTCGCGCGGCTCATGCGCATGAAGAGGCTGTTATCCGTCGGATAGCCCCATCCGAGGAGTTCGACGCCCGCGCATTCGCCATACGCGATGGCTTCAGAGGTGAACTTAGTGTTCGTCACCAAGAGTCCACGGTCGATTGGACACACGCGAGCTCCCTCGTTGCAGGAAAAAATGTCCTCGAAGCGGCTCTTCACATACAGGGCGACTTTCAGGTCAGTCTTGTAACTCGGGTCGTTATGATACTTCAACTCGGCGGCGAGATGGACGCCTTGTTCCGGATGCGATGCGTAGAGATCGATCTCGTGCATCACGCATCTTCCTTGCAGCAATTTGCGTGTCTCGACCTGCCATCCTTCTGCGCGATAGAGGTGTGAGACGAAGTCTTCAAATGGGTGACCGGTAGGCCCGAGCTCAAGAAGCGCACGTCGGAGCGCATAGCGGGCAGCGATCGGACGAGCCTCTTTGCGCAAGAGTGCGAAGGCGCGTGCATAAATCTCTCGCGAGGGAGCTCCCGGCACGACGGTGCTCGTGATTGCCTCGGCTATGCGTGCCGCGGTGTGTTCGCCTGCTCCTGCTCGTTTCAGAGAGATACCGAGGCGCACAGGATCAAAGATCTCGCTCGACCCATCGGCCTTAACGATAGTTGGGAGAGGCGTCATAGTCTGCTTGTCGTCGCTATACTCCCGTTCACTGTCGCGAATATCGGCAAATCGACAGGTGCAGAGATTGTTGCAGAGAATGTCGCGCGCGTTGGCACCTGCAAGCATACTCCTCCGTCATCTACAAGCGTGAGTGCGACTAAAATGCCGCTCTCTGATCCTTCGCCCGCCAGAGAAGCCTCGGCACCTACGCTTGTGCAGGCATTTGGGGCCTCGAGTGATCCGGTAATCGTGTGCACCCCTTTTTTAAAAGAATCGCGCAGGGCAACGGATGGCGTGTGTGTCACTTCGGCGCGCGAGAGTGGCGCCTGGGCAACGTCGCCCGTCCGCGGTACCGAGAATACGAAACTCACGATGAGAAAAAAAACGATGATGGCCGCGGCGATCCAGAGGCGTGTATGGCTCATGCGACAATAATACCACCACCGGCCAACTCGCCGCTATGACTTGCTTCGCCGGAAGCGCTGACGCGAGGCGAGTAAAAAACGATCGACTGGCCGGGCGCAGGGATATCGGGCAGCGACTGTGCGGGGATGAAGCAATCCCCTTCAACCCTTCCTTGTATGTGCGGACCGCGATAACGGTACTGAGCCTCGGTGACGCGCGCCGACGCGGCAAACCAATTTGCATCGGTGAAGGAGATCTCATGCATCGGCGCGGATCGCGTCCTTGCGGTTCTGATCTCTTTTTTTTCAACGTCCTTCCCGATTACATACCACACGTCATTCGATCCTTCTTTTCCGATGCGTTGGCCGATAGTGTACAAAAGCGCCGGGTTAGCACTCCCCAATTCACGCAATAAAAATTCTTTGATGGAGACCGCACCGAGGAAGCAGACGCCCTGGCTGTCTTTCTTCTCTGCGACCGGCAGGTTGAATTTTTTTGCGAGCTTGCGTACGTCTTCTTTCTTCATGTTCCCTACCGGAAACAGTGTTGCGTCCACTATATCCTTGGGCACGGCCCAGAGGAAGTAGCTCTGGTCCTTTTCGCCCGCGCGATAATGCCCCATCGCGATCGCATCAGCGCCGGCATCCATCGCGAAGCGATAACATGCGCCGAACTTTACCTCCTTATTGCACATCACATCGGGATTTGGTGTCCGACCGGAGCGATATTCTTCGAGCAGATATTCAACAACGCTTTTTTTATACTCCGCACTTGCGTCAAAAGTAAGGAATGGGATCCGGAGCCGCGCCGCCACCCGCATCGCATCGCGGCGCTCTGTGGCCCAGGTACACGGCATCCCAGGCGGATACCAGCCTTTGATAAACACGCCTGTCACGCGTGCGCCAGCCCTCTGCAAGAGCGCGGCAGACACCGCGGAGTCCACGCCTCCAGACAGGCCAACAAACACTTTTTTCCCGCGCACCTCTTTCATCTCCATGCGTGTATGTAACCATGATTTGACTTTATTCGATAGTGTTGATAAGCTATATCCGGATTGAAATAAAAATAAAGATGGAGAAAGGAGGTTCGCATGTCCGGACCACTGCGAGTAACTCTCGTGATGCGGTGTTTTGTCGTAAATGAGGCGGGGAGGCTTCTCCTCATGAAGCGGTCATTGTCTGATCCCTACAAAAAAGGGTTATGGGAATGTCCGGGAGGAAAAGTCGATACCGCAGAAGATCTGTGGTGTGCGGGTATACGGGAGGTCGAGCAAGAAACAGGGTTCCTAGTGGAGCCAGTCGCACCTCTCACCTATGTCGACAATCATGTGATTCGTGAAGGAAAATACAAAGGAAACCTTTATGTTCAGGTGATTGGCGTCGCGCGCGTTATAGCCGGAACACTGCGGTTAAGTACAGAACACGAAGCTGGGGTGTGGATCTCGTACGATAACGTGTTCCTCTACGATCTTGCTCCCAAGATTAAAGAAGCCGCTATCGCACTCAAAGAATACCTCACGAAGTAACCGAATCGCAGGAAGAGGCCGTATGCCCTCCTGCGATTTTTTATTTTGCGAGTCTGACTCGCAACCTAATTCAAAAACTTCCGGATGTTTGATTGGTGAGTGGTAAACGTTTTTGCATAATGCATGAGGCCATCGTTGCCGGTGAGGTAGTAGAAATAGTCGGTCTGGGCGGGGTGGAGCGCCGCTTCAAGCGATTCAAGACCGGGATTCGCGATCGGCACTGCCGGGAACCCTTTATGCTCGTACGTCTCGCGCGCGGCGTCGACTTGAAGCGGCATGTCGCGCTCGAGGCGGTTCCAAAGGATGCCGGACACGAGGCGCTTGTCGGTAATGCCACGGGCCTCTTTCTCGATAAGGGACGCCATCATGACAATTTCAGAGAGCGAATGCCCTGACGCTCGTGTCTCCTCAGCAAGAGGCGCCGTCTGAGCGTTGAAATTATCACGCATGTCCCTCACGATTGATTCTGCATCTGCCGAAGGCGAGAAGAAATAAGTATCGGGGAAGAGGTACCCCTCGTGAGGCTCCCCGATCGATGCAAAGTCCGCCGCGGATATTCCGGGGAACGCCTCTTCGACTTGCGCCGCAATCTCTCGCACCGTCACCCCTTCGATGAAGGTAATCCGCGTTAAAGGGAGTCCGAATGCGCCCGTCACGAGCCGACGTGCGATGGTAAATACGTTTTGAGGTGACTCGAACCGGTACGCGCCCGCTTGTATGCGGGTGCTCTTTGCACCAAGGCGCACCAACAACTCCAAGGACATCGGGTGAGCGATCACACGCGCATCAGCAAGCCCTCGCGCGACTTGGGGTGCGGACAGTCCTTGTGCGACGACTACAATGCTCCCCGAAGGAAAATCGGCTGGTGGCGAAATGAACGAACGATATCCGCCTATGGAGACCGCAGCGAACGCCAGCATCGCGATCCACGGCCAATTCGTTTTAAAGAAAGCAAGATACATTACACCGGCAGGTTAACAGGTGCTTCGCTCGTTGCCGACTGGATGCGCCCGAGGCTCGGTGTCTCGATCGCACGCGACGGGATATGGAAGATCGTCGCGAGCTCCTCGGTGCTCATCACCATCGCCTTGTCGGGGTGGAAGCCGAAGGTAAACGGCGGATGGAAGTATTGGCGGCGGCGATACGCTTCTACGAGCGCGGTGCGGATTTTATTTTTTAATTTATCGGTGCCGATCTCCCAAGGATAATCATCAAACTGCATCATCCAGCTGCCGGCACCCGCCTTGATCCCATTCCACCCTTCTGAAGAGAATTGTTTGAAGATATTCATGAGGGCAAAGAGATTTACCACTCTGAATTTCTGGTCTGCGTTGACGAGATATATGCCGCGTATGCCGACATCAAAGGCGGGTTTGGTGACATTGCGCTCAATGGCGGCGATTTTCTCCATCTGACCCTTGGTCGGGTTGGGGAACCCAGGGACCTCCTTCCCCGATACAGGATCGGTATACGGCATACGTGTCTCCTCCCGCATTTTCTTCACAAGATCCTTTGCCTCATCCTTCCAATCAAAGGGCTTTCCATTATCTTTTAATTTGTGATACTTCTCGCCCTTATGCACACGGATCATAATCTGGAGCCACAACTGTTCACCCTTGCCCATTGAGCCCATAAACTCAATAAGGTTGGCGAGCGGGTCGGTCTGCTCCTCCTCCTTTTGTATCTTGTCCAAGCCGTATTCAACATAGGTTTTGATCGGGAGCGGGTCAGGGTCGGTATGGATGAAGTCACACCCCCAGATTCCTGAGCCCCATTTCTCAAGACTTAAATCAGCAAATCGCGTGTAGTCGGGTGCTTCAGTTATCTGTATGCTCGGATACTGCGCATAGAGCTGAGTCTCAATGACGGAGCGAAAGAATGTCCGCGTCCAGATGAAGAAGTGCACCTGACCCTCTATAGAGGCGATCTCAAGCGACCACCAGGGGCGCACTCCCCCTTTGATCCAACGAACATACCAGGTACCCTCGCCCGGAGAGAGATGGATACCCGAGAAGAAAGTCTCCATCGCAAGCGGCGTCTTGATAAGGTTGCGCGGCGGTTTGATCTCAAGGAGTATCATCTCTTGTGCTGCGATAAACTCTGATCGCCGCCACGCGATCCAGAGCCCCCACGCGCCGCCGAGGAGCAGAGCTGGTAGCCACAAGGGCGCGATAAAGAGCGCGAGCGAGAGCGCGAGTGAGACCACTTTGGGCATGAAGATGAACGAGACCAGCAGGATCATCGCCCCGAGGATGAGGATCGGCCACTCCGGAAGGCGGAAGCCGGATTGCGCGGTGGACTTGCTCGTTAACTTTTCAAGTTTGTCTAAGAACGGAAGCATATGACAAGTATAGCAACAAAAAGCGGCGCCAGAAGCGCCGCTTTGTTTATACTGCCGCGTAGCGGCCGTCTTTCATCCGTTTGAAGTAGCGCGAATCGTTCAAATTCACCAAGATGGTGTTGTCCTTCACAAAACGAGCTTTCTTGACGTGCTTGATGATCTCGTCTTTCTTCATCGGGCCTTTCTCCTCAAGCGTCTCGCGAATAACGTCGCGCACAACGCCCGGCGTATAGCCCCACTCGGTGAGCGCGTAGAGTCCGCGGCCGACGAGTACGAAACGAGGATCCTTGATGAGCTCGTTGTGCGTTGTCGCGACGTGCGCCTTCTTGGAGAAGAGGTTGCTGATCGCCTTCGAGACTTCAGAGAAGTGCATCGGAGCGCCGTGGCGCTTGATAGCGAGATAGGCGTAATCGCGGATGCCCTTGATACGGATGGCAGGTGCGCTCATCTTGCCCCACTGGGCAAGCGGGTTCCTGCCGATATGCTTAGAGAGCGAGAGCCAGCGCTTCAAGACCTCCTCGTTCTTGTAGGCGTCGTTGACCGACTTGAGCTCATCAAGAAAGCGATCGAGGATCTCGGCTTCAGAGACGACCTCGTCATCCGGGAGCGACGCATACAGCTTCGAGAGCGCGTCATGGATATGTTTTGCGGCCGTGGCATCGACATGCCAGCGCGCGAGGAAGTCGTTTGTCTCGCGCTCGCGGAAGAACGCCGAGTCAACCATGAGGAGGAAGCGGAATCGGTTGCGGCTCTTCTCATCCTTCCCGAGTGCGGAAAGAAGCGTTTCTTCGGGCACGATGGCGCCGAGCGAGTCAATGTAGCGTGCGAGATCCTCAAACGCTCCCTGCGATTCTTTAAAAATCTTGCTCGCGCGAATCGCGTCGAGTCCGGCAGCCTCGATCTGGCGCACGCGCTCGCGGGTGATGCTCGAGCGATCGCCGATCGCTTCAAGTGTCTCGCGTTCGGCGTTCGTGCCGAGGCCAAAACGGCGCACCAAAACGTCGCGCGCGCGTTCTGGAGCGGCGGCGAGGAGCCGCTTCACCAGCGCAGCGCTATCAAAGGAAAAGGAGGCTGCGGCAATAGCCGAAGATTTCCCGATCTTTTTAGTTTTGGTCATTTTTTTCATGTGGTGTAATTTATAGCAAACGCTTAATAAAGAGTCAACCCCTCTGTCAATAGCTGGACTATACCACAAGATTCAGGATCTTACCCGGGACGTAGACGACCCGCTTTGGCTCCTGCCCGCCGAGTGCTGCAGCGACTGTCGGGATCTTCAGTGCCTCAGCCGTTACTGCCTCCTCAGAGGCGTCCTGTGCGAGCGTGACCGAGCCACGACGCTTGCCGTTCACCTGTACGATGACTTCTTTTTCGCTCGCTACTATTACAACGGCTGCTGGCCATACCTGTTTGTGCACGCTCCCTTCCCCACCGAGTTTTTCCCACAAATCTTCTGCGAGGTGCGGGGCGAAGGGCGCGAGCATAATCACTAGCTGAGCGAGAGTATCTTTGGAAATACTCTCCTGTTTCTCCAATTCGTTTACAAGAATCATGAGCGTTGAAATGCTGGTATTGAATTTAAAGCGATCACCGTCCTGCGCGACCTTCACGCTCGTGCGTGCGAGTGCTTGCTGTATTTCTGGACTTACGAAGTCCTTACATTCGGTTCCCGTATCTAGGGACTTCGTAAGTCCCTCTATATTCCGGTCCACGAGGCGATCAATTCGTTCCAAAAACTTCCGCATCGCAGCAACACCGTCGAGATTCCAGGGGTAGCTCCCTGGCTCGTTGTAAGGACCGATGAAGGCGAGATAGATTCGCACCGCATCGGCGCCATGCTTCTGCACAAACTCATCCGGATTAATGACATTCCCTTTTGACTTGCTCATCTTAGCTCCGTCGGGACCCATAATGAGCCCGCGATTAAAGCGCTCGGTGAATGGCTCTTCGACCGGCACGAGTGCGAGATCATAGAGCGCCTGCGTGAAGAAGCGCGCATAGAGTAGGTGCATCGTGGTGTGTTCGCTCCCGCCCGAATAGCGATTGATCGGCAGCCACTTTTTCATCAACTCAGTATCAGAAAAAGCATTTGAATCTTTGGGGTCAAGATAGCGCAAGAAATACCACGAAGAATCCACGAACGTATCGAGCGTGTCATACTCTGGCGTCCAACCCTCGCCGAAGATGCGCGTGACGCGCTCCTGCAATTCTTTAGATGAGGCGAGGGGCGACTTGCCGGTGGGAGTGAAGTCCGCATCAGTCGGCAGGAGCCAGGGCAGGTGTTCGGCCGGTATCGCGTGTGGAGTACCCTCCGGATCGTAGACAATCGGTATCGGGCATCCCCAATATCTCTGCCGGCTCACGAGCCAATCGCGCAGGCGATATTGTGTCGCCTTCTCGCCCCCGATGCTCGCGACGGTATCCCAATCAACAAATTCAGCCTCACGTATCGGCAGATTGAACTTCTCCGCGAATTCACGGTCCCGTTCATCATATGCAGGGACAGCCATGATACCACCGGTGCCATACGAACCTAGGACGTAGTCGGCGACGTAAATTGGAATCTCTTCTTTTGTCGCTGGATTGACTGCCATGACACCCTCCAACTTCACGCCCGTCTTCTCTTTATTCTCACTCCGCTCCCGCTCAGTCTTCTTCTTGGTCGCTTCCACATATGCCTCAACTTCTTTCGCATTCATGAGGGGTTTACGAAACCCTTCATCTTGAAGCAGTGAATGCTCCGGAGCAAGCACGAGGTACGTCGCGCCGAAGATCGTATCGGGTCTAGTTGTAAACACTTCGATATACGGACTTACGATGTCCGTAGATTCAGAATCGGATGTTCTAACATTGAATTTTATCTTCGCACCTTCTGACTTCCCTATCCAGGCTCTCTGCGCCTCTTTAATCTCTTCGCGCCACGGGAGCGTGTCGAGCCCTGTGAGGAGCCGCTCAGCATGCTGGGTTATTTTTAAGAACCACTGCGTCAAACGTTTTTCTTCAACCTCTGTGCCGCAGCGCTCGCAGCAGCCGTCAAGTACCTGTTCATTAGCGAGTACGGTCAAACACTTCGGACACCATTTCACCGCTGCCTCTCGTCGCTCAGCGAGTCCGTGCTCAAAGAGCTTCGCGAAGAGCCACTGCGTCCACTGGTAATAGCTCGGCTCACAGGTCACCACTTCTTTACTCCAATCAAACGATGCGCCCATAGAGGCAAGCTGCTCGCGCATGCGTGTCATATTGGCGTAGGTCCACGCCTTAGGGTCCTCGCCATGCTTCATCGCCGCGTTCTCAGCCGGGAGTCCGAAGGCGTCAAAGCCGATCGGGAAGAGGACATTCTTCCCTTGTGCGCGCAGGAGGCGCGCATAGATATCGGTTACCGCGAAGGCATACCAATGGCCGATGTGCAGATCTCCCGATGGGTACGGGAATTCAACAAGGAGGTAATACGGCTCCTTACCGCCAGCTGGCGGATCATCAGAGAGATCGGCACGATATAGATCAAGCTCCGCCCACTTCGCTTGGACTTTTTTTTCTATTTCTCGGTGGTCATACGCCATGAGGGTTCAACAAGATTCAACTTTCGGAATTCGGATTTAAGGTTGAACCTTGGTATTGAACGGCGGAAAGAACGCGGGATCAATCGTCCGGTCGAAGCATACCTGCCCCGCGCCGTGCTGCCAGTTGTCTTGCAACGAACCCTTTATGCCCGCCGGCGTAGGTACCGAGGAAAATTCGCGGCCCTCGAACGAGATGGTTTGATTCCCGCGGCTTTCTGCATTGAACACCGCGCAAAGCTTGAATGAGAGCCCCTCGCCTGGCTGATAAACATAAGGCTCTCCTGTTTGAGGATCGACCGGCAGCGGGCCGAACGAGAGCGAGTTGTTGAGGTCGGCAATCGTTCCCGGCAATTTTTGTTTCGCTTGGTAATAGGTGGTGATTTGGGATTGGATATTCTGTAAGTCGCCCACCTTCTGTGCATCAAAGCGCGCAAGGCGCGCTTGGCCCGGAGTGCCGACGATAAAGAATCCTGAAATTATCGTGGCAGCCGCGAGAATCGCGACGCCGATACGTACCCAATTTCTCCGGTTGGGGAACGCATCCCAGTACCCCTTCAGGTCTGCGCTGAAGTGCATGAAGACTCCCGCCGCAACCAGCAAGATGACCAGCACCTTGAGCAAAAAGGCGGTCGTGAGCGTCTCGCCGTTTAAGAAGGTGGTGAGGAGCGTAATAAGATCTATCGCGATGGTGATCCCGGCGACAAAGAGCGTCAATATAAGCGCCCACCGACGCACCCAGATATCTTTGCGGGAAGGATCGCGAGAAATGTCTTGGTGTATGAGCTTCATGAGGAATAGATAGGCCGGAAGCAGGACAATAAGCGACGCCATCTCGTAGCTGATGCCGCTCTGGTAGGGGTCGGCCGGGAAGAAGGAAAGCGCGTCAGGAAACGAATAGTTAATGTAATCGAAGATAAGGAAGATGAATGCGATCACGCTCCAATAAAAAGAGACCATCGCTCCTGCCCACAAGAAGAAATCCTTCGGTGTTATTTTGGTGGTGTTCATAGAGGCGCATTATACCATAAAAACAGAAACCCCCGCGCAAGCTCTGCAAGCGCGGGGGTCGATTGTGCATACCGGGTATGCACATGATTAGGTCGGTTCGGGAACAGGTTCTGCTTCGGGCTTCTGACTTCTCAACCATTGAAGCCCCTTCTTGAGCCACTCCAGCACCTTGTTTTTGCCGGGAGGTCGCGGGATGCAGATTGAAAAGTATACCCACGCGATCCAACATATTACCGAGGCGAACAAAAATAATGGAATCATCAAGCTAGCCTTATTCCTCAAAGGTGAGGCCAACACGCCTAACAGTATGGACCAAATGAGTCCGCAAACCAATATTGTGAATATTCGCAAGGGCGTCCGATGAAAGATAGAAAGCCAGAGTCTGTTGTTTACCAGAAACTCAGTCTCCTCGTACTCCACTCTTCGGATAAGGACTCCTACAACAACTGTAGTAATCGAGACGTACCCTACGATTAGAGGAATGAATTTGATCACCAAAGCCGCCCAGAGAAATACAAAAGCCAGAACCAGTGACCACTTCTCGAACTTAAACTTTGTTACTTCTCCGATGAGCTCTTGGGTGCTATCACACACCCACTGTGCCGCGCTCAACAACTTGCCATCTATCCATCTGAGCATTTCAATTCCCTCCTTCCTTTTCTCGTTAGTAGTTAGTACATCCGGCGCTTAGCATACCGGATCTAATATATCCGTCAACTATCCAAAACAGAATGCGGTCGCATCATGTTGTGGATACCTGTTGCGAGCGTTTGAGACCGCGAGGTGACACCTTACGGTTGCCGTAAGGTGTCACCTCGCGTCCCGCTAGCCGTGGAGGAATACCATCACATCGCCGTCCTTGACGATGTAATCCTTCCCTTCTGTTCGCACTTTTGCAGTCTCGCGCGCGGCGGCCCACGAGCCGGCAGAGAGGAGATCGTCGGTCGAGACGACTTCAGCGCGGATAAACTTATCCAAAAAGTCGTTGTGGATAGCGGCGCCGGCAACCGGCGCCGTACTCCCCGCTTGAATCGTCCACGCGCGCGTCTCGTCGGTGCCGGTGGTAAAAAATGAGATCAGCCCGAGCGTGTCATAGGCGCTGCGAATCAGACTCGCAAGCCCGTCTTCTTGGGCGCCGAATTCTTGGCGGAAGGTGTGGCGGTCTTCATCAGCGACGTCATTCAACTCACGCTCGATCGCGGCGTCGACGCGTACGTAGCGCGACCCGAGCGCTTTAATGAGCTCATACGCCCGCTCCGCGCGGCCATCTGCGAGTTCATCGAGATTGTGCCCGCCATTTTTTGTATTAAGCGCATAGAGGATCGGCTTCATGGTGAGCAGGTTTAAGGTCGCGATGCGCTTCTTCTCATCGTCGGTGATCCCCGCGTGGAGAGCGAGCTTCCCTGCAGCAAAAGTTTGTTCGAGTTTGGCAAGCACAGCATCCTCCTCGATCGCATCCTTGCGTCCGGCCTTGATGTCGCCTGCGATCTTGTCGCGGCGCTTACGCACCTGTTCGGCATCGGCGAGCGCGAGTTCCACATTGATGATCTCGATATCCTTATAGGGCTCGATAGCCTCTTCGACGTGGGTGATGTTTGGATCGTCAAAGAAGCGCACCACTTCGAGTATCGCATCTGTCTCGCGGATATTCGCGAGGAATTGGTTCCCGAGCCCCTCTCCGTCTGCGGCACCCTTCACCAGCCCCGCGATGTCTACGAACTCGATCGCCGCCGGGATCGTTTTTGCCGATTTTGACAGGTCCGCGAGCTTCTCGAGCCGCGCATCCGGCACACCGACCACACCCACTGATGGGTCGATGGTGCAGAATGGATAATTCTCCGCCGGCACCGACGCCTTCGTGAGCGCGTTAAAGAGCGTGGACTTCCCCACGTTCGGCAATCCGACAATGCCTATCTTCAGCATGTTACCCACTATTGCCTTTTTCTATTCAAATTTCAAGCCCAAGAATATTCAACTTATGACAAAAAAGAAAGGACCTAACAAGTTTTAAGCTTGTCAGGTCCTGTGTTTGCTACAACAACTTAATCAACTTTGATTTGTACAATCACACCTGTGTCTTCCTTACCAAGGCGAAACCATCGGTCTGAAGCAGGATGCCTTTCTTTCGTTCGATGTAACTTAAGATATCTTCTTGAATGTCCTTGGGGTATTCTCCCCATCGCTTATTCAAGAAAAATTCGACGATTGAAATTACGTCTCGCATATTGCCCGCTATTGGCAAGTGTAATTCTGAATTGGCACTGCATGTTGATACTTCTATCGATCTGGTTTTGGCCAATTCATAGAATATATCGAGTGCGCTATCGATGGTTAAAGAATGATAACTTTCTTTCATTAACCGGGATTTGAATGTAGATCTGAATT
The DNA here is from genome assembly GCA_041664265.1 of Minisyncoccota bacterium. Classification (GTDB taxonomy): domain Bacteria; phylum Patescibacteriota; class Minisyncoccia; order Phycocordibacterales; family Phycocordibacteraceae; genus C7867-001. The sequence goes on from JBAYLD010000002.1 coordinate 55,126, forward strand.
CGTGAATGTCATCATTTTTTCTTAAAACAACAACTAGACAACCATCAGAATTCAGCATGTCCAACATCCTCTTGTAAATTCGCGGCAACACATCTCGTGCAAACGGAAGATGCGATACCAAGATTACATCGAATGAATTACTCGGCACAAAATCATCAAAAGTAGAGGGATTAATTTCTACTTCAGCATACGGAGGAAATTGCTTTGCAATCAATCGCAATCGTTTTATTAAATCCTTGCTCGGCTCAAGCAAAGTTATGCTTACTCTTTTAAGTCGCCGAGCTCTGATTTTATTTAACGACAACCGAAGATATTCGCCATTTCCTGAACCAATGTCCAAAAGATTCAAATTATCTCGATTGAGTAATTTCCTTAGCAGATTCGCTAGCACCGCTGATGATTTTTCCTTTTCGCTGGTGTACTTCAAGAATGTTTCGAAGACCGACTCTTCTTGTTTATCAAGATATTCGAATCCAACGTCTTTCCCCATGACATTTCACCTCCTTCCATTTTATTTAACCCAACTAATTACAAGTTATGGATGGGCGTAAAATAGAAAGGGTGCACCATTACTGATGCACCCCACTTAATCCAATAAGATCATGGCGTTCGGATTCCGCGAAGCGGTTCCTCCCCAAAGGTTAGGAACCACAGACTTCGATAATCCTCCCAAACCAATGGTCTCATGCTTGTTCCGACAAACAGCTGTTCCAGAATCTGCCTTGCCTCAAGATAATACTCAAGGCGATTGGCTTCTGGATCTTTAAGAGTTGCCTCATGGTACTTATGCATTTGCAGAGTATTGATGGTAGGGAACTTGTTAATGTGATCCTTGAAGCAACCGAAGTGGTACTCCATCACATCCAATGGTTCCGTCCCGACAATGTAGGCGAAATTCACTTCGTACCCTAATCCTCGCGCGAAATCCATGGATTCGCAGGCGTCTCGGAGACTGACCGCCCTCTTCTCCTTTCGCAACAGACCTCGACGTTCGAACGTTTCTAATGAGAAGCAGATGCCAAATGGCTGAATCTCGGCGATACTTCTCAACCAATCTTTGCTTATGATCTGCGAACCGAGATAAAAGATCTTGCCAACAAACTTGTATTCCATCGAGACCTTCTTTAAGGTACGAAGAAATCGGCAAAGATCTTCGCTATTTTCATAGCAACCGGTCACAATCGAGATCTGCACCAGATGAGACAAGTCGGTCAATCCGTACTTGGACATCCACCCTTCAAAGAATTCTCTCAGATCGAAGTCGGTTATCAGTTTCTTCCTATCATAAGGAACCTGATATGCCGCATAACAGAACTTGCAGCCGTGGCATGAAGTTCTGGAATTCGGATTGATATTGAGCGATGTCCCTTTCCTCCGTGGATAGTGGGAATCGCAAATATCTTCAGTCGGTCCTATCGCCTGTCCGATAACCGTATTCTGCAAAAGCAGAATATTATTGTCGACTACAGTGAAGGGACTCTCCTGATTAATCGGCAACGCGAAGTAATAATCAAGTTCCTCTCGCTGTTTAGCGTAATTAAACAGATTGCTGTCGGCCAAATGAAGGGCCATCCGCATCCTGTTGTAATCACACTCGAAGTTAACACCGTTGATGTTAAGAGCGATGAACAATACATCTTCCAGAGGTATGTTATACCTCTCCGCAAGCCGCACAACCGTGTTGATTTCTAACATGACTCATAATCCTCCTTTTGAATTTGTCACTACCTCGAGGAAATGATTCCTTCTTTGACAGATGATTAGAGTAGTCAGTACCGGTACCGAGATAGCGCCGTGCCGTTTAACGATTTCTGAGATGTGTCCAAAGAATCTTGAACGCTTCTCTTCCTCGACTTCAACGATCTTGGGAAAGGTATTGAGTAGTTTCGGATATGTCTGATCGTCATAGTTGTACACGGTCAGATATTTCCTCAAGTAAATCGGGTAGAACAAGGGATTTGCGACAACCTCTTGTTCTCTGTGATTTAACTTCAATAACACACCCTCATTCACGTTGTTTACAGTCGATTCATCGGGATAGACATCCGGTAGAAACTCATGATAGGCGTTGTTGATTTCAGCAGTAACCGATGAATCGTCCTGAAAGAAACTATTCCAGACCAGGATGAGATGACCCGACTTATTGAGCACATCGGAAACTTGTTTGAACTTGTCCCCCTCGCTCAACCAATGAAATGCTGTGAAGGCCAGAATCGCGTCAAACTTTTCCGCAACCCGGAAATTCTCGAATGTATCCTCGATAATCTCGACATTCTTGAACGAACTCGTCTGTTCCCTGGCAATTGCTGCCAGACGTGCGCCCGGTTCGATAGCAACAATATGACAACCGAGCTTAGCAAGCTCGATGGTCGCAATGCCACTGCCAGCTCCGATTTCCATTAAACGAGAACTACCATCAATCCCACATTGCTCTTTGATATCTGAGAACAGCGCAACCGGATATCCCGGACGAACTGAATGATAATTGTCAGCATATACGTCAAATGACGCATTGAAGATATTTTTCCCTTTGAACATCATAGTCATTCTCCTTTTATGGTTGATTGATGTAAGAACTGCATGAACCGATCTTTAACATCGACCAATTCTAATGGCCGACGGAAGTCACGGCGTCCACCGAGTTCAATTTTTGCAACAATGAATCCCGGTCCTTGCCTGAAATGCAATATAGCACGCCTTAGATCTTTCTGATTATTTACCACCTGTACATACCGATAACCAACAGTAAGTGCTAGTTGATCGAGATGAGCGGAATCAGACATTGATTTTTCTTCGTTACAAGAACCATAAGCACTATTATCAATAACGATATGAAGCAAATTTTCAGGTTGCTTATTGCCTATCGTTACAATAGAGCCAAGATTCATCAACAAACTTGCATCACCATCAATTATTACCACCCGCTTAGTGGGGCACGAGATAGCTAATCCCAACCCAATTGATGATGCGAGTCCCAATGAACCGGGAACATAGATATTTCTGACTGAGTCGAATTTTTCGAAAACCTCTCGAGAAATCAACCCCGTTGTTGAAATATTGACTGTATCCGCCGGATCAATCACTCTCATAATGGTTTCAATTGCTTCTTTTCTTTTCATCTTTGCCACCCCCTCTTTAGTAACAAGAATGTAGGAAGTTTGACCTTACGCATTTTTTGGAACATTGAAGTGACAAGTATCGGTATGTCTTGCCCTCCAAAAACCACAAATGGTAAACCAAATGACCGAAGCAAAGCTTCAGTTGCCCCACCTGTTGTTAAGTGTTGCACCGCATCTTCACCCTCGCATCCACGATAAGATACCGTAAAAAAGACCGGGATCTTATAAGGAACAAGTAGAGACGCAATGTCGTTTGAAGCAGCGAAAAGACCGGAGTTTTGCATATAGACGATGGGAGTTTTGCCAGCAAAGTATGCGCCAGCCACTAACCCAACGGCTTCAGACTCGCGGTTAGCAGACACATGAAGCATCTTAGGCTCATCAATAAAATTCTTAATGATATGCCTTAACACTCCACATGGAACTCCAGATACAAAATCGACACCAAATTTTAAGAACTGCTGGTGCATTTGATCTGCTTTTTCGCTACGTCTTCCATCCAGCACATTGAATACACTTCCTTCATCTGTGTTCACGTTTATTTCCTCCTTTTTATTTTATTTAGTATGTCAAAGAGCCCCTGTCTTCCTTGAGAACATCTCAAGGGCGGTTGCATTTTATCATTTAATTATTAGATTTGTCAATACATTGCTCTGTTATACAAAATGTGTTGATATTTTATTCATGCAATCCTATATGCAACTCATAGAGATGACGATAGATGCCTCCTTCGATCAGCACGAGATCATCGTGGCTACCGCTTTCAGCAATATGACCTTCCTTTAGAACGAGTATCTTCCCCGCCTTGCGTACCGTCGAGAGTCGATGCGCGATGATGAATGTTGTGCGATTGTGCATGAGCTTCTCGAGTGCACTCGTAACGAAACGTTCGGTTTCTGAATCAAGTGCCGAGGTCGGCTCGTCAAGAATGAGAATCTCTGGATCACGTAAAATTGCGCGCGCAATGGCGATTCTTTGCTTTTGCCCCACCGAGAGTTTAATACCGCGCTCGCCGACGAGTGTCTGATATCCATTCGGCAAATCTGTGATGTACTCATCTATGTGTGCCTCGCGTGCGGCGTGTGCAATTTGTTCTTCTGTTGCATCAAACATCCCGTAGCAAATGTTGTTACGAATAGTATCATTGAAAAGCGCAACTTCTTGCGGGACGACAGCGATGCGTGTACGCAAGTCAGTAAGGTCCCAATGGCGTGTATCGAGACCATCAACCATCACACTGCCTGCACTTGGGAAATAATATCCAGACACTAGCGAGACGGTCGTACTCTTCCCTCCGCCGGACTCGCCGACGAGTGCGATGACTTCACCTGGGTTAACAGTAAATGACATGTTAGAGAGCACCTCGGCCTGATCGGCGTCATAATGAAACGAAACATGATCAAACGCGATTCGCCCTGAATGTTCAGTCGGTACTGTGGCGGTAATGGGGTGATAATTTTCTTCTTTCTCGTTAAAAACTCTTTCGAGTTGGCCAGCTGCGGTCAAACCATTCTGGACCATCTGCCAACTTTGACCGAGAGCGACAAAAGGCCCAAAGAACATGAGAGCATACCCATTCAGAGCGATAAGCTCTCCAACGGTCATTGAGCCATTCGCTACTGAGCTCGCCGAAGCAACAAAAACGGTAAGCTGTGTGAGAAATACAATAGTACGTTGAAAGAATCCCGCATTGCTCCATATTCGGTCAAGGGAATGCCAAAGCTGGCCAGTTTTCCCTGCGAGATTTTTCTGCACCTTGGCAATCTCGTACTTTTCTGCGGCTGCCTGCTTTACTGAAGCAACTTGTTGTACTGCTGCCGCTGCATCGTCCCAATATTCATTCCACGATTCATGAGCGATGTGATCAATTGTGGCAACCGGTCGTAACATAAATACGAGTACCACGCCATAGAAAAGAACACCGGCTGCTAGCACACCAGCCATCGGAAGACTTATTGTTGCCGCAAGAATAATGCCGATTGCAACCGAGAGGAGTTGCGGCCCAATCTGAATTGCGTTCTGCATGATCGACGAAATGCGCCATCCTGCCATACTAATCTTAGAAAGTACCCCGTTTATGTGTTCATTGGAGTGATATGTAAGCGGAAGTTTGAAAAGATGAGCGAATCCTTCGGTCTGAATAGCAAGATGGGACTGCACATCAATCGTGCGACGTTTGCGATCCATCACCCAGTCGATGCTATTTGCCACAACCTGAATGACCGCCCAAATAGCGAGCATGAGTGCCCAAAATGGAAATGTGCCGCCGTTTGTTTTTCCTTGCGAAAGACTGATGAGCGCATCAAAAAATCGCCCAGTGATGTAAGGTACTGCGCCATTAGCAACTGCAGAAATAAAACCAAGAAAACCAAGTACAAAAAATTCGTTACGATAACGGCGAGTGTGCCGCCAGATACCTCGTATACCCTCGCGCATAGACACCGGCTCTGTCCTTATTTCTTCAACTGCATCCTCGTCGGAATCCTTAATATCGATCATCTAGGCAGTATACACCTCGGTTCTTCGAGCAGAAACGAAGAATATTATAGCGTTTCCTTCAGCGCCAACGCCCGTTCAATATAGCGTTCGCCATCCTCTCCCCAATCAAAATATTGCTTGATGTCTTTCGGGTCTATGAGTTTTATTTCGGTAACATCGCCGTCGGGATCTGAGACGAATTCCCCTATCGGTTCAACAATACAGACGGAACGGGTTTGTAGGGTTCGATCCGGCTCGAAGGCCTCCAAATAACCAAAAACCTTTTGCTTTAGGACGCGCATATTTGTCTCTTCAAACACCTCGCGCACAACTGCTTCTTCAAAGGTTTCGCGGGGTTCTACTCCACCTCCGGGCGGTCCCCAGGATTTTTTCTCTTCAGCGTACACAACAACGAGCTTGTCGCCACAAAAACAATAGGCGTGTACTCCCTTTATTTTTTCTCCATTCAGCTCTTCAGGCGAATCAATATCGCGGTACACAAATGGTATGGTTTGTTTGTCGCGGTTGGTTAGTGTTGAGTGAATTTCCATTTTGCGAATGATTATACTTGATAACTATAACGGTAGCGATTTAAGAGCCGGCCGCTTAGTTTTCCTCTTTCGGCCACCTCGCGGGACTGTTCGACGGTCCGGCGGCGGAAGTTCAATAGTGAATGTAAAAGGAATACCTTTACCCCTGTCTCCAAAATATTGGTTCATATGGGACAAACGATTCCTATTTTGAGCATATGATATGGGCATTTTCGCTTGTTTCGGGTAAGAAATCAACTACGCGCCGTATGAAATTGAATCCGGCATCATTCGTGTATTCAATTTCAAAAATGTCCGGATACGAAACCGTAAAGAAAAAATCCTTTGGGAAACCGAATTGCTGGACACAAAACTCACTCAGCACCGTCCCGTGTGTACTAACCGCGACCGCACTCGCAGGATGTCTCTCGGCTATTTTCTTTAGCGTCGAAAAAAAGCGATGATTCGCTTCATCGATACTCTCACCGCCTTTGAATTTAAAATCTCTGTTCCCAACAATTTCTGTATGGAAGAGCGCTGCGTCGCCACGGTAGTCGAGCTCAACAAGCCCACTGTCTTCTATGGCAGGGAGCGATACCTTCGCGGATAATGGGGCGATCGTCTGTAACGCTCTCGGTAAGCGAGAACTATACAGACAATCAATCGGTTGTTCCCAGAGATCGGCCATCTGTACGGCTTGAGTCGTGCCGCGCGACGAAAGATCGATATATCTGTTGGTGGCAGAGTCCCGAGTGTATTCAACGGACGCATGCCGTATGAGAAACAGCCGCATAAGGTAATTATACTATGATATTGAATAGATGTCGAGTCTGCGAGATGTGCTAGGCTTCAGGCTATGAGTCGCCGCATTCTACTGGTGGCAGACTACGGCGCCCCGTATATCGGCGGCATGGAAATTCATGCCGAAGAGTGCGCCCGACATTTTGAGCAGCGCGGCGATCTCGCTGGAGTATGTCTCATGCCTCTTGCCGACAGTGTCGACGCGCTCCCCCACTTTCAAAAAAGTACATCGCTCTGTGCGCCGATCACGAAGCTCTCACTGTCCTCGATCTTCACGCCTGAAGAACTCGAACACGTTATCACGGATAACGGAACTATGGACGACACCGTTCTTTTTTTTAACAGTGTGTATTGGGTGCGCATTCTTGGGGATTTGAAACAACGATTCCCTTCTTTAAAGATTTTCGTCCGTTCGGGTGGCAACGATATCTTCCAAGCTCGCGTCGAAGGCACGGGCGACACTCTGAAAGAACGCCAAGCGTACATTGTTCAGCAGATCACGTCGTATGCCGATGGCCTCATTGTCAACAGTGCGTTTAGCCGGCAACGCCTCGCCATCCTCGGTATTCCGGAAGAACACATGTGCGTTGTTTCTGGAGGCGTAGACACTTCACGATTCACCCCAGCCGGCCAAGAAGAAAGAAATGCCGTAAGAGAAACCCTCGGATTACCGAAGAATCACGTTATTGTTCTCGCTGTATGCCGCTTAGTGCCCTTTAAGGGCATGGAGCAAACGCTCTCGATCCTGAGTCGCCTGCAAACGCAAGCTACTTTCCTTTATCTGATAATCGGAGACGGCCCAGAACGCGCATCGCTTGAACGCCACGCACAGCAAATCGGGATAGAAAAACAGGTTCGATTCCTTGGTGTAGTACCTCATCAAACCATACCGGACTATTTTCGAGCCGCAGATGTCTACGGTTATTTCCCAAGGCTGGAAACTATGCACGAGTCAGGAGGCACGTACGTGCACACCGAGACGATGGGTCGCAGTTTCTGTGAAGCGATGGCGGCAGCGCTGCCGATAGTTTCTTCGCATGTGGGCGGCATAGAAGAGATCGTGCGCACGGGCGAGCACGGTTTCTTGACTCAAGACGTGCGCACGGGCGAAGAAGAACGAGCGCTCGCGCAGCTTATAGACGATCCACTTCTCCGCAAGCAGTTCGGTGAACGGGCACGCCAGCATGCTACGGAACACTATTCATGGGAAGCCGTCTGTTCAAGCTACCTAAGCTTTTTCTCACTATGAAGATTGCCATTGTCTGTGGAAGAGATATCGAACGGGCGCGCGATACTGATGGAGGTTCAATACTTATTCGGAACCTAGCACATGAACTGCGTCGACAAGGACACGGTATCACGATATACACACCCTCACATGCCTCCTATGGGGGATCCGAGCAATACTTTTTAGACCGCATAGCAATCAGTCAACGCTGGGGCGCATATTTTGACGACGGGAAGCTCCACAAGTACGACCGCGTGTATATATTCCACGTCGCGAACACATTCGGCCTCTTCGAAGGAAATCGTTGCCCTCTCTCGCGCACGGTGCTCTTCCCCATGCTCTTGGGAGCGTTTTACCGCCTCTTTCAGAGCGTTCCCCCAGAATATATACGGGCTGAAAAGGAGGCGCTGAAAGCGGCTCATTATATCGCCACTCCATCTGCCGCCGAACAGGATGTATTAAGGGATTTTTACCATGTCCCTAAGGAGAAGATCTTCATCACGCGCCGCGGCTATGACCCCTCGATTTTTAAACCGCTTCTGCGGACACATATTCCCAAAGACCGACTCGATATCGTGTGTGCCAATGCACTCAAACCGCAAAAAGATCAGCGATTCTTTGTTGACCTTGTCGCAACGGCACGCGAATACATACCGGAAATAGTCATACACCTTGCCGGCATCGGCGAGATGAATGGCAACGCAGGGTACGGAAACTACGCACGAGCATTGAAACGAGAAGTGGCCGAGCGCGGCCTTACGCCGCACTTCATCTTCCATGAACTTTTGTCCCAGTCTGCAGTGAATAGGCTCATGCAGGAGTGTCACCTCGCGTTCTATCCCTCTCGCACAGAAACGTTTGGCAAGTCCGTTCTCGAAAGCGTCGTGACGGGGCTCCCCACTATCGTGCTCAACGACGTTCCGGCTTATGACGAATTCCTCGAACATGCTTATACCTGCATAAAAATCACGCGGTCAGCGACGGCGGCATTCGAAGCTATTGAGACGTTGCGTACTGATCCGAAGCGCTATCGCGCGCTAAGCGAGAATGGCATCGCCATTGCGCCCCGATTCACTTGGGAGCGGGTGGTTGCAGATTTCCTACACGACTCTGAAGCGCGTATAGGCTCCTGACCGCCGAATTGCATTTGCCGCCTGCGGGCGTATTATCGCGATAGAAAACTAAAACGACAAAAGGAGGTGTCCCATGTGTTCTTTGAAAGTTCTGAAGATTGATCTCATCAACCGTTGTAACGCAGCTTGTCCCTTCTGCCCGTATCACGCCGCACGAGTGCATCAAGCACCGCTCTCGCGATTGTCTATAACCGACGTGCAAGGAATCGTTCTCGGTTGCAGGCGATTGGGGATCACCCCCCAGTTTAAATTCTCGGGGCGAGGCGAGGCGACGGTCCATCCGGATTTTCCTGAGATGGTACGACTCGCTAGTGCAGAAGGGTTCCAGACAAGACTCATCACCAACGGCCTTCTGCTCCGTACGCACGCTTCGGTACTCGCCGAGTGCGGTACCGACGTCGTCGTATCGATCCACGGCAATGAAGCAACTCATGATGCGGTGATCGGTAAGCGCGGAGCGCTCTGCCTCGCGGAGGCCGGTATCGAAGCAGTGGCGGCTCGCGGTGCATCAGTGACCGTCGGGATCATCCTCACGCCGGATACCATCGAGGATCTGGAGGAGATCGGAGCACGCTATGCATCTCAAGAAAAAGTGCGCGTGCGCGTTCATCACAACTTCGACACGCACGTTCGAGAGTCGCTGTCACCGCACGCGGTACAAGCGGCACTTGCCCGACTCAAAGAGCGGTTTCCGAACATCCGTACCGTTCCCCATGTACCTGAAGAGTTGTTGGATCGTTATTACAGCACGAACGGGTTCGTACTCCAGCCGCACGCTTGTACGCATTTTATCGAGGAGGTAGAGATCTCTTCTGACGGTATGGTGAGCGTGTGCGGAGCCGCTCCCTTCGGCAACATACGCAACGAGCCGTTCGAGCATCTTGTAGCAAGCAACTCACGCACGTCCTTTATGGCGACTATCGCAGGCGAGCTGCGATCTGCCGATGGGCTCGCAGCGACGCGCTGCGATCGCTGCTGCTACCAGTAACCACACTTCCCCGCGCACCACGGGGAAGTGTTTTTCGTTTGACGCGTGCGCACCTTCCTCGTACTGTATCTACTATATGAGCAGCGGCACGTACACAGAAGCTGATATCGAGAGACTCATACCCCCGCGAGTCAGCGTCGATCCTACCGCCGTCACCTGCATCAAACAAGCATGGGCATTCGCACAAAGGGTGCATGCCGGGCAACGCCGCCGTTCGGGCGAGCCGTATACTGAACACCTTTTTCAAACAACGAAGATGCTTGGCGCGCTCGACATGGGCGCACCGACACTCATCGCAGGTATCCTGCACGACACGCTTGAAGACACGCAAACGTGCGAGGCGGATCTCGCCGAAGCCTTTGGGACTGATGTCGCCTTCCTCGTTGCTGGCCTGACAAAATTGAAGCGGGAGAAATCAAAACAAGGACGGCACGAAGGGACGCCCTATTATGCAAACAATTTGCGCAAGCTCCTTCTCGCAGCAGCACAGGATGTGCGGATCCTTATCATCAAGCTCTGCGACCGGCTGCACAATATGCAAACGCTCTCTCATATGCCTGCCGAAACACAAAAGCGCGTCTCACTCGAGACGCGCAATGTGTATGTGCCGGTTGCTGAACGGCTCGGCATGCATACCATCAAGCGAGAACTTGAGGATCTGGCCTTTGCCTATCTTGAGCCGGACTCGTTTAAAAAGGCTTGTCGTCTCTTCAAGAAGTGTAAATCGGAACACGAAATAAGCATCATCGAGGCGACCGCCACGCTCCAATTAGAGCAGGCGATACACGCACGCATACCCTTCCGTATCGAACAGCGAGACAAAGGCATTTGCAGTTTTTATCAGAAACTTGAACGGAAGGAATGGGAACTTTCACAGATAAACGACATCATCACGCTGCAGGTCATCGTCCCTAACGCCGATGATTGCTATATCATGCTCGGGAAGATTCACGGCCTCTGGCATCCTATTCATGGCAAGTTTAAAGACTATATCGCCTTCCCCAAGCCAAACGGATTCCAATGTCTGCGTACGACAGTCGGTGCGGAATCGTTGGGTATTCTCGAAATACAGATTTATTCAGACGATATGTATGAACGCGCGAAGTACGGATTCGCGGTTCTCCTCGCCCGCAACGAATACTAACGTTTCAGCTCGTGGGCAACTCAACAAAGAAGGTTGACCCCTTATCTCTCCCCTCTGACTCGGCGCGGATCGTGCCGCCATGCGCCTCGGCGATCTGCTTCGCGATATAGAGGCCGTCATCGCGAGCGCCGAGAGATGCTTTATGCTCATAGTATATGCTATATTTCCGCATATATGACTGAAGTTCTGTTCGCAATTGGCATGTCTATTATCTTTATATTCAGTCTCTTCGCTTTATTGTTTACGCTTTTGAGACTCAGAGATTCTCTTTTTGTAGAAATCCCATTTATTTCAACACGAAGACGGGCTGTTGAATCAGTGGTAAACGCTCTTTCTCTCTCAGACAAATCAGTACTTTATGATCTTGGCTGTGGCAATGCCGAGGTTCTTAAAACGGCAATACAAAAAACGCCTAGAGCGCGGGGTGTTGGTATTGAACAAGGCTATATTCCTTTCATTCTTTCAAAGGTCAAAACGAGAAAAATGCCAATTATTATTCACCACCAAGACATATTTGATACTGACCTATCCAATGCGTCGCACATTTATTGCTATTTGTCAGATTCAATGATGCAAAAACTATCGCACAAGTTTTTGCATGAATGTAAGAAAGGAGCGCGTATCGTTTCTTGCGATTTTCAGGTACCCAACATACCACTAATTCAAACTATTTCGTTAGAAGCCAAGAATGATACACTGGCCCGTTCTCTATACATTTATCAGATATAAAGTAACAGCCACACTTGGTTGCGTGTGGCTGTTAATGAGCTGTTATTCACTATCTACATAACCTATGTTTTTCATGTGTCTACCCTCACATGCAGGACATATCCCACCGTCTGGGTCACATTCCTCGCAATGAACACAGCCACAATCCCTGCACACCCAAATCCTCGCACTATCTTCGTTATTGCCACACCTTGGACACCGATCGAATGTCGCCATTTTCTTTCCTCCCATTTCAAAATTGTTAAAACAACACACAAACCCTCTAACACTATCTACTTACAGTATAACATGTCCGCCCTGTTATACAACAGGAAATTCAACAAAGAAGGTTGAGCCCTTATCTCTCCCCTCTGACTCGGCGCGGATCGTGCCGCCATGCGCCTCGGCGATCTGCTTCGCGATATAGAGGCCGTAGCCCGTAGAGTGGACGTTTACCCGCTGCGAATCCTTACCGTGCCCGCCCTCGGTGAAGAGGTGCTTCTTGTCGTCTTCATCGATCCCGATGCCGGTATCCTTCACCGCAAACACAAGCTTGCCGTCATCGCGCTTGAGTGAGACGGCGATAGAGCCTGACGACGTGTAATTGATCGAGTTGTCAATAATATTGCGTAGCACGTGGTCGCTCAACTGCGCTTTATCCCCCGTCATCTGATACGAAGCACCATCGGCAACAAACGTGAGTGTGAGTCCCTTCCGCTCTGCGGCCGCCCTCGCCTTCTCGACTGCCTCTCTCGCGAGCGCTTCCAGATCAAACGGCTCCTTCACATACGTCACAGCGCCCTTCTTCAAGTTTGACGCTTTGAGGATGTTGGACACCGAATCAGCGCCCTGGCGCGACTCGATGAGTGCTTGATCCACAAATGGCTTCATCCCGTCTGGCGGCGTGCCAAAATCTCCCTGCGAGATCGCGGCGAACGCTCCCGCATCCTTCGTCAAGAATCCCTTAACCTCGTGCCCAATGAAGTGCAGCAGCCCCTCCTGTCGCTCGTTGGTGTCTTGGAGCTCTTCTGCAAGCTTTTGGATCTTCTCACGCTGAGCAATCTCGCGCTTAACACCGCGCACCAACAAAATGCCGGCGATAAGCACGAAAATGAGGGTTACCGAGGTGATAATTCGAACATCCTCAACCGTGCGTATAAAGAGGAGTGAGAGTACCGAGAGCCAGAACGCTGCCACTAATGCTTGTGCGCCAATCAAGCGCACGTTGAAAGCTCGATACTGCACGATAAGGTAGGCGAGGAACGCAACAAATACAGGCGCCCCGAAGAGTCCGTATCTTCCTATAGACCAATCTTGAGAGAACACTTCGACAATGTTCCCGATAGAAAAACTGAGTAAAAATAAAACGATACCGACCGCGAGCAGAGCAGTTCGCTTTTTTACTACAGATTCTTTTGCCTTTATTAAGACAAAGATGGCGAAACCGATAATGAGCAGCGTATATAGAATTTCTATTGCGTATCCGTACGTTGCAAGTATTCCTTCAGAGGCCGCGCGATCACAATTCGATATGTCATATCCCAACAAACCAAGTCTCGTTGAAGCGAAAACAAATGTCGGTAAAAGTGGGAAGAGAAAAAGAATCTTTTGTAAGACTGAAAGATCTTTTTTAAAGACATATACATAAAAGAAGTAGAACGAGAAGAAATATACGAGTGGTTCACACACTATCTCCAGAGCCCAAAAGAACATTGTGTAAGAAGGAAATTCCGTCGCCCAAAGTACCAAGTCACTAAAAACCCAGAGCGAAAAGAAGATTGAGGTAAGCAATAGAAGGATACTCGAAAATTCCTTCCGGCCATAGATAAAGATAAAGAGCGCGATTAGTAGTGTCGGGATGATCGAACCAAGGTGTGAGTAATAAATAAAAGACTCAAAGACGTTGTCCGAAAATACGAGAAATTGGGATGGCGCCCATTCGCACGCTTGTATGAGGTTGAAGACTTCGGGTGTCATAGTTGGGAGTATGCAGAAGGATCAAACTGGTCAGGAATCTCATCTTCAGTCTGAAAATAGGTGAAATCCTGCCGCACCATATATCGGTAATAAGCCGCACCAACAGAGAGCCCTACAAGCACAAAAAGAACCACTGTGTAGATAATGCTCGATCTGCCTATTTGCATATGCTAATTAGTATACCACTACAGAAAAGTAAAGGGCCCAGCAAGTTTTACAACTTGCCAGGCCCCATTTCAACATTTCGCAGTTTTAGTATCTCGAGGCACTCAGTCCGAGGCCGTAGGCTACGCTTGTGAATGCATCGATTGAAAGAAGCTTCTCCTCTCCGAATCGGCTTGAAAAGATCTTGCGGATTCTCGGTATGAACGAGGACCCGCCGGTTAAAAGAACTGAATCAATGTCTGATGCAGAAACCCCAGAGCGAGAGAGCACATCATCCACGCACTCCTCGATCTTTTGGAATTTGTCTTCCGCCAGCGTCTCGAACTCCTCCCGCGTAATTGTTTCGTGAATCTCTATACCTCTTTCGCAAAAATCGATGACTGACGAACTTTCGTTGGATAATTCGCATTTCGCCTTCTCGATAACACGGAATAACTTGTACCCGAGATTCTCTACAACGAGAGTACGGAGATTTTCCAAGGCACGCTGGTCCTCCACACCAACTCCGGGGAGAGACCGCATGAATTGGAGTGTCTTTCGATCGCGAAGCAGTGGAATCCTATGCCACTGACATAGGGTATGCGGAATCCACGATGGGAAATCGAGAATCTGACCCCCGGGCATCGGATTCAGAGTTCGTACCCCTCTGCCAAAATGCTTTGCCAACTTCTCCCACATAATGGAAGCATCTAAGGCATCGCCCGCAACATAAACACCGCCTGTGGCGAGAATGTCACTTTTCCGATTCTCATTCGGATCATGTTTCCCCCCACGAAGTCGCATTACTACGAAATCGGACGTTCCTCCCCCAAAATCACCCATGAGCACTAGTTTCTCTTCTCCCTCTCGAAGATGTGATTCATGCGCCATGGTCGCCGCAATCGGTTCATACATGAAGTGAACATTGGTAAATCCGGATCGTAATACTGCATCCCTCAACCTTTCTTCGGCAAGGAGATCTAATTCCTTATCCTCAGAAAAGACAACCGGGCGTCCAATAATGACCGTATCCACTACATGTCCAGCATGAAGCTCTCCGCGATGTTTAACAGCCTTCAGAATCAGAGCAATTAAGTCTTCAATCTGGTAGCGCTTGCCAAAAACATACGTCTCGACAAAACTTCTGTCTGGCAAGAATGCCTTAATAGACTGCATGAAGCGTCCATACGTCCCACCATAGTCTAAATACTGATCTATGGCGTCCTGTCCGATACTGATGCTGTTCTCCTCATCGAAGAAAAGCACCGACTTGAGAGATTCTCTAGAACTACTGGTTGGATCAATGTCTACTATCTCCACATTCCCATCTTGCGCAATGGCAAGTATGGAATTTGTGGTTCCGAAATCAAGACCAAAGGTTATACTCATTCCATTCTCCTTTCTTTTACGTTATTGAGTTATTCAAGGTTCAATTGTCCTGTCCTCACTGCATCCAAAGAGAGCGTATCATAGAATGTGCATGTTGGCAAGACCCGTCCTTGCGTATCAAATATAAATATGGTATAAACTATACAGTCTAGTTCGTTCTTTGAAAGCCCAATAAACGTCAAATAAAATTAGGGAAGGAGTCAGCAATGTCAGCAAAAACAATAGCACTGGTTACACCGCGCACCTTGTCACACCGAACCGCCGAAGAAACCCTGGCCCTGGGATATCTTGCCAGCGTCTTACGTGAAAACGGCTATTTGGTCACTATCGTGGATGGCTGGCTTCGCGGCATCAGCTCGTCTGAAATCGTCAACATCATCGCCAAAGATGTCCCGGACATCATCTGCATGTCCAGCTACCGTTCGAACCTCGAACAAGCAAAGGAACTTCTTGGAGCCATAACCGGAAGATTTGGGAACATCCCCACAATATGTGGCGGATATGGCCCAACCTTCCATGACAAAGATTTCTTAGACGCTGGATTCTCCGTGGTTGTTCGTGGTGAAGCGGAGCACATGATTGTGTCTCTTATTGACGAAATTGTATCGCACCGCAGTTTGTCCAGTGTCCCTGGAATTACCTTCAATAATTGCAATGCCACAATTCGCACAAAACGCGTCGAGTCGATTCGAAACATCGACTCAATACCGTTCCCTGCACGCGATGAAATCGGATTTGCAATCAAAAGGAAAAACCCAGTCCACGTTTGTACCTCTCGTGGTTGCGAAGCTCATTGTTCATTCTGTTCAATCTTTGCATTCGCGAGTGGTGCTTCTAAAATGCACCGCTGGCGAGGGAGAGTAGTTCAGAACATCATTGATGAACTTCGCTACTTGTACGAGGAATTCGGCGTCACCCATATTAAATTTGTGGATGACAGTTTTCTCGAACCCCCACGAGATAGTCACTGGGTTGCTGAGTTCGTGGAGGCATTGTTGAGACATAATCTACCGTTGCGTTTTAGAACGCAGGTTCGTGCCGACAGACTCAACGATGATATCGTTAGAGGTTTGAAACAGGCCGGATGGTTCGCGACAAGTGTCGGGATAGAGAATGCCTCAGCATCCGCTCTCAAGCGAATGGGGAAAACATCCTCGTCAGAGGATAATTGGAAGGCTCTGGAATTGCTACGCCGACACGGGATCTATGTGCAGATGGGAATGATTCTCTTTGACGATGCAACAACTATCGACGAACTTGAGACAAATTACCGCTTTCTTGTGCATCACGATTGGGTTGTCACAAAAGGGATCTTCTCGGAGATGTTTGCTGCGACGGGAACGCTCTACACCGAGAGATTGTCTCGCGACGGACTTCTTGTGACCAACAAAGAACAAAACCACAGTTACCTAGTGAGGGACATTCGAGCAATGCGTGTGTATCAAATGCTTAAGGCATGGCACAAATCACACGCGAGTCTTTATGACTGGGTCATTGACCCAATCACGGCTCCCAAGGTATTGCCGGATGAGGGTTATGTCTGTGTTCATGAAATCTGTAAGGAAATTATTACCTGTGACACACAAATGTTCCGCCGCGTTCTCGACCACGTGACATCTAGTGCGCCTGAAAGTGACGTTGATGTTGTAACATCCGCAATAACTGAGCAATCCCGTTTCTACGCTTGCATACAGTCGCAGATACAAGAGATTTACGATTGTTATGATCTCGTGTATGACGGGGTTCCAAACCAGTTCCTAAATTGAAGGAGGTATTGAAGTGAAAATAGAAAATATAGGATGGACACTCGGAAACGATTGTCCATATAGATGTATACATTGTTACTCAACCATTGTCCGAAACAAGGGACGGAATCTGACGGTGCGGGACATCGAACGTATTGTCGGGCAAATTGCCTCTGTGAACGTGCGAACGGTAAACCTTGGAGGAAATGAGCCAATCTTCACGAACGGCCTTAGCCTGAAAGACACCCTCCTGCCACACGTCGTCCGGTCTCTGTATGACGCGCACGTCATGGTTGGCCTCACGACGGCAGGAATTAGTTTGAACCATTTGGAACGGTTCTACCCAGAATCACTCTCGTTCCTTAACGACGTGGATGTTAGCCTAGATAGCCCCTTCTTCGAAGAGCATAACGCTAATCGTGGGGCACTACTCTTCAACCATGCACTCAAGGCATTGAGGATTTGTAACGAGTACGGAATCAACAAAACGATCGTGATGTGCGGAATGAATTGGAATTTGAGCAATCGACACATTGATGAACTAGTTCGGCTAGCGCGAAAATTTCGTGCTTTCATCAGAATAAATTTCATCAAGCCGACCGAGCCAGAACACATGGAGAAAGTACCTGACGCTACGACATATTACCGTGCGACAAACCGACTGCTCTCACAGTGCCATTCAGTCGAGATAGATGAGCCTTTGATTGCAGTCGCCGCAAATCTGCCTCACAAGAAGGGCTGTCCGTGTGGTTCGAAATCATTTCGGATTCACTCGATTACCCCTGACGGTACTGTGCCAGTTAGTCCATGCGTATTCGCGCATGATTACAAGGTCGGTGACATTCTTGTTGACGAACTCATCGATATTGTCGCTTTCGAGCAGTTCCGAGCTTTCATTGACCGGTGTGCGAAACCAAGTTCCATCGAAGGGTGCCAGGACTGCCAGCACATTGAAACCTGCCGTGGGGGATGTGCGTCTCGCGCTTACCTCACCGAGAAGTTCAAAACTGGTAAAATTAATCTTCTTGTGCGTGACCCATATTGTATTCGGGATATGGAAAAAAATGGTTCGAAAAAGCCAACGATCAATAGTGTCGAGGAATTGTCACAACAAGGACTAACACTCGTGCATCGAGACTATCTTTGTACCATTATCGCAAAACCGAAATAGCTCATTGGTTCTTACATCAAAAAGGTTAGGCAATGTTATATGTTGCCTAGCCTTTTTTGTTTGTGATAATATGAATTCAGTTTATTTAGAATTAATTAATGAAAATATGCAGGATGATACAGTTAAGTCGACTGACTACGCTACAAAATTTATCGGCAGTGAAGTGGAAATAAAGATTGATCGCGCACTTCACTCAAAGCACCCTAAGTACGACTGGTCCTATGAGTTAAACTATGGCTTCGTTCCTGGCACGGCTTCCCCAGACGGCGAAGAGATTGACGCTTATCTACTTGGAGTAAATGAACCAGTGGAATCCTATAAAGGGAAATGCATCGCTGTTATTCATCGCCTTAACGATAATGATGACAAGCTCGTAGTTATCCCGACGACCATGGATAACGTGAGTGACGAAGATATTCAGAAGGCAACGAATTTCCAAGAACAGTTTTTCAAGTCTGAAATTACTCGTGGGTCTGAGAAGAAGTAGTGCGTGCAATATCTGACCTGACTTTCTCAGTCACATAGGCAAAATCGTCGATTATTTTCTGCTCGTCTCCTACGAGAAGGTTGTCCTGCCATAACAGTTTCTTACCGCCTACGATTACTCCCTCGACGACTATTGAGTCGTTTGTGATTAAGCTGTCCACTGGATTGGTTCTCGAGAAATGACTCCCGCGAAGGAGTGTAATATCCGCCTTCTTTCCGGGCTCTATACTGCCAACCTCGGTAAACATCCTGAGTGACTTTGCTGGGCTTATTGTAATCATATCCAGTATATCTTGAGCTGAGACATGACATTCCTCCGGACAAAAACGGTTATGAAAAAAATAACAACGTCTCGCTTCAGAGAGGACGCTGAAAGTCCCAGCTGTAGCAACGCCGTCTGTAGCTATGCTCACTGAGATGTTGTTCTGTAACAATGACCAAATATCGGCTGTATTATCGGCAACACGCAAATTTGAAGAAAGACAGTGAACGAGAGACGAGTTTGATCGGTTAATCAACGAAGCATCCTCTGAAGAGAGATTGTTCCCATGGATGAGAAGTGTTTGTTTACCTAAAAGGTTGTATTTTTGAAGTACGTGGACCGACGTCAATCCAAACGCATCCTTAGATTCAGCCTCGGTCTTTGCCGTCTCCGCGATATGAGCCATAATTAATATGTCAGAATATTTAGTCTTTAAATCTCGCGCTAAAGACAACATCTCTTCGCTCACTGTCCCAAGAGAGTGCACAAACAATGCTGGACGCGAAATGGACTGGTTCAGTCCCAAATAGAATTTTTCAAATTGTTCTTCAATATTCTCACCAAACTTACCAAGTTTCGGGCTTTGCATAAGCATATAGGCAGACACATTGCGCAGTCCAAACGGCTCAGAAGACTCGTTTGTCCTCCCTCCAGCAATTGTTGTCGCGCCGCTTCTAATAAGTTGTAACAATGAATAGTCACATATCAATCGCCGAGCATCCTCAATTGTACTGGAAACAGTGGATAGTCTATTTGTAAATTCTATATATTTCTCAAGATCATACCAACCGTTCATAAAGCCGGTGTAAATAGTCTCCCCGAGATGTACGTGCGCGTTTATAAATCCCGGAGAAACAATGAGCCCAGAAGCATCGATTGTCTCTTCCCCCGCCCTCAAATCGCCTTCATAATCGCCCTTGCCGACCACTGCGATAGAATCATCTACAATGTAAATATAACCGTGAGGGATAATCTCACGATTTGCATTTTGGGTGATAATTGTTGCATTTTGTATCAGCATCTTAATATAAAAAATAAGGAGCGGCTTTCGCCTGCTCCTTATGATAAAACACTTTCCACGTGGTGGGAAATAAGTGCGCTGATTCCCTCTACCGACAGAGAACCATCGACTACCACCCATGAAGCTTCTTTTGAGAGATCGAGAAAAACTTCTCTCTGCTTTCGGAAGAACTCGTTGCTCATCAGATCGAACTTGCTTTGCTCCAATTTCTTGTCCTTTCGGTGAGCCGCCTCCTCAATGTCAACATCAAGAAGCAATGTTAACTTTGGTCTCAAGCCGTTAATGGCAAGCGTAATGGCATTGAGGAGAAACGACCTAGAAAACCCGAGTGATTCGAAATAACTTACAAACGACCCGACTCCGCGATCACAGATGACGATTCCATTGCTTGAGATGAATGGAACGATTACCTGCGAAAAGAGTTGCGCTTTGCAAGCTAGGAAAGAAAAGAGTTCGACTTCCGGTGGCCTAGATTCTCCGCTGGTTAACACCTTCCGTATTCCTCTCCCAAGCTCCGTGCTTCCGAGGTCTTTTACTACGATCACATCTTTCCCTTGTTGTTGCAGATACTCCTTGAGAAGCTCGCACTGCGTTGTCTTTCCAACACCATCAACACCTTCGATTTCGATAATCATTTTACCCTCCAATCTGATTTCCATGTTAAGAACAATGCTTCGGCACCATCCGAACGCTCTGTTTATATTGTAGCATACCTTTACAGATAATGCAAGCCCCCCCAGTTTGCAACGTATTTTAAGCCTTCTTATGGCTGGTATTCGCTCAGCTTTATAGCACCGAGAACGTACAGCCTCGTCATTGCTCGCGTTAGCGCAACATACAAGAGATCTTTCTGAATTCGCTTTTTCTCCTCTTCATGTTCATCAATATTGTCACTTATTCTCCCGTTTCTGAATGAATGCCCGTCTATACCTACAATGAATACTGTGTCGAACTCGACACCCTGGGATTCCGCCATGGTTAATACATGAACCCGTGGATCATTCTGGAAGTGGAGTCTGAACGGCTCGAGATATTCAGCGCGTCTTGCAATAATACCAACAGTGGGATCAGCCGCGGCGTTGAACGTCTTTTGTATATAATGAACCTGCTCCTCTTGTGTGTGCAGAATTTGTTCTTCAACCATTGGGCCATCTTTACTACTGCTCGGGACTGATATTGCATATCCTAGATCTCGAATATATGAGAGTATTTGTCGTGTACTTCGATAGACTCTTCCCAACTCAACGTGCTTATCTCCTGTTATGTTTTCTCCGATATCGTCCCAAGTGCGAATAGTCCCCACATTAATCTGCTGAGCCATATCGCCCACATATAATATTGACTTCGTATCAGTCGACAGACACCGTTTCAACAGTATCAATTGTTCCGGTAGGTAGTTCTGAAATTCATCGACAAGAATAAGTGAATACGCAAGCGCTGATTTTATGTAGCGCTCCTTTGGGACACCAAATTTTTCAAAAAATGCCAGCAAAAGAAACGTCAGATCAAACCTGTCGAGTACACCATGGGCTTTCTGCCGATCGAACGTCTTCAGAGCAGCTGGACTAAGATGTTGAGCATAGAGAGATTTTAACGCAACAAATGAACGGCGGCCAAATACGCATTTCAGTCCTTTTCTAAGCAACTTTAATTTCTCGTATTCATAAGCATCCCGTTCCTCATCATTGTCGCCGAATCTAAATGTGAACTCATGACCAGATATGTTGAGTATTTCAAATGCCCACTCCCAGAACGTGGTGATGCACACCCCTTTAATACCGAGATCGGGAAGGATCTCGGAAAAGTATTCTTTGGTAGCGGAATCTTGCACAAAGACAATAACTGAACCTCTATAGAAAAGCGAAGATGTATCAATTGACTGCATCAAAAATGCAATCCTGTGGAACGCGAGTGTTGTTTTGCCTGAACCTGCGGGACCGGATATTACCAGAGATCCTTTGTGATGTGCTCGAATAATTTGATCCTGGGCTTTCTCCATTTGGGCCACTATTTCAGGGAGCGCAAACCCTGATTTCCGCTGGGTGAAAGGTTCTCGATATATGACTTCCCACAGGGCGTTCAGAGTTTCGCGAGTGTAGGAAAGAATTTTCTGGTCAATTATTGTAAACTTCTCCTTAGAGAGAAGCTGCGCCATCTTTTTCTCCCCGCTCGGGAGTGTGTACGCGACGTCCCCAAGATTCTCAAAACGTATTGACGATATGGGTGCAACCCACGAATATATAGCCTCTTCTGATAGGTTAAAGGTCGCGAAGTAAACAGTCACGATTTCTGGTGAAGATTCATATACCAATTCACATTTTATGAAGTAAGGAGTCTTATTGAGAAAAGTCAATTCTTCAATCCTTTGACTAAGATAGTAGAGCCGATTCGAATGCACGCCCAGATCGTCACTTCGAATACGGAAAGTCTCACTTTCCGCCTTTTCTTTCTGAGCAGTAATTACTTCGCGTGAATTGACGATTGTCTTACGCACTGCAATTAAATGCTTTCTCAAGCCAGATAGTAACTGTTCTTTGGTGGCTTCCATGAATGAGACTCGGATTTTTGTTTACGCCTTCGCAAGTCCTTGGTTTTTACGCTGTTTGAGATACAGATTTTTGAAGTAGGTAGGGACATCGGGAAAATACTTCTTGAACTGCTTTTCCGGCAAATATTGGATGGAGCGTATGATCTTCCGGCAGCCCTTTTGTCCGCACGCGCATTTCATTTCCCAGAAATCATCACCTTCTATAATAGAGTAATCTATAGTTACCTCCTCGCCCTCTTTGATAGGCTTGAGGGCGACGATAACATACTTTCCTTTTACGCTCTTGTCCGACTTGTTAACAATGATAGTCCCATTGATTCCCGCATTAGGATTACACGAATGATTAAGATATTGATTAGGGTATTCAGGATCTATCCACTTATCTTTTCCCACACCTATCCAATTCGGATAAGAAAGGGACTCTTCTTTGTTGGTGACCGTAAGAAATCTTGCCTCACCACGTATTTCTTGAATGGCTTCACCCTTCTTAATTTTCTCTCCGGCAGAAACTCCCTTGCCTTCGATAGGACTTGAGCAAATATAAATATGCTTCATGTTTTTCGGTGCCGCGATTATACCATAAAGAAAGCCCCTCGTGGATATCCACAAAGGGCTTTAACTCTTTCGTCTTGCGATCAAGAAGGTTGCCAGATGCACCGCCAGATGACTTGTCGGATATGCCAACTCTTCCCATCGTTTAAGTCTCAGAAGGACTGAGACGAGAAGGAGAGAGTACGCGAGTGTCCAGATGAGCCACGGCAACGGCCTTTCGACCTCCCTACCCGCAAGCTGTCCACGGAACATGGGCAGGAATGACAAGACGGTACTGACCTGGTAGAGCAAACTCGCAATCACGACATTGGTAAAAGCCCAGATGACCGTAACCGCTCCGTCTGCACCTACAAAAGCCCAGTCCGTTTTGTCTGGCCAACTGAACCGCTTCTTCACAATCGCGTAGCAGAAGGTGCTAATGGCCGCTACCGCACAAGCCGCCGGAAGAATGTTCTTCACCCAGTCGCCGGTGAGCACGGAGTACGACGCAAGGTCAACTATCCCTCCGAGCGCCCAGATGCTCCACGAGCCGGTGTTTATCTTCTCGCCAGCGCCTCTGTTGTAAATGAAGTAGCCGACCAGCTGCACCGCTCCGGCCGCAAAGCCGAGAACGACTGAAATCTCTGTGATGCCCATCTGGCACCTCCTTTCTGTTTATTTGTCTGACGTTAAAAGACCAAGGTATCTGACACCTCGTCACCCTGTCGAGGGCGAGGAAACCTCCCAAATACCACCTCTTTATATCATAGCACATCTTCCTAAAAAATGCAAGAGGTGCGTAGGACAGCCCTATTTAATTAGGTTGTTGAACGCGTCATATGTTGGCTCGAATCCGTACACCGCTTTAAATAAAGCGTTAAACTTGTCTTTTGTTGGATTTCCGCCTGATTTCTTGATGTTCCGTAAAAGATCAAGAATTTTCTCTTTACCAAACGCCTTAACAAGGGCTTCTACGGCAAAGCCCGATTCTTTATAGACTCCAGCACCGCCAGTATCGAAGAATTCTAGAAAACTAGAAAATGATGCTGGTTTCTTTTTGAACTGAATATCGCCAGAAACATACCCGCTCAACCCCTCGGTCAGCCATATAGGAGTATGGCCGCCGTTAGTACTCGCGCTGAAAAATAGATGGCAGAGCTCGTGGGTGAGAAGCGCATTATATTCTTCAACAGAATGCGCCCTATCTGATTCTGTCCCCATTTTTTCCCTTGCGAGCAGGAATACTTTGCGGTGCTCAGACCACCCGACTACCCAGGACTCCGTATTTTTAGTTCGCAGACAATCAATCGTCGCTCGATCTTCAACAATAAATACAGGAGGTAGATGCTGAGTCCAACCAATATCAAAGAAATCATTGAGCCGCTTCATCGCGGCTACGTACGATTCTTCCAATTCATTATGAACGGGTTTGACGGTCAGGTTGAATAGGTGGTCCATACACATTTTATTCTCCTATTGCCTTAGCCACCGCCTCCATATTTGGGAAGAATTTTTCAAATGCAGGGTCAACCATTGAAATATCCTCCCTCATAATCTGCATCTTTGTGAGCCCCGGAAAATAACGCTCCAGAAGCAGCCCCACCAGTCGCTCTTTGCGCCAATGTCGCACCTGATACTGATCAATAAGATACTGGATAGTCATATGCACTATTTCGTGCACGACAGTGCCCGTTATGCCTCCTTGTAACTTGATAGTGATACGAACTATCACCTCATTTATATTTGCATTGTAACTTCCCCCTGAGCCGTACTTCGTCAGGACAACGCTATATTCATTTCCCAGATGGAACGACGGCTCATTCCTCATTTTTTCAAATCCATCGGGGATAGCCTGCCACTCGCGTTGTAACGCGGCGGCGCACTCGGCATAATCAGTCTCAACATATTCGCGTTTCACCGCATGTATCACCTCGTCCTCGTTTGAGTCTTTATGTATTCCTTCAGGAAGCTTGGCAAAGCCTGCAGGATATCCCTGTTCCAAATACCACGGAATTCTTTTTATAGCCTCCAGTACGCGCCGCACTTCCTGTTCAACGCCATATGAAATAGTGAGCTTCATAACTAATTTTTAGTAAACAATGGTGACTGCCTCCTTTTTTCCTGTCCCCTTTTTCCCAGTAACAACGTATTGTCCCACTACTTTTCCAATAATGTTCATAACGTCTCTTTTAGCAAAAGCGCACGCTCAAGCTGAGCATCACCACTCTCGCCCCAGTCAAAATACTTTTTCGCATCTTGCGGGTCAATGAGCTTTATTTCTGTAACATCGCCATCAGGATCTGAAATGAATTCGCCTATCGGTTCAACGATGCACACCGAGCGAGCGCCCAGAGTCCGTTCTGGTTCTAAAATTTCCATATACCCGATCGCCTGTTGCTTCAGGACGCGCATATTCGTCTCTTCAAATACTTCGCGCACAACGGCTTCTTCAATCGTCTCACCAGGTTCTATTCCTCCCCCGGGTGGTCCCCAACTCCCCTTATTTTCTGCATACACAATGACGAGTTTATCACCGCAGAAGCAGAATCCATGCACCCCCTTCACTTTGGTTCCCTTCAGTTCATCAAATGCATCAAGATCACGATAGATAAAGGGTATCGTCTGCCCACTCGTGCGACTAACAAACGTCGAGCAGATTTCTTTGTGTGACATGTATATATCAGTCAGAATAAAAATGCTCCATATAACCCAACCGCCTCGCGGATATTCGCGGTAAGTTCATCAAGGGTCTCTCCTTGCGTCACAATAGGTACACTCACACCCTCCGCGACATAGCCACCATCGCTCTCGGAGATTTGAAAGATGATATGATACTTTTCATACTCAATAGTATACCACAACGCACAGGAATTATTCAGCTACCGCGAAGCAATAGAAGAGGCCGCCGCTGCCGGTCGTTGCCAGCTCCTCTAAGCTGCAGCCGCGTGAGAGATGGGACGAGTTCCATGACCTGGCTGCATCAGTATCGCTGGTGCCCTGCCGGTCATGATGCCCAACCATGGCACCGCCGCGGCGGTCTTCAGTCCAGTTGTCGCAGGTGACGTCTGTCGAGGTGGCGATAGCCCGGCCGTCGGGGCCCGAGCCAGTCAAGATGTCGTGCCAATTCGGCGTGTCGCCGCGGCCGTTTACTACCACACCCCTCTCGTCGAGCGCCGTCTGCTTGGTGATGAAGTTACCGTTGTGAAGCTGCTCTAAGCTCGAGGCGATCAACTCGCCGTTAAAGTTATTCCAGGGGCCGTTACCGATGCGGTCGCGTGCGTTTGTAGCCGACGTGTTCGAGGTTGCTTGCGTGCTCAAGTATGCGTGCCACGTCTTGTCGCCCGCGCCAGCCGAGCTCGCGAGCGTCTGACAATAGGCATCTGCACCCGCGAGCCCGCCCAAGTCACCGCCCCGGCCGGGATTCCTGCTCGTCACGAAGAAGGTCATCTCAGCTTGATTTTGCGATTGCGAGGGTAACCCGGGCTGTCGCGAAGCGGCGAGGTACCAAATGCTTATGATCACGATCAGGCCGATGCCCAAACCAACGAGATATGGCGTCCGCATATTGTTTTATGTTAGGGGCTAACCGTGGTAATACTGACGGTCACTGGTGCTCCCGGGACTTGCGCTGATTCAACGATAGTCATCTCATAGGTGCCCTCTGCCACCAGCCCGGCGAAGATGCCGGTCGTCTTCGCGGTCTTGAAGGTGCCCTTTGAGGTGATCGTCGAACCAACGACGGTCGCCGTGCCGTTGTACGCGAGCGTGACATGCCCGGCCGGGATCGTGTCGATATCAATGTCGATCGTGCCTTGGTGCTGGCCTACACCATTTTTCGTCTTCAGGTTAGTGATAACCTTCAGCTGCGTGGCGGTGTTGGCGACGCCGTTAATCGTGATCGGGAACGCGCCCATGGTCGGCGGGATAGTCTCGAGCGGCGCTTCATACTGCCGATCCTTCACCTGGCCTTGGCCCACCTGGCCAACGCGATCGAACAAGAGTTGCGTAGCGGGCAACGCGATATTCAGCGGGCCGGTCGGATAGCCGGGGCCAGAGACGCCGCCGGTGATAATCACGCCCGCTCTCGCCTGCGCTTCGGGGGTCACATCCGCTCGCGCGGTCTCTGTCTGCCCAAACGCCATCAGGCTTTTAATCTTGGCCTCCAGCTCCTTGATCTTCGCTGTCAGCTCTTGGATCTTCTTTGTAGCGTCTGCCGCAGGCGTCTGTGCTACTTCTTCTTGTGCCTGAGCTTGTTCTTCAGGAGCGGCAATCGGCTTGGTAATCGCCTCTTCATTAGAATCTACAAGTGCTTTGTTAAGCTCCTTCCGCGTGAGCTCGCCCACGAATCCGGTCGCCGGGATGCCGTGTGCCTTTTGGAACTCGACAACCGCCTTCTTGGTCAGATCCATGAAGTTGCCCGTGATAATGATGTTCTTGTCGAAGAATCCTTCATCTTGCAATTCTTTTTGCAGACGAGCGACCTCGTCATCCTTTATCCCGAACCCGAGATTTTTTTCAAAATGGTTCCGCTCTGAAGATCCGGGGTTTGAAACTTCTCCGCCACTTCCCTCGCTGCCGTCCTCGCGCGCAAAAGCGGGAGAGACAATCATGAGTGCGAGAACCGTAATAAGAGCTATCACACCTGCCGAATAAACTTGTGGGATATGTATTGCGTGTGTTTTCATATCCCGCCACCATACGAGGTAGCGCGTTAACTTTTCATTAAGAAAGATTCAAGGAATTACCGCTTGTGCACGGCAAAGATGCGGATGGTGCGGAGCAACCCGTAAATGACTGCGGTGAGCACGACGTAGAGCGCAACTGCCGAGCCAAAAGGGATCGTCAGCCGGCCAAGCGTGAGATAGGCGAGGAGCCACCACGCCGTTAGGGCGGCGGCGGAGCCGAAGGTAAAGGAGACGCGCCGGCGCGCGAGCGCCCACGAGAAGCCGATGACCAGCAGCGTGAGCAGAGTGAAGATCCAATAGTTCGCGGTAAGTGCAGGCTGCAATGTTTCGTGGAGCGCGTACGCGACAACGGCGAGTGCCAGAGAAGAAAGGAGGAGGAGCGTCATGCCGAAGCGTAGTCCATGCGCGATAACGCGCAGGTGCGCGCGCTCGGCAGTATCGATCTCCCCGTCACGCATCGCGCGAATGTGCGCAAGCTCGCCCCAGATCGCCGTGCAGGCGCCGGTGAATGCGCCGAGCACTTGGCAGAAGAATAAGAAGAGGATCAGTTTTGTCATGGGTATGTATAGTGAACGTATCGAACTATTTCTGCATCAGCGCCCCGAGCTCGGCGCGATATTTCTTCATCACCTCCATGCTTGCCTTCATCTCGTCTTCGCCGCCCTTCTTCCGCCGTTCGATCTCCTCGCCGATCTTTTTGAAAAGCTGCGGATCCTTCGCCACAAGCTCAGTCATCTGCTCGCGCTGCGCCGCCGGCATATCCTTCAGCTTCCACTTGGCATATTGGTTGATGAGAAAACTCTGGACGGACATATGGTATAGTATACCAGTCAACTTATCATGTAGACAATAATATTCACTATGGCAATAAACGCAGCATTATCAAAGCCCCTCAACCTCTCTCCTGAATTGGAGGCGGTTGTCGGCGCAGGCCCGATGCCGAGAACCGAAGTGGTTAAGCAGCTTTGGGTCTACATCAAGAAGCATGACCTGCAGAATCCCTCGAACAAGCGCAACATCCTCGCGGATGACAAGCTGAAGGCGATCTTCGGCGGCAAAGGCGAAGTGACGATGTTCGAGATGACCAAGCTCGTCTCGGCGCATTTGAAGTAACGCATCGTTGTGGACACCGGGTGTCCACAGAATTAGAAAAAGGCGGCACCTAGGTGCCGCCTTTTGTCGTTTAGAGTCCAAGTTTCTGTTTCCAGTTTTCCTCGGCCTTTTGTTTACCCACCAAACACCCTGTTGAAGATGTAATCTACATTCTTAAGCTTCGCATCCAGATTGAAGCAGGCACGAAGTTCATCGCGTGTTACATACGCCATCACTTCTGCTTCTTCGCAGAGCGCGTCGAAGAAATCCGTTTCGTCCCCCCAACACTTGAGTGCGACACTGCGCACAATAGTGTGCGCATCCTCTCGCGGGAAGTTGCTCTTTTCTGCAACGAGCATCATGACGTCCTGAGAGAAGATAAGCCCCTTGGTCACGTCAAGATTACGCATCATTTTATTCGGGAAAACGCGCATGTTCTCGATGATTCCGGTCAGTCGAGCCAGTGCATAATCCACCAAGATCGACGAATCCGCGAAAATCACACGCTCGGCCCCCGAATTATCCAGGCTTCGCTCGTGCCAGCAATTGGCCAGATTCTCAAGCGCCACCAGATAATTGACGCCCGGTACCCGCATCAATCCCGAAATGTTCTCACTTCCGACGGGATTCTTCTTGTGCGGCATGGCGCTCGACCCCTTCTGAGTTGTACCAAACGGCTCCATCACTTCTCTGATTTCAGTTTGCGACAGGAGCCGAAGGTTGACCGAGATCTTCCCGATTGATGCAGCGAGGTTCGCGAGAGTAGACATATAGACAGCCGCAACGTCGCGCGAGATGATCTGCGTAGCGATGATGGGCTTGAGGCCCAGTCTCGCACAAACCAGCTCCTCAATTTTCGGGTCGATGGTATACATGCCGACAGCTCCGCTCAACTTACCGACTGACACTTCTTCGCGCGCTTGGACAAGTCGCCAGCTATGACGAACGAGTTCTGCGTACCAGTTGGCGAGCTTCACACCAAATGTTATCGGCTCGGCATGAATACCGTGAGTACGGCCGATTTCAGGAGTGTACTTGAACTCATACGCGCGCCTTTTTAAAACGCCCATGAGTCTCCCCACTCCCATGGTAATGACATCAATACTGTCGCGCATCTGTAACGCAAGTGCCGTATCGACAATATCGTAGGACGTAAGCCCCCGGTGTAGCCACGATCGCAGTCCTTCAGGGATCTGCGGCGAGACGTGCATAAGAAATGCAATCACGTCATGTCCAATTCCTTCCTTTTTAACACCTCTCTCAATCCATCCTTTCTCGAGCCGGTTAATCTCCCTCGGGTCAATCACGATTTTATCGATCATGTCGGGCGGCACAGGGTATTTGAATTCCCCCCTGTCGCGTCTGACCCCTAACACTGTGGTTTCAACACGAAACCACGTAAGAAACTTATTCAACTCAGACCAGATAAACTCCATTTCAC
Organism: Minisyncoccota bacterium; assembly: GCA_041664265.1. Lineage (GTDB taxonomy): Bacteria > Patescibacteriota > Minisyncoccia > Phycocordibacterales > Phycocordibacteraceae > C7867-001. Next base: position 85,747 of record JBAYLD010000002.1, read on the forward strand.
TCTGACTGTAACGCTTTAACATGATTATTTCCTCCTTTCAAAGACCTATTTTAGGGTTAGAAAACTAAGCCATTCTGGACGCACCTTACCACACCTCTTCAATTCTTCAATGTGGACCTACGGGGAGTCGGACCCCGACCTCGTGCATGCCATGCGCGCGTTCTACCGCTGAACTATAGGCCCGCTTTGTTTTTATATCTTACTTCCCTTTCCTCGCTTGCTCAAGCCGCGTTTGACTTTATTATACACTCATGCTACTCTGCAAACAGAAAATAACCTGAATGAGGAGGTGTAGAAATGAGAAAAGTTCTTTGCGTATGTATGACCAACACAGCCCGGAGCGTGATGCTGGCCGCCCTGCTCCGAAAAGTGCTCGGCGACGAGTCCCGGGTGGAGAGTGCTGGCGCTTCAAAAAAGGCCCGTGAGGGATCGCTGGCCAACGTCTATACCGACCATCTCATGCGGCATCGAGGGTTCAACCTCTCCGGTCACCAGAGCCGCTGGTTTGGGGATCTTGATCTCACTCAATTCACGCACATCGTGTGCGTGGATGAGAAGACGGAGGAACAGGTTGTCTCACTCCTCGGTGGATACCGGATGATCGAGGTCCTCGTCGCCAATGAACGCGGCGGCGGGATACCCCTCGCACAGGGGGCGGGCTGGCAAGAACACCGAGCCGCTCTCTCTATAATGGAAAGAGTGGCTCCCGACATCGCGCGGCAAGTCCGTGGCGAATGAGAAGGGCGGCTAAGCCCGGCGTACTAGGTACGCTGGGCTTTTTCTATAACGCGCACGATTCCCCTTCTCATGCATCTGCTTCTTCCAAATAATACGTTATAATCAAATGGGTGTTCTTGGGCTTAAAAATCAGTTAGAAAGGAGAATCTCGTGAAAGATAAAAAATACGAAAAACCGGTTTTTATCAAGATGACCAAGATGACGTTCCTGCTCAACAGCATCAAAACGAAGGGAAAAGGCGTCGTTTGTAGGCAGTGTTCTGGATGCCACGGCTGTCGATAAACCTCAAAACTCGGCGAGAACACCTCCCTTACCAAGCCTTCGGTTACTCCGAAGGCTTTTATTATTGAACCATTACGGGAGCTTGACTTTTTCATGGTGGTATGCTAAGCTTTATCAAGGCAATTTGATCTCTCAAATGAACGTGAGAAGGAGGTGCGGAAGTGAAGAAAAAAGTTCTTTGTGTTTGCGCTGGTAATACCTGCCGGAGTCCTATGATGGCAGCCTTGCTCCAAAAGGAACTCGGTAACGAGTTCCAGATGGAGAGCGCGGGTTGGTTCAGGAATCAAGTTGGCGAGCCAGCGAGCGAAAATGCTGTATTTTTTATGAGGGTCAGAGGTATCGATATCAGTGAACATAAAGCTCGCTGGATCAGAGATCTCGATCTCAAAGCATTCTCGCATATTGTGTGTGTGAATCCTGACATGGCATACAACATCCGGTCCAATCTCGAAAACGATCAGACAATGGTTCTCATCGCTGGAGTAGAGGTCGGAGGAGTGCCGGACCCGTATGGAAAAGGAAGAGACGCCTATCGTGAGTGTGCAAACCTTCTAGATAAGGCCATGCACGAAATCGCCGCGATAATCCGCAACTCTTAAACAACTGAAGCCCGACGTGATGAACGTCGGGCTTTCTTTATTACACGGACTATTCCGTTGGTGGCATCCACTTCGATAAGATCTCCTGTTTTCAAAATCTGCGTCGCAACTTTGGTCCCCACGATGCAAGGAATTTTGAACTCTCGTGAGAGAATCGCCGCATGCGAGACAATACCCCCTTCGTCAGTCACGATGGCTACAGATCTCTTACACGCCGCTATCATATCCGGTTTCGTCATATCGGTAACTAAAACTTCTCCAGACTGCACCGCGTACACATCGCCCCGCCGCGTATGTTTCTCGAAAATCACTCGCGCCTTTCCTGTCACTTTCCCGGGATATGCAATCGACCCGACGATGATCGCTTTATCTTTTGGAGACGTTAATTCCTTGACTCGATGCCAAAGCTGGTCTGCGTCCTTTTTCAAAAAGATTTCCGATTGTTTCTTTTTCCTTAGAACAGCATGACCTCGAGTCCGTTCAGCGATTATTTGTGCAGGAACCTTCTTCCCCTCTTTTGCAAGAGCGGTGAGCTCGTCAAAATCGTAGAAAAAGAGCTCTCCAGCAACGCGTATTTTATTTCTTCTGGCGATCTCGCCTAGCAATTGCCCTATGTATAGAAAGAAAAATTCTTTGGAGCAGCGCCTGAGCTTTAAGCGAATTTCTCCTATTTTTTTGAATGTCCGGTGGTTTGCCTTAACTCTCTCGAATTTCTTCATCCGCGACGCTTCGGTTTTCGTATATATCGCGCTGAATTTTTCCATCACACAAGTTAATGAAACGAGGGTCTTACGCATTTTCTCATCACTCAGTTTCTTGAAGTCGACATTCTTAAATTCTTGAGTAATTCGCTTCACTGTCGCTGCTATATCCTCGGCACGTTCCAAATATCTCTCACGGTTTTTCTGTTTCGAGAAAAAGGCATACCCCTTTTTCTCCTCATTGTCATGAGAACCGTTCAGATAAAAACAGTGACACATCTTCTTTTTGTAGAAGAAGATACTGGAGTTGCCCAGGTCGTGATTCGGGTTGGTAAGCCAAAAGAGCGGCATGGAGTTCTCTCTTGCCCAAAATTCAGCACTCCTTATTTCCGGCAAGAATGGAGATTCTTGCCCTTCACGAAGAGTTGTAATCGGGCGGCTCTGCACAATCCAAAACTTTCCTTCGGCATATGCCCACTCGACGTCGACCGGGAAGCCGTAATGATTTTCTATTTTTATGACTAACTTTGCGAGCTCCTTAATCTGTTGTTCCGAAAGTTTTTGCTCTCCTTGTGCGGTAACATCAATCAACGTGAGGTTATTCTTCGCTACCACGTAGCTATCCGGCGTTACCTGCCCGGACACCAGCTTCTCTCCAAGGCCGGAGACTGCCTCGATGATCATCTGATTATGGTCTTCGGTTACTGGATGCACCGAGAAGGCGACACCGGCAGTCTCAGCTTCAACCATCTCCTGTACTACCACCGCAACTGAGATGTTCGCAGTGTCGAGTCCTTGTTCAGAACGGTAGGAGACAGCACGAATAGTGAAGAGGGACTCCCAACATTTCTCTACGTTCTCGAGCAGGTTTTCTTCCGTGGTGTTCAAATAACTCTCCAGCTGCCCCGCCCACGACGCACTCTTCGAATCTTCTGCAGTCGCGCTCGAGCGCACCGCGACCCGCTTCACACCGAGTTCTTTAAAAGCCTTTTTAATTTCTCCTGCCACATCCTCTGACATTTTCCCCTCCCCTTTAAACTTCTCATAAGCACTTGAGAGAATCACAAACCCAGGCGGGACCGGTATCCCCGCCCACGTCATCTCGCCCAAGGACGCGCCCTTCCCGCCCGCGATCGCAGTGTCGTCTTTGGTTATGTCTTCAAACCACCGTATCCATTCCATTTCTCAAGTATATACCGTTTGTGGACCCTAGCGGACTTGAACCGCTTACCTCGTCAATGCGAATGACGCGCTCTACCAGATGAGCTAAGGGCCCTGCACGAGCGATTCTACCACGACCCCCGATTATTTTCATCGCCCTGTCCCACCACAGTATGCACCCGCCGGGGTTGCATCTTCACAGAAACTTCATGTTAGACTGCCGACAGAATAGTTATTTTGACATCGGCCGCTTCGGCGGCCTTAACCTGAAGAGGAGAGAAAGGAGGAGAAATATGCGTAGAAAAATATTGGTCCCGAAAAGAACCCCTGTTGCACCCCTATTGCGGCCGTGGATAGCCTCAATGGAGTACTGGGCGACAATGATGAACCTGCCCCAGCACGACTGGAGTACGCCGCATCGGGTTGTCGCCGAGTGTGCCAATGCCAAACTCTTATATTTTGGCGGCAAGAAAACTGGGCGAGTGATGCTTATTAACCCGCCACAGGCGAGCCATAGCTCAAGCGGTTGCGACTTCGGTCCCGGTCGCTCGCTGGTACAAACGGCGGTCGCGTCCGGTATCGGCGAAGTTTATGCCATTGACTGGAAGAGCGCCGGCTTCGACCGACGAAATGAAGATATCGGCGATTTCGTCACCACCATGTACTCGTTCATCGACGGACTCGATCGTGATGTCGATCTCAACGGCGTGTGTCAGGGCGGATGGCAGGCGGCAATCTATGCCGCATTGTATCCGGAAAGGGTTAGAACTCTCACGCTCGTCGCCTCGCCCATAGATTTCCATGGCGGGGAGAGCAAAATATCTGAATGGGTCAACGCCCTGCCGGACATCTGGTTCCAGAATCTGGTCGCGATGGGAAATGGCGTTCTCGACGGACGTTATATCCTGTTGGCATTTAAGATGATGCATCCGACAGAGCGGTTTGTCGAAGACAATTGGAAGCTCTATCTGAGCATTCTGGAAGGGAGATGGGAGGAAGTGCAACAGCAAGTTCATTTTAGGTCCTGGTATGACCGGGCCGTACAGAACCTGCCGGGTTCCTTCTACCTCCAAGTGGTTCGCGAGCTGTTTAAGAAGAATTCGCTGGTCAGGGGCGAACTAGAGATCCTCGGGCAGCGGGTAGATCTGAAAAAGATAACCTGCCCGACATTTCTCGTAACGGGTGATACCGACGATATCACCCCAGATCCACAGGCCTGTGCAATGAAGGACTGTGTGAGCACAAGCTGTTCCTGCCGGCACTTTGAAGTCGAGGGCGGGCATTTCGCCACCTTCGCCGGAAGTGGCGCAATGGGAAGATGGAAGGAAGAGATCTTCCCCGCCATCAAAACGGCGGGGTAGGATACGAAAAAAGCAGATAAGGAGGAAAAGTGTACACAGAAGACGAGCGCACAGGGCGGTGATTGCAAGAACTACGCAATCACCGCTTTTTTGTATTCTCACCTCTCTTTCAGTCGGGCCGCCGGGAATCGAACCCGGTTCTTGCGCACCCCATGCGCAAATACTGCCGGTATACTACGGCCCGTTATGGAGATGTCCTCTGTCGGGCCGCCGGGAATTGAACCCGGTCTACACGCACCCGAAGCGTGCGTACTACCGACATACTCCGGCCCGACACAGAACACCTCCCGAGTGCGCCCTGCAGGATTCTTTCCTTACAGGAACAGTATACCTTGCGGATTTTTTGTTCACATTCGTTCCAAAAAATGCTCGCAAGGTCTTCTCATCCTGCACGCACGCCCCCCAGGCGTGCTAGAGCGCACTACGCCTGAAGACATGCTTGTGCGCCCTGCAGGATTCGAACCTGCGACCTTACGCGTGTGAAGCGTACGCTCTAACCAACTGAGCTAAGAGCGCGCACACGACGTACCATACCAGACATTTGCTTAGATTCCCAGATTCGCGAGCGCGCTCCTCACTCTGCCGATCGGCAGGGCGAAGCCGATGTTCTGCGAACCCTGCACCATCGCGACGTTGACGCCGACGGCTTCGCCCGTAAGGTTGACCAAGGGGCCGCCCGAATTGCCGGGGTTGATAGCGGCATCGGTCTGAATGATGCCGGTCAAGGTCTCGGTGTTGCCTTGGCTATCTGAAGCGGTAATGCTCCGATCGAGCCCCGAGACGACCCCGACAGAGACCGAGTTGCTATATTGTCCAAGCGCATTCCCCACCGCGAATACTGACTGTGCGAGCCGGAGCGCCGAGGAGTCGCCAAGCGGGACAACCGGATACCCGCTCCCAGGGATCTTCACAACGGCGAGATCCTCGCTCGAGGAGCGCCACACGACCGTGCCCGACTGCTGGGCGCCGCTTGAGAGCAAGACGGTATACGTCGCGTTCGGCACATTCGGCACGACGTGCTTGTTGGTGACGATATACCCGCTTGAGCGCACGAGGAATCCGGTCCCGGCCGAGATGCGTTCGGTCGTCGTGCCGACCTGCTCATACACCGGCACCCGTATTCCAAAATCGCGGAAGAAGGGATCATTACCAAACGGGTTCTCGTACGTTACTTGTAGCTTCGGCACTTCTCGGCTCTCGACGATCGAGACGACTGCTGGCGTCACCCTCGCCACGGCATCTTGGAGCGATAGCGTCTCCTCCTTCTGCACCACAATCTCACGCCGCACGGTCTCGGTAATGTTCGCGGCGGTGTTCGGTGCCGTCGAGCTCGCGAGCTCGGCGAGCTGGATGACTGAACCTTGGAGCATCGCAATGGAGTCTTCGAGCGTCGCTACCGAACGCGCGAGCTGCCCCCTCTCCTGATTCTCGTACACGAGCCCGCCCGCGAGTGCCACTATCGCTAGTAACGCCGCGAGCCAGAGATAATCAATGGTATCCTTCATTTTTCCTATTATACCGGATGCCGGGAGAATCGGTGCCTCACGATCGTGAGTGCCCCCTTATCCGCATTTATGGGGTGCGTTACCACTATGAACTCATGCGTACGCCGCATAGATGATGGGGAGCTTCATTTTGAAACGGTGAAGAACTTTTGCGGGATCTCATGCGCCGCGACAATAGATTCATTCTGGCTGTTCCTCTTGAGGAGAATGATCATGTCGGTATCGAGGTATACAGGAGCCCATTCCGGATCGAACACTTTGGTAGTGATAAATGCTTGGCCCCACGGCGTATAGTCCCGGTAATAAAATAAAATTGCGTTAAATGCATAGGTTTTTTCCAATTCTTTGAAGAGAGCGGGATTCTCCATTGCGGCGATATATTCCCCATCAACAAATCGTTTGGTGTACGCCTCTGGGCGATTGTCGAAAAAGACCTTCTCACCTGGGAAAAGGCCGAAAATGGCGTATCCACCACTATCGTAGTTATTAAAGAGCGGCCCCTTGATTTCATTTGCCTTGAAGAATTCAATGGCGTCATGAGCCCCCTCTTTGACGCCAATCCCGAAGTCGCTGCTCCGTTGTACCACCAGCCCCAGGGCGAGCACCATACCAGCCATTGCGAGAAGAAAAAAGAGCGGGAATGCCAGCATTTCTTTTGTGAGGAACTTGAACCTGCCGACCCCGTGCTCGCGAATTATTTCTATATTCGTTACGGTTGCGGCAACGCCAACCAAGCCGAAAAGAGGAAAGTCCCGTATGGCAAACCAGCCCATGACACCATAGACCGCACTCACGATGAGGAGTGGCGCTGATATTTTCCTCCACTGGACAAACGCGGCCACGATAGAGCTTACGAGCACCAACGCGACCAAAATCTTGTATGCAGAGAACGTATACGGATTCCCCATGTCCAAATGCTCCAAAAAGCTGATTGATTGGTTTTCAAATACTCGGTAGCTATATGAATCAAAGATATGAAAGGGGTATAGTGCGCCGCGTATAAACGAAGGGTTTGCCAACATCACCAGACAGGCAGCCAGCAACACGCGACCGAGCGCAACAGCTTTCGAAAAATGCTTGCGCACGAGAGACGATAAGAAGAAAACGCCGATGATGAATGGGCCGAGGATAAACCCGACGTGCAGGTTTACCCAGAGGAGCTGTACGGCCGGCATGAGCCAGAGCCATTTTTTATCTATACTCCCTTCATCATATCGCAGACACACCCACAGGAAGAACGCGGCAAAGAGGTAGGTGAATACTTCTGGCCGTACTTCTGCGCGAGAGGCTATCACCACGATGCCAACACACGAGATGGTAAATAGTATCCACGGATGCGCCCTGTCTCGAATGAGGTCAAAGATAAGCCAAAAGGCAGCCACCATGCCGGCAATATAGAGAATGGATAACCCGGAAAAACCAACGACGGTGAAGAATAGAAAAAAGATAACACCCGACAACCAATGATGATTAACGAAGGGTGTACCGCCTTCGGTATACGAATAATAATTTGTCGTTACTACCGCGGTTCTCTCCGCGGCGCTCCCGGTCAATACTATTTCCCCATTCTTAATATGCCGACCGAGATCCGCGGTAAAAAGGTCGATCTTGACCATGAGAGAAACAGTAAGGACGCTTGCCAATGCCAAAAACAATATCTTCTGGTTGGTCGTCATGACAATTACGAGTGGACCGTACAGGATTCGAACCTGCGACCCCCGCATTGCAAATGCGGTGCTCTACCAACTGAGCTAACGGCCCAACTTTTCTATCCTATCATTCCTTGAAGTATTTCTCCAACACCGGAAGATACCCGGAAACAAATTCATGCTGATGCAATTCTTCAGCAGTTATCCAGGCAAAATCATTGTTTTCGAAACTAAGTTCGATCTTTCCTTCTTGGTACCGACATTTAAAAACGACCAACATAACCTGATTCGCAGCCGCTCCTGGGTTATTCCAAGGACGTCGCATGATATCAATCATGTCTCCAATTTCAACTCGAAAGGCCTCCCCTAATTCCTCCCTTATTTCTCTCTTGAGAATTTCTTCAAGCGGAGTTTCTTCTTCTCCTTCGGCGATCTTTCCACCAGGTAATTCCCATTTCCCTCCATCGAAAAAATGCGTGGGTTCTTGCGTGATAAGCACCTTGCCGTCATTGTTTACGATAAGACCTTTTACTCCCACGTACGATATTTTGTTTTTATTACCCATGTTTTAAATATCATCGTCCCAACGCGAGATTGACCAGATGCGAAAGGAATTCAGAGAACGAGACGCCGACCGCGGCGAGAGATTTGGGCATGAGCGAGCCCGCGGTGAGCCCCGGGAGCGTGTTCGTCTCGAGATAATAGACGCCCTTGGGCGTGACGATAAAGTCGCTCCGCGAATAGTGACGAAGGCCCAAGGCGCGATGCATCACCTTCGCTGCCCGTCGCAACTCCTCGGCGTTCACACGCGAGAAATTGCCGGGACAGACTTCATGCGTCTTGCCCGAATACTTCGCGGCATACGAGAAGAAGTCGCCGCCCTGCGGAATAATCTCGACCGGCGGTAAGGTATAGAGCACCTCGCCGCGCAGGCCTTCGACCACGCCCGCCGCCGCCTCCTTGCCTCGTATGTATTCTTCAACTAAGACGCCCGCCGCGCCCTCTGCAAAGAGCTGTTCGATAGCGGCAAGAACCGGCGCATAGCCGCCGACGACAGAAACACCCACTGAAGAACCCCACCCGACCGGCTTCACGACAACCGGCTGATGGAAAGATCGAATAATCTCATGCGCTTCTCGTTCGCTCTCTTCGGCACGTTCGATGTAATGGAACTTTGGGGTGAGCAATCCCGCCTCCTGCGCCCGCATCTTCGCCATCAACTTGTGCATCGCGAGATATGAACCGAATGAATCTGCGCCCGTATACGGAATGCCAAAACGTTCGAGCAGTTTCTGTACTTCGCCGTCTTCGCCGTATTCGCCATGGAGACCGATGAGGACGAGATCGACTTGCCGCAACACGCGCTCGGGCGGCGTCGGGCGGCCACGGTCGTGCCACACGCCTTGTTTATCAATATAAATATCACGCGCGATGTAACGCTCCTCGCTTAGATTCGCGAGCATCATCGCACCCGTCTGGAGCGAGACTTCATGCTCGCGGCTGGGCCCGCCGCGCAACACCCCGATGATGGTCTGCATAGAAATAGTATACCAGGCCTCAAATCAAAATTTGCACTCGCATCTCGCGCAAGTTTCTGCTTCTCGCTCTGCGATGACGTGCGAGAGAAAACCGATGTGCTTCAGAATTCGCCAGAACCGCGTCTGCTTCGCTTATTCCTGAAGTACGCGCTCCGATAACCTCGCGCGGGCGGTGCCGCTCGTCTTTCACCACAGCAACCACGGAGATCTTCATGCCAAACTCGACAAGTACCGCCTCGGCCGCACGCTTCTGCGTGCGGCCGCCGTCTACGACGATCACTCGCGGAAACGGCCACTCGGGATGATTCAGTCGCCGTGTCAGAATTTCCTTTAGCGAGGCAATATCATCATTTTTCATGTGGGACTTCGGAAGTCCCACATTCCCACGGATGCGGAATGTCCGATATTCTTTTTTCGCGGGAACGCCATCTATGACCACCGTCATCACCCCAATCGCATTCGTACCCGAGAGGTGTGCAACGTCATATGCCTCAATCCGCAAGGTCCCGCGAGGTGTCACCTTACGGCAACCGTAAGGTGACACCTCGCGGGACTCGTCCTTAATGAGCGAGACATCCTGGACATGATCGAGCGCGAAGAGCTCGCGGCGCCGCGCGGACGCGTCTTCGAAACGTTCTTCTTTAGCCGCGTGGCGCATTTCTTTTTCAAGCGCCAGACGCAACTCTTTGCCGCGCCCACTTAAAAAGAGCATCACATGACGAATCGTGCGTCGATATTTTTTTGCATCAAACTCGCGCGGATATTGTTTGATTTGTTTATTGAATTCTATTTTTGCCTGATGATGTTTCCCGGGCGCTGTAACGGGCTTGGCTGTGTCAAAGAACGGAAATATCTTACGGATAAGCCGCAGAGCCTCTTTCAGCTGCGCCCCGCTCGGGAACGGCCCGTATATCGCGCGCAAGGTGACTCCTCGCAACAAGGTGACTCCTCGCCGCGAGGTGTCTCCTTGTTGCCCTTGTTGCTCTAAATCTTTGCCGCGCACGACAAGCACGCGCGGAATGTCTTCTTCGGTAATCACTGCATAAAGAAATGTCTTATCGTCCTTCCCTTCTGCATTCGCCGCCGGGTGATACTGCTTGATCAGCGCCGCCTCGCGCACGAGAGCCTCAAGCACCGTTGGGGTCGTCTCAAAGGCGACGCGATCGGCTTTGGTCACCATATCTACCACGCGCGGCCCGCGTGTTGCGATCAGGTCGTCATCAAAATAACTCCGCACCCGATCGCGGAGCGAAGTCGCCTTGCCAACATACAAGACTTTTCTGCCCTGCTTAAAGAGATACACCCCCGGGACATCCAGCAGATCAAACTTTTTTAGCTCGTTTCGTTGCATGGCGTTTCAAGGCGTTGGCGAGATACTCGCCCGTATACGAACCCTGGGTGTCGGCAACCTCTTCGGGCGTACCCTTGGCGATAATCTTACCCCCGCCCGCCCCGCCCTCAGGGCCGAAGTCGATGACATAATCAGCACTCTTGATGATATCGAGATTGTGCTCAATGACAACGACGGAGTTGCCGCGCCGCACGAGCTCCTGCAAGATCTCGATAAGCTTCTTCACATCCTCATAATGGAGACCGACCGTGGGCTCATCGAGGAGATAGATCGTCTTCATCGGCATAGGACGATAGAGCTCGCTCGCGATCTTGACCCTTTGAGCCTCGCCGCCGGAGAGCGTTGTCGCGCTCTGACCGAGAGTGAGGTATTCGAGCCCGGTCGCGTTGAGACTCGCGAGGCGGTCGGCAATCGCAGGGATGTCGCCGAAAAATTTCTCTGCCTCTTCGATGGTCATCTGGAGCACCTCATAAATATTTTTGCCGCGATAGGTCACTTCGAGCGTCTCCTTCATAAAGCGTTTCCCTTCGCAGATATCGCAGGTGACATATACCGTCGGGAGGAAGTGCATCTCAACGGCGACCGAGCCATTGCCCTGGCACGCCTCGCAGCGGCCGCCAGGAACGTTGAAGGAGAATCGACCCGGCTTCCAGCCACGCGCACGTGCAGCGGCGGTCGAAGCGAAGAGATCGCGAATGTGCGTAAATGCGCCAGTGTAGGTCGCGGGGTTGCTGCGTGGCGTGCGGCCGATCGGCGATTGATCGATAAGCACGGCACGCCCGAGATATTCGGTACCGGTGAGTGATGCAACATGCTCAAGCTTCGTCTCGCGGCGAGTGAAGCGCGCGGCGATGTTGCGATGGAGAATATCGTAAAGGAACGTGGACTTCCCGCTCCCCGATACGCCAGTGATGCACACGAGCTTACCGAGCGGTACGTCAATATTCTGATTCACAAGATTGTGCAAAGTCGCGCCGCGCACCTTCAACCAGCCCTTCTCACTGATGCGGCGTTCTTCGGGCACGGGGATTTCTTTTTCTTGCCGCAGGTACGCGAGCGTGAGCGACTCCGCGGCGGAAGTCAGACTTCCTGACTTCTTCGCGGAGAGCAAATCATCGAGCCATCCGGCCGCGACAACCTTGCCGCCATGCACGCCTGCACCCGGTCCGATATCCACGAGATAATCAGAAGAAAAGATAGTTTCTTCATCATGCTCGACCACAATGATCGTGTTGCCGAGCTCTTTGAGCGTAAGGAGCGTTTTGATGAGACGATCATTGTCGCGCTGGTGCAGACCGATAGTTGGCTCATCAAGCACATAAAGGGCGCCTGTGAGTCCAGATCCAAGCTGGGACGCGAGGCGAATCCGCTGAGCTTCGCCTCCAGAAAGAGTAGCCGCCGAGCGGTTGAGTGTGAGGTAGTCGAGGCCGACATTCAGCATAAAGGTGAGGCGGCTCTCGATCTCCTTCAATATCGGCATCGCGATATCGAATTTCATATCTGAGAGCTCGATAGTGTCTATAAAATCTTTTGCTTCTCTGATGGACATATTTGTAAAATCCACAATGTTCACTCCGAGCCCATGTTTGGACTTCGTAAGTCTGGATTCAGAGGAGGACTTACGAGGTCCTTTCATTCCTGTGCTTTGCAGATACACGCGCAGCGACTCCGGCCTCAGGCGCTTCCCCTCGCACACCGGACACGGCTCTTCAGAGAAGAGCGACGCGGTACCGAGCCCGTGGCACTCCGGACACGCGCCATAGGGCGAGTTGAATGAGAAGAGGCGCGGCTCCACCTCGGGGAATGACGCGCCATCTTCGGGACAAATAAATTTTGAAGAAAGAGTTTCCAACGTTCCATCAGCATGCTTTATCTTCACCAAACCATTCGCCTCTTTGAGCGCGAGTTCGAGCGCCTCAGAGAGGCGCTCGCGCGCATTCGCCGTCGCGCGGGAGAATTCAGAGACGAAGATGGTGTCAACGACCGCGTCAATGTCGTGGCGCTTGTTCCGATCAAGCTCGATCTTCTCACGAAGCGACTGCGACTTGCCGTCGATCACGACGCGCTCATAGCCCTTGCCGAGAAGATCGTAGAGCAGTTGATAGTATTCACCCTTGCGCCCCACAACGACCGGCGCATAAATAGTCACAGCAGTCTTATCAACCGCGACACCCATCACTACAGGCGCTCCACAAGTCAGACTTCCAGAATCCGTATGTGAAGTCTGACTTCCTAAGTGCCTTTTTGCTTCCACTCTCTCAAACACCATTTTAATCATCTCCTCCTTCGAGAGCCGCACGATCGGCACATCGTGGTGGATGCAGTAGGGCTGGCCCGCGCGCGCATAGAGCACGCGCAAATAATCATAAATCTCGGTCACCGTCGCAACCGTCGAACGCGGATTATTCGAGCGGCTCTTCTGGTCAATCGAGATGGCCGGCGAGAGGCCGGTGATCTCGTCGACGTCCGGCTTCGCCATTTGGTTCAAAAATTGCCGGGCATAGGCCGAGAGCGACTCGACGTAGCGTCGCTGGCCTTCTGCAAAAATAGTGTCGAAAGCGAGCGAACTCTTCCCCGAGCCCGAGAGCCCCGTAATAACCGTCATCGCCCCGCGCGGCATCGCGACATCGATATTCTTTAAATTATGGGTACGCGCGCCCTTCACGACGAGCCAGTCGCTCCCGTGCTTTGACGTGTGGGACTTCGGAAGTCCCACATCTGATGTGTGACTTCCGAAGTCCTTACATTCTTTGGTTTTGGTTGATTTCTTCATGCAAAACCCCTGCCCGTGGAGGGGCAGGTACGGTATGAGTATACCACATTTCGAGTAGTTTTGACTGTAGCAGGGGTACCCCTGCTATTAAGATAGGAGTCGGCGTTTGCGGGGCTTTTTAGCTTTCGGCCCGGTACCCTCAAGCTTATAAATCTCATCTCTGATAAGTGCAGCGGTTTCGAAGTCCAATTTCTCAACCGCTTCTTCCATCTCTTCCCTCTTCCGCTTTATAAACTCCTTCGGATCATCCTTATACGCGAGCGTGTCAAGCACGAGGAGCTCATCAATCGTGCGCTGGTGCTCGGTGCGCATCGAGGCGGCGATATCGTGGATCTCTTTATGGATCGTCTTGGGTGTGATGCCATGTTTCGTGTTATACGCGACCTGGAGCGCACGGCGGCGATTGGTCTCGCCGATCGCCTTCTCGAGCGAGTTGGTCATCACGTCGGCGTAGAGGATCACTCTGCCCAAAACATTTCTAGCTGCTCGACCGATAGTTTGAATCAAACTTGTTTCGGAGCGCAAGAAGCCTTCTTTATCAGCATCAAGAATACCAACAAGCTCTACCTCTGGCAGATCAAGTCCTTCGCGAAGCAAGTTCACACCGACGAGAATATCAAATACGCCTTTGCGAAAATTGGTGAGAATATCAATGCGATCGATAGTCTTAACATCCGAGTGAAGATATTCTGCTTTGACCCCCTTATCGCGAAGAAACGCCGAGAGATCCTCGGCCATCTGCTTGGTGAGGGTCGTCGCCAACACTCTTCCTCCACCTTTAATAACTTTTTCTGCTTCGTCTATAAAATCTGCGATCTGTCCTCGATAATCGGAATTAGGGACATCGTAAGTCCCTAAATTCTGCTGTCCTTCAGAAACAGGACGAATGATGAGCTCCGGATCGATGAGCCCCGTCGGGCGGATGACTTGCTCTACGACTTGCTCGGAGTGCGCACGCTCATAGGAGCCGGGCGTGGCGCTCGTGTAGATAACCTGCCCGACGCGCTCTTCAAACTCTTCAAACCTGAGCGGCCGATTGTCGCGCGCCGAAGGGAGTCTGAAACCGTATTCAATAAGTACATCCTTACGACTCTTGTCGCCCGCATACATGCCGCCGATCTGTGGGACGGTCACGTGCGACTCGTCTATCACGGTCAAAAAGTTTTTAGGGAAATAAGAGAGCAGAGTGAACGGCGGCTCGCCCGGCTTCCGGCCGTCGAAGTGGCGCGAATAATTCTCGATACCGGTCGTGTAGCCGATCTCGCGAATGAGCGCGAGGTCAGAGAGCGTGCGGCGCTTGAGCCGCTCGGCTTCAAGAGGCTTCTCTTCTCTCTTAAACTTAGCAAGTTGTTCTTCAAGCTCAAGCTTAATGTCCTCAATCGCACGCAGGCGTTCGTCCTCGCTCGTGATGAAATGTTTTGCGGGGAAAACAAACACTGACTTTGGCTCTGCAATTCTCGCCCGTGAGACCGGATCGAGTTGTTCAATATGGGCAACAATGTCGCCTTCAAAAACAATACGATATAAGACACGCTCGTTGACC
Organism: Minisyncoccota bacterium; assembly: GCA_041664265.1. Lineage (GTDB taxonomy): Bacteria > Patescibacteriota > Minisyncoccia > Phycocordibacterales > Phycocordibacteraceae > C7867-001. The sequence goes on from JBAYLD010000002.1 coordinate 100,948, forward strand.
GGCATAAATTCTAGCGAATTGCCGATGGCGCGGAGCTGCCCCGGATTAAGATCGGCATTGGTCCGCTCAAAATAAATCCCGATAAGCTTGCGAATAAGCTCCGCGCGATTTTCTTTCTCGCCCTTCGCAATCTTCACATGTACCTTCTCATACTCCTCCGGCGAACCGAGGCCGTAGATAGCCGAGACTGATGCGACAATAATAACGTCTTTTCGAGTGAGGAGAGCCTGCGTTGCTGCGTGGCGAAGTCTGTCTATCTCAGCATTGATCATTGCCTCCTTCTCGATATAGGTGTCTGAGTGTGCGATATATGCCTCCGGCTGATAATAATCGTAGTAGGAGACGAAATAATGTACGGCATTCAGAGGGAAGAATTCGCGATACTCCTGCGCGAGCTGGGCCGCGAGCGTCTTGTTATGTGCGAGCACCAAAGTCGGCTTGTCATATTTCGCGATGACGTTCGCCATGGTGAATGTCTTGCCCGAGCCCGTCACGCCAAAAAGCGTCTGGTGGCGCATACCCTCTTCGAGCCCACGCTCGAGCTTCTTGATCGCCTCCGGCTGATCGCCCGCGGGCTGGTAGGGAGTGTGTAATTTAAAATTAGCCATACTATTTACTGCTTACTGCAATAATACTCACGCACGAAGTCAGCGCGATATTCGTCAAAGCGGCCATCAAGTATCGCTTGGCGCGCGCCGGCGACCAGAGACAAGATGAAGCCGAGATTGTGCATCGAGCAGATGGTAGAGCCAAGCATCTCGCCCGAGCGAATCAGGTGCGACACATACGCCAGAGTGAAGGGTCTCGTAAACCTTTCATCACCCATGTGGGACATCGGAAGTCCCACATCAGATAATGGCGTAAAATCTGAGCGATATTTCTCGCTCCTGAGGTGCAGGATGCCACGCGTCGTGTAGATAGAACCGTGGCGACCGATGCGCGTCGCGGCGACGCAATCGAAGAGATCCATCCCGTTCGCGATGCCCTCCAGGATATCACCCGGCTCGCCAATACCGAGGAAGTGGCGCGGCAATTCTTCTGGTAATTCCCCCACTGCCGCAGAGAGCGCTCCGCGCATGTCTTCTTTTGAAAACGACCCTCCGATACCGATGCCGTCGAAGCCCAAGCGAGCGATCTCGCGCGCAGACTCCTTGCGCAAGTCTTCATGGCGGCCGCCCTGCACAATGCCAAAAATCGCCTGCTTCGCCTCGCCGGAGTTCCTACGAAGGCGGTCGTACTCCATCTGCTTGTGTGCTTTCAAACTACGCTCTGCCCAACGATGCGTCCGCTCCATCGCCTCGCGTTGATATTCATAGGGCTCGACCGGTGAGGTACATTCGTCAAAAGCGAAGAACACATCCGCGCCGAGCGCGTGTTGGATCTCGACCGAGCGCTCCGGCGTGAAGCGGTGCAGCGAGCCATCAAGGTGCGAAGTGAACGAGACGCCTTCGTCGTCGATAATCGCGAGCTGGCCATGAGAAGTCGCAAGCTCATTATCAAACACCGAAAGCCCATGTCGGGACGTCGTACGTCCCGACATGATGTCGTCGGGACGCACGACGTCCTTAAATTTCGAAATGCCTTTGCCGAAAGCCGCACCGAGCGAGAACACTTGGTAGCCGCCCGAGTCAGTCATCGTCGGGCCATTCCAACTCATAAACTTCCCCAACCCTCCTGCGGCTTGCACGACACCTTCGCCCGGTTGGAGATACAAATGATATGTGTTGGCGAGCACAACCTCCGCGCCAAGCTTTACGAGTTCGCTTGGGGAAATACCCTTCACACTCGCCTTGGTACCGACTGGCACGAAGGCGGGCGTGTGGATGACGCCGTGGGGCGTCGTGAGGATACCAGCACGCGCCCGGCTGCCGGGCGCGTGCTTTTCTAGCTTGAATGAAATCGCACTCATCGCTCCACTATACCCAGCACTAACGGTGAGCGCTAGGGTATGCCCTTCTATCAGAGAATCGTCATTTTTGCAGAATCACTATTGTTGTTCGTATTCGATTCTCCAATCGCATGGTCGAAGTTTGCAGTAACTATGATGGTCTGATTTGTGCCGCTGTTTCCTTGATCGAATCCGAGCGTATAGTCGATGCGTTCGCCCGGTTTGAGCGGTTGCTGCGGCTGCGATTGGAAGAAAAAGGCGATGCGCGTTGGGATGGACGCATTAAAGCGCCACGAGCCAGCCGTATTCGTCCCGATATTCCGTATGGTAAACCGCACTGCCGGCCGGCTGCCCAAGGGAGCAGTGGAACTCGCGACGAACGAATCCGTCGAGGCTGTTTCGAGATACCCGACAGACGTAATCTCCACCACAAGATCAGGGAGGCCGGTAAGCGGACCCGCCGGCACAGTGCCCCCTATCTGATAGGTGTTGCTTTTCCCGGCGCCAGCAGACAAGTCACCCGACTTCGGCTTGATCGTCGAGGTATTTGAGCTCGCCGTATTCCCATTGAGAGAAATGGTTGACGAAGGTGTCGAGGTCGAATCAACCAAAACAGTGGGTTCTGGAGCACGCGTAAAGAGCGAGCCGAGATATACCGCCGCCTCACCAGCCTCGTTCACTATCCCGGGAACGAAGCGCGTTGAGTAGACGGCGAGCCATATGCCGAGAGCGACCAGCGCGATAAAGCCAGCTACCGCAAGGCCGTTCAAAACAGATTGGCGAACCATAGTATCGGTTGAGTGTGTATTCATACAGTTTTTATATAACACAATGCGTTTTTTATGTCAACTCCCTCTGGCCTCCAAGACAGTAAGGGCTCTGGTGAGCGCGAGCTTCGCGCCGATCACCCCCGACGAATAACTCGAGTCAATCGCAGTCGCGAGCGAGGCGATAAGCTTCTCAAGCACCGGCACCGAGAAGCGTGCGGTCATGCGCGCAATGTCAGCATCGCACGCGGTACCATCGATGCGCGCACGATATACGTCATCAAGAAGACAGACGGTTGCCGTAATAAGCTGCTCGGGCGCACCTCCCCCGCGCACATGCTGTCGCAAACCGGAAAAAACAGCTTCGCGATCGCCCTCGATAAGCGCGATAGTAAAACCGCGCGAAGATGCCGGCACCTCAACGACGCCTGCATTCTGCCCGTCCACAGCCGCGTTTGGCACGATCGGCTCAACGTTTTCGTATATTGGTTCGACGTTTGCCTTCGTTCTCATTGTGGATTCAGCGATAGGTGCAGAATACCCCTGTGAGAGACCTTTGACGATATCCTCGACCGAGAGCGCACCAGCATGCGCAAATGACTTGAAGCCGTCATAGGAGGAGTAGCCTCGCGAAGCTTCTGGGAATTCCCGTTGCGCAAGCTCCGCTCCTACTGATGAGGCCTGCACTCTCGAATCTGGTACGGGTAAAGCAGTCGCGAGCTCCGGTGCCGCATTGAGCACGGTCAAAACACGAGAGCCAAAATCGCGTGCGCGACGATTTATGATCGGTGCAGCGGTAAAGAGCACGAAGTATGCGAACGTAAGTGCGAGGCTTATAAGCACAAACCAATACAGGATAGTGCTCAAGGGTCCCAAATCGAGACCGGTATAGGGAATCTGCGAGAGATAGAGAAATGCGAGCGGCTGTACGTCTGCACGCGGGAGTGCCGTTAGAAAGACGTTTGGGGGTGAGCCGCCTCCTCCTCCACCACCTCCACCTCCACCACCTGGTGGCGGAACGGGAGGTTGTGGCGGAACAACAGGATTCACATCGGCAGCTGCTGTACAGACTGCCGTCTGGCCTGACGCACTCGTGGCCGTGCCAACGAAGGTCGTGTTAAAACGGATGTCTCTCACCTCGATTGAGCCGGCGACAACGGGAGCTACTGCGCCGATACCGGGGTCAATGGAAAAACTAACCGCGTTGGTCGTGGTCCAAAAGAGAGTGAAGCGATCCTCGCCCTGTTGGTTATTCCGCGGGACTGCTCGGAGCGTACACGCTGGCGCCGGAGGGATTCTCGGCGGGACGACAGGAGGAATAACAGGAGGAATTATCGGAGGTGGCGGCGGGAGAGGTGGGGGCGGAGGCGGGAGTAGAACAGGTTCCGGTGCCGGCGCAGGCTCTGGAGATGGCGGCGGAACCGGCTCAGGGGTCGGAGCAGGTGTTGGCGTTACCGGAGGAGTCGGAGCCGGAACTTCGCAACAAGGAGGACCGACAACAGGTCCTGGCTCGGGCGCAGGTGTTGGTGCAGGCGGTTCTGGAGCCGGAGGTGGCGTTGGAGAAACAGGTGGCGGAGGAGGTGGGATGTCGCAACAGGGCGGACCGATCACCTGGGCGAGTACCTGTGCCGGCGTCACGAGACCGGAGGCAAAGGCGAGCGACATGCCAAAAATGGCCGTGACGAATACAGTAAAGAGACCGGTGATAATCGGCCGTTCATTCATATATGCAAAAACATCGTTAAATTTTTTCATTTCCCCTGCCGCTCGCGCGGCGTACGAAAAGGGTCGGGTGATGTCTCTTATAGCACATCACCCTCCCCAACTACTTCGGACAGTTCGCATCGCTGATCCAGAACGAATCTTTGATCGCGACGGCGTGACTGCCCTGCCAATCCTGCGGCCGCATGTAGACGCCACAGGTCCTCTTCCCATCCGCGTATTCTTGGCAGATGTAGACTACATCTTTCCAGACGGCTTCGGAGAAACGAAGTGTCTGGCGCGGGGCAATGACCGAGTAGAAATACTTATGCGGTATCTCTGCTCCACTGCCGAGAATGCCACGAATGTACTCGATTGCGCCGACACAGTCGTCGCACTTGCCGTACCACGTTTGCCATGGCCCATCGCCCTGCTTCTGTGCGTTACAGGCAGAAGGCGGCAAAGGGCCATCATTGCTTGCGTCACCCCAGCGGACGAACCCTCCCGGCTGTGCATTGAACGAGAGTTCGACGCACTTCTCCTGCGACCCAAATATGTCGATCACCGGAACCTTTGCCGACCAGTTGTAGCAAACCTCGGGGAGAATCAGGATAAACACCCTGCCCTCCCAAGGCACCTGCCATTCTTCTGCTGGTGCGGCATATTCCATGCCCTTGGTCGGCGAGCCGAACGCCACGACGACGTCCTTACGGACGATGGCACCCTTGTGCGACAACATCGAGGATAATTTGTCGCCTACCGTAAGCCGGACTCTTTCCCCAGGTTTTTGCGTCTCTTCCATAAAGAGACGAAGTACCGGTTCGGGGAACCCAAGCTTACGGAACGCGCTTTCACGCGTTCGCATGGCTTCAGCCCGCGTTTTTGCATACGGATCGGCACCGAAGTGCTCCCACCGCCACTCGGCATGCACCGAAGTCGCCAGCACCACGATCGCAAGCGCCAGCACAACAATACTTATTTTTTTCATCGCACTACTCCTTTCTTTTGTTGTGCCGATCTGATGTGGGACTTCGGAAGTCCCACATGATATGCGGCGCGGTTATTGGTTTTTTTGTGAAGGTCAGACCTTCACAGTCAAAGAACAGCTCTCCCTTTGCGGAGAGTCATCCGCTACCTACTACGAGGCAGGTAGCGGATGACTTTCAACAAAATCGGCGACGACGACGAAACGATCTGTCTTCTTTGCGAATGAATTGCACGTTACGAGCGTAAGCGTCTTCCCGGCGACCGACAGAGGGATCGCCGAATTGCCGTTTGCGCTCTCTTTTGTAACGCTCTTCACCCGATAGGTATACTCTATGCTTAATGAAGATACCGTGATGATGTCTCCCGTCTTAAGCTTCTGGATGCCGTTGAAGGTTTTATACGATTGATTCCCCACAATCGGCAAATAACTCGAGTGACCGAAGAGCACCACATTACCCTCTTCACCAAGCCGCGCAGAGGTCGGATATCTTACAGCGCCCCTGAGCAATTCCTTATCAAGAGTTGCTGCGTCGGCTGCCGTCGGATTCGCGATCGTCGCCGAGAGATTAATGGCGGGAATGCTGACTTTTATCGGCAATTCAGGAATCGCCGGTTCTGCGATGTTCGCTGATACTTGCGTATTCTCCCTTGCTTCAGCAGATGAAGAAGCGGGCAGGAGATCAAGGCGCGCAAGTGCCGAGACACTCCCAAGAAACACGAGCACGAAGACACCGAAGAAGCTCCACTTCTTCGTATAGGCGCGCTGGCTCGATTGGATAAGCCGCGCAGTGATGGTTATTAGCCTTTTCATAGCTGTATGCTCTTTGTAATAGATACACTATTATGTCAATACTGTCAAGATATTGACAAAGCATGATAATAAAGTATCCTCTGTCCTAGAGGGATAGGCCATCAAACGGTGGCGAGCCCGAAAATGAAAGGAGGTTCTTTGTATGAAAAAAATAAGTGTGTTGTACGGGCTCGCCATCGTGATGATGGCCATGCTCGCGGCGGGGTGTGCGGGACCGGGCGGAGTCACGAGGATTCCGGTAAGTATGCCGGGTGGTCAAAAGGCGACGATCGTCGCCCACAATCAAAGTGTCCCCGACTGGCTCATGTCGCGGGACAAGCTCGCCCTGAATTACATCGTCAAGGGCGACGTCTCCGACAAGCAGCTCGCCGCAATCGCGGAAGCTGAGAAAGTCTGCAGGATATACACTCAGACTGTTCGGCCGCACGACCTGGTCGCTGTCCTGTCTCACGGAGTGCTCTATGCCGCCGCAGGGTACGTTGGAGTCGGATTGGGCGCAAAGGCATTGGCTGGTGTCGAATACACCGATTATGCGAAGTACGGTGCATACGCAACAGGATTCGCGGGCGCAGCGAACGGCATCGTTACCCGCGGGGGGCAGACCTATACGTTTGAAAACTGCGGAAGAGAAATTCTCTATCTCTTCCCAGGAAACGACGTGAAGGTTTTGCAAAAAAGCCCCTATTGAGGGGCAAAACAAATGGGCGCGGATCAGGAGGATCCGCGCCCATTATTATTTCTGAACAGCGAGGAAACACCTCTCTTCGCGAGGAGTCACCTCGCTTTCTGCACCTTTACCAATTCCACTTCAAAAATGAGCGTTGCGTTGGGCGGTATGACACCACCCGCACCTCGCTCCCCGTAGGCGAGATTCGCAGGGATAACGAGCTTCCTCTTGCCGCCCTCCTTCATGCCAACAAGCCCCTCGTCCCAACCCCTGATCACCTGCCCTGCCCCGAGGTCAAAGGTGAATCCCTCGTTGCCGCGATTTGCCGATGCGTCAAAGACGGTGCCATTCGTGAGCGAGCCGACATATTGTACCGTCACACTGTCGCCTGCCGCAGCAGTCGCGCCGGTGCCGATGACTTCATCGATAATTTGGAGCTCGGTGACATTTTCAGTTGGCATGGTGGTTGATTCGTTTTGGTTAGTAGTGATATCTCCAATGGTCGTTGTCGGCGCTTCGTTTGACGCGACCGGGCTCGCGAAGAGCGAACTCCCGTCGAACACGAAGAAGAAGATGACGACGGCGAGCGCGAGCGCAACGGCGATACCAGTCTGGGTTGGTTTCATAAGCTAGTTGATTAGGCGCTAGGCTTTAGGCGCTAGCTGGATTGAAAACTTTTAAAACGTTTAATTTCTTCAGCGACGGCAGCCTTCGCGACCTCCTCATGATCAGGCACCTCGCGGTCGAGGAACTGTTTGATGGCCATCGCGTCGCCGGCCTCTGCAAGCGTGGCGAATTCAGTCCGCTTCTCGTCGGTGAGCTTCCCGATCACCGAGAGCGTCGCGGCCTTGAGCGCCACCTCGCCAAATTGTGAGATGAGCGTCTTTTGTTCTTCGATCGGGAGCGCAGCGATGCCGAGATCGGCGGCGATAGCGGCCATTAATTCGTCTTGCATAGGCGGTATTGTAACATAGCTATTTAATAAGTTTGCCAAACTCGTCCGGCTTGGGTGCTCCCATAAATGATTTGAAGAACCCGAGGAAACCTCCCGTCTCTACCGGCTTACCAAGAGTCACTTCACCTCCCACAAGCGTCCACGGGACGCGATAGGTACCGGTGTCATCCGAACTATAGACGGTCTGATTGGGGTTGGCAGTGAGATAGTCCAAAACTGCTTTCGACTTCTCTGTTGGCGATCCACCAAAGACGAAGATGTGCTCGCCCTTCGCGTCGGCATAGAAGTGCGGCTGGTCGACTGCTACCGGAACGCCGAACTGATTTGTTATAGCTTCGCGTACAGCAGGCTCAACATCCGCGACAGGCATTTCAGGAGCCGGTGCTTCAACCGGAAGATCTGGTTCCTCGATAGGAGCAGGTGGTTCAGGCGCAGCGGGTGACTCACTAGGAGGCACCGCCGGTGCTTCGGCTGGCGGGGCCGCCGGAGCCTCAACAGGCGGCGCAGGTACTTCGGGAGCAGGAGGAGTTACCGGTGGCTCAACAGAGGCTGCTGCTTCAGGAGGATACGCGGGCGTTACGTGTGCGCCTTCGGGCGCATGAACTGTATCACCCAAATGGATCTGTCCGTCAGCACCGAGAGAAAGTTTATCATCCATGTTCACCTGCACACTGGTGCCACCGTCCGTATTAAAGAATCCATGTTTTGGATCGCTCGCGATATCATGCACAATCTTATCAATATCGTTTGAGTCTGCGTAATAGAGCTTTGCAAGGTCACTACCAGCTGGAATTTTACTTGGCGGAGGAAGTTGATCTCTATGCTCGTTTATCTGCTCCCACATCCGCTTCACCATCCACTCATAGCCGCGCCCCTTCGACGCCTCGACTGAAATATCCGGCATCTTGGGTGCCTGCGGCGCGACTGGTGCGTGCTCTGGTGCGTGCGGCCCCGCCGGCGCGTGCCCACCGCCGGTTGCGGGATGCCCGGGCCAATGATGGGACAACCATTCGGTCCCTTCTTTCACTCCTTCGACGAGCATTAACATGCCGGCTGTCATCCCAGTTTGGTACAGCACAGCTTTCCCCATTGCTTTTCCTTTTTTTCCAAGCCAGAACCACTCCCTATCAGAACTAGATTTTTCATACTTTAAGAAATTGCTCGCCAAACCAAAGGTACGTTGTACCGAAATACCTCCTAAAAATGCGTAGGACACCGGCAAAGATACAGCAGCCAACCCTCCAGCTCCAAGACCAAGTGCGAGGCCTATGCCGATCTTTTCTCTTGTACTCAACTTGCCGTATGCCTCACCCATCCAACGGAAAGCTCCTTCAACACCAGTCTTCTTCGCCTCTGCATTCAATTCTTCAGAACGACTCGAGAAATATTCTCCACTTTTTATGAAAAGTTCTGAAACACTTCCCGCCGTCTCTTTCACGCTTTCCTTCGCTCCCGTAATAAGTTCGCGTAATTTTGTTCGCCACTCCCTCGGCGTACCCTCACTCGGTGTAACTTCTTCTGGCTCTATCACGTCCTTTATAATTTCAGGCTCCGGTTCAACCGCAGACCCGATCTTCTCCTCTCTTCTCGCACTAATACTATCGTCAAGTCCTTTGACGTACGAATCATATGCTTCCTTTTTCTGTTTTTCGGCGTCTGCCTCCTCCCTTGTCGTGTGAATGCTATCCTCTAGTCCTTTGACATAAGAATCATAGGCTTCTTTTTTCTGCTTTCCCGCTTCTTCTTCCTCTCTTGTTGCACGAACGCTCTCGTTGAGCCCATTGACGTAAGAATCAAACGCTTCCTTCTTCTTAGAGTCTTCTTCAGCGAAATTTTTGGGCGGTCGTTCAGTCATACAACATGCAGGATTAGTGCGCGAGATAGCGCTCTCTGATCATATTTTCAACAGTAGCACGGTCGCGGCCGTAGGTGAGTGAGGAAAGGTGGATTACGTCATCCACTTGGGCATGATTAAGAGCCGGCAGGTCGGGCGTCTTCATATCAAACGCCTTCTGCGGCACGCCGCCCGCGAGGATCTTCACATAGGCATTCCTGTTCTCAATATTCACGAAGTCGAGCGCCTCGAAGACCGGCGCGAATTGCTTCGCGAAGAACTCGGCATCTTCTTCGCCGACGCGGAAGACCGCCATGTTGCCGACGTTGCCGAAGACGGCGTCGCGCGTCTTCTCCTCTATCTGGCTCAAGAACTGGTGCGCGACGGTGAGCGCGAGCTTATACTTGCGCGCCTCCGAGAGTATCCCGGGGATAGAGTCGGTGGTCACGTTCTGGAACTCATCTATATATAAATAGAAAGGCGGATAGGGCGTGCGCGGGTTATCCGCGCGCGAGAGCGCCGCCATGAAGAGCTTCCCCACCACGATAAGCCCGAGGAGGTTGGCATTCCGCTCTCCCAAACGCCCCTTCGAGAGATTGATGAGCAATATCTTCTTGGTATCCATCACCTCGCGGAAGTTGAATGAAGATTGTTGCTGCCCGACGATCGGGCGGATGAAGTCGTTAGCAGTGAAGTCGTCAAACTTGTTGGTGATATAAGGGACGATGTTCTCGAGCGCGGCGTCACCGCCCGCCTTGGTCGCGATCTCAGTCCAGAATTGGCGCACGATCGGATTCATGCACTTCGCGAGCTTCTGCTCTCTGAACTCCTTGCTGGCGAGCACGCGGGCGATATCCATCATGGTCGAGCCGCTGGTCGGATCTTCCATCACAAGAAGCGTCGCGTTGCGAAAGTACTGCTCGAATGCCGGCCCCATACTCTCGGGCACGTCGCCATAGAGGCGATGGAAGATGGCGAGGAGCTCATTCACGATGAAGGTCTTCTGCTCCGGCCGCGAGAGGTCATATTCCAAGAAGTTGAGACCGAAGGGGCGCGAGAGGTCGGCAGGGTCAAAATAAATGACGTCTTTGTATCGCTCGGGCGGTACCGCGGCGAGAATGTCTAAGATGTCCGAGCCATGCGGATCGATGAAGCAGCACCCTTCGCCAGCTTTGATGTCCTGCATGATCATAGATTTCATGAGCCCAGTCTTACCGGTCCCTGTCTGGCCGATGATATAGAGATGGCGCAGGCGGTCTTCGGGGTCGAGATAGATCTGCGTTTCTTGGTTGCGGTAGGTGTTGATGCCGAGCAGCGCGCCTATTTGAGGCAAGGAGAGCGGCGCGGGTGCGTGGGTGAACCGCGCTTGCTTCAAGTGCGGCGAAGACGCAATACCTGATGGCGGGAAGTGGTAGAGCGTGGTGAGCTCGCGCAGCGAGAGCGGAAGCGCGTGAGCATCAGGAGTGCGGAAGGAGAAATCCTCAAAGACAGAGAGCTCGCGCCGCCCTTCAGCACGAGCGAACTTCAGCTTGTTCCCTTGTGTATTCGCAAATTGATTAAACGCCGATTCGAGCTCGCCGAGCACCTGATCCGCTTTATGTTCATCGGCAGACGAGACGGCGAGGCGTAACGTCACGCCGACGATGGGTGCGGCAATTTTTTTCTCCACTTGTTCGATGTAGGTTTTATTTGCCTCGGCTTGCCGCGCCTCGACTTCTTTGGCCTTAATTTCATCCTTCGGCTTATTCGAGAAGAGTGTCCGCCCGATGTCTCGCGCGAAGTCGCCAAGCGCCGTTTCGGGAGTCCCGAAGGCTGATTGGCGCGTCTCGCCCTTCCGGAGAGCCTGCAAGATCTTGCGATAATGATGCACATGACGATCGCCGCGCGGCTCGATGATGATCTGCAGCGCCGCCCCCTCACCCACGTGTTCTATCTTCGCGAATGCATTGATGATCGTATTGATCGGGTCGTAGTCAAAGTCGGCATACTCCTTCAGAGGCAGCGCGGGGTGCTCCGCAAGCGTTGCGACCGAGGTGAGTGAGCTGCCGCCCGGAGCGAAGATGTTGTAGTCAGCAGGCTGCGGCGCCAGATGCGCGTCGGGAAATATCGCGAGAAGCTGCTTTTCAAAAAGGCTGCATTTGCTGTTTGGCACCGCCGCGTAGAATTGGAGCTCGGGATTGTCGGCCGGCACCGCGAGCTCAAGCGCGTAATACTGCGGCTCGGTATTCACCGGATCCCCTATGGAGAGAAGCCCTGCATAGAGCTGTTCCATCGCGGAGACGAGCTCTTTGAGCGTCTTTGTACGCGTGTTCGGTTCGCTATTCTTCGGCCCCGGGAGAGAAATTTCGTAAAGGGTCATGTGGAGCGCTTGGAAGCGGGGCGCTTTTTCATCAAGGGGCATTCCAGCGGAGAGGTATCGAACTAAGTAGCGATGAAAGTCGTCGGCGATATGCGGATCGCGCATTTTTTCCATAACGGCAAGCGCGTTCTTAATCCCCTTTTCTTCCATCGTTTGCTGCAAGCTCTTGATTACCGCCTCGCTCCCGCCCAAGTCTAGCTCGGCAAGGATCTTGTCCGCGGCGCCACCCGCCGCATCCTCGCTCATGCGATACTCAGGCGCAAGCACTTCTGCAGCGGCAGCCTGATGCTCGTGAATTGTTTCAGAAATAACCGTGGCGCGTTCGGGTGTTTGATCAGCAAGCTCCCGCTCTTTACGTGCGACTTGCTCGCGCAAATATTTCAACTCCTCTTCAGGCGTGGACAGTGCAGGTGCCGATTCCATTCTCTCTAGTATACTGCACATGAATGGATACTTTTCTACAAGCAATTGTACAACTTGACCCGATCGCGCTTGTGAAGGCGGGCGGATATCTCGGCATCGCGCTCATCATCTTCGCCGAGAGCGGCGTCCTGCTCGGGATCTTCTTCCCCGGGGACTCGCTCCTCTTCACCGCCGGGCTCCTCTCTGCCGGCGGATTCCTCTCGATAGTGCCGCTCGTGCTTCTTGTCACGGCGGCAGCAATCCTTGGCGACTCCGTCGGCTACTGGTTCGGCACCAAAGTGGGCGACGCCATCTTCACACGCAAGGACTCGCGCTTTTTCAAGCAAGAATATGTGACGCGCACGCAAAAGTTTTTTGAGACATATGGCGGGCGGGCGATTATCCTCGCGCGCTTTGTGCCCGTCGTACGCACGCTCACACCCATCCTCGCGGGTGTCGGCTCGATGACGTATAGAAAGTTCCTCTCCTATAACGTGATTGGCGGATGCGTCTGGGGCGCAGGGATGACTCTGCTCGGCTACTCGCTTGGCTCAATCATTCCGAACAGCGAACGGTACGTCCTCCCGCTCTCGCTCACCATTATCGTACTCTCCTTCCTCCCGATCCTCTCCGAATTTCTCCGTAGCAGGCGTGCAGCGTAACGTCAAACACCGAGTGTTTGACACTCTGTTAGGAGCGGCTCCAGATATTGAAGACCCAGTTGATGATCATGAGTACGAGCGAGAAGAAGATCGCCGCCCAGAATCCGGCGACCGTGAAGCCGGGCACGAGATATGAGGCAAGCATCACAAGAAGCGCATTGATGACAAACGAGAAGAGGCCGAGCGTGAGGATGGTGATCGGCAGCGTGAGGATGGTGAGGATTGGACGAATGAAGAGATTCAACGCTCCCAACACCACGGCAGTGATGAGTGCGCCTATGAGCGTTGCCGACGCGCCGGGAACAATACGTGCCGCGAGTAATATCGCGATCGCCGCGATAAGCCAGTGAAAAAATAGTTTCATATGCGAATAATTATACCAGACGCACGATGACATACATCACCAGCGCGCCGAAGACCGTCATAGCGGTCGTGAGCGCCCGCGGATGCCGATGGTGGCTCTCGGGGATCAGGTCGCTCGCCGAGAGATACAAGAACGTACCGGCGAAGAGCGCGAGAATAAGACCGAGCGATGGTTCCGATAGGACAAAAAAGTACGTGGAGACGATGCCGAGCACAGGCGCCGCGGCGTCGAGCACGAGCCACCGAAAAGCGCGCGTCGGGCTCCCTCCATTCTTCAAGACGAAATTCACCGTGTTGATGCCGTCTGAGAAGTCATGCGCGAGCACGGCGACTGCGACAACAACACCGATCGCGAGTGATGCTTGGAAAGCGATCCCAATTGCGACGCCGTCTAAGAAGCTGTGTGTCGCGAGCGTGAGCGCGCCAAACATGCCCTGTGATGGACACGGAGTGTCCATCAATCCGTCATGAGCATGCAAAAGCACCAGCCGATCGAGGATAAGATAGCCGAAGAATCCGAGCGCGATGAATGACGCAATGGTGGCGGGGGTATGATATAGCATACCTATCTCAAATGCCTCGGGCAAAAGCTCAAAGAGCGCGACGCCCGCGACCGCGCCCGCCGAGAAGCCGAGGACAAGGTGCAGGCGATCGCGGAAGCGGAGCGCGAACACGCCACCCACCAAGGTCGCAGCGAACACCGCACCGGCGATATACGCGAGAGTCATGTCGGCTCAGGAGCGGGGTTACTGCAGCAACGCATCGATCGCAGATTGGAAGGCGGCAAACGGCAACGCGCCAACGACTAGTTGCGTGCCGATGACAGAAGACGGTGTTGAGTTGACACCGAGCTGTTGCGCTTCTTCTGTGGTTGCGTTCGCCTTCTGGGTGTAGGCATCCGTATTCGCCTGTACATCGGCAGCAACCTTCACCGCGTCAATGCCGGCGATAGTGGCGTTCAGAGCATCAATCGAGGCGGCGTTGCCGAACCCTCCTCCCTCCTCATCTTGCGCCTCCATCACGGCGGTGCGCCACGCGAGATACTGATCCGGATACAGCTTCCACACCGACTGGCTGTAGAGCACTCCCGTGAGAGAGTCCATGCCCATCCGCGGACTGAGGAATACGACATCCTTAAAGACGATTTTCACCTTCCCGGTGTCGACATAATTTTTGACGATATCGGGGAATGCCGGCGGCGTTGGCACCTGCGGGTGCCCGACCTCAAACGCCCTGCAGAAGGGGCACTGGAAGTCGCTCCAGAAAGCGATGGTAATCGGCGCATCTGCCTTGCCGATGAAGGGCTCACCTTCGGTTTTCACATCCTTGATATTCACGACGGGCGCTCCGTCTCCTTGCCCCCGGTCTACCGGGGGGTTTGCAGGGCGCGAACCGTTCCAGACCACCGCACCGGCGATAAAGAGCCCGGCGAGAATGACTGCCGCTGGTAAAAAGTACTTGTTGCTTGTTTCGTTTGTGTCCATATCGGGGCATGATACCATATGGTTTATGGAAAGTTATAACAAGCTCGTTAGAGACAGAATTCCTGAGATGTTAGACGACAAGGGTATTCCGTATGAAAAGAGAACGGCCTCACCCGAAGAATATAAAGAAGAATTAATTAAGAAATTGAAAGAAGAGGTGTGTGAATTCACTGAAGCGGGCGCTCCTGAGGAGCTAGCAGATGTTATAGAGGTCATTGAGGCACTTAAGAAATTGCCCGAATACGAAGATGTAGAAGAATTGCGTTTGAAAAAATTAGAAGAGCGCGGAGGCTTCAGCGAGAAGGTAATTCTAAAAGGACAAAAAGACTAGTTGCGCTTCCACTCTGATCTTTCGCCCCGGCGGCGCATGTCGACCATGCGAAGCTCCTCGTCAATTCCATCGATAAGGTCATAATCCTTCGCCTCCTCTGAAGAGATCCATGCGAACTGGTCGGTCTCACTCTCTTGGAGCACTACATCGCCACTCGCCCAGTCTGCGCAACAGGAAATTACAAGTAAGGGCATATTGTCCTTATCAAGTGTCGCAAGCGAAATGACATACTCTATGTTTCTAATCTCGAGCCCAACTTCTTCGCGCACCTCCCGACGCACGACATTTTCAAGCACGTTGTACCATGCGTTATCACTGTCCTTCGGCAAGGACGCATAATCATGCGTCTCCAACTTCCCTCCCGGCACCGTCCACATCCCGGGAAATCGCTTCTTCGCGAGCGTACGTCGTGTTATCAAATATTTTCCATCTTTAACAACAATGGCGGTGACCGCTACTTCATGCAGAAATGGTGAGTGGGCTTCCATGCTTTATACATTTATATTTTTAAATATTTAAATATGATCACTGGTACTGGACATACACCGGCGCGGGGGTGAGCGAGAGGACCTCAGCGGGAGTAAGGAGACCAGTCGAGGGCGGCTTCGCGTCATTCTTATAGAAAAGCTTGATGCCCATGAACTGCACCGGTTCATCGGCAACGATGTTGTTGTAGGTTCCGCGCTTCTTCTCCTTGGAGCCGAAGCCGTCCATGTCCATCACGATCTGCACCTCCGGCAAGGGTTGGATATTTTTATAATTCGTCACCATCGCTTGCGTGAAGCGATGTATGATGAGCACCTTCGGTGGCAGATTGTTGTCTTGTACGAGCTTGGCGAGATACCGCGCAGCATAATTTATATCAGCAGCGTCAAAGGTGCCAATGACGGTGCCAGGCGGCTCGTTATGCTTCATCGAGAACTCCGGATCGATGGCGAGATGCACCTGCGGCATCTTCAAATATTTCTCAAGTTGCGGAAGTTCATGTTGCAGAGTGCTCAAAGCGACTTGTACATCAAGAAAGACGATGCCCTGTACCCGACTCGCCAAATCAAGTGCATGATCAATCTGGTCGTCTGGCATCCGCAGAATATACTTCCCTTCTTTGCCCGCACTCGCCTGCGCCACGGTCGCTATGTAGTGGATCGCCGGTATCGCAGGTGTGGATGGATCGGCGGCGGTCCACCGCGCCGTCGTCGACGCGAGCATCGCGAGCATCTGGTCGGCCGGATATTCCCCGAGCACGCCCATGCCGCGGGAATAGAAGTTGCCATAATACGCGACGATGCGTTTGAAAGGCAGGATCGCGCCCGCATGTGGATATGCGGCTTTCACGGGCCAGAGCCGCGGCGTGCTGGTAGACGTAGTGGCACTCGCGCTCACATGAGCGAGGGCGAGGAGTCGCGCATCATAATCGGCTCTATTGAACTCCGGCAGTGGGATAAATCGTTCTGGCTTGTCGGCCATCTCCGAGCGATACTCGGTCGCAACAAGGCTGGAGAAACCAAGGAGATAGACGGGCGCGAACACAGCGATACCGAGAATCGCCCCACGACGTATTCTTGTATCGCACACGATTTTTTTTATTTTTTCTGTATACATATGAGATAGAGACGATGTACCGCCCAGCCAGTGATGACACCGAGAATGGCGCCGCCAAGAATATCACTTGGCCAATGCACACCCGCGTATACCCGCGCGACACCAACAAACGCCGCAACGATAAACGCCCACTTGCCAACTCTTTTATTGAAGCTATAGAGAACCATCGCCATCGTAAAGAAAAAGATCGCATGCCCGGAAGGAAACGACTGTAGATTTTCCCACGACAGAGTGTCGATGAGAGGGCGCACGTTCGAGAATGTCATGAAGGGCCGAGGACGTGGGTAGAGCGCAACGATCGCCGCCTTCACCCCGAAGCGCGCGATAAAGCCCGCGATCAGGCTTAGTCCGACCGCCACAGCACGCCCAATTCGATTTTTGTTCGGCCACACGGCCGTGAATAAGACGAACGCTATCCAGATATAGGCTGCATATGTGGCAAAGAATATGCCGACAGTATCTAAGAGAACCGACTGATGACTCAAGCCGTAGATATACGCGAACCACGTCGCGTCAAAGCTTTGAAAAAAAGAGAGGGGTGCCACGTCCTCCAGTATAACAAAACAGCCCGTCAAAAGACGAGCTGTTCTGCATTTAGTGGTTCAGGAGATTAGAATCCGAAGAGCCTGAAAAAGCTCTTGAAGATGTTCCCGAGGCCAGCTCCCATTCTTATGAGCAATGGTCGAGGCTGTTCCACCTCTACTTCTAACTCTCCGCGCCGCGCATCATCTCCGGATGATCCAGGACCGGAAGAATCAGAAGGACCGGAGGAATCCACACGAAGAGCTTCGGCCACCCTGCGATTAAGCTCCTCTCGAGTCAAACGCCCGACAAGACCGGTTTCTGGCAAGTTGTTCGCGCGCTGGAATCGAACGACCGCTTCGCGAGTCGCCTGACCGAAGAAGCCGGTCGCCTCACCAGAGAACAATCCCTCGCGTGCAAGTTCGCGCTGAAGCTCACCAATGTCGTCATTACGCATCCCGGTGCGAAGATCGACACTGAACCCGCCACGTTCGAGGATGTCGCGTGCGGAATCAAGGCCGCTGTTCCGAGGCAGATTGTCGTCAACCGTACCGTCGCCGCGAAGATCGACGCCGCCAACCGAATTGTCGTCGTCAACGGTGCCATCGCCACGGAGCTTCACGCCGCCGACCACATCGTCCAAACCGCTATTGCGAGGCAAGTTGTCATCAACTGAGCCGTCGCCACGAAGATTGACTCCGCCCACAGAATCGTCCGAACTGCTGCTACCCACCGAGCCGGAGCTCGAAGACCCGGACCCGGAAGAACTTCCTCCGCCGCTCTCTGCCTCTCTCGCCAACGCCACACTGCCCGCAACCAGCAAGGAAGAGAGCATAACGGCGGCGGCGAATACTGCGTAAGAATCTACTTTTTTCATGTTATTTCTTTAATTTATAAACAAAACATAAGTAGACTCTACCGAACCGCTCATTAACCTTTCATTAAGAAAATTAAGGATGCCCTTTTCTCGCGTCTGCCCAGAGACACAGGATCCCGAGTGTCGCGAAGACCCCCACCCGCAGCCAGTTCTGCGTCTGCAATGCATCAAGCGCCGCCACGCCGAAAAAGAGTATGAAGATGGCGAAGTTCGTCCCGAGCTTCATGCCTACTTCTTCGAAGTCGTGGCGGTAGCGGCGGGTTGAGAGACAGTGTTCTGCGTCTCGTTATACACACGATACATCATGCCCGGGCCATACACACGATTGCCGGTGCCATATGAACCCATCATGCCGTAGCCGTAGTTGACGCCACTGTAGCCGCCGTAGGTAGCGCGCAACATCCCTTTTAGCTCGCCAAACTGGACTCCGGCCCAGAAGATGATGAGTGCGATCGCGATCTTAATAACCACGTGCATCCAGTGCTTCTCGCCGCACATGCCCATCCCGCACTTCGCGCACTCGCCGTTCCCTGCTTTGTGTTCCATGTTCGTTGATTAAAAATAATTAAAAATGCTGTGGTTAGTATACGCTATCTGAGCCGATTAGTGACAGATCTCCATTGAGAATACTGGGACGCATGGCCTCTATCTCGGTTTTGTAGAACGGAATATCGGGGATGGGGTTCAAGAGATAAATCTTCTGATCGAGCACGTGGGCGAATCCAATCTCCATCAGCGTGTTGCCACCGATGTAATTCTTGATGCCGTTCTTGTCGAAATTTACCACCAATACGGCATCAGCACCCTGCATCTGTCGCCAAAATTCTCGAATGGCATCTTGATTATTCTTTTGTTCTATCTTTATCTTCTCCTTTTCTTCAGCACTCTTGCCCAATAGAGTCTCGTGCAGGTCGGTAAGGAAAGCGTCATGCCCAAGCGCCCGCAACTCATCTCGAGCCTTCACCATCTGCTCGGTATACTGCATGCTCCCGATCACACCGATTTTCATATTT
Organism: Minisyncoccota bacterium; assembly: GCA_041664265.1. Lineage (GTDB taxonomy): Bacteria > Patescibacteriota > Minisyncoccia > Phycocordibacterales > Phycocordibacteraceae > C7867-001. The sequence goes on from JBAYLD010000002.1 coordinate 120,173, forward strand.
TGGTTAGAAGATATTCAATAATCGCCTTACGAGCTGACGGATTAAAACCACTGTACTCCTCCTTTCCTTCAATATACTCTTGCACCGTGACCCAACGCCATTCTGAAAATTTTTCCGGCTCCATAAGCGTGGCATCCTGCGCAGTCGTACAAGAGAATATCGATACGCTGTCTTCCTCTTTTGCTCCTGATACCTCACCAATAAATTCTTCAATTTTGAAATCAACAATCCCCACTTCTTCAGCCACTTCTCGGCGAAGCGCCTGTTCGAGCGTCTCGCCCGCATCGCATCGCCCGCCGGGGATCGTCCATACAGAAATATCTTTCCATTTGTCTTTCGTATAATTACGCAAGCCGGTTAAGATCTTTCCCTCACGCATCATCACCGCAATAGAACACTTCGTCTCATCACCGATCTCTTTTAGCTTATCTGCGGGCATGTTATTTCTATAATTATCTATTTGGAAGTCGGGCTTCTAAGTTCAAAAATCTGAACAAGTTGCGGGAATGGGCCAAAGCCGTCATCAGAAGTCATGTGCCCCGCGTTATGGATGGTGACCACTTCAGAACCGAGCCGCTCTGCAAAATCCTTTTTCGTTTCTTCATATGGCACCCACGGATCGTTATCCCCGAGTATAACCATTGACCATACGAGATTCGCTTTCACCTTCGCATAATCAATCGGGGTCTCGAGCCATGGTTTCGCTATTTCTTCTTCCTCTTCAGTCTCAATATTTTTCAGGTCAAAAAATCCCGCAACTAATATGGCTCCGCCGATCTTCGTTTCTAGGGTCTCAACGAAACGCATAATTGCCTGGCAACCCATACTGTGTCCGATGAGATACGTATTTTCATTTACTTCTCCTGCAATGGATTTCAGATAATTCACCCATGTCTCAATAACTGGACGGCTCGTATCCGGCATTTCGGGCGTAATTACTTCATATCCTTTTTCTCTAAAGGCTTCTGCCGCCCACCCTATCCAGTCTTCTGTAGGCGATCCTTCCCATCCATGTACGATGACAATTCGTTTTTTCATATCGGCTGCGAGGACTGGACGACGTTAGAACTGTTCTTTTGACTGGTAAATCGGCATTTGCATACCAAATCAGCATATCAGCGCTACTGGCAACAGCATAGGACGGAAACAAAAAACTCCCCGACGGGAAGTTCTTTGTTGGAATAGCCAGCTACTTGATTGCTCGTTCGCCTCCCGCAAGGGGCTCTCGGTACACCCGTAAGCCAGTTGTCGCTTTTTACCGCTACCTTCGCCCTCTCGGGCAATCCACCGCACAATGGCGGATGACGTTCTTATTACACGACCCCCGTTTCTGACCGAAGCCAGAAAATACCAACTCTCGCTACTCCACGCTGATTATAGCAAAAGTACCCAGCTTTTTTACGCCTCGCCGAGATAGCGGAGCTTGATACCAAGCACCCCGTACTTTTCCTCCTCCTCGCGCGGGTAGTATTTGTACATCGCGGCATACTCATCCTTGCTTGTGCCTCCATACTGTTCTGGTGGGAACGCGGCAAAGAGTTCTTGAAAGGTAGGAAACGGCAGGAGTTCAAGCACCTCGGTTCGTACTTTCTGTGCGGGGTCTGCTATCAGCGAAAAAACAATCTCATCACCAACCCGTACCTGCTTGCGCTTCTCATCATTGAGCCGCACCTCAATCGTCTTGGTCCCTCTTTTGACTTTCTCAAATGGGCTCGGCTGGAGCTTCATTTCGTGGACCATCGGTTCGTTCTCAAGAATGTCTCGGATGTGTTCACGCGGTATCTTGCGGACCTGAACTTTATCCATACCGAGAATGTCCGCTTTCATCAAACGATGGAGCCCGTCCAGAATGAGCCAGCGACCCTTGTTTTGCATTATGTCTATCGGGTGTATGAGGTCCGCCTTCATCGTGCGCTCGTACTCTTTTGCGTGCGCATCGGGACTATCAATGACCTCCTGCGAGGTGAGGTTGTAGACCCCGTTCTCCCAGAGAAAAGGCACTGCAAAGTGCCAAGTGAGTTCGCGTATGTCCATCTCCTCAACGGGCACACCAAGAGCCCAGACCTTCTCTTCGCTCCAAGAGAAATCAAAGCCAACATCCTTGATGATTTGCGGAATGTCTTCGTTCATATCGTCTGCAAGGTGTAGGTCCAGCCCGCTTGCCATTTCCACGGCGCGGGTATGACCTGCTCAAGCGGCAAACCCTTTATCCAGTGCTCAAGCCCGTACTGCGTAGCTCTGTGCCCGATTATCATTACGCGTTTGTTGTCGTAGTCGCGGAGCAGGTCTTGAAGAAACGTCCTCATACGCTCTGAAGTTTGCTCGTAGCTCTCGCCGTGCGGAAATGGCTCGTATAAACGTTTTGGCTTCTCTACATCCACTTCCGTGCTCGGATGTTGTGTCAGGTCGCCATAATCGCACTCGCGCAAACGCGCATCCTTGATGATGGGAAACTTGTCGCCGAATGCCATTTCTGCCGATTTATATGACCTCTGAAGGTCGGAGCAGAAAATAGCATCAAAGCGGTCGTCCTTGTATCGCTCTCCCATTTCCGTTGATTGCTGGATACCAAGCGGAGAGAGTTCCACATCGTTATGACCAGAGGAAAGGTGTGCCTCGTTGTCGTATGTCGTACCGTGTGCCTCAAAAATGATTTCTATAGCCATAAATCCTATTCTACTCCATCTTTAGATTTGGTCTCATTTTTCTCAAGCCAAGTATCAAAGGCAAGGTCGGCAAGCCCATAAAGGGTTCCCCTGATTTTCTCTATCTCCTCATCAGAGTACTTCTCACTGTCGTCAATAAGGTCTCTGCATTGCTGTATTGAAAGCATAGGGGTTAGTCAACTTTCATTTCAAAGCACTACGCGCTTGAGCATACCCGCAGAACTCGCAGTCGGTAGGCGACTTTGGTGTCTTGGAGCTATCCAGACACTTCTTGAGCTTCACGAGAGTACCCTCAATCCAGCCATCGTCGCCCTCATAGGGAAGGAGTACGACATCAAACTCAACCTTACCGTCAAACCCTTCCGCGTCGTTGTTGCCATTGCAGTACACAAAATAGCCCACAGGGGCGACTTTGAAGCCAAGCTGCCGTAGGAGCCACTGGTAGACCTCCATCTGCCTCTTGTAGCCCATCTGCCAATCCGCATCCAAGTTCACCTCGTCGCTCTTTGAGGTCGCCTTATAGTCCACGACTATGAGTTCACCGTCTTTGTTTTGCCAGATGTCATCAACCGCGCCTGTGATGAGCAAGTTCGTGGGCTTGTAAGTGTACCTGACACCCTTGAAGTTCTCTCTCCACTCGTCCATCATCTCGTGCTGGAAAGGCACGGCATCAAGACCGTATTGCTTCATATAGGGGTGTGCCGTCTTATTTGCACGATGGACATCAAACTCTTTCTTGAGGAGAGTATCCACTGCTTTATTTATGCTGAAAGGCGGACCCGAGGGACGACGTATGCCGAGGCGATTGTTGAGGTAGAAACAACACGGACACTCAACGAAAAGTTCAATGCCAGAGCGACTGACCTTGAACGGCTTGTCGTCTTTTGGTTTATAGAGCCCGCGCTCCTTCATTTTGAACTCTTTTTTCATAGCTTCCGTACCTCCTCAAGTAACCGCGTCTGTTCGGCCTGAAGTCCTGCATTGAAGATGATGCGGTACTCAAAACCCTTGTTTATCTCTTGAAAGGCATTGAAGCCAAGCTCTTTCGCAAATACCTCGTTTGAAAGGTCTGCGAGATTGCCTTTGTAGCTTTTCTTGTTTGCCTCATAGTCCATCTTCTCGGCGTTGCTCTTTACCTCAACAACGATGTAGCGTTCTTTCGTGGTCTCAATCAAGAAATCTGGGAAGTACCGAGCAATGCGTTTCTTCTCTGGGTTGTAGTACTCAAAGTAGAAATCGTTATGGACAGCATCTACGACACCGCCCGTGAAGTAGATGTCTACGATTGCTTCGTCTGCATCAAGGTAATCGCGAAGATAGCGGAACAGGTCTTTTTCATCACCACTATCAAAGTTATAGGGATTGATATGGAAACCGAGACGATTTTTGCGCCCGTCCTGTTCCTCCTGCTCCCGATACACGACAAGGGAGTTCTTCCCGTGTTGGACGTTGATTTTGAAAGGATAGAGCTTCGTAAGTTCAAGAACCTCCTCAACTGTTTCGGTTTTCTCCTCGTACTGATACGCCGTCTTCAGGATTTCCTGTATGACGAACGGGATGAGAGCTTGATTTTTATTTGCCTCGCTCGTGAAGACATCATGGGATTTACCGCTCCCTACGATGATGCTCTCAATCACGGAACACGAGAGATGGGTGTGGCGATTGATGAGTTCAGCTATTTCGTAGAACGTGAGATTGCTCTCGTCTTTGAGTTTGCGAGTGATGTGCGCTTCTCTGTAGCCCGCACGTCCGCCTTCGCCGACAAATATGCCGCCTTCACTCACATACGATTGATATTCTGTTGGCTGGAACTTCTTGAAATCAATGACGATGTTCGCCACGTCTACGCTCTTTGCCGCCACGATTTCTTTGAGTACCTTCTTCACCTTTATCGTCTTCCGTTTCTCAACCTTGAGTTCGTGGTCAATGGTCGTCTGGTCTTGTGCCGACAGTTCTGAAGCACTCGTGTTGAAGTTGTTTTTGAGTTCGCGGTCAAGCACCTGATAGTTCTCCTTTGAGAGAAAGATGCGGGCAAGAGTAGAGTTGTCGCCAATGGAGCGAAGACATCGTGTAGAGGATTTAAGTACGAAAATGGTGCTTGTCGGCTTGCGAAAGAGCGCACACGCAACGAGAGAGCGGCAGTTCCACCCCTCCGTTCCTTTGCCGACGAGGAGCACGAACTGCTTGTTGCTCTCCGCGGTATCCAGTTTGAAGAACTCGTCTTTGTTCTCCTCGGCTTTTGTGTGGTACTCAAGCACCTTCCCAGACGCGATACCTTTCCGAGCGAGTATCTTTTCTATCATCGGTTTGAGTTCGTCTTGCAGGTCGCTGATGTTTGCCGAGTAAAAGGCGATTTTCGGTAGCCGTCCCTCAAGACGCTTCTCGCCATACTCCGTCAGGAAGGTCTCTATAACCTCCTCAATGAACTTCTCAGAGCGGACGTTGCCATAATCAAGTATGCGCACCTGTTTCAAGATGCCACGCTCAATACCCGCCTTGAGCCCGAAGTGATACACGACATCGGCAATCATCTTGTTCTGCACATACGGAGTGCCTGTGAGGTTCACTACAGAGACAAGCGGCTTGTTGCCGTGGATGTACTCAATCGTCTCTCTCGTGCGCTTGAGTTCGTTATCCATCGTTTGTCCGTAGCTGTGATGCGCTTCGTCCACGAATACAGAAAGCCGCTCAAGCTGGCGTATTGCGGAGAGCCGAGCG
>JBAYLD010000003.1:0-108147 GCA_041664265.1 Minisyncoccota bacterium
ACTGATGTAACGACCTAACTTGAAGAAGACCACGTTCGCTTCGGCACCTTCCCCTTTCGGCATCTCGGCAACAACATCGGCATCGGTGTATTGCTTCCGGCCGGTAGCGTCGAGAGCTTCTTGGGGTGTGCGAGTGCGGTTCACAATCGCGTGACGAACGATTTGGTTTTTGAAAACCACTTCCATTTCATCACGAAGAAATCGTTCGACACCTTCCATTCCGCCAAGCTTATTCACGATCGCCTCCATTGTGCCCCAATCCATTTTCGAGTATTTCATAGTGCCTCCTTTTCAACTGCTAGTTGAATTTATCCGCCCCTGATAGAGTCGGATGCTAGGCAGTCGTATCAAAGATCTAACTGTGTACAGTATACACGAACGTGGTTATTTGTCAAGTGAGCCTTACGAGAGCTAGAATACAAGCATGATCCGACAGATTAGGGGGAAGGTGCTAGAAGTAGGAGTGGCGAGCGCGGTTATTGAGATCGCGGGGCTCGGCGTCGAAGTGCGGATGAACGCGCCTGAAGCGCTCCTGGCGGGGAGCGAAGCGTGCCTCGCCACTCATCTCGCTATTAAAAAAGACGGGATTGATCTCTACGGCTTCGCCGATGTGGCTGATCGCGACTTCTTCGAACTCATCCTCTCGGTCTCGGGGGTAGGGCCCAAGACTGCGCTCTCGATCTTGCGCCGTGCGCCGCGCGAGGCGCTCGAGGGTGCGATAAGCAAGCGCGACTTGAACTACTTGACCAAGGTCGTCGGGCTCGGCAAGAAGAGCGCCGAGAAGATGCTCGTCGAGCTCTGCGAGAAGGTCGGGGCGCGCGCGCATGACTCTGCCGACGGCGAAGTCTTCGACACGCTCGTCGCGCTCGGCTACACCGAGCGCGAGGCACGCCGAGCCCTGCAAAATATTCCCGACGATGCGGTTGGTAAAGATGTGCGATTAAAGGCGGCGCTCTCTGCCCACCCATGATGCATCTGCGACGAAAACTCCTCTCGCCGTACCACTATGCGCTCGCCGCATTCGCGCTCGCGCGCTACGGCTTCCCTGCAAAAAAACTAGCCGTCATCGGGGTGACGGGAACAAAGGGTAAATCTTCAGTCGCCGAGATGCTCCACTCTATCCTTACTGAGGCGGGACACAAGACAGCGCTCGCCGGCACGATCCGCTTCGCGATCGGCGAGGAGTCACGACCGAACCTCTTTAAGATGACTCTGCCCGGACGCGGTTTTATCCAGAAGTTTCTTGCCGAGGCGGTCGCGAAGGGGTGCACGCACGCAATCGTTGAGATCACGAGTGAAGCCGCGCTCCAGTATCGACATCTCGGCCTTACTCTTGACGCGCTCATTTTTACCAATCTTCAAAAAGAACATGTCGAATCGCATGGCGGGGTAGAAAAGTACCTGCATGCGAAATTGAAGATCGGCGAAGCCCTCGCATGCTCACCCAAACGCCCGCGCATCATGGTCGCGAATGCTGATGACCCCCAAGGAGGGCGCTTTCTTGCTCTCGCTGTTGAAAAAAGAGTCCCCTTCTCTCTCGCTGATGCAAGAGATGCAGATATAAGCGAACAGGGTGTCTCGTTTTTTTATAACGGCACTCATTTCTCGATGCCGCAGCCAGGGAGCTTTAGCGTGATGAACGCCCTCGCGTCGATAAAGACCGCCGAGGCTCTCGGGGTGCCGCTCGAGACGAGTGCCCGGGCGCTTGCCGACCTTGCACACATCGGCGGGAGGGTTGAGCGCATCGAAGTTGGGCAGGATTTCACTGCAATCGTTGATTATGCGCACACGCCCGACTCGCTCAGGGCACTCTACAACGCCTTCCCTAATCATCGAAAGATCTGTGTCTTAGGGAATACCGGCGGCGGGCGCGACACCTGGAAGCGCCCGGAGATGGGTCGCATCGCTGATGAAGCGTGTGAGAGAGTTATCCTCACCAATGAGGATCCGTATGACGAAGACCCGCGCGAGATTGTCGAGGCGATGGCGGCGGGCATGGCCCGCCCGCCCGAGATTATTATGGATAGACGCGAAGCAATACGTGCCGCCCTTCGACTCGCTTCGCTCGCTCAGGACAAGCGCAATGTTGCCGTCCTGATTTCCGGCAAAGGCACCGACCCCTTCATCATGGGGCCGCACGGCACAAAGACCCCTTGGAGCGATGCTAAGGTCGTCCGCGAAGAACTCGAGCGACTTCTCAAAGAAGTTTGATACTATGCTCGTATGAGCGACATGCACGACGCGTGGTTTTTTATAGGAATATTCGTTTTCATCTTCATCATTTGGATCGCGATCGGCGGCCCGACGCGCCCGATCGCATTCACGAGTCCGAGGCTCCCTGCGCCGGGAGCGCTTGGCGGCGGGACGTTTCTGCAGCTCCCGCGAGCCCCTTTTGATATTGGCACCACGAAGGTGTCTCTCCCCAGCTCATCGGGCGGCACAAACACAGCGGGCAGAACGGTGAAGCCGCTTCCTTCCTTTTTGGGCGGCTCGTTCGGAGAACCGTCGCCCTATCGCGGCATGGCCACGCTGCGGCGCAATGTGTCAGGTGCCGGCGCATCAAACCCGGTGAACGAGTCCGTCGAAATAACCGTGGCGCAAAATGCCGGCGTACCGGTCAATCTCTCGGGATGGCGGCTCGTGAGCGACGCAACCAGCAAGACCGCCACAATCCCCAAGGGGACCGAGATCCCGACCTCGGGTACGATAAACGAGTCAGAGGATATTGTGCTCACGCCGGGCATCCGGGCGATCGTCATCTCCGGATCATCTCCTATCGGCGCCTCCTTCCGTGAGAACAAGTGCATCGGCTACTTCAGCACATTCCAAAAATTCTCCCCCTCCCTGCCCCAAAACTGCCCGATGCCGCAAAACGAGCTCGCCACCTTTTATGAGGCAGGTTATCTGCGCGACGCCTCCTGCCTCGATGCAGTAAAAAAAATATCGCGGTGCCAAGTCATGCTCACGCCGCCGACCACCGTCTCAAATGCATGCCAAAACTTCATGGTCAAATACCTGAACTACAACGGCTGCGTAACCGCCCATAAAAATGACACGGACTTCCTTGGCACCACGTGGCGCATCTATCTCGGCCGCACCAGCGCGCTCTGGCGCCCTACGCACGAGATCGTGAAGCTGCTCGACACAAACAGCAAGACGGTGGATGCATTCGGGTACTAGAAAGACGAGGTGGTAGGTGTTAGGTTGTAGAAGGTAGTAAATACCATCTGCGCCCCTAGCTCAATTGGTAGAGCAACTGCCTTTTAAGCAGTAGGTTCCGGGATCGTGACCCGGGGGGCGCACAAATTAAATCAGATCGAGAGTGCGAAGTGCTCCAAAGAAAGCGAGAGATCCAGGCCGCCGCGGCGGGAGGTTTGAAGCAGAGAGATAAGTGCAAGCGAGAGCTGGCGCGATTCTTGCGGGCTCCACGATCTACTGCCCTTTTCCATCAAATCACGCGCCTTCCAGTGGAGGAGACCGTGAAGCATCTCGGGCGCGTCACCCAAACGGAGCGCTTTGTTGATCTCGAGCCAAAGCTTCTCGCTATTTCGCGCGGCAAGCGCGTTGACTAGATTGCTGTTGAATCCGCGAACCGCTTCTCTCGCGGCTGTTTTGTTGAATTCGTATGCTACCTTCGCTTTCGTAGCGATCTTCTTCGCTTTTGCGGCCGCGAGCCCTGGCGCGAGGATGAGGATCGCATTGTCTGATGCTGTGAGTGCATCAAGATGATCTTCAAGAAAAGCATTTGATGGACACTCCGTGTCCATCACAGAAGAAAACGGGTCATCGATAAGGATGAGGAGCCGCTTCACGAAAAGGCCGCCTGAGAGCGCCGCATCCTCAAGAGCGGCGCCAATGAGCTCTTCGCGCGCGAGGCGCACATAGGCAAGATTGGGTTCTTTTTTCCTTGCGGCTGCGACCCAAGCAAATGCCTTCGCACGGGTTTTTTCGAGATCGGTTCCGTAAAAGAGATAGATCATACCTTATGCATCGAGCCCCAATCGGGGCCGGATTTCGCATCCGCGATAATCGGCACACCATTCGTCTCTGCGGGCGATACGACTGACTCCAGTATTTCTTTGATCTTCGCGCCAAGCGCTTCACTTCGTTCAGTGCGAATCTCATACACCAACTCGTCGTGCACCTGGAGCAATAAGTATGCGTCTTCTTGCGCGTGTTCCTTTTCAATCAAGTCATCCACCTGTACCATCGCGAGCTTCACGATATCCGCTTCTGTCCCCTGGATCGGCGCATTGATTGCCATCCGTTCGGCCTGCGCACGCACATACGGAAGGGATGATTTCATCTCAGGGAACTGCCGGCGGCGGCCGAACAAGGTCTCAGTGTAGCCATGTTTGCGCGCGAAGCCCTTCGTGCTTTCAAGATATTCGGCGAGCGTTTTGAACGTCGTGAAATATTCCTCAAGGAATTGATGCGCCTCCGCGGTCGTCGAGCCGAGCTGGGCACGGAGCGCGTTGACGCCCATGCCGTAGAGGATGCCGAAGTTGATCACCTTCGCCCGCCGCCGCATCTCGCCATCAACGGCTTCTGGTGCGACATGGAACACCTGCGCCGCGACTTCGGTGTGGACATCACGCCCGATGCGGAATATTTCGCAGAGTTTCTCGTCGCCCGAGAGGATCGCAGCGAGCCGCAGCTCGATCTGCGAGTAGTCGATAGAGACGAGCGAGAATCCCTCTGATGCGACAAAGGCATGGCGAATCGCTTGTCCGCGCTCCGAGCGCATAGGGATATTTTGGAGATTCGGATTCTGGCTCGCCATGCGGCCGGTCGTCGTGCCGGTCTGGATAAACTCGGCATGCAGACGGCTCTCTGCGTCGAGCATGGGCGGCAGATTCTCGATATAGGTTGAAAGGAGTTTCTTCAGCTCGCGATACTCGAGAATATCGCTCACGATCGGGTGCAGATCACGGATTTTCTCGAGCTCGCTCTCGCGCGTTGAGCGCGCGCCGCCCGCCGTCTTCTTCTGTCGCTCGGGAGTGAGTTGCAGCTCGTCAAAAAGTACCTCGCCGAGCTGCTTGGGCGAGCTAACATTAAACTCGCGCCCGGCGGCGTGGTAGATGCGCTTCTCGATCTGTGTGATCTCTGCGGTGTATTTCTTCGCGAGGCCTGCAAGCATCGTCCGGTCAATAAGGACGCCTCGCTGCTCCATCTTGTCGATGACCGGGATAAGCGGCTTCTCGATTTTTTCATACACCTCGCGCACCCGTCCGAGTTCAGCTAGCTGTTGCTCTAAGACAGTAAACGCCGCGTCGAACGTCCGCTCTTTGGCGAAAGCGAGAATATCGTCGAACGATGGATTCGTGAAGTCTGATGAGATGAGCCAGAGCATGACACCGGCCTCAGCGAGGCGCCCCGGCGCAATTTCTGAAGGCTTTGGCGCGGCGCCCTCACTATCACCATCCGTCATATGCGGATTCAAAAATTCATCAAATTGCGCCGGGGCGCCGAGCATCTTGCGCGCACGCTCTTTCAGGGACCTAAAACCAAATGCATCAAACATTGCGAGTACTTTAGTTGTTTCTACATTTTCGCGCCACAAATGTTCAGGAAGTGCAAATGCGATCGGTGCGTCCAATCGTATGGTCGCAAGTGATTTAGAAAAACGCGCGTCTTCTTCGCCCTCTTTCAGAAGTGCGAGAGCACGAGGTTTTACGCCTTTCTTTATAAATGCAGCATCGCCTTTTTCCAGTTTCGCGTAGATATCTTCAATCGTGCCGAAATCCGCGACGAGCTCGGTCGCGGTTTTCTCGCCAATACCTTTTACTCCTTTTATATTATCAGAGGGATCGCCGCGGAGCCCTTTCCAATCGGGAATAAGGGCAGGTGCAAACCCAAAACGCGCCTTAACCGCCTTCTCGTCATAGAGAATCGTGTCGTTGATGCCCTTCTTCAGCGTATACACTTGGACGCGCTTGCCCTGAACTAGTTGAAGGGTGTCCATGTCGCCCGAGGCGATGATGACCTCGACCCCTTTTTCTCCTTTTAGTTCATGCGCGATAGTACCGAGCAGATCGTCGGCTTCAAACCCCTCTTTTTCATACATCGGTATTGAGAACGCCTCGAACACTTTCCGTGATTCTTTGAGCTGCTCAACAAGGGCGTCATCCGTGGGCCCTCGCGTGCCCTTATAGCCGTCATATGCCTCGTGGCGGATGGTCGGCTTCGGCAGATCGTAGCAGGCGGCGATATAGTCAGGCTTCAGATCGGTGATTATCTTGAGCAACATCGAAACAAGCCCGTACAAAGCGCCGGTCGGCGCGCCGGTGGGACCGGTAAACTCCGGCAGCGCGTGATAGGCGCGATGGATAATTGCGTGCGTGTCGAGAAGCACAATACGTTTCTTCTCTGAAACCTTTTTAGCCATATGTAATCATGCGCGAATCATCAGGCAATATTGAAAGAGAGAGCCGCACGGTAGGGGTTGGGAGCGCATCTAAAACTTTTTCCGGCCACTCGAGCAGAATAAGATTGCCGGCATCCTGCATCAACTCATCAAAGCCGAGCGGTGCGAGATCGCTCCCCACCTCAAGCCGATAGGCGTCAATATGCACAAGTCTTTTAAATATGGGTTTCGTAGACCCGTATTTTGGCGAGAGCTGATAGATTTTTTCAAGAACAAAAGTTGGGCTAGTGATAGTCTCCTCGACGCCGAGCACCCGCGCGACTGCCTTAGTGAACGCAGTCTTCCCCGCCCCCAGATCGCCCGAGAGAGTCACGAGAGTCGCACCACCCTCCTGTGGCGAAAGCTCCGCAACAAAACATGCTGCCTCTACCTCAAGCTCTGTAAGCGTTTTAATCATCTTCTCCATTACCAGAGATTGTACCGCCGAAAACGAAAATGCGCCCGGCTCATACAGAGACTCGGGCGCACCCTTTACTCGTCACTAATCCTCCCCACGACCACGACCACGGCGACCATCGTCAAAGGAGTCCCCTCCTCCGCGATTACGCCGGCCGTCGTCACGACCCCTTTGATTATCGAAGAAGTCGTCGTTGTGCCGACCACGCCTCTGGTGTTCGAAGCGCCGTCGGTCGTCAAACCGTGGCGCTACAAACGTCCGTTGTGGAGCCTGTATAAATACCGGACCCGAACGGTGACCAAAACCCCGCGGATGGTTGTGGTAGCATCCCATTATTGGGATGACCAAAAAAAACACACTAACGATAAAAAGAACTTTTGCTCCTTTTTTCATACCGCACCTCCCTTGTTTTTGTCTTATTCCTCGCTTCAGTATACACGAACACAATACTTTGTCAAGCTCTCTATAAATAAGCCTACCTCTCGTAGTATGATGTCTGTATGAATTTGCCATTTGACACCGAGAAGGAGAAGCGGAAGCTCTCTGAAGTGCGCGAACGAGAAGAAGAGGATGTTGCCCATATTCTCTCTGAGAAGTACGGCATGGCCTATGCCGACCTCTCTTTAAAAGAGATCGACAACGACGCGCTTCGCACCATCCCCGAAGCAGACGCGCGTGCGGCCGAGATGGCGGCGTTTGCGCGTGCGGCCGAAGAGCTGTCGCTCGCGGTACATAATCCAAATAACCCAGCCTATAAGAAAATCCGGGATGAGCTCATCAAACGCGGATTTTCCCTACAGGAGTTTCTTGTCTCCGAAAAAAGTTTAGAAAAAGCGTTTGCCCGGTACGCCGACCTCACCTTCTCAACTGAATCAAAGGCCGGTGGCTTCACTGTCGGCCATGACGCAGTCGCCAAACTCACCCGAGAAGGAGGGGCGCGCGCCGCACTCCAAAAAGAGCTTGACGCTGCCGCTGCCCTAAAGTCGCTCGATCGCGTCTCGCGCCTATTAGAAATCCTGCTTGCAGGAGCTTTCGCGCTCCGCTCCTCCGACATCCACTTTGAGTCGGGAGAGGAGAAAACACGATTGCGGCTGCGCATCGACGGTGTCCTGATTGATACCTATTTCTTCGATCCGGCAACGTACCATCAGCTCAATTCGCGCATCAAGCTTCTCTCGGGTGTGAAGCTAAACGTCACGAATCGGGCACAAGATGGCCGCTTCAGCGTTGCACTCCAAAAGGCGACCCCGACGTCTGAAGTCGGGGTCCCGACCGCAAGCGTCGGGATAGAAATGCGCGTCTCTTTCATCCCCGGGAACTTTGGAGAGTCTATTGTGCTGCGCATCCTTAATCCTGAAGCGACCAAAGTTTCGTACAAAGAGCTCGGCATCCAGCCCAAACTCCTCGCGCGCCTCGAGACGGAGATCCGGCGCCCCAACGGCATGCTACTTACCACCGGCCCTACCGGGAGCGGCAAGACGACGACGCTCTACTCATTCCTCCGCGAGATCCACACGCCCGATATAAAGATCATCACCATCGAAGATCCGGTCGAATATCACCTTAAGGGTATCGTACAGACACAAGTCGAGGGGACGAAATACACATTTGCCGAGGGGCTCAAATCTATCGTTCGCCAAGATCCGGACATCATCATGGTCGGCGAGATCCGCGACGGCGAGACCGCCGATATCGCGATACAGGCGGCACTCACGGGCCACTTCGTCTTCTCAACCCTCCACACCAACAATGCCGCCGGTACCTTCCCCCGGCTGGCCGACCTTGGTGCGGATCCAAAATCCTTCGGCTCAGCGGTAACCGTCTCGATGGCGCAGCGCCTCTTGCGTAAGCTTGATCCGGAAAAGAAAAAAGAACGCTCGCTCACTGATGAGGAGAAAGCGATGATTACAAAGGTGTTTGAGCCGCTCGCCGACAAGTCGCTCATCCCTGAAAAAATAGAGACCGTATGGGATCCGGCACCCGCCAGCGATGAAGAGACCGGTTACCACGGCCGCATCGGCCTCTATGAGGCGATCTTTATGGACGACGAGCTCGCGTCGTTCCTGCGCGACAATCCGCCTGAAAACGAGATCGCCAAGCTCACCGCCAAGCAAGGCTACCTCACGATGGCGCAAGATGGCATCCTCAAAGCTCTCGCCGGCGTCACCTCCCTCACTGAAGTCGCCGACACCGTCGACCTTCCGAGATAGCGATCTTTGTTGTGCATACTCAGTATGCACATGAGCGCGACTATCCGCGTGTACCTTAATTTACGCTATAGCGTAAATTAAGGTACACGCGATCATGTATAAAAAAGAAATCGCCCAACTCTGTTGGGCGATTTCTACTCTCGTTCCCGTCCCTATGTAAGCATATAGACGGTCGTTCGGCGCAGAACGATATGAGATTACTCACATCGTTCTGACCTCTCTTCCCGTCCATAATCCTCAAGGCAAAACCCGCAGTAACGCGGGGAAGACATAACACCTGAGGAGATTCCCAGCGCCACGACCGAAGTTGTGGACCAGAAAGTCCTTGGGGAAACGCCCAAAGCCGTCAAGCCTTGCCTAGAGGAGTATGAACAGGAGCAACGAACTGTGCTAGAATGTTAGCATCACAGTATTTTTATGTCAACCCCCCCCAAAGCCCCTCCCTCGACTTCTTCATCGCTTGATGCGGTGCTTCGCCCCGGCCATTGGGACGAATATGTCGGCCAAAAACAGGTCAAAGCGAACGTGCGCATTTCGATTGATGCGGCGAAGAAGCGCGGCGGCATGCCGGAACACTTCCTCTTCTACGGCCCGCCAGGCGTCGGCAAGACGACCCTCGCGCACCTCGTCGCCGCGACGCTCGAATCACCACTAAAGAGCACGTCGGGAGTCGCTATCGAGCGCGCTGGAGATCTCGCGGCAATATTGACCAACCTTGAGCCGCACACAGTGTTGTTTATAGATGAAATCCATCGGCTTTCGAGAAAAATAGAAGAGCTCCTCTATCCTGCTCTTGAGTCGGGACATCTTGATATCGTGCTGGGAAAAGGCCCCTCGGCACGCACGGTCGAGCTCGCGCTCCCTCCCTTCACACTCGTCGGCGCTACCACGCGCGTCGCCGAGCTCTCAGGGCCGCTGCGCTCGCGCTTCGGCGGCGGCGTCTATCAGCTCGACTTCTATAATGATGAAGATTTACGCGATATTATCCGCCGTTCTGCCCGCCTGCTCGAGCTCAGGGCGCCCGATGAGGTGATCGAGCGCATCGCGGCGCGAAGCCGCGCGACGCCGCGCGTCGCGAATGCACTTCTAAAGCGTGTCCGCGACTTCTCTGAAGTCCACGAACGCAAGCTCTCTGGGTCTCTTTGCGACGAGGCATGCGAACTCTTCGGCATTGATGCGTTCGGCCTCACCAAAGATGATCGCCGCTACCTTGATACCCTTCTCCAGGGATTCCGCGGCGGCCCAGCGGGTGTTCGAGCGCTTGCCGCAGCTATACATGAAGAACCCGACACTCTCGAGAACGTCTATGAGCCCTATCTGCTCCGCCTCGGCTTTATCGAACGCTCCTCGCGCGGCCGCATCCTCACCCCCAAAGGCCGCGCTTATTTGAATGGTGAAAAACTTGATGCTATTTTTTGACCATGTCCGGACATAGCAAATGGTCGCAGATTAAAAGACAGAAGGCGACGACCGACGCGGCAAAGAGCCGCATCTTCGCACGCTATGCGCGCCTCATCACTATGGAGTCTAAGAAGGCAGGCGGCGTCCTCTCGGCACCCGGCCTTGCCGTCGCCATCTCGCGCGCCAAGGCCGCGAATATGCCCAAAGACAATATCGAGCGCGCGGTCGCGAAGGGCACGTCAAAAGATTCGGGGAATCTCGAGCGTGTGGTATACGAAGCATACGGCCCTGGCGGGGCGGCACTGATGGTTGACGCCCTCACTGATAATAAAAATCGCACGACTCAAGAGATCAAACACCTCCTCTCGAAACAAGGTACTGAGATTGCCGCGCCGGGTGCCGCGAGCTGGGCATTCACTAAAGCAGGCGACGTGTACACCCCGAATGAGCCTTTGATTGAGGTGGGTGAAGTTGAGGGGAAACAGCTTGGCGATATGTTAGAAGCGCTTGATGAACATGGGGATGTGCAACAAGTGTTCACGAACGCGCGCGGCTATGAGAATATTGGCGATTGATCCGGGCTACGACCGACTCGGTATCGCCGTCATCGAGGGCGACCCTTCTCGGCCCACACTCATCTGGAGTGATTGCGTACTTCCCGATAAAGGTCCGCACGAACAACGTCTCGCACAAGTGTCGAGAGCGATCACTAGGGCAATTCTCGACTACACACCTGATATACTCGCGATCGAGACTCTTTTTTTTAGTATCAACAAGAAAACAGCGCTTGGCGTCGCCGAGGCGCGTGGCGCGATCCTTGCTGCTGCCGGCAACGCCTCTTTACCGGTCTGCGAATGCTCGCCACAACAAGTGAAGCTTGCGGTTACCGGCAATGGCGGTGCAGACAAGGCGGCTCTGGCAAACATGGTTCCCCAACTCCTCACACTCCCTAAAAAGAAGCGGTTTGACGATGAGTTGGACGCGATAGCGATTGGCATCACCGCACTTGCCCTCAACCCTTTGAAACACTAATCCACACCCCACGCCAGAGACACTTGCATGAATAGTATTTTTTGTTACATATATACACCATATGATGGACGAAGATGAAGAGATTCGCGACGGATTCATTCCTGATGAGCTGGAGGAGTTCGTGAGCGAAGAAGAGGAAGAAAATTATTAAAAACGTGTTAGAATAGCAGTATGTCTCCTCATCGCACACAGCGGCATACTGTTATAACTTCTCTCCTTGTCCTTTTTGGGCTTGGACTTATTTTTGCCGGCGGTATTCTTGTATTAGTAGCGATCACTCCTGTGCCCGATATTAGTTCCTTTGCGAGCCGACAGATCAACCAGTCGACAAAAATATACGATCGTACTGGGCAGGTTCTCTTATACGATTATAATCGGGACGCGAAGCGAGAGATTGTTCCGCTCGTATCCATGTCTCCTCATGTCATACAATCGACCATAGCGATCGAGGATTCGAGTTTTTATACACATGGCGGCATCCGCCTCACCTCTATCGTTCGCGCGATGATTGCTGATGTTCTTGGGGGTTCGCTTTCCCAAGGAGGTTCAACCATCACCCAGCAGGTGGTGAAGAATACGCTCCTCACAAATAAAAAAAGTGTGGTGCGTAAAATACATGAGTGGGCGCTCGCACTTCGACTCGAACAAGCCTACTCAAAGGACCAGATACTCGAGACCTATCTTAACAATATCCCCTTCGGGGGTACGCTCTATGGCGTCGAGGCGGCATCAGAGGCTTATTTCGGGATACCTGCAAAGGATCTTTCTGTTGCGAAGTCGGCATATCTCTCAGCTATGATACAGGCTCCTTCATTTTATTCGCCGTATGGGGCGAATCGCGCAAAACTCGATATGCGCAAAAATCTTGTGCTTGACCGCATGCGCGCACTCGGCTTCTTAGATGACGCCGCATATGCGTCCGCAAAAACAGAAGAGGTTTTGTTTGCCCCTGCGGGCCAGAACGCAATCATCGCGCCGCATTTCGTTTTTTATATCCTCAACCAGCTCGAAGAAAAATATGGGAAGAATGCTTTGATTGGGGGGTTAAAGGTGACCACCACGCTTGATGCTGATCTCGAGACAAAAGCAGAATCAATAGTGAACAGCTACGCGCTTAAAAACCAGAAGGATTTTAACGCATCAAATGCCACTTTGGTCGCGATCGACCCCCCGACGGGGCAAATTCTCGCGATGGTGGGCTCGCGCGACTTCTTTGACACGACTATCGACGGGCAATATAATGCCGCGCTTGCCCTACGGCAACCAGGTTCGACCATGAAGCCGTTTATCTATTCGCTCGCCTTGATGCGCGGCTATACGCGCAACACGGTCGTCTTTGATACACCGACGCAATTCTCAACAGCTTGCAGACCCTTTGATGTCACGAACAACACACCACCCTGCTACGCTCCTGAAGACTACGATGGCGCCTTTCGCGGCCCAATGACCTTTGAGACAGCACTCGCCCAATCGATCAACATACCCGCTATTAAGGTTCTTTACTTGGTTGGCATACAAAACGCCATACATTTTGCAAAATCATTCGGGCTCACCACCCTCGGCGACCCGAGCCAATACGGCCTCACGCTCGTGCTCGGCGGTGGCGAAGTGAGGCTTCTCGACCTCACAGGCGCCTATGCCGCCTTCGCGAATGATGGAGTACAGAACACGCCCACAGGCATCCTCGAGGTGAATGATGCACAAGGGAATGTGCTTGAGCGCTATACCGCATCACCAGTCGTTGTAGCACCTACAAATATCGCGCGTGATATTTCAGCCATGCTTTCTAACGCCCAGGCGCGCCTACCAGAATATCCACTGAATTCTCCTCTCTCCTTCTCTGGCTATGACGTAGCGGTTAAGACAGGTACGACCGATGACACCCGTGACGCATGGGTGATCGGCTACACCCCCTCTATCGCCATCGGCGTCTGGACGGGTAATAATGACAACTCGAAGATGGTCAAATCTGTCGCTGGATTTATCGCGGCACCGATGTGGCATGAGGTGATGGCGTATGCGCTTTCAAAATATCCCCAGACATATTTTGGTGAACCAAGCCCGCTCTATGCCTCAGTACCGCCGATGTTGCAGGGGAATTGGCGTATACCTGATGCACAAGGAAATATCGTCCCGCACAGCCTCTTATATTGGACCGATAAACAAAATCCACAAGGAGCGCCTCCTTCAAATCCTGCACAAGACCCTCAATTCGCGTATTGGGAGTATGGTGTATCTGCTTGGTACAACTCCCACCCCAACCTCTTCTCTGGAGGCGTCATGCTCCCTGTCCCGCTTTCTAATAACACTACTGTCGCTCAATAATCTTCTACTAACTAAGAAGGGAGTTTTACTTTATGATCCTATTGATTCATTGGGGAGACAAGATAGAGGAGTGAGGTATCCCCTACCCCTTTTATAATCAGCGGGCGGCCGATGCCTGCAGCAGTGAGTGAGAGGCTCTCAGTGGTAGTAAGTGAGAGTGCTGCTAAAAGATAGCGATAATTAAAAGAAAGATCGAGTGCGCTCCCCGCTATGCGAGCAGAAAGCGTCTCTGACGCTTCGCCTACATCAGTATTCTTCGCGAATAAAGAGAGTGTATTCTTTTTTGGATCAAAACTTAAGCGCACTTTCTGAAAAGAGTCTGAAAAGATGGTTGTTTGTTTTAACGCATGTTCAAAATCTTTTCTCAACACTATTGCCTCAACAATTGATTCTTTCGGGATTATCTGACGATAATCAGGATATACCGAATTCGTAAGCCGAGATACCAACATACCACTCGTGCTCACAAACGCGCATTGATGTTCATCAAACGACATTATAATGTCGTCATCTGGTAGCGCTTGTGCTATATCAAGGGCATTTTTTGCAGGAATGAGGAATTTCCCTTGTGTTCCTTTGTTTATAAGAGGTATTTTTTTCTCTGCAAGCCGAAATGAGTCTGTCGCAACCGCAGTTAAGATACCCCCTTCTATTGAGATATAGATACTCGCAAGTTCTGGGCGAACAGTTGAGGATGAAGCACAAGGCGCAAGAGAAGAAAATAGAGCGCGCAGAAGAACTCCCGGGAGGACAATCCTATTTTTGGGGTTCTCGGGAAATGGGATTGAAGGAAAATCCTCATACAGAACAGTCCGTATAGAACTTTTCCCCATGCCGCTTGTGAGCGATACGATATCTCCAGTGTGTTCTAGAGTAATAGTTCCTCCTGGAGTGAGTGTGTGTGCTATTTGTTGTAGTATCGTTGAGGGTAGGGCTACCACGCCGTGAGTTTTGCATTCTCCTTCAATTTTTAAATCTATTCCCGTTTCAAGATTTGTTGCACGCATCTTTATCCCATCATCCCCAGCAATAATAAGGATGGTAGAGAGTGCAGGGAGTGTCGTACTCTTACGTTCTGCGAATCGAGCAACAGTAGAGACTGCTTCAGAGAATATTTTTTTATCTATTGAAATATACATACGATGCTTATTAGGGCTGTTGATAAGTGGATAAATGAAAATAATGAGGCGCTTCTTGCATAAAAACCATATCCACTCCTGCGATTCCTGTTAATAAACGTAATGATATCTTCATACAAGAAGGGTACGGATATTTTGAATCTCAGTTGCGAGATCACTATCCACAACAATTTCACGCTTTACCTTCTCACAAGAGTGGATAACAGTCGTATGATCTCTCCCTCCTAATTTTGTGCCGATAGCGGGATACGAGATATTAAAATCTTCCCTCAAGAGGTACATAATAACTTGCCGCGGGCGCACCACTTCCCTCCTACGAGTCTTTTCGTAGATACTTTCTTCATCAATACCATAGAATTCTGCCACTTTATCAACGACGTTTTTTACCGATATGCTTTTTTGAGGTCGGGTGAATGAGCGGAGTGACTGCCGCACTTCAGCTATATCAGGCGCACACCCCTTCACCTGCGCGTGGCACACAATGCTATTTATCATTCCCTCCAGTTCACGTATTGATCCAGAAAGAGAGGTTGCGACATACTCGACCACTTCATCCGAGAGTATAAAACCATGTAGAGCAGCCTTTTTTCGTATAATAGCCATGCGCGATTCCGAATCAGGTTCGCTAATATCAACAGCCATACCACTTGATAAACGGCTCTTTAAGCGCTCAGCAATATCAGGGATAGCTACAGGAGCGCGGTCGGAGGAAAAAATAATTTGTTTATTTGTGTCGTGGAGGGTATTAAAAAGGTGGAAAAGCTCCTCTTGCGTCTTATCCTTCTTAGAGAGGAATTGTACATCGTCCATGATCAAAAGATCGTATTGACGATATTTATCTTTAAAGCGATTTGCGGTTCCCGCTTGTAAGGAATCGCTGTAATCAACAGCGAATTTTTCTGAGGTGAGATAAAAGACTTTTCGCCCCTGATACAATTTTTTAAACTGGTTGCCTATCGCTTGGATAAGGTGGGTCTTCCCTCTCCCGGTATCACCATAGATAAAAAGAGGGTTATAGGTAATACCAGGGCGTCCTAGAGCCGCTTGTGCCGCGGTATACGCGAGTGTATTAAATGAGCCGATGACAAACGTATCAAATGTGTACCTCGGGTTCAAATTGTCACTTTTGTTGATATAAAAATCATCCAAAGGGAGCTCAAGCGCGCCGCTGGTGTTCTTAACCTCCTTCTGCACCTTTCGCCGGTCATCTTTTAAAATAAGGTATTCTATGTTCCTAAACTCGTACGAAACATCCCTCAGTATCTTTAAGAGTAATGTGTGGAATTTTTTTAAGTACCAATCTTTGAAAAACTGGCTTGGCACCCCGATATAGACAACACCATCTTCATCCACTTTTGCGATAAAACTGGTACAAAACCATGTGTTGAAATTTGCTGGTGATATAGAAAGCTCAACCTGCGTTAGCACATATTCCCAAAGTTCCTGGAGATTCCCTTTATTCATAATCGTATAGTCTGAGTATACTCTTGCCTCCAAAAGTAAGAAACAGTAGTTTTTTGGGGAGAACCTGTTATTATCATGTGTATAACCTAATCTTCATAGTATGCCGAAACAAACGTACCAACCCAAAAAGCGGAAGCGCGCAAAAACTCACGGATTCCTCTCGAGAGCAGAAACGAGCTCTGGCCGTAAGATCGTACAAAAGCGACGTCGCGCCGGACGTACGCGTTTAACGGCTTAGATACTGTGTTTCCGCGCAAAGAACGGTTTCCGCGCGCGCTCTTCCCCACCGCTTTAAAGACTGGCCGGCGACTCTCGTCAGCACATCTGACGATCCTCGTCCCAAGAGAAGGAAAGGGATATGCGGTGGTGGTGTCAAAAAAAGTGGCTCGTCTTTCAGTCAAGAGGAATCAAATAAGGCGCCGAATCCTCGCAGCGCTCCGCCGGGCACCCCTAGACGGAAAGACCCTCCCTCCGGCGCTTATTGTTTTTCCCCGTTCTTCTGTGAGTAGTGTAAGCTATAAAGATATTAAGGTAGAACTTATGCAACTTATTCCGTGATATCAGCTTTTTTCCACACCGTCTTCTATAATCCGATCTACAATGCGCTCGTTGCGCTCGTTGCGCTCGTGCCTGGCTCTGATGTGGGTATTGCTGTCGTGTTGCTCACGATCGGTATTCGGCTTATCCTCCTCCCCTTCTCCCTCTCGGCGGCGCGTACCCAGCGCGCGATGAAGGCTTTAGAGCCAAAAATCAAGGAATTGAAGGATAAACATAAGGGCGATAAAGAAAAAGAGGCGCTTGAGACTCTCGCACTCTATCGCGAATCGCGTGTGAACCCATTTGCGAGCATTTTGACGGTTTTTATCCAGATACCGGTCCTTCTCGCGCTCTATTGGGTGTTCTATTATGAGCCGTTTTCAACGATTAATACGGCTCTGTTGTACCCGTTTACCCCCACCCCCGGCACCGCGTCACTTGAATTCCTCGGGCTCATCTCAGTCGCAGGTAAGAGCATTACGCTCGCGGTGCTCGCGGGGCTGACCCAATTCCTCCAAGCACACATGGCGCTCAGAGGGACCATGAGCCCAGCGCACAGCAGTGCACAAGGGGATTTCCAGAAGATTATGGGCATGCAGCTCAAATATGTCTTCCCCTTCCTTATTGGCATTATTTCATATACAACTTCTGGAGCTGTGGCGCTTTATTTCATTACCACCAACCTCGCGGGCTCGCTCCAAGAATGGCACGTCCGGCGCAAACTCGACGCCGAAGCCCTACATACATAGGGCTGCCCTATGTATGTAGGAGCAGTCTTTCTTCTGAGACATCTCAATATCAAGGCGAAACCTTGATATTGAGGTATCCCCTATTTGTGCGGTCGTCGCATTTAGGGGTTAAACTGAATGTACCTTCATTTACGCTATAGCGTGAAATATGGTACACACTCATCGTTCCAATCTGTGCATACCCAGTATGCACAACTTAAACCTTACACCTTACCGCTTACGCCTAGAGCGAGTAGCTCCAGAGGGAGTCGTCGTTTTTGTTTAGAAACACGAGTGTTGTGGCATCTGGGTCGATCGCGAGCGCAGTGGCGTCGAGAGAATCCCCGGTTTCTTCTGGGAAATCGAGCACCAGCTGCGCATAGCGGCCCTCGACTTCGATCTTCCAAATCCGATCAGAGAACTGCACAGCTCCCTGGTACCAATCATCCGGATACACAGAGTCAGTAGGAGGGTCGAGCGGGATACCGCAGTATACTGAAGAGTCGTCAGCGGCCCACACGCATTTATCGACGATCGTAGTGACCGGGAGTGATGTGATGTCGCCCGTCTCGGTGTCAACAAGATCTAATTGCAGAGCGTTATCGAGGACGTAGCTCACCAGCGCCCACTTCCCTGAGGGGCTCGCGAGGGCGACGAGACCGTTGAGCGGTCCGGCGATTCGGGAAAAGCGCCCAGCGTCATCGACAAGAAAGGCAGCCCCAGGGAGTGTGGCGGCTGGCTTGGTATACGCGAGATAGCGCGATTTGCCAGCAAATGAAACACGCAGCGCAGAGAGCGGGGTGCTAAACAGCTCTGCCGTACGCACATCGTTTGTGGTACTAAGTGTCGCAACAGAACCAGTGACACCCGAGACGAGTGTGAGCACGCCCGCCGAAGAAACAGCGAGAGCAGAAATATTTTGCGGCAAAAAGAATCCTTCTGGTGGCGCCTCGGAGCGCGCCGGGAGTGCGTAGGTATTGATCGTAGAGAAATCTTCGCCGGAGAGGTACCGGACGAATGCCGTTTTTGCATCGGGGACCCACGCGGCAGATTGGATACCCGGGATCGTTTGATTATTCGTTCGGGTGACGGCTCCTGTGCGTGTGCTATAGGAGAAAACGTTTCCGCTCTGCCGTTCAATATAGTGCACCAGCGTCTCGGGAGAGGAACTTGCGTTTATCGCAGGGGCATTCACCACGGCCTCGCCCGGCACTACCGGTCCCACGCTTATCTTCACGAGCCGCGCGGATATGGGGGTCGGTTCGCCCGCGGGTGTCGTGGTGCCGGAGTCTGCAGGAAATATACCCTGCCCCGCTAGAGGGAGGTTTACGTTTGGCGCGACGGTGAGGCTCGCTTTGGGGGTGAAGAAATAGAAATAGACGAACGCACCTACTCCTATCAGGAGTATCAGAATCGCGGCGATGATCAAGATGCGTCGCATAGCATTATGGCGTAGGTACGTTGCACCCAACCACGAGGCTTAAACTACCCGGACACGTAAGGGTATTCGTTTTTGGGTCGACGCTCGTGACTTGGGCGGTTTTCCCGTCTGGGCTTAGGCATTTAGGTTGCTGGGGCCTCCCAGGGATAGCAGAGCAGCTTTTTATGGTGTTCTTGCAATCAGGATCATTGGTGCAGAACATCAGTCGCAGGCTGGGGTCGGTAGATACTATTGAGTTTAATCCTCCTGCAAGTGGCGGAGGTGTGGGTGCTATTGGCACTCTTGTTGATGTTGATGATTTGGTATCGAGTGCCGGAAGGTTCAACGAGAGATTTAGGATGTTCGGATTGATAATGGAGAAGACGATTGCCGGCGAGAGGACGAGGATAAGGCCGTATATGGCGTTGTAGATTTTCCCCTTATCATCAGTGATGGTACTGACCGCGTCTTTATGGAAGTAAGCGATATCGAGTCCGGACCATATGATCTGGATGATTGCGAGTATCGCGGCAAGCCCGATGAGATATTTATAGAGATTATTGAAGAAGGTGGCGAGCGAAGTTGAATTCACCACACTCGTCACACTAGCATCAGTAAGTCCGGGGATGGGCGCGAGTGCGACGAAGCTGACACATTTGTTTTCCGCACAAGAAAGCCCCGAAACACAGTCGTTATCGCTCGTACAAGCACTTCCATTCTGACCGGTACCCGCAGCGAGCACATACGGCGCAAGCCCAAAGAAAAGAGACAAGATTGCTGCAAAGAGGACTGTTTTTCTCATAGGCCAAAGAAGCTAAAGCCGCTCGATGAAGCGCCAAATATGAGAGAGAGCGCGGCGGTCGCTTGCGCAGATTCTCCAGCCGAGGCGACGAGCGAGAGTGAGGCGCTCCCCTGCCCGCTTCCTGTGGGTCGGAGCGTTATAGAGGTCCCGGTTTGCGCCTCAGACCCGTTCAAGAACCATTGGAGAAGCGGCGCGCCGCCGGTGATCGGCAGAGAGAACGGTGCGGCATAGAGCGTATCCTCCGCGCCGTTGATGGTGTAGTTACCAGAGAGTGCGTGCCCGAAGCGAATACCAAGCAGCGGATCATTCTCATACACGCGCAGCGAGGGCTCGCTTGGGGTGAGTGAGATCGTTGTGCCACCGACGAGGCTCCCGTCTGAGCTCGCGACTGAGACTGAGACCGATCGTGAACGATATTGCAGCGGCGATGCAACGATGATGGTCTCCTTCCCGATGCCTGAGGCTCGCGCGACGTGTGCGCCATCGACGGTCCACGCATAAGCATATGAAGATGGATCGAGCGTCTTGCCTTTTGCATCGCTTAAGCGGGCCATCGCTACAACGCGCACATCTCCCTCAACCGGCACCAGGGGCTTCCCTAGGTAGAGCGGGGGCGCCGAAGCAATCGGCTCGGCGATGAGCACAACGTCTTGGGGTTGGATAGAAATCGTCTGGCTATGGTTTGCTCCATTCGAAATTATCGTTACCACTGCACGCGTGACACTTCCTGTCCTGCCGAGCGGGAGAGCAGTCGGCTGGACGTTCCCGCGATACAGCTCTTTGCCCGCAACCGAGACGATCATGGTCGCGCTTGCGAGGTCAATTGTAGGAGAGACGACTGAGAGCACCGCCTGGCTGTGAGGAGCTGGATATTGAGGGCTTAGTGAAATAGAAAAAGTTCCTGCAGTGCCGAGGGTTTGCGCCAAAACGGCGAGGGGCAGTAAGAGG
This sequence comes from Minisyncoccota bacterium, assembly GCA_041664265.1. Classification (GTDB taxonomy): domain Bacteria; phylum Patescibacteriota; class Minisyncoccia; order Phycocordibacterales; family Phycocordibacteraceae; genus C7867-001. The sequence goes on from JBAYLD010000003.1 coordinate 20,831, forward strand.
ATGAGGACAAGAGCGGTGAAGAGAAAAGAACGCATGTCTCTAGTATACCCCAGCGTTCGGCATCGTTTGTTGAGTTTGTTCATATTTTTTCAACACCTTTTTGTCGTTCTCTATCTGCGTTTTGTAGATGCCCCAAACCATAACAAGCACGCTTGCGCCGAGGCCCCCAAGCGACCAGAGGATGGAGAACGGATTGTCTTTAAACGCACGCCCGTTCGCCGCGAAGATAAAAAAGGTCACCGTGAGCCAACCGGCAAACCCGACCGCCATCGCCATAATGGTGCCGAAGGCGATAAGCGCAGGTGCGCCGAGGTACCCGCCAGCGACGGCGCCAGCTCCACACACCAGCCCCCCTACGGTTGTTCCAACGACACCACTGACTTTTGTCGTGCAATACAAGGCGGCTGCTGCCGGCCCGAAGAACCAAAAAAAGAGAAAAAAATAGCGCAGTGCGTCAAAGAGGGCGGCGGCAGCGAGGATCCATGATGCCCCCTTCCAGGTCATTATCTTGGGCGGCTTGCTATTTCTTTTCTGTAGCATACCGCGCTTTCTCTTCTTTTATCGCGAGAAGTTGCGAGGGATCAGAGGTGATGATCTGGTCCTCGGTATAACTGGCGACCACCTTAATCGCGACGTGCTTGAGGCCCGCGAAGAAGAGTCCCTCGCCCACGCCGGCCTCGAGGAGGAGATATTTCTCTTCGTCGGTGAGATTGAAAGTCTGTTGCAGCACCTCGATGGTTGTCGGGGACTGTTTTAACAAGAGTTGCAGAGAAGAGTTGGTGAGAATGGGCCGTCCATAAGGGCTCTTCAAGAAGTCCTCGACGTCTTGGGTGATCGTGCAGACGCCCAGGTAATATTTGCGCCCGCGTTTTGCGACTGAATAGAGGAATGACGCCGTATCCTCGCTCTTCATCATCCACCACGCTTCATCGATGATAAGCAGCCGCTTCTTCAGCTCGTGGCGCACGGCGTTCCAGATGTAATGGGTGATGATGTACATCGCCACTGGCTTGAGCTCATCCTCCATGTCACGCACCGAGAACACTTCAAATTGCTGCGTGAGATCGATGTTGGTTGGTTGGTTTAAGAATCCCGCCCACGAGCCGCGGGTATATTTAGAGAGCCGTTCGACCAGGGACTCGCTTCCCTCCATGCCCGAGAGCACTTGTTCGAAGTCAGAAAGGAGCGGCGACTCCGCCCCGGTGAAGTCGGCATCGCCGGTGATGTCCTTGAGCGCGTAGGTCTCGCTGATGGCGCGGTCAACGATAGCGTCTTCGGCGGGCGAGAGGCCGCCCAACATGATGCGGAAAAGTCCGACCAGCGAGATAATGTTAGAGCGCAGGATGTCCTTCGGGTCCTCGTCCTCTTTGACCGGCGGGAGGTCAAACGGGTTGATGTGGTGCTCGGAGGAGAGGGATATATGGAAGACGCGCCCGCCGGTCGCCTCGGCGAGCTGGTCGTATTCGCGCTCGGGGTCGATGACGATGATATCCGTCCCGAACATGAGCGAACGCAGGATCTCGAGTTTTGTGCAGTAGCTTTTACCGGAACCTGACTTCGCGAAAATAACCGAGTTGTAGTTCTCAAGCGAGAACCGGTCGAAGAGGATGAGTGAGGAATTGTGCCGATTGATGCCGTAAAGAATGCCGCGGTCGCTCGTGAGGTCGAACGACACGAAGGGGAAGATGGAAGAGAGCGGCGATGAGTTCAGTTTCGAATTGACCAAGAGTTCGTCGGTGCCGATCGGTAGGCACGAGCGGAATCCTTGCTCTTGTTGGAACAATGCGGGCTTTGTGTAGACCAGTTTAGCGTCAAGGATGCCACGGATGTCGCCCTCGGTCTTGTCTATCTCTTCCTTCGAGTTGCCGTAGAGCGCGAGGTACAACCCGACGTCGAACAGCTTTTCTTGGGCTTGTTGGAGATTGTTGCGCAGGCTCTCAAGGTCTTGATACGCTGTGTCCAAGAGTGGGTCGCGCACGAGCCCTTTTGACTCGCGTTCGTTGATCTGGCTCTGGACCTCGGCGACTTTTTTCTGGAAATCGCGCAATGCCCGTTCGGTCTCGACGGGGTGTATGAACAAAGAGACATCAAGTACCTTATCGAGATTGATGACGGGCGAGAACCAGCTGTCGGCAAGAAAGCGCGGGTAGGAAATGGTATAGAAGGCGCGGACGAACTTCTCTCCCAGCTCGATTTCGCGTGACCCTATCTTGAGGGCGGTTGGAGCGATGGTGTCGACGAGGTCGAGCGATCCTTGGGCGTAAATATCCTTGGGCAACACCGGCAGTACCGCGGGTGTCTCCTCCTTCTTCCGGCTGATAAAATCAAGTAGAGCCATGGTGAAATATTTAAATATGTAAAAATTTAAATTTCATGCGAGGCGGATCGGATTCTCGAGTTCTCCCGGGTTAAATGAGCGATAGAGAAGCTCAATGACTTCTTCAGTGCCGAGCGAGACCGCCCGCACCCCGGTACCCGCAAGGCCGCCGGCGACAAGCGAGAGCCTTTGGGAGAGTTGCGCGCGATTTTCTTCAAAGGAGGTTTGGGCAGCGGCACTTTTTGTCGAAGCGCTCTCGTTGCGTAAGAAGCCGATCGTATGTGCAGCGGAGACATGCGGGGCGTACGGGACGACGACATAAAATGACTTCGTCATGATGTTTGCCTGATCGGCAAAAGAACGGATGAACTCGATATATTCGCGCAATTGGATCCGCATGAGTTCGGTCTTCTGGGCAGCCTCTTTTGCTTCAAGGAGATTTAGATAAGGGCGGAGATCCATCTTGCGGGAGTTGATGACGATTTGAATCGAGAAATCGAGCGTGTTGAGGAAATTCTGGAAGCCAAGCGTGATCGCGTGCTGTTCTTCAGCCGACTTAAGCCCGAAGTTGATGGAGGAGCAGATGAGGATCCCGCGATAGCCGCCGTCCTTAAGGGTGATGATCCCATCCCTGATTTCTTTGATCGGGACAAACTGTTGTGTAGCTCCTGCTGGTTTCTCCGCCATACTACTTTTGTGCCTCATCCGAGGGCGCGTCTTTGGCGGATACGTCCAACGACCATGCAAGTTCCGAAAGCTTTCCCTGCGTGAGTTTTCTGCCAAGGGTGCGCCCCGCGGCGGGCGGCGTCGCCGCACTCGCCACCGCATTCTTCTCAGCTTCTTGTTGCCCCTGATGCTTCCAAAGGAGAAGCTTTGCGCCCGTATAATAATGCAACCCAGCCTCAAGAACCTCGATAAACGGCTTGCCATTTATCTTATAAAACGCGAGAGCTGCAGCGAGTGCGACCACGGGTATCGAGAGGAGGATCGCGAGGAGAATCGGCAGATAGGCGAAAAAGATGACGCAGAGCCCGCCGGCGCCGGCGATATAGATAAATTGTTTCAGGGTCAAAGGCCCTACGATCTTGTCTTCGACCTCAATGAACTGCGGCACTTGGTATTCCATCTCCCATAGTATACATTACCCGCCGATGAGGAATCCGAAGATCCACACGACGAGGCTGAAGAATGGCCCAGCGAAGACAGATGAGAAGACGAGCAAAAAGAGGATGAGCGAAAATATGCCTGCGCCGCGAATCTGGTGCTCAAAACGAGCAAGACCCGATGAGAGACGCCACGGGAGCAGGGAGCGCAGCACCGTGAAGCCGTCGAGCGGTGGGAACGGGACGAGGTTGAACAAGCCGAGGAAGAGATTGATGAACGCGATAGTTGCGGCGAGCGAGAGCGCCGTAGCGTCAAAGCCAATCGTCGAACCAAAACGCACAATGAGCCCGAAAACGACCGCGAGGAGGATGTTCGTCGCGCTGCCAGCCACCGCGACGAGTCCATCGCCCCATCGCTGATTTTTGAGATTGTAGGGATTGTAGGGTACCGGTTTCGCCCAGCCGAAGAGGATGGGAGAGCCGCTCAAGACCAGAAGTGTGGGGAGGATAACCGAGCCTATAAGATCGATATGTGGGAGCGGGTTCAAGGTGAGGCGACCGGCGAGACGCGCGGTCGGGTCGCCAAGCGAGTTGGCGGCGTAGCCGTGCGCCACTTCGTGGGCGATGACCGAAAAGATGAGGATAACGAGGATAAGAACCGTGTTTGCTTCTGCCATATTCTAATGGTATCATGCCCGAACTATGGCACGCAGCTGCGAGATCACCGGTAAAAGCACGCAAATCGGCGGGCGGTACAGCAACCGCGTTCGTGCGACGCAGTTCAACCCCACCGGCAAGGTTCGCCGCAAGGCGAACCTCCAGAAGCGCCGCATCTACGTCCCCGAACTCAAGAAGACGGTCATCGTGGACGTCTCGGTCAAGGGCCTCAAGACTATTAAAAAGAATGGCGCCTTCGCCGCGCTCAAGAAAGCCGGGGCTATTAAATAGCTCCATTGTTTGAAAATATTTGGAAAAACGCCCGCAAGGGCGTTTTTTTATTGGTGAGTTCACGAAGTGTTCATGAAGGGGGTGATACTTTTATCGGCATGACGTACACACCAAAAACGTTCAACCTCTCTGCCCTATCGGGGATCTCGGATAAGCAGATTAAAGTGCATCTCGCGCTGTATGAGGGCTACGTGAAGCAGGTGAACGAGCTCATCGACACGCCGAATGCTCCCCGATTTGCTTTTGAGTTTAATGGTATGCGTCTGCACGAATATTATTTTGAGCAACTTGAGGGACGTCAGACGTCCCTCACTTCCGGAAGCGCACTTGAGGGGATTGAGGCGAAAGTCAAAGAAACTGCGGGGACACGCGGCCCTGGGTGGGTGGTTGTGTACTTCGATCCGGTCACGCAGGCATTTCATACCGCTTTTGTGCATGACCATGAGATCGGTCAGTTCGCGGGGCTGCCGATTATTCTCGTGCTCGATATGTGGGAGCACGCCTATATGGTGGACTATCTGCCAGCGGAGAAGAAGAATTATATTGACGCCTTCTTCGCCAATGTTAATTGGGGCGTGATTGAGAGGCGTTTTGACTCCGCCAGTCGTCGGAGCGAGAAGATGAGTGCCGCATAAGCAGCGACGACGAACAGGAACGGGAAACGTTCGATCATAAATGCAGAAAAAGGTAGTGCGGAGCTCTTTTCTGCGACAAAGATGAAATAACGCATAAGGACGAACACAGGAGCCCCCGCTATGGTGGCGATAATCGGGACGAGCGGTCCTATCGTCATCCCGACGACGCCAGCGATTGCCGCCGAAGCCATAGCGATTGGTACCAGAGGATTAACGAGAAGGTTCGCCGGCAGGGCGACGAGCGAGAAGAGCCCGATGTTGTAGAGGAGGAGCGGCAGCACTGAAATTTGTGCTGCGAGCGTTGTCGCTACCGCGTTTTTCAAAAAGCCATGTTTGGACTTCGTAACTTCATCTGATGAGTGATTTACGAAGTCCCAGAGTCTCTCAATGATCGGCGAGAGCCAGATGATGCCGGCCGTCGCGGCGACGGAGAGGCCGAAGCCGGGGTCAAAAACGAGATAGAGAGGATTCCAAAGGAGCATGAGCAGGATCGCGAAGAGCAGCGCACGGCTGGCGTAATAAGAGCGGCCGGTCGCGCGCGCATAGAGCGCGATCACCGCCATAATCGCGGCGCGCACGGCAGTCGCCGAGATGCCGGCGACTCCGACAAAGAGGAGGAGCGCCGCCCCGCCGGCGAAGAATTGGAGCCGCCGCGGCAGCCGGAGAAGCGCGAAGAAAATCATCACCCACTCGGCCACGATCATGACGTTGTATCCCGAGAGCACGATGATCTGCACGAGCCCCGAGCGCGTGAAGGCGTCGGTGAGCGTAGTGCCGAGTCCCGCCTTCCCTCCTATGACGATGCCGCCCGCCAGCGCACTGTCTGGCTTGGGCAATGCGCGATTGAGCCCGTCTAAAAAGGCGTGCTTCACACGCGTGAGCGCTGCGGGGATTGAATACCACGGCGCTGCCTCCTCGGTGTGTATCGATCCAAATTGGATGAGGAATCGGATGTTCCGAGCCTGCAGATATTTATCATAGCGGAAGGTGCGGCCGCCATCGGTCTCAAATGCTTCCGGCAGGGAGAGCGTCCCATACACCCGCACCCGATCGCCGACCTTCACGTCGGCCGAGAGCGGCATCACTGCTAACATGCCGGTCACATCTTCTCCATTCCGTATCTCCAATGCGATGCGCTGATTCTTCTCGCGCACATCGGGATCGCCGACCACAACTCCGGTGTAAGACACTCGGTGTTTGACATCACGCATGAACGCGTCAGGCGCGGGCGTGTCCACGATCGCTGCACGCAGCATCCCGAACGCGATGAACAAACAAAAAGCCGCGCCGAGTGTGTACGCTCGGCGCGGCTTCAAAAAACTCGCGGCACCAAAGATCGCCGCGATGATAAGTATAAAAATAATCGGAGACCAACCAAAAATAAAAAGCGAGCGGAGAAATACCCCACTCGCGAATCCCATGACAATTGCAATTAGGATTTCCATGCTGCTCAAGCAACGAGGCTAACCTTTTTAAGAAATGCCGGGAGGAACAGTTTGTGTCCGAAAAAGATATCGTCGGGCGGGGTTTCGAGATCAAACCATCGCCACTCCGCGAACGCTTCAGGTTCTGTTACTCTCGGCTCCCCTTCCCACTTCTTCGCCAAAAAATTGATGTGGATATAGTGGGAATCCTTTTCCGGTTCGGGCTCGTTGATGAGCTGGATGAATTCAAGATCCTCCTCCTTTACCTTGATGCCCGTTTCTTCTTCAAGTTCTCGAGCGGCTCCGCCGGTTAATGATTCGCCGAACTCGAACTTCCCGCCGGGTAGACACCATCCGCTCGTCTTGCCGATGCGGTTGCCCCACAAGAGCTTTCCGTTTTCGATAACAAAAACATTCACACCTATTCGCACTATGTGTTCGTTCATGTCGCTCATGATACCCTCCTCTATGATGAATTAACTAATCCGTGGCTGAATATAGAAGTTAATAGTCGCAAAGTCAAACTTGATCTAAAAACACCCCACTCGCGAATTCAGAAACGATGGAGACAAGAACGTGCATTGTTTCTTGGATCTCAATTATTTGGGCGTAGCATCAATCGAAAAGTGGAGGTATTTCCTAAAAAGCTTTCGAAGATCTTCATTTTGACTCGCTATCCATTCCTCAAGATCTGCAGCCTCTTGTGCGAGCCCCGCTAGTATTTTCTCATCCGCCACTCCTCTTTTGAACTTATCATGAAGTTGCTTTAGCCGAACACATTTATCGATGACTTTCTGCCTATATTCAGAAACTTCTTTACCAAATAAAAATTCAGCATCCGCTGTATTCCATATGAGTTTAGAGAGTTCGTCGCTCTTGATATCAGCCAGTAGTGAAAAGCTGGTGAAAAACGATCTGAATCCTTCGAATACCTTATAACGTCGGTCGAATAAATCTAAGCGCAATTTATCTTTGTTTATATAAAACCCAGCCTCGTTTATTCGATAATTCTGCCAAGCGATACAGGCCAAAAGTATCGCAATGATAATTTGTATATCCATGATTTAAATCATACGTCGCGATCCATTGCCTCATTCGCGAGAGCATCGGCGTCGGAGTTCTGCTCGCGCGGGACGTGCGTAAACGAGACTTTGCCGAATGGCGCCATGGCGCCCTTGAGGCGCGCGCACTGCTCTTTGAGCGTCTCGTTCTTAACCTTATATTCGCCACGCATCTGCTTGACCACCAGCTCGCTGTCCATCTTTACTACTACCTCTGTACTCCCCTGCTTTGAAGCCGGAACAAGTTTTTCTAGTTCGCCAAAAGCGAGAATCACCGCTTCATACTCCGCGAAGTTGTTGGTGCGGATACCGAGAAACCGCGAGACATTCGCGACCGAGTTGCCCAGCTCGTCGCGGATCATCGCGCCCGCGCCCGCAGGCCCCGGGTTCCCGCGCGATCCGCCGTCGGCATGGATAGTGAAATGCATACGAGCACTATAACGTATCAGCGATTGTGGAGCGAGGTGACTCCTCACGGAGGGAGGTGTCTCCTCGCTCTGAGCGTGGAACATAAGGAGTCACCTTCCTCCGCTTCGCTCCGTAAGGAAACACCTTATGTCACTTTGATATCCAAAAGTCGCAGGCGGACGGGAGCGCCGCGGCTGAACGTATCTCGCTCGAGGTGTACCAGTAGGCTCGCGCGACTAGGTGACCCAAGTTTCTCTACTGTGCGTGCGAGCGCGCCTTTTACAAAAAAAGTTACGGCATCAATACTCTCGTTTGAGTCAGGAGCATCTATCTTCAATTTCAAATGTTCGTGCGCCTTCCCGAAGCGTGAAATCTCCCGTACCGAGACATCACGCAACAAGAACACCGGCTTCGGGTTCTGCTGGCCGAAGGGAGAGAGTTGTTCGATCTTTTTTAAAAATGATTCAGTCGCCTCTTCGGGTGTGATCACTGCGTCAGCGTGCATCTCGAGTGTGTCGACCGGTTCTGTCTCTGCAGCGATGCGTGCGAGGGTGTTCACGAGATTGTCCTCGAGAAAGAAGATCGCGTCATCTCGCACGGTGAAACCGCCCGCTGCCGCATGGCCACCGTATTGTGTGAAGGTCTCTTCAGTCGCGCGCATGAGTTCAAGCGCGTGGACGCTGCCACCGCTTCGCACCGACCCCTTGATGCTCCCATTCCCTTCTCTCCCCCAGAGAAACACCGGACGCTCATATTCGTCGGCGATGCCACCGGCGACAAGCCCTAAGAGCGCGGGGCGCCACTGCGGGTCTCCGAGCGCGATTACGCTCCGCATCTCGCCGCGCTCTTTGATCCGCGCGTGCACTGCGCGCGTGAGCGCGCCCGCCTCCGCCTTCCGGCTTCGATTCGCTTTTTCTAATTTGTTCGCGAGCAACTCAGCTTCATTTTCATCGTTGGTGGTGAAGAGGCGGAGCGCGTCGCGCGCGTCGCCCATGCGGCTTGCGGCGTTGACACGCGGGGCGATCATAAAGCCGATGTCGTCTTCGGTGATTGTGCGTTGGTTCACGCGGATCACGCGGCACAATTTCTGCAGGCCGAGGCGCGGCGACTTGCGAAGCACCATGAGGCCGTAGGTTGCGAGTACGCGGTTCTCACCGACGAGCGGGACCATATCTGCGATGGTCGCGAGCCCCACCATATCAAGAAGCCACTTCTCCCACCCCAGCGGAACTTTTTCTCGGAGCATCGGTTCTGCAGCGAGTGTCGCGCAAACCAATTTCCACGCGACGCCCGCGCCGCAAAGCTCGTGGAATGGATATGACTCGTCGGCGCGCGCGTTCGGATTGACGATAGCGAATGCATCGGGTAATTCTTCGCCGGGCATATGGTGATCGGTGACGATAACTTCCATCCCCAATTCTTTTGCACGCGCGATCGGCTCGGCATCGGTGATGCCGGAGTCCACGGTGACGACCAGTTTCACTTCGCTCTTTGCGAGAGCTTCAATGCCGCCGACATTCATCCCGAATCCTTCATCGTGCCGATGCGGAATATAATTTTCAAAATTCGCCCCGACTTTTTTTAAGAAGTCATGCAAGATTACGGCACCTGGGATACCATCGCAGTCATAGTCGCTCCATATCGCAATTTTTTCTCCCGAGAGAATCGCAGCAGCAAGTCGCCGTGCTGCCTTCTCCATACCAAGCATCAAGAGCGGATCATGCAAATGTAAATCATATGAGGGATTCAAGAAAATCTCGGCATCTTCTTTGGTCGTGACTCCGCGGCGCGCGAGGAGCGCGGCGGTGAGGTCGTCATAGGCGGCGAGCTCTTCGCGCACCGGATCAGCCAAAGGCTCATGGAGTGGAAACATAAAGACCTATTGTATACTGCCCTGATGGAAGATTGTATTTTTTGCAAAATCGCCTCAGGAGAGATCCCCTCGCGGAAAGTGGATCACGAAGGCAATACCGTCGTCTCATTTCTGGATATCAACCAAAAGGTGCCCGGCCATACGCTCGTTATCCCGGTCGAGCATCACCGCTGGTTTGACGAATTGCCTGATGAACTCGCAACCAAGCTTTTTCGCGCTGCGCGACTGGTCGCGCAAGAGTTGAAAGAAAGAACGAACGCTGATTACATCCAGCTTACGATCCTTGGTACCGATATTTCGCACGTACACCTGCACCTCCTCCCGCGCTTCTTTAAAGACAAACCGCCCAAGGTTTAACGCAACACCTCAATCCCCGGCAGGGTGCCGCGGGCGAGGAAGTCGAGCATCGCGCCGCCGCCGGTCGAGACAAACGAAAATTGCGAGAGAAGTCCGAGACTCTCGATCGCGGCGATGGTGTCTCCCCCGCCGATGATCGAATGAGCTCTTGAGGCGGCGACTGCGCGCGCGAAGGCGATCGTTGCGGCAGTAAATCCTTCTTCATATTTTCCCAACGGCCCGTTCCAGAGGATCGTCTTTGCGTGTGTCGCGAGATCGGCGAGAAGCGCCGAGGTGCCCGAGCCGGCGTCAAGAATCACGTCATCTTTTATGACCGAATCAATCGGCAGCACGAGTTTCGGACTGGCAAGAATTTTTTTGATCGCGTTGGGATCAGCACTTGAGAAAATCGACTTCCCCACGTCTCGCCCCGATGCCTTTAAAAAGTCGTTTGCGAGTGCCCCACCGACACATACATGATCGTATATTTCAAGAAGAGCGGTGAGCACCGGCTCCTTCGTACTAAACTTCGATCCGCCGATAACCGCGAGCGCAGGATGTCTGGGCGTGCGTGCCTGCGAGAGTTCCCGCACCTCCTCTTCAAGAAGCATACCCGCATACGAAGGCAGAAGTTTTGGGATGCCGACGATCGAAGCATGCGCGCGATGACAGGTGTCAAATGAATCTTCGACAAAGATGTCGGCAAGCGCAGCAAGCTCGCGCGCGAACGCAGGATCATTTTCTTGTTCGCCCTTGTTGCGGCGCAGATTTTCAAGAACGAGAATGTGGCCGGGAGCGAGTCCGCGGATCGCGGCGCGGACTCGCTCACCGACAGTCTCCGGGTAAAAGGAAACACCCGGGAGCAGTTTCCCCAAAACGTCGGCAGCAGGGCGGAGAGTCTCAGTCCCCTTCTCTCCTGTGTGGCTGATAAGAATGACCCGTGCGCCACGCTCGGCGAGAAATCGAATAGTTGGCAAAGCTTGTTGCAAACGATATGCACTCGCCACTTCCCCGTTCTTGATGGGAACATTCAGCGCAGCGCGTACGAGTATCGGGATATTCTCGAAGAGCCGTATGTCGCGGACGCTTCGCATGCTACACGAGCTGCTTCACGAGCAGCGTGAATGTGTGCGGGTCGATTGACGCATGCCCGATTAGAAGGCCGTCGATACCACAGCTTGCTGCCAGATCACGCACGTTGCTCGGCTCAACCGACCCGCCATAGAGAACGAACGATTGGCGAGAACTTGTTCCGGGGAGCAGTTCTGCCAGTACCTTGCGGATGTAAAGCACCATCTCGGCGAGGTCGTTCGGTCCGATGGCAGCCGATGCGGTCTTACCGATCGCCCACAATGGTTCGTAGGCTATGATGACCCTTGGCTTTTCCCGGGGAGTGAGCGACCCGATCGCGGCGGTGATCTGTTCGCGCACGATCGCGAGATAGCGGCCCTCGCTGTCGCGCTCACGCTCCCCGACACAAAGGATGGGAGTGATCCCGTGGGCGATTGTGTGGGATATTTTCTCAGCGATGATCGCGTCGGTATCGCCTGCGGCGCGGCGTTCAGAATGGCCGATAAGTGTGTAGGTTGCGCCCGCCGCCGCATACGTTTGCGCCGTTACTTCACCCGTATGCGCGCCGCCTGTGATGCGGGATACGTCTTGTGCCGCAAAAGCAACTCGAGACTTATTCCGAAGCGCGAGCGCTCCCAAGAACGGTGCAGGTGGCGCAAGCACGATGTCGCATCCGGTAGTACGCGCGAGTTTTTTACCGACCGCAAAAAGCTTCTTTGCTTTTGCAAGATCTTCTACATAGGCCTTCCAGTTCGCGACAATAAGCATGTACCTAATGATAGCAGGTCGTACGCTCACTCGGGCTAATCCGAAATAGAGTAGGTGCGTGGCACCACTGCCCACGACCCCCCTGGTCCGCTCGAGAACGCTTGGTTCTGGAGACCGCTCATGTAGGTAATGACCGCATTATTACTGAGCGAAAGTCCGTATGCGGTAATCTGATTCGCTCCGGCATTATTTGCGACAGTAATGGTGCCACGCGATGCATAGAGAATGATACTGTCGACGTTATTGCTCAATGTGATAGCTGTCGAGCCAGTACGCGTACTGATAATCATAGGGTAGCTCCCCGCGGTACCGTTACCTGAGGCGTCCATATTGTTCGCGAGCGTGACGATACCCTTCGTCGCTTCGCTACCCGGGGCGTCGGCGATAAGGATGGCGCCCCCATTGCCGGTAATCGGAGAGACAGTAAGCTTCGCATTATTCCCGAACGTTATATTGCCTCTCACCCACACGATGCCGCTTAATAGCAGTGTGCCGTTTACGACAAGATCTCCTTGTATCTCTGCGGGACCAAATGTCTGAGAACCGTTCAAGGTGTAGTTTCCATTTATGACAGTTCCGGCGGCGGCGATTGCCTCCCAGGCATTAATTTGCGTATCTGAAATAGGCATCGCTTCTGAGGTGGAATCGGTGCTTCCCGGATGTTGTGTTCCGGCCACCGAACAATTCGAGATGGTCTGGTAATAGGCGTCCCCGCCGACGGTGCAGTTCGAGAGAGAGTGTGCGCGTGCCGTCCCTTGCACGGTGATGCCGCTGATTGTTGTGGTGCTACCGGCGGCGACTGCGTCTCCTGTGATAACGCCGCTCCCGCTGATGGGGCCGTCCGTATAGAGATTGCCTTCTATGCGAGCGTTATTGCTCATGATGAGGCCACCCGCGCCGACTTGTGCGCCATAGCGGAAAGAGACTACGGTGGTATTTATATTGGCGAGGACCGTTACAGTTTTAGTCGCGCGAGAGTTTTCTGCATCCGGAACGAAGCCGGTGGCCGTAATCTGTTTGGTATTGGTATTTACGTTTGATACGACGACCGTGTAGGTTCCCGCGCCAAGCGGCGTATCCGCCTCTCCCGTATAATTCGCGCTGAGGTTCAATTGGGATATCGCCGCATCGATTCCTGCTTCTGCGAGTGAGAGTGCCTGCACATTTTCTACATTATAACGCGTGCTTCGCGCCGAGCTCGTTACAAAGTTGAGGTATGCCGTGGCGATGGTGAATAAGATGCCGAGGAAGACGAGCGATAAGAGGAGTATGTATCCTCGGTGGAGTGTTGGAGTTGGGTGGCGCATACGTTTGGTTAGTGATTGCGCAGTCGCAGCTGCTCTTGCCGATGGTCAGAGAGCGGATGCTGCTTCACCTGCGCTTGCGTTTGCAGATCAATAGTGACCGTGTCTACTTGGGTAAAATCGGCGGCGTCATAACTGAATGTTAGCGCGCTCACGGTGGAACTGAGTAGTTTTGTACCAGAAACCCGTCGGCTCAAGGTGTTTGCTTCAAGAAGCCGGTAAGCATCGGGGCCCTCAGTATAGAACGTCGCGTAATCATACGTGTTTGCAATGACCATGCCGGAACTATCGATAGAAGGGATCTCGATGACGAGCGTCGTCGATGATGAGGTGTGTGTCGAACTCGAGAAGGTGTGCGTTTGGAGCACGGCGTCGGCGGGAAGCACGAGCGACCCTGCTTCTCGCATGAGCATATCCGCCGAGCCGGATGATTGCGCGATGGCTTGCTGATACGACACTGATTCGTTGAAGCTGTAGACCAAAAAACCGAGAGTGAGCAGCATAACGACACTGAGAGCAACGACGATAACCGTTTCAACGAGGGAAAATCCACGAATCATGGGAGTCCGCCAGTCTGAGTGATAAGTGTCGAGAGCGAGACCGTACTTGATGCGGCAGAACCCGGGTCTTGCCACACGATGCTCACGACCACTTGTTTTGTTTTGTCATTGAAAGGGCTCACGGTACGCGTCGTGGTCGCCAGGGGGATCGTGCTCAAGAGCTCATTTGAAAATGAGCCGCTGGGCGGGAGCGCGTCATAGCCGCCCTCGCGTAAGACCTCAATCTCGTTACGGGCGATAGACAATGCGATGCCCTGGCTCTTCGAAATCCTCGCTAGCACGCTGCTCTGCAGTACAGACTGCAACAAGAAGAGGATGACACCCACGATAAAGATTGAGATGACGACTTCGATGAGCGAGAACCCACGTTTCAGTTGTAAGCACGAAGCACGAAGCACGAAATTCGAAACAAATTTAAAATTTAAAATTTGGAATTTAGGATTTGTTTCGTGCTTCGGATTTCGGATTTCGGATTTCTGCTTCATATCGCCGATGAAAGCTGGTAAATCGGCGCAATCATCGCGACGGCGAAGATGCCGACGAAGATGCCGATGAGGATCATAAGGATGGGCTCAATGATAGTCGAGAGGTCTTTTGTCTTCTGAGCCACGTCTTCTTCGTAAAACTCTGCGACCTGCTTCAGCATCTCGGCGACCTTGCCGGTCTCCTCGCCCACGTTGAGCATGTCGCTCATAAGGATCGGATACAGTCTCGTGTGCTCGGAGAACGCCAGAGAGAGCGGTTCTCCCTTTTTGACATGGACCTCTGCCTCCGCGACCACTGTCGCGAATGGTTCCGTGTGCACGACCTCTCGAGTGATAGAGAGGGCGCCGAGTACCGGCACGCCCGCCGAGAGGAGCGAGGAGAGCGTGCGCGAGGCGCGCGCTGTGTACGTCTCGCGCACAAGTTCGCCGATGACCGGCAGGTGGAGCGCTGTCGCAGTCACGAGCCTGCTCCCACTTCTGGATCGGACAAAGACGACGGCACCCGCGACGAGTGCGATGAGGGTTCCCACAGCGAGAGAAACATGAGACACCATGAAGTTCGAGAGGGCGACGATAACACGCGTCGCGAGCGGCACCTCTACTCCAAGCGCCGTGAAGGTGCTGGTCAGAGTCGGTACGACATAGATGAGCATGAGGATGCCGACGATGACCACAGCGGTGATGACGATTATCGGATAGATCATCGCGCCTTTTATCTTCCGCACCAACTCTTCAGAGCGTTCCATTTGGAGTGCGACGACCGAGAGGGATTCGGCCAGAGATCCGGACTCTTCTCCTGCGCGCGCCATCGCGGCGAACAACTCGGGGAACACTCTCGGATACAGCGCCAAGGCCTCGTGGAATGACGAGCCCTTCTTAACGGACTCAGAGAGTCCTGCGGCGATTGCCTTCAAATGTTTGTTGCTGGATTGCCGCTCGATAACCGACAGGGCTCGAGAGATCGAGAGGCCGGCGGAGAGCATCGCGGATAGATTTTTAGCGGTGCGGATTATCTCGATGCGCTTCACGCCGGTCCCGATCGATATGTTGAAGCGAGAAAACACGTCAAGAACGCGTCCGCTCTGCTCCTCGATCGAGGCGACAAACCCGCCCTCGTTCCTCACCAGGTCGTATACCTCAAAGCGCGAGGGTGCTTCGACGATGCGTGTCTCATCGGGTACCCCATCCTTCCGTATCGTAACGCGGAATTTCATATCATTCGGTTACGGCGCGGAGGACTTCTTCGAGGCTGGTGATGCCACGCGCGGCCTTATAGAGGCCGTCCTGAAGCATTGTGAGCATCCCCTCTTTCTTCGCCTGGGCCTCCAGCGCATCGCTCGTGCTCGCATGGAGCATGATCTCGCGGATGGCAGGCGAGACGGCCATAACCTCATGGATGCCGATGCGGCTCTTATATCCGCTCTCGCATTCGCTTGAGGGCAGCGGCCGATAAAAACGGAGGTCGTCGAGGCGGGATTCTCTCGTAATCAATTTTTCGTCTTGCAGGGCTTTGAACGCGACGGCGAAGTCGGCATCGCTTGCGATCTTCGCGCGCATTGCTGCGTCAAGCGCATATTCTTCCTTGCCCTCGACGAGCTTCCTTACCAGCCGCTGCCCGATGATGACGCGAACCGTTGAGGCCAAGAGGAACGGTTCGACGCCCATGTCGATAAGGCGCGGGATCGCGCCAGCGGCGCTGTTGGTGTGGATGGTAGAGAGCACCAAGTGGCCGGTGAGGGCGGCATTGATCGCGAGCGAGGCGGTCTCGCCATCGCGGATCTCGCCGACCATGATGATGTCCGGGTCTTGACGCACGAGCGAGCGCAACCCGTTGGCAAAGGTAAATCCGATTTGGGGGTTCACCTGCGTCTGGTTGACGCGCTTCATCTGGTATTCGATCGGATCCTCGATCGTTGAGATGTTCACGTCCGGCTGGTTCAAGATGTCGAGCATTGTGTAGAGCGTGGTCGTCTTCCCTGACCCGGTCGGCCCCGAGATGAGGATAATACCGGTTGTCTGTTTGAGAGCGTTGTGGATGCGCTCCATGTTCTCGCCATGCAGGCCGAGCACCTCGAGCGTAAAGCCTTCGCCCGTCTCGCGCAGGAGGCGCATCACGGTCTTCTCGCCGAAGAACGTTGGGAGGATAGACACGCGGAACGAGACGCGATCAGCCTCGGTCTCCATCTTGAACCGGCCGTCCTGTGGGAGGCGCTTCTCGTCTAATTTCAGGTTTGAGAGTACCTTGATGCGCGCGACGATGCCTGCCGCTGTTGCCTTCGGTAGAGTCATCGCGTCGTGGAGGATGCCGTCGATGCGATAGCGGACGAGCACTTCAGCCTCCATAGGCTCAATATGGATGTCAGAAGCGCCTTGCACGATTGCATGCCGCAGGAGCGTGTCCACGATGCGCACGATCGGCAGATCCTCGGCCATCTTCTTCAAGTCCTCGTTTGAGAGATCCTTGTTGCCCTCTGCGATGACGCTAATTTTTCCCGCCTCAGCCGATATGATGTCGCCGAACTCGTCCTTGAGCGATTTCTGGTATTGCAGGAGCGTGTACTTAATGCTCTCGGTGTCGGTGAGCCGCGGCAATATCTTGAGGCCCGTCTTCTTGCGCACCGAATCAATGGAGGCGAGATCTTCAACATCGAGCATCGCCACCTCAAGAGAGTCATCGGTCTTCTTAAACGCGATAATGTTGTGCGTGCGCGCGATCGGCTCCGGGATAAGCGCGAGAGCGTCAATGGGGACGCGATGCTCCTTCAGATTTACGAACGGGATGCCGAGTACATAGGCCTGGATGCGCCGCAATGCATCCTCGGTAATCGAGCCGCGCGAGACGAGAATGTCGCCGAGCGGTTGTTCCTTTACCCGCGCCTCTTCTACGGCGTCATCAATCTCCTTCTTGGCGACAAGGCCGGAGTCAATAATGAACTCTTTCAGCTCACCATCCGAAACGTGCATATAGATAAAGTATAGCGCGCCGTTGCCTCGGCAATGCGCGCAGTACACATATAATAATAGATAGACGCGGTAATTTTGAAAAAAAGATACTGAGGTGTACGATGGCGGTGGATCGTACAAATTCATCGAGTCAACAAGAGAAAGGAGGCTGGCATGATAAAGGTAGCGGAGATTCCCGTCGCAAGGGTTCCGGTATTCAACGTCCGGGACAAGTTTCGGGAGGGTGAGGAGGTTGACGGTGTAAGGATTGCGCGAATCGGACCCATCTTTAAACTACGCTTCCTGGGCAAACAGGAGAGGAGGATTGCCCCGAGCAGGTTGTGGGTGCAGATGCTGCTCGCCGAAGAATCGTCAAGCGTCTCTATTGTCGAAAGACTGGGCAATGTGGAAACACCGATGGCTCAGTCTTGGGAGGCATTGGCGCTGCAAGGAAAAGGTCAACGAGGGTATCTTCGTGTTGATCTTCCCACCGTCACTTTTTCTTTCGACACAAAGGGGGACCTTTGTTCCTGGTATGTCCGGTGGCTTCCAGAAGCGAAGGGGTGGTATGTTGGGGCCACACCCATCGATAGCCCAAATTCTTTGTGGGAAAGGGGAGCTCAAGTCTTGTCGCGCCCTCCTTCTTTCCAAATGTTGCTTAACAACTGATCCCCGAACCCTCCGTCCCCGTGCCACCTCGGCACCGGAACGGAGGGTTTTGTCTTTTTTACAGGCTATCCACAACTTGTCGCTATAGCGACAAGTCTTGGATACCTACCTCGCATGAGCTTGACAAAATAGCCGAGTCGTGTATACTGGTGGTAGTTAGGTCTTTGACAGGTTCAACTACCGTTTGCCGTAGCAGAAAGTGGCTTATTTACTAGCTTTTAGGCCAAAAATAAGCAATTGTCTGCTATGGCAAACCCGCCAAGCCCCCACAATCTCGGGCAGAGGGATACTTTCGGCAATCAGCCGAGAAGGAGAGCACAATGAAATACGGAGAATTGAATTTAGGTCAAATCGAGGCAATCGTGAACAAACTGGGCGGCATGGAAGGCGTTCAGCGCTTTCTCGCTGGTAATTCCGAAGTAGTTGAGAAGAATCTCGCCATTTCTGAAGTATTCCGCCTCACGGTCGACTACGGCAAATCGTTTGAGCAGATGATTGCCGCAGGTGACTATGACTGGAAGAACGACGACATCACCGCGAAGCGATTCCCTATCGAGGGAGAAGGCATTGCCGAATTCGAGGCACGCTATTTCCACTCCAACCGCAATATTTCCTCGGAAGACGCGGTGAAGGAGATCGAGTCGGCAGATGCGGAAAATCCGTGGATGCCCGCCAAGATCGAACACGTGCTTTCGCACGGGGCTACATTCCCCGAAGAACAGCGCAAGTTCCCGATCATCGGCCTTGGCTCGGTCGCGGGGGTCGTTGGCAGCCGCAGCGTGCCGTGCCTCTTCGGGGACGGTTCCGAGCGGCGCCTCGACCTGGGTTGGTGGCGCAGCGGCTGCGGCGTCTGGGGTTCGCGCTTTCGGTCCCTCGCCGTTCGCAAGGTCTCTGTACCTTAGGCTTCGGAAATTGTCCCTTGGACCCTTGGATCCTTTGAACCTTTTAACTAAAACCCTCGCACTTCACGGTGCGGGGGTTTTCTCATACACTAATGAACGACAAACGAAAAATCCGCGGTTACGGCTTCGGGTAGTTTGTCCGCAAGCCCGAGGGTGAGAATTCAAATGGTTACGGCTGTCTGGAGAGTGTCTTCGGGTCCGTCTCAAAAAACAGAGACAGTTGGTGAGAGGCGCTGGCGACACATAAGGTCGCAAATACGATTCAACCCGGAGAATATTCAATGGGTGGTGGTACGGATGGCGCTTCTCACAAAGCTTGCCATACATAGGGCTGCCCTATGTAGTGGGACAAGTCTTGGATACCCTATGTCCAGGGCTTTTTTGTTGACACACATGGCTCGTTTGGTATACTTGCCGGTATCAGAAATGCCCCATAGGGGCTTTCTTTTTAACAAAGTGCGAACATACATATTCCATATGATTGACCTAAAAACCATCAATGCAGTGCTCGGAGAGTTCGAGGATCGGGGCATCAGCCGCGAGACGATGATCGAGGCTATCGAGAGCGCTATGGCGACCGCCTACAAGCGCGAATACGGCAAGCGCGGGCAGGTCGTGCGCGCCAAGCTCGACCTCAACACGGGCACGATGCAGTTTGAACAGGTGAAGACGGTGGTGGACGACACCACGGTGCGCTTCCCTGCCCCCGATGAAGAGCTTCTCGATGAACACACACATACGCACTCATTTCATAGTGAAGAAGAACAGGTGGCTGAGGGCGAGTTGCCTCGCTTTGACTCTGAGAAGCATATCCTCCTTGCCGACGCGAAGCTGATCAAGCGCGGCACCATGGTTGGTGAAGAGATCATCTTCCCTCTTGAGCCGCAGGACGACTTCGGCCGCATCGCGGCGCAAACCGCCAAGCAGGTGGTGATCCAAAAGGTGCGCGAGGCAGAGAAGCTCTCGATGATGGAGGAGTTTAGCGAGAAGAAGGGCCAGATCGTGAGCGGCATCGTGCAGCGCATGGAGCGCGGCGCGATCTTTGTCGATCTCGGCCGTACGACCGGCATCATCCCCTACGAGGAGCAGATCCCCGGCGAGCGGTACCGCATGGGCGAGCGCATTCGCGCCTACCTCTATGCGGTGGATGAAGGCTTCCGTGGCGTCTACTTGCGCCTCTCTCGTGCGCATCCGAAGTTCGTCGTGAAGCTCTTTGAGCTCGAGGCGCCCGAGCTCGCAAGTGGCGCGATTGAGGTCAGGGCGCTCGCGCGGGAGCCCGGCAGCCGTACCAAAATCGCCCTTGCTTCGCGCGAAGCGCATGTGGATCCTGTCGGCTCTCTTGTCGGTCAGCGAGGTGTGCGCGTCTCGACCGTGATGAGCGAGCTCGGCGGTGAGCGCATCGACATCATCGAGTGGAACGACGACCCGAAGGAGTTTGTGAAGGAAGCGCTCTCTCCCGCGACACCGCTTGAGGTGGTGCTTGATGAGGCGGATCATCGCGCGACCGTGACGGTCGCTGAAGATGAACAATCGCTCGCGATCGGCCGTGGCGGCCAGAACGTCCGCCTCGCGGCGAAGCTCACCGGTTGGAACATCGACATCATCTCTGCCGGCGGTAATGAGATCGCAGAGTCGGACGGCGACTCGGTCGTTGTCGCGACTGACGGCGACTCAGTTCTCGTTGAGGCTGGCACCGAGAACCCTGCAGAGACGATGGGTGTGATGCCAACCGAGAGCTTCACGGCTGTTGTCGAGAACGATCCGGAAACGTCTGAACTCCCTGCGGAGGAAGAGCTCGCGACACTCCCTGCAAGCGACGAGACGGTCGCTGACGCAGAAGAAGATCGCGATCCAGCAAAAGACGAATAAAATACTGGTAAGGTATACTACACGCATATGAACTTACTGCATGATGTAAACGCGGGCACGAAGGAGTGCATGAACGTTATTGTTGAAATCAACAAGGGTTCGAAGAATAAATATGAAATAGATAAAGAGACCGGCCTTATCGCGCTTGATCGGGTTGCGCACACCTCCCAAGACTTCCCCTTTGACTACGGCTTTGTCCCGCAGACACTCTGGGACGATGGTGATGCACTCGATGTCATCATGCTCACTACCTATCCGCTCTTGTCCGGCATCTTAGTCCGGGTGCGTCCAGTCGCACTGATGAAAATGATCGATAGTGGCGACTGTGATGATAAGGTCATCGCTGTTCCTTGTGACGATCCGCGCTGGAAGGGGGTGCAAGATTTGAAGGATATTAACCCCCACACGCTGAAGGAAATAGAACATTTCTACTCGACGTACAAAAAATTGCAAGACAAAGAGGTTAGCGTAACCGGTTTTGAAGAAAAGTCCGCAGCCGAGGCCGCGTTCGAGAAGGGCCGCACGATGTATCGCGAAAAGAAGTAACTATGGAAAACGAACCGACTATCCCTCCCGCACCGCCGCCCGCCATTCCCGCAGCAGTCCCCTCGCGAAAGGCGCAGTCCTGGGGCGCATTCATCTCGATTATCGTCATCGTGCTCATGATCATCATCGGCGCGTTCTATGCGTGGGGACAGCGAATTTCGGAGAGTAATTTACCAATTGAATCAACTATTCCATAACTATGAACCTTATTCCGATGGTCGTTGAGAAGAGCCAGTTCGGCGAGCGTGCCTATGACATCTACTCGCGCCTGCTCAAAGACCGTATCGTCTTCTTGGGCGGGCCGATTGATGACGACACGGCGAATCTCGTCATCGCCCAGCTCCTCTTCCTTGAGGCGGAGGACCCAAAGAAGGACATTCTGCTCTACATCAATTCACCCGGTGGCTCGGTCACCGCGACCTTGGCGATGGTCGACACGATGAACCACGTGAAGCCGGCCGTCTCGACGGTCTGTGTGGGCATGGCGGCGTCGGGCGGAGCGATCCTTCTCTCTGCAGGTGAGAAGGGTAAGCGCTACGCGCTCCCGAACTCTGAGATCATGATCCACCAGCCCCACGGCGGCGCTGAGGGCCAGGCGACCGATATCGAGATCACCGCGAAGCAGATCTTAAAGCTCCGCGAACGCCTCAACAAGATGCTCGCCAAGAACACCGACCAACCGCTCGAGAAGATCGAGAAGGATGTCGAGCGCGACTTCTTCATGACCGCTGATGAAGCCAAAAAATACGGCATTATCGATCAGGTGTATAAATAGTGGACAAGTCAGACTTGTCCAAACAAAAACCCGCCCTCAGGCGGGGTTTTGTGTTTCGTGATAGAGTTCGCCCATACTGATTCGCTGATTGACTGATACGAAAGTTGCGCTGTTTTGACTCTTTACTTTTAACTACTGGGCGCTTATGTCACTTAAAATCATATTGATTATGCTGGCGCTCTCGGGCGTCGGCGGTATCGCACTCGGCTATGTGCTGCGCGTCTTGATCGGGCTTGCTCAGCGCGGCTCGGTTGAGCTCGATATCAAACAAAAGTTGCTTCACGCCAAGGAGCAGGCCGCGAAGATATTGGCTGAAGCGGAATATCGAAGCGACGTCATCGAGACGGAGCGCCTCGCGCCGATCGAAGAGCGCGAGGAAAAACTTATTTCTAGAGAAGAACGCCTTGCGACGCGGGAAGAGTTTCTTGATTCGCGGCAGCGCGATCTTGATGAAAAAGAAGATGAAGTGCGCGCCCGCGAACAAGAGGCGGCACGCGCGCGGAGTGAGGCGGAGCATCTCACGGCCGCACGCACCAAAGAGCTCGCGAAGGTGGCGAACCTCTCTGAGGGTAAGGCGCGCGAAGAACTTTTTTCTGAAATCGAGCGCGCGTATGAAGAGGCGATTCTCTTGCGCCTGCAGAAGCTTGAAGCGCACGGCCGCGAGCGGCTCGAGGACAAGGCGCGCGCTATCCTCACCTCCGCCATTCATCGTTTGGGGAGTGCGGTGAACGCCGAGGTCATGTCGCTCTCGATCGCCCTCCCCTCTGAAGAGATGAAGGGCAAGATTATCGGTAAGGAGGGGCGCAATATCAAGGCCTTTGAGCGTGCGACCGGCGTTGACGTCCTTATCGACGATGTACCCGACCGGATAACGATCTCCTCCTTCGACCCGCTGCGCCGGCATATCGCCAAGATTGCGCTCGAGAAACTGATTGTCGACGGGCGTATCCAGCCCGTGAAGATAGAAGAGACTGTTGAGAAGTCTCGCATCGAAGTCGCGGACATCACGCGGCAGAAGGGCGAGGCGGCGGCGTATGAGGCCGGCGTTATCGGGCTTGACCCGAAGCTCACAGCGCTTCTCGGGCGGCTCTATTTCCGCTCCAGCTACGGTCAGAACATGCTCCAACACTCTATCGAGGCGGCACACATCGCCGGTATGCTCGCCGAGGAGCTCGGCATCGACCCGACCGTTGCTCGCACCGGCGCTCTCCTCCACGACATCGGCAAGGCAGTTGATCACGAGGTCCAAGGTACGCACGTCGAGATCGGCCGCCGCATCCTCGAGAAATTTAACGTGGACAAGCGCGTGATCCAGGCGATGCAGTCGCATCACGATGAGCACCCCTATGAGACGCCCGAAGCGGTCGTCGTCCAGGTTGCGGATGCGATTTCAGGGAGTCGTCCGGGTGCGCGCAGGGACACCGTTGACCGCTATCTCGAGCGTCTGGGCGACCTCGAGCGCCTCGCGGGCACTTTTGAGGGTGTCGAAAAGGTCTATGCCATCGCGGCGGGCCGCGAGATACGCATCTTTGTGAACCCGGGCAAGGTCTCTGACCTGGCGATGCACAAGCTCGCACGCGATATCGCGACACGCATCCAGGCAGAGCTGAAGTATCCGGGCGAGATTAAGGTAAATATAATTAGAGAGAACAGAGTAGTTGAATTCGCTCGTTGACAAACTATACAGAGTGTCCTAGCATATCGGCTGGGTAGATACTGGTCTTTGTAAGACAAGAATCGCAACGCCGGAGCGAATCCGGCACAAAAAAGAAAGGATGGCTCCGATGAAAAAAACATTGGCTCCGCAAAAAAGTATTGTTACCGTTCGTGATCCAAAAGGCCTCAAGTTCATCTCAGTTGTTGAGGCCGCGTACAACAAGGCTGGATTGTCAGAGGAAGAGGCTCAGCGTATCAACGAAGCCCCTGGGCTCTCCGAGCTCGTTCACAACTTCATCGCCGAGAATCGTCTCACTGACAAATTCAAGGACGAAGAGGTGAAGTCCAACTACGGCTATCTCTCCGGTTACAAACCGAAGAGCATCACCGAGCAGACCAACATCCTGCGCCAACTCTTCCCTGGTATCGGCTTCGCTGATGAAAAAATCGCGCAAGGTGAGCCCCCGCAACACGCCGAAGGATGGTTCGCTATCCCGAAGTGGCAGACGATGGCGCCGACGTATGGTGAAGCTGTGCAAAGGGTTCTGGACATGATCAAAAAAACCCGAGGTGGTAAGTTCATAAACTTCCGCGAGGGTCAGCTCGGTCCCGAACGTTTGCGCCAAATGACCAAAACAGCGTCATTGTTCAAGAAGCTCTGTGATGAGCAGAAGAATCACGACATTCTCGTCGTGGCGGCGCAGTTCGGCATCCGCCATCGCGGCCGTTCCGTTCGCCGCGCTCGCGAGGTCTTCTCGGCCAATGAGTGTGGGCTTGGCGCATTCGCGAATGGCATCATGCTTCTGACTCATCCGGAACGTCTTCAGTATTACGACGATCTCTGGATTGACTGTGCAGGAGACGAATTTGACGATCCGGGCGCCGATGTCCGCTTCGTTCATGCACCGTTCTTCAGGTTCCACGACGACGAGGTCGAGTTCGGCACGGACTTTGTCGGCGATGCGAGCGGCGGCTATGGGTCTTCCTCGGCGTTCGTTCCGCAGGAGTGATGCTTGAATCTCGAATGCTCGGGTCTTTTGAGTTCTTTACTTTTGATTCTTGTATTCGAAATTTTCGGGGTCGCCTATCTACTAGGCGACCCCGATTTTCGTTATTTCGCGCTATCCACGCGAGGTTGGCAAGCCCTATTGCGCAATGTGGCGCATTTCCTATACTTTCCTCGTGCCCGCCCTTAGACACCAAGAGTGCATGGACGAACAGATTTGGTGCGATTCAAGGCGCGGGTGATTCGGCGACGGAGACGTACTCCGTTGTACGGCGGAGGAGCCGAATGGGCCCCGCAACGCAGAAGCGCTCCGAATCTGTTCGTCCCGTTATAAGCTCATCACCTCTTTATGAACAAAGCAGACATTGTCGACAAGGTGCATGGCGTTCTCGGCTCGACCAAGGCCGATGCAGAGCGCGCCGTCGAGACTATGATCGATTCTATCGTTTCCGCCCTTAAGGCCGGCGACGAGGTGTCAGTCGCGGGTCTCGGCATCTTCGCGACGAAGGCCAGGCCCGCGCGCGAGGGCCGCAATCCGCGCACCGGCGAGACTATCCACATCGCGGCTTCTCGCACGGCGAAATTCCGCCCCGCAAAGGCGCTCAAGGACGCGGTCAAGTAGTATGGAAGGCGACTAGAGCAGATATTTCTTTTTCTTTAGTTTGTCCGGAAAATACGACCCTTGGTCGTATTTTTCGTATCCCTCGCCATACTCCAGCTCCTTCATTAGTTTGGTGACCGGATTGCGGAGCTTCTTTGGGATCGGGAGATTACCGAAGGCGCGCACGTCTGCTTGCGCAGAGCGGAGTGCGTCATACGCCGAGCGATCTTTCTTCGCGCTCGCGAGATACGCGACGCCATGAGCGAGGTTGATAGCACATTCGGGGTAGCCGATCGTCTCGCAGGCGCTGAAGACGGCATTAGCGACCACGAGCGCAGTGGGCTGGGCGAGGCCGATATCTTCTGAAGCGAATATCACCATCCTCCGGGCGATAAAGAGCGGATCTTCGCCCGCCTCGACCATCCGCGCGAGATAATAGAGCGCTGCGTCGGCTTGCGAAGCACGCATGCTTTTAATAAAGGCAGAGATAGTGTCATAGTGCTCATCGCCCTTTTTGTCGTAGCGCAGGTGCGGCGATTCAAGCGCTTTACTTAACGTTTCTACCGTTACTGCCCCATAGAGGCTCTGTGCCCCCTCGAGCATCCCCAAGGCCCTGCGTGCATCGCCGCCCGCGTAGCCCAGGAGCCACTCGAACGCATCTTTGTTTACCTTGATCTTGGTTCGCTTAACGATAGCGCGGAGCGCCTCTTCAGAGAGCGGTTCGAGGACGAACACGCGCATCCGCGAGAGCAAGGGCGCGATAACCTCAAACGACGGATTCTCGGTCGTCGCACCGATCAGCGTCAGCTCCCCGCTCTCGACATGGGGCAGAAGGAAGTCTTGTTGGGCCTTATTAAAGCGGTGAATTTCATCCAAGAAAAGCACGACCGGCCGTATCTTCAATTGTTCACGACCGTTAGATTTTGGGTATATGATTTTGCGGATGTCGTCCTTGCCTGCCGAGACTGCTGAGAGTTCGAAGAGCTCCGCATCCAGCGCCCGCGCATAGATGCGTGCGATGGTCGTCTTACCCGTCCCGGGCGGGCCCCAGAGGATAAAGGAGAAGAGATGCTTCTTCTCGACAGCAACCCGCAAGGGCTTCCCTTCGCCAACAAGGTGTTCTTGTCCGACCACATCATCCAATTTTTGTGGCCGTATTTTTGCAGCTAGAGGTTTACCCTGAGCGCTGTCGAAGGGTTCCATGTGCGGGACGGGAGAATCGAACTCCCGCTAAGAGATTGGAAATCTCCTGTTCTGCCACTAAACTAGTCCCGCCTCAGAAACGAGAATAGCAGAAAATGCGATTATGCGTTAGCGTTATCGTATGCGCTTCACGCCCTATCTCGGCATCGTCGTCGGCCTTATGCTGGGGGTGTTGTTTGGCACGTTCTTGGGCGGCACAAGCGTTGTTGTACCCGACGCATCGTCAACCTTCTCTCTACTCACTCCCCTCCCTGAACCAACTACTTCGACCACCTCGACAAGCTCGGGGCAAGCAAGCTCGCCGCAGGCGACTGAAACTGTCGTCCCGCCCGCGCCATCAACACCTGCGCCAGCCCCTATTGTCTCGTTACCGCCGCCAAAGAGCGTATCGCTCGATGTCTCTGCATCTGTATTGCGAGCGGCGCTGGTGAACATCATCTGCCAGGCTCCTGCCGGCAGCAAACTACGCTCCATGAGCGGCAGTGGCGTTATCGTTGACCCGAAGGGCGTTATCCTCACTAATGCGCATATTGCACAATACTTCCTTCTCAAAGATCGCGGCGTCTCCTGCAGTATTCGCTCGGGGAGTCCTGCTGTGGATCGCTACGATGCCAAGCTCGCCTACATTTCGCCCCTCTGGTTGCGTAAAAATCCAGAAGTGCTGACCAAGACAGCGCCGAGCGGGAACGGCGAATATGATTTTGCATTTCTCGCAATCTCTCAGAGTGCGACATCTGAACCGCTTCCCGCCGTGTTTCCCTTTGTGCCGCTTGCGACGGTGCCGCCTTTCCCTGGTGCACCGGTCGTTATTGCTTCATATGGCGCGCAGTTCCTCGCGCCAGGACAGATAGCTTCTGGTCTCTCCCCTACAATCGTTTTCGGCTCGGTAAAGGACGTGCTCACCTTCAAGTCGAACACGATCGATGTGCTCGCGCTTGGCGGCTCGGCTGCCGCACAAGAAGGATCCTCTGGTGGCGGCCTCGTTGACCCATCAGGCGATCTGGTGGGGACCATTACGACCAGCACCATCACCGGCACCACCGATACGCGCTCGTTAAACGCGATTACCGCCTCCTATATCCGTGCCGAATATGCGAGCGAGACGGGAGAGGCGCTCGACCTCCTCCTCGCCAAACCTGTTGCAGATGCTATCAGTGATTTTGCATCCCAGATCCCCGCGCTTGAAGCGATCATTACTGCCCACCTGCCATAAAACGGATAATCCTGCTAAGATACAAGAAACGGGGCGTAAGCGGAGCTTGCGCCCACGTTATTCCGGAGAGAATGCTATAAGGATACTTACAGCATTCTTCCTCCATAACGGGGCGTAGTATACCGGTAGTACGCTTGCTTTGGGAGCAAATAGACCGAGTTCGATTCTCGGCGCCCCGACTAACTTAGACGATTTGCGGCAGGTAGGAGACGCGGGCCATGCCGTCACGGCGGCGCAGCCACACGAGGCATCCGTCCACCTGCCCCTCCCCTCCCCACTTTTTCTCAAGGACATACCACTCCCCCGTTCGCGCGACCTTACGCACCTTCGCTGCATGCAAGTTGAGCGAAGGATCATACTCATCTTTTCCATCTTCCTGACGTGGGAAATTATCGGTGAGCACTGTCTTAACTTCAACAAAATGGAGCGTATCTTCTTTTTCTGCAATCACATCGAGCTCACCGGTTTTTTTAGAAATGTTGCGGTCGCGGATGGTGAATCCGTGCCGCCGGAGGTACTCGCAGGCGACACTCTCCCCCAAGCTCCCCACCTCCTTACGGGTCTTAGAGGATAAATCCACGGCTTTTAGAAATATGGCTCATTTGCTCATTATTTCACGGACTCTCCAAAAAGTCTCCCGTCCTTTATCCCCAGTGTGAACACCTTTATACACAGTTGCAAAGTCGTTTTGAAATCACATTTTTAGCCGTTTTGCTTTGTACGGGTATCGAAATGCCGATACCTACACCTCGTTCGACGCAAAATGCACACAAGAAGACCCATGTGCTCTTTTGACCTCACTCGGTGCGGGTAGGGAGAATCGAACTCCCATCTTCTGATTGGCAACCAGGCGTTCTACCATTGAACCATACCCGCAACTGGCTTATATACTCTCATAGTATGCCTTATTCATCAATTCCCCGGGCAGGAGCCTCAACCACTCCAACATTTTCACCTTGAAATAAGTGCTTGAGATGCAGATCATACACACGCCATAGGCTATCCGTCGCGTCTTATGGCGCCCCTGCATAGTACTACTTTTTGTGAAGCTCTTTAGATCGAGACCCGATTCTCGAGCCCAGTATTCCCTGCAATCCTTCTCGTTAAGATCTGGATAGACAAGCACTTGCGCCTTTATCTTGTCTTCTGGAATCCCGCAGACACGTTTAAGAAAGAACACGTACAAACGGATCAAATTTGGGTCGGTGTTGGTTAGCTTAACTGCCTGTTTTGTCAGCTTATCCCCCTCTCCCCAGTAGAGCATCAAGCCAGCGATAAAAAGCGGATTGTACTTCAATTCTTCGAAATCTCTTTTTGCTTCCTCTCGCGCCTCTGTGTACACATTTTCCAAATGATGGCCGCGTACCTTGTTTAGTTCGATGATTCTCGTTGTGTGTTGCTTTTGCATCTCCGAGGCGAGATGCTTTTTAATTTGTTTCGACCAATCGACCTTGCTAAACCAATCAGAAAGAGTAGAAACTGGAATTTTAAGTGCATCACGAATTTCCGTATAGCTCTTACCGCTTCGGCGCAGATCAAAAGCAATTTCCTTATCTTTTCGCATCCTATAATTATATACGACGGGAGTTCGGTTATTTTTTAAACGCTTAAAAACTGTGGAAAACTTTTGTGCGCCCGGTAGGACTCGAACCTACAACCCCTTGCTTCGAAGGCAAGTGCTCTATCCGTTGAGCTACGGGCGCAAAATGTCTATCTGCATACTACGTTACTGTGCTACGATTTGGAAATGCTACGGCGCATCCCCTCTGAAGTCACCACCGTCTCGACGAAGCTACGTGAGGCGGGCTTCGAGTCCTATCTAGTGGGCGGATGCGTCCGCGACCTTATCATGGACCGGGAGCCCAAGGATTGGGACATCACTACCAACGCGGCGCCAGAGCAGATCCAAGGCCTATTTCCTGATTCTTTTTATGAAAACGACTTTGGCACAGTCGGCGTGAAAACAAATTCAGAGGATCCGCGCCTCGCCATAGTGGAGATAACTCCGTATCGCACCGAATCAGGATATTCTGACAAGCGCCGGCCCGATAAGGTAGAGTTCGGCACTTCTCTCCTTGAAGATCTTGCCCGACGCGACTTCACCATAAACGCAATCGCACTCGATGATTCTCAAGGACACATTGTTGATCCGTACGAAGGACAAAAGGACATAAAGGACAAGATGCTGCGTGCCGTCGGGACGCCTTCAGAACGTTTTAACGAAGATGCTCTGCGCATGTTGCGTGCAGTTCGATTGGTCGCTGAACTCGATTTTGGCATAGACGGCAACACCGCGATGGCAATAAGCGAAAATAGCAAGCATCTAAGCCATGTTTCATGTGAAAGGATCCGGGACGAACTCGTGAGAATCCTCATGTCGAGCCAGCCCATGAATGCGCTTATTCTCGCAGAAAAGCTCGGCATCCTTGAGTTTGTCGCTCCAGAACTCGCCAAAGCTATTGGTGTTGAGCAGAATCAGGCGCACAGTTACGATGTCTTTGAACATCTGATGAGGACAGTCCAGCATGCCGCAGACAAAGACCTCAGTCTTGAGGTACGCCTCGCTGCCCTGCTCCACGACATAGCAAAGACGGAGACGCGTCGCCGTTCAGATGAAAAGGGCGATTGGAGCTTCCATGGCCACGAGGTGGTTGGTTCACGTGTAACAAAGAGGATTCTCGAGAATTTGCGCTTTCCACGCGAAACAATTGATAAAGTCCTCAAACTCGTCCGTTGGCACATGTTCTTCTCTGACCCAGAACAAATTACCCTCTCTGCAGTGCGCCGCATGATAACGAACGTCGGTAAAGAAAATATATGGGATTTACTCAACCTCCGGATGTGCGATCGGATCGGCACCGGTCGGCCTAAAGAACAGCCCTTTCGGCTCCGTAAGTACACGGCGATGGTCGAACAGGCGCTCCGTGACCCTATATCGGTAGTTATGCTTAAGACCGACGGGAACCGAATTATGGAGAAGTTCCACGCGAAACCAGGACCCAACATAGGCTATGTATTGAATGCTCTTCTTGAGGACGTGCTTGAGGATCCTGATCTAAATAATGAGGAATACCTTGATAGAAAGACTGAAGAGCTCCTAAAAATGCCTGAAGAAGATCTCAGAAATCTTGGGGAATCAGGGAAGAAACGGAAAGAGGCGGAAGAAAGCAAGGAAATAGGCGAAATAATGGGGAAGTACCACGTCTCCTGAATAAGTTATGTGTGAAATATGTTCCGCGCGAAACAAAAAACCGCCTAACCCAAAAATGGTGGCCAGAAGCAAAAAGTGAGAAAGGGGCGTTGATGGTGCTTCCAGCCGAGAGGGGGGTCGGCGGCTTTTTATAGTGCTACCCGTATGTTCCATATGGAACGTCATGTCCTGTTGGCTTGTAGAGCGGATCGCCGCTAGCGCAGACAGACACCGCAAGAAATACGGAAAGCGAAAGATCAATCAAAGAACTACCAACAGGAGACGGGACCTCACCGAAGTAACGAGCCATCTCCTCCTTAGTGAAGAGTAGCGGGTGTAAAGGACAGTGTAAAGGACACCACTGTGGATAACATGTCCTTTATCTGGCACTACCTGGTAGTACTGGGCTTATGAGAGCGTTATTGAGATAGGGCAGTGGTCGGAGCCATAAATGTCGGAGTGGATCTCGGCTCTCTTGATTTGCTTCATAAGCTCGCTCGCAACAAAAAAATAATCCAAGCGCCAGCCGACATTCCGGTCGCGCGCCCGACTCTTCAAATCCCAATAAGAATAGGCCTCTTTCGTTTGCGGATGGAAATGGCGGAAGGAGTCAACGTATCCCGCATCTATTACCTCATCAATCCACGCGCGTTCTTGGGGGAGAAAGCCAGTATTCTCCTCATTTTCTTTCGGCCGTGCCAAGTCTATTTCTTCATGGGCGGTGTTCACATCGCCGCAGAATATGACCGGCTTCTGCTTTCGTAATTTTTTGGCAAAGGCGAGAAAAGCGTCATAAAATCGCATCTTATAATCAAGACGCTCGGGGCCCATCCCGCCGTTCGGGAAGTAAGCGTTCAGGAGCCAGAAATCCTCATATTCTGCGCCGACAAGGCGTCCTTCTTGGTCGAATTCTTGTATCCCCATGCCATACATCACCTGCAAAGGCTCGATTTTGGAGTAGAGCGCCACGCCGCTGTAACCCTTCTTGACCTGCGAAGAGGAGAAGAAAGATGAGAAGCCCGCCACCTCGCGCAGCCCATCTGGCAGCTGCTCCGGGCTCGCTTTGGTCTCTTGGAGGCAGAAAATGTCGGGCTTTGTGCCTCTCAAAAACTCCTCCCAGTAGCCATTCTTTGAGAGCGAGCGGAGCCCGTTCACGTTCCACGAGACGATCTTCATGTAATCTTAGTATACCGCGTGGTGATATGATGAATACATGACATTTATTATTTTAGGGAAACCATTGCTGTTTTGGTTTGGGCTCCTGGCGATCGTGAGTCTCATCTTTCAGTTCTATTTAGGATACAAGATAACGCACGGCCGCTCTGATTGGTTCAAATACCACAAGCTAAACGCGGGCATTCTCGGGCTTCTTGTTGGCGTGCATGTACTATTCGGTCTCTCGCTCTATCTTTTTCCTCCCGCTCCTTCTTCTTTGGTGCCGCAAGGCACGGCGTCAGTGTCTATCGGTAGCTACGCCTTTGATCCAGAGACGATAACTATCAAGAGGGGAGAGAGCGTGGTGTGGATTAATAACGATCCAATTTCGCACCAAATCTCGGGCGGGAGCATGAGTAGCCCCTTGTTTGGTAAGGGCGAGACATATACGTATGCCTTCGATACCGCCGGAACGTTCGAATATACCTGCAACATCCACCCATTCATGAAAGGGACGGTCGTAGTGAAATAGTTTTTACGAGCCGCTACGGGAGTGATACTTCTTATGTATTTCACGCAGGTGCGCGTCGGTGATGTGCGTGTAGATCTGGGTGGTGTTGATCGAGGCGTGGCCGAGGAGCTGTTGCACTGAGCGGATATCGGCGCCGTTGTTGAGGAGGTCGGTCGCGAAGACGTGGCGGAGGACATGCGGCGTCATCTTCTTGGTGATGCCAGCCTTCATCGCATACTTCTTGATGATGCGTTCGACCGAGCGGGGCGTGAGGCGCGAGGGGATATTCTTCCCGACAGGGATGTTCACAAAAAGCGCCTCTGCCATATCCTTGCGTGCTTTGAGATACACTGCGACGGCGCTCTTGGCAGCGGGGGAGAGGAAAACAACACGGACTTTCTCGCCCTTGCCGCGCACCGAGAACGAGTCTTGGGAGAGATCGAGGTCGTTATCGAGTGAACAGAGCTCAGAGACGCGGAGCCCGGTCGAGAAAAAGAGCTCTAAGATAGCTTTGTCGCGTACCTCGCAAAGCTCGGTGCCGTCGGTCGCTTCGAGAAGGCGCTTCAGCTCGGTGGGGGAGATAAGATCGAGCTCGCGCTCGGGGAGCTTGGCGAGCTCGATCTTCTCGGGCGAGATGGCACTGATGTCGCGCTTCCTTAAGAACTTCAAGAATGCGCGGAGGGCGATCATATAGTAGTTCTGGGTGCGACGCTTCATGGAGCCGCTGCCTGTGCCGGATTGGCGATTGAGCCAGAGGCGAAATTCGCGAATATTCTGCTCGGTGATGTCGCTGACGCTCTTTATCCCTATTTGGACGAAATAACGGGTGAGGTAGTGATCATAATTCTCAATAGTCTTTACCGCGCGCCCGCGCTCGATCTCAATATATTCAAGAAATTGCCGCTTTGCCGCTTCTGCTTCCATAGACATATGATAACACTACGTCGCACAATATGTGATTACGCAAAACTTGCACATTTAGGCAAGGCGTGGTAAGGTGACGGGACATGCTTACCACGAAGAAAAAGACGGCGGTTATAAGCGGTATTGCCCGCCACGACACCGACACCGGCTCACCGGATGTGCAGGTCGCGCTCCTCTCGAAGCAGATTGATGAGCTCGCCAAGCACTTGAAGAAGAATCCGAAGGATATCCACTCGCGCCGCGGCCTCTTGCAGATGGTCGCCAACCGCCGGTCGCATCTCCGCTATCTTGAGGCCAACGACAAGCGCCGCTACAATGCGGTGATCAAAAAGCTCGGTTTGAAGAAATAAGTTTTTCTAAGTGGTATCATACGGATAGCTCCGCCAGCTGGCGGAGGGACACGTTTTATTATTTTATTTACATAAGCATTTATTTATATGGCAGTTATCAAACATCCGGCTCAGCGTGTGGGCGTATTCATCGACACGCAAAATCTCTATCACAGTGCCAAACATCTCTACAAGGCGCGCGTCAACTTCGGTAAGATTCTCGAAGAGGCCGTCGGTGGTCGTATCCTTGTGCGCGCGATCGCCTATGTGATCTCGACCGAGAGCGGCGAAGAAAAGAACTTCTTTGAAGCGCTCACCAAGATGGGCATCGAGACCAAAGTGAAGGATCTCCAGATCTTCGCCGACGGCGCTAAGAAGGCCGACTGGGACGTTGGTTTGGCTATCGACGCGGTCAAGCTCGCCCCCAAGCTCGACACGGTCATCCTTGTTACGGGCGACGGTGATTTCGTCCCTTTGATCCAATATCTTGATATGAATGAAGGGTGCCAGGTTGAGGTTATCTCTTTCGGCAAATCTTCTTCAAGCAAGTTAAAAGAGGCGGCGCACGCCTTCACCGATATGTGCGACGACCCAAAGAAATTCACCATCTCCTCGCGCGGATAACGCACATTACGCTGTGCGGATGCGTTACTATAGAGAGTGAATGGACACTGAGGAAACCAAACTGAAAAAATATATCCGCACATTCGCGGGCGATATTGAGGCGGTGCAGAAGGGTAGTACACCCGATCTCGTCCCTCTTGCCGAGTCGAGACCACCCTCGCTAGAAACTCCACCGCTTCCGCCACCTCCACCACCCACAACGTCGGAGCCATCTCTTGTGCCGACACCAATCCCCGTATCGAATGTGGGACACGTGTCGATTTCTCCTTTATCTATCCCGATAGCGAAGGTTGAACCGCCTTCGTCGAAGCCTGACGTGTCTCCGCTTGAGACCTATGCGGGCGATTTTGCCGATCGGATGGAGAGCACGAACGCCTCGTCGGCGACCGTACTCGCCGCTGAACAAGATGCGGCGCCAAAAGTTCCCCAGCCTGTACAAAAATCTTCCCACGGCATTCTCTATGTTTGTGCGGGGATCGCGCTTCTTGTCGTCGGCGGATGGGGCATGTATGCCGCGTATACGCGCGATCTAGACATCGCTCCGTCCGCTCTGCTTGAGCCAGATGTCTCGCCAATATTCGTTGACGAGCGAGAGCGGATTTCAGGTACGGGTTCCGTGCTTCTGCGCGCAATCGAACAGTCGGCAAGCCGCCCGCTTGCTCCTGGTGCCGTTCGGCTCCTCTCTCTTGCCGACACAGTCGACACCAGCATCTTCTCTGCGCTCCAGTTCCCGGCGCCCGATAAGCTCCTGCGCAATGTCGATGATGCAGGAAGCATAGCTGGGGTGTTAGATATCGGTGACAAACAAAATCCGTTTTTTATACTTGCCGTCGTTTCGTATGGCGAAACTTTTTCTGGCATGCTCTCGTGGGAGCCAGTGATGCCGCGCGATCTCGCACAACTATTTCCTTTGTACTCTGTGGCATCAACGACAGCGACGACGACTACGGCCGGATTCCGGGATGAGGCCGTCCAGAATCATGATATACGCGTCTATCGCGATGCGACCGGCCGAAGCATTATCGCCTATGGCTACCGCGACCAGAGGACACTCGTCATCGCGCGCGACCCGGCGGCATGGGGCGAGATAGCAGACCGACTTGCCTCCTCACGAACACGCTGACAACTATCTGCTATCATCCAAACCATGCAAACAACTTATTTCAAAGCAAAACTTGAAGCGGAGAAGACGAAGTTAGAATCAGAGATGGGAAGCGTCGGACGCAAGAATACGGCGGTTCCGAACGATTGGGAGCCGGTACCCTCCGAGATTGGCACCGAGGCGGATCTTATCGATCAGGCCGATGTCATCGTGAGTCATGAAGGCAATGCCGCTATCCTCGCCGATCTCGAGGCGCGCTATGACACGGTTCTCGCCGCTCTTTCGAGAATTGAGGGACATACCTATGGAATGTGCGAAGTGTGCGGCGGGATGATAGAAGATGTACGTCTTGAGGCTGATCCCGCTGCCGAGACCTGCATCGCGCACGTATCCTAGCAATGCCCGCTCCTTCACCCAAAGCTTCGAAGGGCACCGTGCCCCCTCTTCAGAAAAAGAAGATACCGAAGCTCGGGTACGCAAAGACGCTTGCTGCGCAGCCGGTCGGGTCGGGTGCAGAAATGGTCGTCGTCGAGGCCGATCTCACGCGCGGTCTGCACAACTTCTCGGTAGTCGGCCTCGCTGACAAGGCGGTTGAAGAGGCTCGCGATAGGGTGAGCGCCGCGATCCGCCATTCCGGCTACAAGCCGCCCAAGCAACAGAACAAGCGTATCGTCCTCTCGCTCTCGCCGGCCGATTTGAAAAAAGAGGGTTCGCATTATGATCTCGCACTCGCGCTTGCGTATCTTATTGCCGCGGGCGATTTAAAACCGCTCATCGAAGATATGCTCTTTATTGGTGAACTCGCTCTCGATGGGGGAGTGCGAGCGGTGCGCGGTGTGCTCCCACAAGTGTTAGTGGCAAAGCGCAAAGGGGTCAAAACTATTTTTGTACCGACAGGAAACGCGCGCGAGGCGCTTCTTGCTGAGGACGTCGCGATTTATGCACCAGCAACACTCTCAGAGCTTCTCGAGCACTTGAATGGAGAAAAGAAGTTACCGCGCCTCACGCGCGATCGACAGGTGCCAGCTCCGCCGCCCGCCCTCGACCTCGCTGATGTGAAGGGGCAGGAGAGTGCTAAACGCGCGCTTGAGATAGCCGCCGCCGGTCGTCACAATATCGTCTTTTACGGTCCGCCTGGGACGGGTAAAACAATGCTTGCCCGCGCGCTCGCGGGCATCCTCCCGCCTCTCTCTGACGACGACATGCTTGAGGTAACGGCGATCCACTCAACGGCAGGGTTGCTTGCTGACGGTGAAGCAGTGCATTGGCCGCCGTTTCGCGCGCCTCACCACTCGATATCGCACGTCGCGATCGTGGGCGGCGGCACCTTCCCGAAGGCGGGCGAGGTGACGCTCGCACACAAGGGCGTCCTTTTCTTAGACGAATTCCCCGAGTTCGATTCGCGCACGCTCGAGGCGCTCCGGCAACCGCTCGAGGACCGTATCGTTACGGTCTCGCGCGCCCGGGCGACCATCACCTTCCCGGCCGACTGCATGATTGTCGCGGCGATGAATCCGGCGAACACGCTCTCTGAAGATTCTCGCGCCACCTTTCGCGCGGCGGTGAAGCAGGCGCGCCGCATCAGCCGGCCCATCGTTGACCGCTTGGATCTCTGGATCGAGGTGCCGCTCGTCCCGCACGACACTCTCGCGAAACTTTCAACCGGCGAATCATCTGCAAAAGTGCGTGAACGCGTAGTCGCCGCCCGCACGCGGGCTGAAAAAAGGACAGGCAAACAGGGTATGACGAACGCGGCACTCTCGGGCCGCCAGCTCGACGAGAAAAGCGGTTTTAGCGTCGTGGCGAAAGAGGCACTGACGAACGCCGCCGCACGCCTGCATCTCTCGCCGCGCAGCTATCACCGCACGATGCGCGTTGCGCGCACGATCGCCGACCTTGCCGGCGCCGACACGGTTACCCCCGCCTTTGTTCACGAAGCGCTCCAGTATCGCCCCCGTGGCCTCTTCGGGTTTGAATGAAATCTAGACGTTTAAATCTTTGAATATCACTGAGGAGAGCAGACTCTGCCGACGGTGCAGGTGCGCAGCGGATTCGTCGCACCGCGCACTTCGAAGTGGAGGTGGGTGCCGGTCGATCGGCCGGTCGATCCGACATAGCCGATGACCTGTCCTTGTACCACAGATTGCCCGACGCTCACCGAATTTTTGTTGTTGTGGGAATAGAGCGTTTGCGTTCCGTTGGAGTGCTGGATCACGATGTAGTTCCCATATCCGCCGTTCCAACCGCCACCTCCGCGTACGACAATGACGGTGCCGTTTGCTGCCGCATATATCGGCGTGCCGCGCGGTGCGCCAAGATCGATACCATTCCACCCGTGGATACCTTGAGTGAGAATGGCGCCCGGCAGAGGATTGATGAAGAAGCCCGGCAAGAACTTCCCGCTCCCTCCTTGATACGAGGGGGTGAACGAATCACGGCCGATCGAAGTTTTTCCGGCGGGGACAGTGGCGGAAAGCTCTCCGCCCGGGATGATGATCGTCGAGCCGATAGCGAGGGGCTTCCCGGAGTCAAGGCCGTTAAAGGTCGCGATCTCGTCAGCGTCAGCGCCATATTTTTTTGCGAGCGACTTCAAGGTATCGCCCTTTACTACCGTGCGCTCGACGCCGGAGACCGGTAGGATAATGAGCGTATCGCCCGAATGCACGTCGCGTGCGCTCTTGAGGTTATTTGCCCATAAAACGGTATTCATCGAAACGCCGAACATGTCCGCGATGTCAGAGAGCGTATCGCCCGGGCGTACGACATATACTGAGATGCGGTCAGACGGTGCCGCGCCTGCGACATCGGCGATCGTGCCGGACGGGCCAGTATAGGCGAGGAGGGCGACGTCTCCGCTCGTTTGGAGATGGTCGCTTAGTCCCTTGTTCGGGTTCGGATCAAGGTTTGTTGCGGCCTTCAGGTAGTAGGGCGGAGCCGACGAATCAGGGGTATGTGCTGCCGATGTAGCGCCGGCCGATTGTGAAAACGGCCAGAACGCGTCAACGTGGCTCGGTATACTCAGTATGGCGGACGCGATAATCGCGATCCCCGGTATAAAAATCTGTTGGTAGGATTTGATAGGTAAACAAGGGGAAACGGTGGATCAGCGCATACAAAAATGGCTTACATACAAGATATAAGCCATTTCTTTCATACAACCTTAATCAGCGATACCACGAGTATAGCCGAAGAGGGGTGGGAGTCAACCGCCTCTCCGGATGCCTGTGGAGAGTGATTTATAAGGTATACCCAGCACTCACGGTGAGAAATTTTACCGTTATCCTTTGTGTGAGGGTGAGTGCTCGGGTATATTTGGGTAGTGAAATACCTTGAAGGATTAAACGAAGCGCAAAAACGCGCGGTGCTCGAGACAAGCGGCCCTATTTCAGTCTTAGCTGGCGCCGGGAGCGGCAAGACGCGCGTCTTGACGACGCGGATCTATCATCTTATCCGCGAAGGAGTGCCCGCGGAGCAGATTCTCGCGGTCACGTTTACCAACAAGGCGGCCCGCGAGATGCGTGCTCGTGTGCGCGCGATGTTGGGAGAGGGAGGGGTGGTTCCTTTCATTGCGACCTTCCACGGTCTTGGGCGCGAGCTTCTTGAGAGTTATGGGAGCACTATCGGCATCTCACGTTTTTTCAACATCTATGATCGTGCTGATTCAGAAAAAGTGATTGCAGCGGCGCTGAAGAGCCTTGATGTCGAGACGAAAGAGCTCTCACCGCGCGCAGTGATGGCGCGTATCTCGCGCCAGAAGGGTGAGGGCATGCGCGCGCCAGAGTTTTATGAGAAGCAGAGCCGCGGCAGTTTTGGTGCGCGCATCGTTGCCGAAGTGTGGCTGCGGTATGAGAAGGCTCTCAAAGAAGAGAAATCACTTGATTTTGATGATCTCATTGCGCTCCCGGTGCGATTGCTCGAGGAGCATGCCGACATCCGGGCGCTCGCGCAGGCGCGCTGGAACTATATCCATATTGACGAATACCAGGATACGAACAGTTTGCAGGAGCAGTTAGCAGGAATCCTCGCGGAGAAACACCAGAATCTCTTTGTCGTGGGAGATGGCGACCAAGCGATCTACGGGTGGCGCGGTGCGAAGATGGAAAATATCTTGAACTTCGAGAAGAAATATCCCCAGGCGCAGACGATTATCCTTGAGCGCAATTATCGCTCGACGAAGAATCTGGTGGACGCGGCAAATGCGGTCATCGAGAAGAATAAGAACCGTAAGGAAAAACGTTCAACGACCGAACAAGCGGCAGGCGAACCGATTATCGTGCATATGTCGGTAAACGCTGAAGATGAGGCACGCTGGATCGCGCGACGAGTACAGCACTTGATGTCAGAAGGGCAGAAACCTGAAGATATGGCGATACTCTTCCGCACGAACTTCCAATCGCGCGCGCTCGAAGAAGGGTTGCTGAACGCTGGTGTGCCGTACCGGCTGCTCGGTACGCACTTCTTCGCGCGCAAGGAGGTGAAGGACGCGCTCAGCTGGATGCGGCTCGCGCTCGACCCTTCGCGTGAGGCGGACAAGATGCGCGCGGCCTCTTCGCCACCGCGCGGCATCGGCAAGGTAACGCTCGGCAAGCTCGTCGAGGGACAGCGCGCCCTATTGCGCGCAGGCGAGCTTGGTAAAGTCGAACAGTTTGAACGCGTTATAACAGAGCTCGCGAATGCCGTGGAGACACTCGTGCCTTCTGAATTCGTAAAATTAGTGATCGAGAAGAGCGGTATGCGCCGGGCCCTTCTTGACGAGGGGAGCGAAGAAGATCGGGAGCGATTTGAGAATATTGAGGAGCTCGCCTCGGTCGCCGTGCGGCATGACGGCGCAGTAGGGAAGGAGGGTATTGCAGCGTTTCTCGCTGAAGCGGTACTGGCGGGCGACCAAGACGAGATGGATCGCCCCCAAAGCCCACAAGGAGTCACCTTGATGACCGTTCATGCGGCGAAAGGGCTCGAGTTCGACACGGTCTTTGTGAGCGGGATGGAGGAGGGGCTCTTCCCGCACCAAGGTATGGGTGACAGTAATCGCGACGATGAAGAGGAGCGCCGGCTCTTCTATGTCGCGATGACGCGCGCCAAGGTGCGCCTCATTCTCACTCTCGCGCATATCCGCAAGATCTACGGGAGTGACACGTATGCGGCCCCTTCTTCCTTCCTTGCCGACATCGATCCGGCACTGATGGTCTATGACGAGACGGACGGAGAGAATGTTATCGACATGTGCGCCTAATGTCTTACGGCAACACGAATGTCGCCGTGCGAATTTTTTCTCTACGTTCGCCTCCTCTCGTCGCTTTGTAAATCTCCGCCGAGATTGTCTTTGTTGAAGCGTCGAACGAAACAGTGAAATTTCCGCCGCCAAGGCCCGCGCTTTCCTGATAGGTTTCTACGCTCGAGAGCTTCGAGTTCGGGACGCTTTTGATCGAAGATTTTCCGACTTCGTAATAAAATATCTCGTTGAGATTGGTCGAGATGGCATACGTGTCTGATTCAATATATCCGTCATCTAACCTCAAATTAGCGCCCTCTCCGATCTTTCTCCAGTTTTCTCTGTCTACCAAGAGGAAAGTGGTTCCCTTTGGGGTACCGCAACCGATAAGCGCTCTGAACGGATCGTAATATTTCAGCACACAACTAGAGATCGGCTGAGTAAGAAGTCCGATCGTGTCGTTTCCGAGCGTGTCGTAATACGCGCCCACGAGCTTTTTCTCCTCGGAGGAGAGATTCTCATAGAAGGCCTTTTCGCCAAGCAGGATCTCGCTTTGGGTTGCTGGACTGTATCCGGAATTTTTCCGTGTCTCCTGCGCATACATCCATACCCCGATACCGACGAGAACGACAACAACAAACATAAGTACAAATACAGAGACAGAACTTTTTCTGGAATTTTCCATGTCAGAAGTGTACTCCTGGAATATTAATTCTCAATGAGATCATTGCATCTTAATCCGCAGGTGATACACTTTTGATATATGGCTACAACAAAGGAACGGATTTTGGTGACCCTTACGCCCGAGATGTCTCGGGAATTAAAGGCACGTGCTAAACGTGAAAAAAGTCCTCGAGCAACAATTGCAACACGTCTGCTTCGAGATGCGATAGAAGATATTTCTGACGAAGAAGACCGTTACCTCTCAGTAGTCGGTGACCGGATACTTGCAACAACGAAACGTTGGTATTCGCACGAAGAAGTTTGGGGGAAGAATTGTGGGAAATAAAACCCATGTACCAAATCCAATACTCGGGTCATGTACGATCTGTAGAAATTCCTAAGCTGGATCCTGCGATAAGGATGGTCATCCTGCAGGCAATTGAACTCAAGCTCATGACCGCACCTGAAGTGTTTGGAAAACCTCTTCGACATACGCTACGTTTGTTGCGAGCGCTTCGTGTTGGTGATTGGCGGGTAGTCTATCAGCTCTCGGGCGAGGTTGTGTACGTGGTGACCATCCGACACCGCAGACAAGGCTATGACGATCTTTCATAAAACAAAGAAATCACTCGGGCAGAATTTTTTGATGCATACGCGCATCGCAGAGCGAATTGCTGATGCGGCCAAGCTCGCATCGGATGCGACTGTGCTCGAGATCGGTCCGGGGACGGGGATGCTCACGCGAGAACTTTTGAAAAAAGCGAAAAAAGTAATCGCAGTTGAGGCCGACCAAGAACTTTTTGAAAAACTACAGGCTGATTTTGCAAGTGAAATCGCCTCTGGTCAGCTCGAGCTCATCTACGGCGACATCCGCAACGTGTACCTTAATTTACGCTATAGCGTAAAAGATGGTACATCTGAAAAGTATGAAATAGTGGCGAATATTCCGTATTATCTGACCGGGGAGATTTTCAGAATGTTCCTCACGGCCGAGCATCAGCCAAGCTCGATGACGCTCTTGGTGCAGAAAGAGGTTGCGGAGAGAATAGCGCGGAGCAACCCCGACGCGAAGCGGTCGGGGCCCCGACCAAAGCGTCGGGGGAAAGAATCAATTCTCTCGCTCTCGGTTAAGGCGTTTGGGATGCCAAAGTATGAATTCACGGTCCCGCGCGGCGCCTTCATGCCCGCACCCAAGGTAGATTCTGCAGTGCTCGCTATCCGCGACATCTCGCGCAAGAATTTTGCCTCGCACGCCCAAGAGGAACAATTTTTCAAACTTTTGCACGCCGGATTCGCTCATAAGCGCAAATTTGTCCGCAAAAATCTCTTGGAGGCTTCGCTTCCGCAAGGCGAGATCCCAGAGAAGGCTCGTGCCGAGGATGTACCGCTTGAAACATGGCTTGCTTTGAGCAAGGTCGAGGGGCTCGCAACTCTGTAGACAACCGCTTCTTTCCAGTAAGGAGACTGCTATACTTTAAAGCGATACTATGGGGAGGATTCTCGAACATTGGCGTATACCTGCCGCGGTGCTTTTTTCGGCGATGCTGATTGTGGGCGCATACCTGTTTGCGCGCGGTATCGGGTCGCCTTCTACCGCAGAGGCTTCAGCCGAATCGGCGCTCCTAAAGGCGATCGCGACGAAGGATTCAGATGCCGACGGTCTCCCTGATTGGGAGGAGGCGCTGTATGGCTCTGATCCGCGCACTATTGATTCTTTCAACCTCGGAATGACTGATGGCGAAGCAGTTGCGAGAGGTCTGGTTGTGCCAAAGGCTATTGCTAATATAAAAGTCGCGACCTCAACCGCGTCAGGTGCGTTTATTGCGGACGATTCGCTTCCGCCCGCTCCCGCAGAAGGAACTATCACCGCCGCATTCGCAAAAAATTTCTTCACGCTCTACCTTGCTGCAAAGCAGGCAAACGGCGGCGCGGATCTCTCTGAAGCGGAGATAACCGATATTTCTGATCGGGCGCTGAGTTCGCTCTCGTCGTCGGTCACCGCCACGCCCGATTTCAAGTCAACGAGTGACCTCAAAATTTCAGGATCTGGCGCGGATGCCCTACGGGCCTTTGCGGTGAGCGCAGAGGCGATCCTTCTGAAGAACACCAGCAGCGCGACGACTAGCGAGATCAATTATCTTCGGTACGCGGTTGAAGGCGATGATGCAGTAGCGCTGTCACACATCATCTCGATAGCGAAGGCATACCGGAACTCTGCAGCCGGGCTCTCGGTGCTCTCGGTGCCTGCCGAGCTTGCGGCAGACGATCTCGCACTCATCAATGCGATGGCGCGGGTGAGCGAGATAACGACCGACTTCGCGCGCGTGGAGACCGACCCGATGGCAACCATGCTCGCACTCCAGCAGTATCCGCAGGCGGTGCTCGCACTTGGTACTGCCTTTATCAACATCGGCAGGATATACGCGACCGCCAGCATCACCTTGCCCGCCGGTTCGCCGGGTGCCTCTTTCGCCAATCTCATGGTAGATGTTGCGAACCAGCAGGCCGTTGCTAAAAAGCCATGAAATCGCGCCCTCTCGCCACCACGTTCGCGATATTCCTCGCCCTTACGCTCCTAGCTCCTTCTGTTTTCCTCATAGCACCGCAGAGAGCGCGAGCACAATGGACGGTAAACGTGAATTCCGATATATCCATCCCCAGTATCAAAACAATGGTGGAGAGCACTATCAGCGCCATTAAAAATAGCATTACGGCCGTTGCAACAGTGACGAGTGCGGCCGCGAATACGGCGATGCAGATCAATGACTATGTACTCCAACCGCTCGCGTTCGCGGTGTCGGGAGATTTGTTGAGAGCTATAACTTCAGGTGTTATCGCGTTTGTTATCGGTAAGGCAAACAGTACTGGCTTGCCGCAGTTTATCACCGACCTGCAAGCCTCTA
Organism: Minisyncoccota bacterium; assembly: GCA_041664265.1. Taxonomy (GTDB): domain Bacteria; phylum Patescibacteriota; class Minisyncoccia; order Phycocordibacterales; family Phycocordibacteraceae; genus C7867-001. Next base: position 65,120 of record JBAYLD010000003.1, read on the forward strand.
TGCAGACGGTGGGCGATTCGCAGGCGCTGGCATTCTTCACCCAATGGGAGAGGAATTCAAAATCGCCCTTTGCTTCATCAATTGCTTCGTCACTTCGCGCAAACTATCTCCAGAATACGAGCATGGCGGGATTCTGGGCCGCCAACATGGACACGCTCTCGAGATCGTCAAAAGACGCGAATAGGTTCCTCGCGGGCGACTGGTCGCAAGGAGGCGCGGGAGCCTGGTTCGCGCTCACGACCCAAGACCAAAACAATCCCTATGCTCTTTATAGGAGAGCACAAGGCCAGCTTGGTTCGCTCGTAAGCAGTGCCCAAACGACTCGCACCACCGAGCTTAATTGGGGGCAGGGAATGATGTCGTGGTGCGGGGGCGACACAGGTGCCTCTAATGTCTCTTTGTTGGCGAAGGGTGTCAGTTCGGGAGATCCTTGCACCAACGCTGACGGCACGCCGGGCACGATTAGAACCCCTGGTTCGGTCATCTTGGCATCGCTCAACAAGGCGCTTGGGGCCGATCAGGATCAGGTGGCTCGCTTAGGTAATGTTGGCCCGGAGATCAACGGCATATTGAGGAATATCGCGACAGTGGCACAAACAGTCCAGTTTGGATCGCAATTACTCGGTGGTTCCGGATCGGGGGGTCTCTTTGGTGTCGGACAATCTTCTGGGGCGAATCAGACCTCCCGACTCGCTCAGTATCAGAGCGCGTCAGGAAGTATGGGCGTCACCGGATCCCAAGTCATCCAAAACTCGTCAACGTATCTGCCTTCTAGTGCCGATATGTCGAGCCGGCTCGCAGAATATCAGACATCGTGGGATACGATCAGGGTCGCGACGAGTGCAGCATCAGACGGTGTTATCGCACTCGCGGGGTACTGCACTGATCAGGCGAAAGCCGCGCAAGACCTTATGGAAGGGAGGTACGCAGGTGACCCTTATGCGATAGAGATTCTCGACCAATTCATCACGACGGCGAGCAGTACGCGGGTAAGTGCGCATGTGGCTCTCTCAAGCCAAGTCGCATCGGCGTTTGATCAAATAGCCAAGGCAGATGCGATTAGGGCGGCTGCGGCCGCTATGGTGGAGCGCGTGAAAGATGAAGCGAATAACACGAATACCAATCCGGATGCATACACTGCCGATGTACAGGCGCTCCAAACAATGGCACCAACCGCCGGAGACGCCGGCAACGCGTTACAAGATGCTCAAGCCTTCGGGTCAGCAGCAGCGAATCCTGCAGGGTCGCTTACTGTGTCGGGCGGCTCACTGATCGACCGGATGAACCTCATTACGCAAAATGCCCTTGCGCTTAAGAGTGCGTGCGATCTACCATCGGGGACTGCTTTACTTGCTCCGCCTACTAATTTCGACTAGCATGCCGCGCGCGCTCATCACCTCGTTTGCCATCCTGACGCTCGCGCTCGGCTCTATGGGCGCGTACGCCCCTGTTGTGAATGCCGCTCCCGCAGCGCAGGCCGATGCCAAAACGGTCGATGGCACAAATAAGCCGAAAGTAGAAACACCACAACAACAACAGGACGATGCCTACAACAGTGTCATGATCAAAATCATGGGTCTTTTCGCGTGGCTCCTGGGCGTCGCGGTGATTACGCTCGATTATGCGGTGTACTACACCGTCGTGAAGATGGGCTCCTATATAAACAGTCTCTCCGCCATCGGCGTCGCCTGGCGGATCCTGCGCGACCTGGGCAATATCGCGCTCATATTCGGCTTCCTCGCGATCGGCATCAACACCATTCTCGGAGAAAATTATTACGGCTGGGGCCAGAAGCTGCTCCCGAAATTGCTCATAGTCGCGGTGTTTATCAACTTCTCGCTCTTTATATCCGAGGCGGTGATCGACACAGGGAATCTCTTTGCGACGCAATTTTACACGCAGATCAACGGTGGGGTATTACCGACGGCGGATTCTTTGTCCGGGAAGACTCTCCAGAATATCCAAAATGAAGGCATCTCGAACAAGATAATGGCCCAGTTGGGAATGCAGAATATTTATAGCGATGCACTCGTCAATAAAGCTGTGTTTCAAGGTCCGAATCCATGGTTCATCGGCTTCATGGGCATTTTGCTTTTCATCGTTGCGGCGTTCGTGATGTTCTCGCTCGCGTTCATTCTCATCGCACGTTTTGTCGCGCTCGTGTTTGTCATCATCCTCTCTCCCCTCGGTCTCGCCGGTCTCGCGATACCCAATCTCTCGGGTGTAGCAAGTCAATGGTGGGATACGCTCGTGAAGCAAACCATCACTGCGCCCGTCTTGCTCCTCATGCTCTATATCGCGCTCGCGGTTATCACTGACGTGCAGTTCCTCACCGGTCTTGGGGTGGAGGGTGCCAGCGCCGGAGCGGCGACGGGGTTCATTAATGGTGCCAATCTGGCCGGCTTCGCCGGTTTCATCCTCTCCTTCTTGGTGGCGATGGGGCTCCTGCTCGTGGTGACGATATATGCGAAAAAACTATCCGCCTTCGGCGCTGGCTGGGCGACAAAGGCCGCCGGTACTGTCGTGGGTGGGGCGGTCGGCTACGGTCTCGTCGGCGGCGCGTCGCTCGTTGGTCGTGGAACGTTTGGCCTTGCTGGTCGTGCACTCAACAACAAGGGCGTTCAGGCGCGTGCCGCAGGCGGCGGATTCGGCGGTGCCCTAGCGAAGGGGTTTGCATTCACCGGTCGGAAACTTGAAAATCGAACCTATGACCTGCGCAATGTGAAGACCGTCGGCAGGGTGGGCGGCGCGATCTCGGGTGCGCTCAGCTCTGGCCAGCTCGGCGGGTCCGGATTCGAAGCGGTCGGCGGCGGGATGGGGAAGGGTGCCACGGTTACTGCCAAGCAGGCGGTTGACAAGACGATCGAAGGGTACAAGTACATCAAGCCGTTCTCGGGTGACTGGTGGCGCGACCAGCAGAAAGAATATGAAAAATCGGCTGCTGAACGAGATCGCAAGAAAGTCGTGGCGGATTCGAGCAGTCCGGAATTCGTAAAAACCATCAAGAAGATGTCTGCCGATGAGCTCTCTGAACTCAAGGGCATTCGAGGAGCTTTGGACAAGTATGTTACTGCTCTTTCTCCAGCAAAATATTCTGAGTTGCAGAAGAGCGATAAGTTATTAAAGAGCGAAAAGGGGAATCTGAAAACTGCTTGGAACGAGCGTTTCAGCTCGACAAACGCGGCGTCAACACTTAGTACGTTCACTCCAGAAGAGATCGCTTCACTCGATGCAGATATTCTCAAGAGACCGGAGGTTGCTTCGAACCTTGGAGTACGCGAAATGGAAGCCATTCGTAACAAAAAGACACTCGATATGGATCAGCGCCGTGCGGTCCACGCAACTATTCAGGCTCAGGCGGCAAGTGATCCCGCGTATAAAGCCACAATCGATGCCTACTTTGCTGATCCTAAGAACAACATAGGCAGCAAGAGAAAAGAATATTGGGACGTATAATTGAATTATGAAAGACCTTACTCCAGAAGAAGCAGGGCGGTGGATGACGGCAGTGCCGCTCTTGGTACAAGAAGCGGTTACGAGCCCCTCGACCCAGCAGGTTCTTGAACAGATAGGCAGGCAGTATGCGCTGCATGTTGATGTGCTTGATACTCTCGTGAAGCTTACGAGCTACATGCTCCTTGGCTATGTGGGGCCGGAAGAATTTTTGCAAGAAATGCGCGCGGCGCGCGTCGCAGATCAGCAGGCGCGGCAGATCATCGGCGACATAAACCAGAAGATATTTATGCCGCTTCGCCTGAAAATGATGCAAGCGACCGTAGCGCCAGCTTCGCCGAAGCCAGTGATCCCTCAGCCGCGGCCGGTGCAGACGAGTGTTCCGATGCCAAAGTATGCTCCGCCGGTAGCCCAGAGGCCGATGATTGCCGCCGCGCCCGCAAATGATGAGAAGCTGCTTGAAGATCACGAGGAGCCTCATATTGATATTAAAAAAGAGGTGCCGGCTAATCTTCCCGGAGTCATCCACATCGAACCTCAAAAGCCGGTTGCCCCAATTCCTGAACGGCCCTACTCTATCGATCCCTATCGCGAGCCGATTGATAGAAAATAGCCTCGACGGCGGGGGCCAAGGCCCCAACCGCAAGACTCGGAGTTGCATTTCCGCGTGCCCTTATATATAGTGCTTATATCCCGCGTTCGCGGGCTTTCTAAATGGCTACCATCAATCAACTCTCGAAGAGAGGCCGTAAGAACAAAGCGTCAAAGACGAGCGTGCTTGCGCTCGCCCGTGGCTTTAACGCGCTCAAGAACCGCCCGACCTACTACCCCTCGCCCTTCAAGCGCGGCGTCTGCACCAAGGTGACCACCAAGACCCCGAGGAAGCCGAACTCAGCCATCCGCAAGATTGCTCGAGTGAAGCTCACCAACGGCATGGAGGTTACCGCCTATATCCCCGGTATGGGACACAACCTCCAAGAGCACTCGGTCGTGATGCTCCGTGGCGGTCGCGTGAAGGACATCGGCGTGCAGTACACAATCGTGCGTGGCAAGCTTGACGCAAGCGGCGTCGACAAGCGCCGCCGCGGCCGCTCGCGCTATGGCGCGAAGCGTCCGAAGGCGTAACATTTCAATATTTAAACTTTTAAACATTTAAATTTTCCCTATGCGCCGACCCCTTAAACATAAAAGAACGTGGCGTCCCGACCTCAAATACGGTTCGGAGACACTCTCCCGCTTTATTAATGCCGTCATGTGGAATGGTAAGAAGGACACGGCGCGTACGATTGTGTATGACGCCTTGGCGGTTATAGAGAAGGATGGTGCAAGTCCGCTCGAGACTTTTGAGTCAGCGTTGCGCAACGTATCGCCCTTGATGGAGGTGCGTTCGCGTCGCGTCGGCGGTGCGAACTATCAGGTGCCGCGCGAGGTCCCGCAGGCGCGCCGTCTCGCGCTCTCATTCCGTTGGCTCATCAACGCCGCCCGCGCTAAGAAGGGTAAGCCGATGGCGGAGAAGCTTGCGACCGAGCTCCTCTTGGCCGCCAAGAACGAGGGTGATGCAATCAAGAAGAAGGACGAGATGCATCGCATGGCAGAAGCCAACAAGGCCTTTGCTCACTTCGCGTGGTAAACTTTGAAGACAAAGTTTCCTCCCTGCGCTCGCTCGGAAAAATGAAATAAGAATTTCATTTTCTCCTCGCTCGCTTGGTAGTAAGCAGAATTATTATTTCAGTAATTATTTTTATGAATCGCGACTATCCTCTAGAAAAAGTCCGTAACTTCGGCATCATCGCTCACATTGATGCGGGGAAGACGACCGTCTCCGAGCGCATACTTTTTTATACCGGCAGCCAGCACAAGATCGGTGAGGTGCACGAGGGCGAGACCACGACCGACTGGATGGAGCAGGAGCGCGAGCGCGGCATCACGATTACCTCTGCCGCCATAACCTGTTTCTGGACGAAAACGAGCGAGAAGGACAAAAAAGATACCGCGAAGAAGCACCGTTTCAATATTATCGACACTCCCGGACACATCGACTTTACCGCCGAGGTGCAGCGCTCCATGCGTGTCTTGGACGGCGCTATCGTCGTTTTCGACGGCGTGTCGGGTGTCGAGCCGCAGTCAGAGACTAACTGGCGCTATGCCGACGACGCGAGTGTGCCGCGCCTCTGTTTCATCAACAAGCTCGATCGCACGGGTGCATCCTTTGAACGCTCCTACGCGAGCATTCTCGACCGGCTCTCGCCCAAGGCTATCCGCATGCAGATCCCGATCGGCGAAGAGGGTCAGCACGAGGGCTCGGTCGATCTCTTGACCATGAAGGCGTACACCTTCACCGGGAACATGGGCGAAGAGGTGATCGAGGGCGAGATCCCCGAAAATTTGCTCGAAGACGCGAAGAAGTATCGCGCTGAGCTTATCGAGCGCATCGTCGAGCAGGATGACGCGGCTATGGGTGCGTATCTGGACGGCAAAGAGCCGTCGCTTGAGGAGCTGAAGGCTATTCTCCGCAAAGCAGTCATCAACAACGATATTTTCCCTGTTTTCACCGGTTCTGCGCTCAAAAATAAAGGTGTCCAGCTCGTGCTCGACGCAGTGGTGGACTACCTCCCGTCCCCTCTGGATCTTAAGCCCGTTACCGGTATTAACCCGAAGACAGGGGAGCCAGTCGAGCGCCACGCCTCTGACGATGAGCCGTTCTGCGCGCTCGCCTTCAAGCTCCAGACTGACCCGTTTGTCGGGGCGTTGACCTTCTTCCGCGTCTATTCTGGTACGCTCGCGGCTGGTTCGTATGTCTACAACTCAACCACGGGGACGAAAGAGCGCGTGGGCCGCATTGTGCGCCTGCAGGCTGATAAGCGCGAAGAGGTCGCGCAGGTTTTTACCGGTGAAATCGCCGCCGCGGTGGGCTTGAAAGATACCAAGACCTCGCACACGCTCTGCGATGAGGCGAATCCGATCATTCTTGAGCAGATCAAGTTCCCGGAGCCGGTGGTGTCACTTCGCATCGAGCCGAAGACGAAAGCCGACCAGGAGAAGATGGGTATCGCGCTCCGCAAACTCTCTGATGAGGATCCGACCTTCCGCATAAAGACTGATGAAGAGACTGGCGAGACTATCATCTCCGGCATGGGCGAGCTGCACTTGGAAATTCTCGTCGAACGCATGCGGCGTGAATTCAATGTCGTTGCTGATGTGGGTAAGCCGCAAGTGGCATATCGCGAAACGATTCTTGGCTCAGCCGAGGCTGAGGGCAAATATATCAAGCAGACGGGTGGTCGCGGCCAATATGGTCATGTGAAGATCAAGATGAAGAAGATGGAGCCGATCGAGGAGGGGGCGAAGATTTCAAAAAATATCACTCGCGAAGACCACTTCGAGTTCATCAACAACATCAAGGGCGGTGTCGTCCCGCAAGAGTACATCCCGGCAGTGGAGAAGGGATTGCGCGAGGCAATGTCGAGAGGCTTCCTCGCGGGCTTCCCAATGGTGGATATCTCGGTGGATCTCTACGATGGCTCCTACCACGATGTGGACTCTTCAGAAATCGCCTTCAAGATCGCGGCGTCAATGGCCTTCCAAGAGGCCGCGGGCAAAGCGAAGGCAGTTATTCTCGAGCCGATTATGCGCGTGGATGTCATTGTCCCTGAACAGTTTATGGGCGACATCACCGGCAATCTCTCAGGTAAACGCGGTCAAATAGAAGGGATGGAGGAGCGCGGCATGAACAAAGTCGTGCATGCGAAAGTGCCGCTCTCCGAGATGTTCGGCTACACCACGACGCTTCGCTCCATGACCGAAGGTCGCGGGAGCATGACGATGGAATTTGATCACTATGATACGGTCCCGAACAACGTCGCGGCGGATATTATTGCGTCTCGCAAATAGCTAAGACGCATAGATTGCGAGTCAGACTCGCAACCTCACAAAAAACCGCGAGGCGACGCCTCGTGGTTTTTCCGTGTGTAATGGTGTGTTATGCTCCGGTCCAGAGTGCGTCAATGTTATTTCCTACAAGACCTTCATTAACGAAAGGAGAAGACTAGTGAAAGTGTTCAGACATCTCATGTATTGGATATGTTGCGGTACGACGAGGAGGCTCGTTACGACGACTGTTATCGGGACGATAATTGGCCTCGCGTTGGTGGCGCGTTCTTTATCGTTTGGACATTAGTCGGAAAGAACGCAGTCGGAAAGAATGGATGAAAAAAACTTGTCATTTTGCCCGCGACGGCGTCGCGGGCACTCTTTTTCAGCGAAGAGATAAGGTTACTTGGTGTGACGTGCATACCCGGTATGCACAAGGTTGAACCTTGTTGGGGGATGCGCTTTTATCCCCGCCGCAAGTTGCATTTATGAAGTGTTTTGCGTATAGTGCCTATAACGCATCTTGGCGTCGCTCTTTGGCTTGTCTGCTTCTGTGAGTCGGCACGCCCTAGAGTTTGTTCCGACTCCGTCGGATATAATTCGTGATTTACTGCAAGCAAAGCGAGGTAAAATAGAATGTCTTCATTATCTTTTCCGAGCGAGCGCAGTAGAAAGAAGTAATCTTCTTATTAGATAATTAACCGATATATGGCAGCAGAATTTAATCGCAGCAAGCCGCACATGAACGTCGGCACCATTGGCCACGTTGACCACGGCAAGACCACCCTCACTGCAGGTATCCTGCATGTTCTCTCGATGCTTACGGGCGAGGGCTACAGCGCCCGCGTTGAGGGCGTTGACAAGATCGACAGCGCACCAGAGGAGAAGGCGCGCGGTATCACCATCGCGCTTCACCACTCGGAGTACGAGACGCCGAACCGTCACTACGCGCACATCGATGCGCCGGGACACGCCGACTACATCAAGAACATGATCACGGGCGCCGCCCAGATGGATGGCGCAGTCCTCGTGGTCGCCGCGACTGACGGCGTGATGCCGCAGACGCGCGAGCACATCCTCCTTGCGAAGCAGGTGGGCCTCAAGAAGCTCATCGTCTTCCTCAACAAGGTTGACATGGTTGCAGAGGCAGATCTCGTCGACCTCGTCGAAGAGGAGGTTCGCGAGCTTCTCACGAAGCAGAACTATGACGGCGCGAATACGCCGATTATCCGCGGATCGGGCCTCAAGGCGCTTGATGCAAAGGATGTGAGCGATGAATGGGCAGCAAAGATCAAGGAGCTCGTCGACACGATGGACACCTACTTTGACCAGCCAGAACGCGAGATCACCAAGCCGTTCCTTATGCCGATCGAGGACATCTTCTCGATTGAAGGTCGCGGCACCGTGGTGACCGGCCGTATCGAGCGCGGCGTCGTCAAAGTCGGTGAAGAAGTCGAGATTGTCGGTATCAAGGCGACGGCGAAGACGACCGTTACCGGTATCGAAATGTTCAACAAGCAACTCCAACAGGGTGAAGCGGGTGATAACGCCGGCATTCTCTTGCGCGGCATCAAAAAGGAGGATGTGCATCGCGGCCAGGTGCTGTCGAAGACCGGCTCGGTCACGCCGCACACTGACTTCGAAGCCGAGGTCTACATCTTGGGCAAGGATGAAGGCGGCCGCCACACGCCGTTCTTCTCTGGCTACAAGCCGCAGTTCTACATCCGCACTACTGACGTGACGGGTGAAGTTACTCTCGCCGAGGGTAAGGAGATGGTCATGCCAGGCGACACCGTCACCTTCAAGGTGAAGCTCGTCGCGCCGGTTGCGCTTGAAGAACAGCAGCACTTCGCTATTCGCGAGGGCGGTAAGACGGTCGGCGCTGGCGTCGTGACGAAGATCACGGCGTAATCGATCCTTCTAAATCGATATCCATTATGGCAACAGCGGCAGCAGCAAAACCAAAAGTAGCGAAGAGCGCCCCAAAGCGTGTCGCCAAAAAAGCCGCATCACCAGCGCCTGTGGAGCACAAGCTTCGCATCCGCGTGCGCGCCTACGAGCACAAGATCCTCGATCTCTCGGTGAAGCAGATCATGGACACCGCCGCGCGCTTTGATGCTGTTGTCGTCGGCCCTGTGCCGCTCCCGACTGAGATCAAGCGTTGGACGGTTAATCGCTCAACCTTCGTGCACAAGGATGCGCGCGAACAGTTCGAAATGCGCATCCACAAGCGCCTCATCGACATCATGAACCCGTCGTCAAAGGTGGTTGAGGCCCTCACGAACCTCAATCTCCCATCCGGAGTCACCATAGACGTCAAGATGGTGTAGCGCGCTTCCAAAAACACCGCCAAGATAAAAACACGCAACCGCCCGGGAGGGCGGTTGCGTGTTTTTAGGCTTTCGTGTAGAGTGCTTCTAACGCTAAGTACCCCGAATTCGCTCGGGAGACCTATGGCAGAACGCGCGATGCGTCTGTCATCGCGCGTTTTGCTTTAAAAAATGAAATTTATTCTTGCGAAAAAGGAAGCAATGACCCGTATATTCGGGGAGGATGGCCGCGCCCGCGCGGGGACTATTCTCGTTGCCAACCCCATCACCGTTACGGCCGTGAAGACCAAAGAGGGTAAGGACGGCTACTCTGCTGTTCAGGTCGGCATGGGGGTGCGCAAGATCAAGAACATCAGCAAGGCGGTCTTGGGCCACACTAAGGGCAAGGGCTATGAAGCAATCCGCGAGTTCCCGGTAGTTTTTGGCGGTTCGGCGGTCGAGAGCGATGCGACCGAGGTTGGCAGCACGATTGACGCTTCCACGTTTGCGGTTGGCGATGTAGTGAGCGTTTCGGGCCTCACGAAGGGTAAGGGCTTCCAGGGCGGGGTGAAGCGCCATGGCTTCCACGGCGGTCCGCGCACGCACGGCCAGAAGCACTCTGAGCGCGAGCCGGGCTCCATCGGCGGCTCGGGCGGTCGCGCGGGCGGTCGTGTCGCCAAGGGTATCCGCATGGCCGGCCGCATGGGTCAGGATCGCGTTCGGGTCGAGAACTTGAAGATCCTCGCGGTCGATGTGAAGGCAGGCAAGATCATTGTCTCCGGCGCGGTGCCGGGTGCGCGCGGTACGCTGCTTGAGATCGTGTCTGTTCCTGCTAAGAAGCACGGTGCCTAATTTGAATACTATGTCTACCGCAAACAAGATCGCGAAGAAAACGAAAGAGATGCCAGCTGAGCTGCCGATTTTCTCGATGGAGGGCAAGCAGGTTGGGACCATCGCGCTCCCGGAGGGTATCTTTGGTATGTCGTGGCGCAATGATCTAGTGCACCAAGTGACGACCGCGATGCAGGCCAATGCGCGCCAGAATCGCGCGAATACTAAGGATCGCGCTGAGGTCTCGGGCGGCGGCAAGAAGCCGTGGAAGCAGAAGGGTACCGGCCAGGCTCGCCATGGTTCAAGTCGTTCGCCAATCTGGCGTCACGGCGGTGTCACCTTTGGCCCGCGCTCTGAGCGCGATTACAGTGAGAAGATAAACCACAAGATGCGCATCGGGGCTCTGGTCTCGGTCCTCTCTAAGAAGGCGAAGGACGGTGAGATTATTCTCGTTGACCGCTTCGACTTTGCCGCACCGAAAACGGCTCTAGCAAAAGGCGCGCTCGCCGCTCTTGCAGCCGGCTCCGGTGCGAAATTCCTCGCAACAAAGAAGAAAAATGCCGCATTGCTCGCACTCGCCTCGTATGATACGAACGCGATCAAGAGCTTCAGTAATATCGGTAGCGTGCTCACCGAGGAGGCGCGCAACTTGAACCCGCTTAACGTGATGACGCACAAGTATCTCGTTATCGAGAAGCCGGAAGAGGCGTTCGCTGCGCTCGTCGTGCGAGCCAAGTCCGCATAATATATTTCATATGGCACTATTCGGCGACAAGAAGAAAGAAGTGAAGGCTAAAAAGGAGAAGACCGTACGCGTGCATCGTGCGCGCGTGACGAAGCTCTCTGACGGTGTCGCACATGACATCGTGCGCGCGCCGTGGTTCTCAGAGAAGGCGCTTATCATGACCGGCAAGGGCGTCTACACCTTCATGGTGCCGAAGCGAGCAACCAAGGCCGAGATCGCCAGCGCTATCAAAGAGATCTACAAGGTCGAGCCGCGTACGGTACGTGTCGTGAATCTGCCAGGGAAGCGTAAGGCGATGCGCACGAAGCGCGGGGTCGGCCAGCGCCCTGCGCGCCGCAAGGCATATGTCTACTTGAATACGGGCGACACCATTCAATTTTCCTAATCTTTTATGAAAACCTACAAGCCAACCACCAAGAGTCGCCGCTTCATGACCAATTTGCCGTACCGAGAGCTTCTCTCGGGCGATGCGCCGCACAAGCCCCTGATGAAAAAAAGCAGCAGCAAGGGTGGCCGAAACGGCTTTGGACGTATCACAACGCGTCATCAGGGTGGCGGACACAAGCGCTGTTTCCGCGACGTGGATTTTTCCTACAACAAGAAAAATATTCCCGCTAAAATTGAGACCGTTGAGTATGATCCGTTCCGCAGCGCTTTTATCGGGCTTGCGCTCTATCGCGATGGCGAGCGCCGCTATGTCATCTTGCCGAAGGAGATGAAAGTGGGTTCTACCTTTATCGTTGGTGAGACGGCACCGCTCACCATCGGCAATCGCACGCCGCTCGGGAAGATTCCCGTGGGTACGTTTGTCTATAATATCGAGCTCTCTCCTGCGGCGGGCGCCATTCTCGCGCGCGGCGCGGGAGTCTTTGCCGAAGTGGTCGCGCATGACGCCGGCTACGCGCAGGTGAAGCTCCCCTCGACCGAGATCCGTAAGATCTCTGACCTCTGCTGGGCATCTATTGGCGCGGTGGGGAATGAAGAATACAATCTCGTCTCGATCGGCAAGGCGGGCCGCTCTCGCTGGCTCGGTATCCGCCCGACCGTGCGCGGCACCGCGATGAACCCGGTTGATCACCCGCACGGCGGTGGCGAGGGCAAGCAGGGCAGGGGCTTGAAGCGCGCCAAGAGCATGTGGGGCAAGCCGACGGGTAAGGGTCAGAAGACCCGCACCCCGAAGAAGTACTCAAACGTCTTCATCGTCTCCCGCCGCAAAGTCGGCAAGAAGCGTAAGGGTTAATTTGACCATGAAGAATTCTTCCTGTATCTTGGGGATATCCCGCTGCGCGGGCTTTTCATTGCTTTAATATGTCACGATCACTTAAAAAGGGACCTTTCATAGACTTCAAACTCTTGAAGAAGGTTCAGGATGCAAAACCGTCAACGGCGGGAGTGATTAAGACGTGGGCGCGCCGCAGCCAAGTGAGCCCTGAGATGATCGGCTTCACCTTTGGTGTCCATAACGGCAAGAGCCATGTCGAGGTACTTGTCTCCGAGGAGATGGTGGGGCATCGTCTCGGCGAGTTCTCGCCTACCAAGAAGTTCATCCGCCACGGTGGCAAGATGCAGAAGGAGATGGAGGCCAAGAAGGCTGAGTCTGAGATAGCCGCTGCGAAGGCTGCGAAGGCTCCCGCAGCAGCCGCGAAGAAGAAATAATATATGTCACAAGCAACGCTCAAAACGCATAACCAAACACCGCGCAAAGTGCGCTTGGTGACCGAGCTTGTGAAGGGTAAGAAGATCTCGGTCGCGCTCGCCGCGCTTCAGTTCCTCCCCAAGCGCGCCGCAGAGCCGGTCGCGAAGCTTCTCAAGAGTGCTGTTGCGTCTGCAAAGGAACAGGGCAAGAACCCTGATGACCTCACGGTAAAAAATATCATCGTCGAGAGTGCCGGCATGACGAAGCGTTATATGCCGCGCGCCTTCGGCCGCGCTGCGCCGATACGCCGCCGCCGGAGCCGTGTGATAGTAACGCTCGCATAAACCTATGACCCACACCGTACATCCTTACGCACACCGCCTCGGCATTATTCGAGATTGGAAGAGCCGCTGGTTCGCCGGCGACAAGAAGAGCTTCCGCGAGAATGTTAAGGTCGATGAGACCATTCGCCGCTTCCTCGCGAAGCGCTTGCGTGGTACCTATACCGGTGGCATCGAGATCGAGCGCTCGGCGAGCGGTCTTCGCGTCATCCTCTCGACTGCGCGTCCAGGACTCGTGATCGGGCGTTCGGGCGAAAATGCGACAAAGCTGCGGAAGGAGCTCGAAGAGGTGGTACGATCTGCTGCGCCCGGAGATCGGCGTACGCTCAAGCTCGACATCGTCGAGATGCGCCAGCCAGAAACCGACGCCGCAGTCGTCGCCTACATGGTTGCTGAGGGACTCGAGAAGCGGATGCCCTTCCGCCGCGTGATGAAGCAAACGGTTGAGAAGGTTATCGCGGCACGCGAGGTCGAGGGCGTCCGCATCACTCTCTCGGGCCGCCTCGGGGGCGCCGAGATGAGCCGCAAGGAGGAGGCGAAGAAGGGACGTATCCCACTTCAGACATTTCGTGCCGATATAGATTTTGCCTATGAAGAGGCGCACCTGCCCTACGGCGTGATCGGTATCAAGACCTGGATCTATCGCGGGAACGTCTATCAGGACAAGAAGACGCCGGTGCGGATGCCTGTGCAAACGAACGCGTAATATTTTTGTATGCTGTTTCCTAAAAAAGTTAAGCACCGCAAGTGGCAGACGCAGCGCAAGAGCCTGAAGCGCCTCTCGCGCCCTGATACGCGCGGCACCACCGTCGTATTCGGCTCCATTGCGCTCAAGGCACTCTCGAGTGCACGTATGACGAGCAATCAGATAGAGGCGGCGCGCAAGGTGCTCACCCGTGCCACAGCGAAGACCGGCAAGCTCTGGATACGCATCTTCCCTGATCGTCCGGTGACGCAGAAGCCGGCAGAGGTGGGCATGGGCAGCGGCAAAGGCGATCCGAAGCACTACGTCTTTGAGGTGCGTCCGGGCCGCGTACTCTTCGAATATGATGGCGTACCCGAAGCTATTGCACGCGAGCATATGCGCAAGGCGGGCATGAAGCTGCCGGTTAAGACCACTATCGTCCTCTCCCATTAAATTTGCTTTTCTTCCATTTGTATGACAAAAAAAGAATCTATGACAACCAAGACTGACCAGGAGCTTATCGGGCTCCTCGCTGACACGCGCGCTACGCTTCGCACCGAGCGCTTCTCGGCTGCTGGCGCTCGCGCGAAGGAGTCAAACGCCCCGCGGAAGCTTCGTGCGGTGATCGCGCGTATCCTGACCGAGCAGAGCCGACGTTTTTCAGAGTCGGCTTCCCGACCGGAAGCGTCGGGACATGTTCGCAATGCTTCGGCTATTGTCGAGGAGTCACCTCGGCTCGCGACCGCATAAACATATATGAAAAAAGACACCTCGAATCCTCAATCGTTTGTCGGCGTCGTCGTAAAGACGGCGATGAAGGATACTGCCGTTGTACGCGTGGACCGCTTCGAGAAGAATGCAAAGTTGAAGAAGTATTTTGTGCGCTCCAAGAAGTTTCTCGCGCATGATGCGGGCAACACCGCGCAGGTGGGGGACAAGGTGACCATTGTTGCGGCTCGCCCCATTTCAAAATTGAAACGTTTCAAGATTTCAAAAATCGAGAAGTCAGCAGACCGAGGAGTCACCTCGGCGGATATAGACCGAGGAGACACCTTGAAGCAAGGAGTCACCTCGCACAAATAATATGTTACAGCCACAATCCATCGTCATGATTGCAGATAACTCCGGCGGCAAGGTCGCACGGGTGTTCAAGGTGCTCGGTGGTTCACACCGCCGCTATGCGCGCATCGGCGATACAGTCGTCGTCTCGGTGCAGACAGCGGAGCCGCGCAAAGCGGTGAAGAAGAAGGATATCTTCCGCGCAGTGGTCGTGCGCCAGACCAAACCATTCCAGCGCAAGGACGGGTCATCTATCCGCTTCGACGAGAATGCGGTCGTCCTCATCGAGAAGCAGGGTAAGGAGATGGGTCCGAAGGGGAACCGCATCTTTGGCCCGGTGCCGCGCGAGCTCTCGGAGCGCGGGTGGCATTCGATTGTGTCTCTGGCACCAGAAGCCGTCTAACTCTCTCTATATGCACGTAAAAAAAGGAGACATGGTGAAAGTTATCGCGGGCAAGGACAAGGGCAAGTCCGGCGCTATTGTGCGCGCATTGCCTCGTGAGAATAAGGTCGTCATCGACGGTGTTGCACTCTATAAGCGCCACCTGAAGGGCGCAGCAGGGAAGGTGGGCCGCATCATCGAACGCCCACGCCCGATCGATGCATCGAACGTGAAGCTCGCCGAGTCTGCAAAAACGAAGAAGAAAGAAAGACTCATTGCCGTAAAATAATATGACCACTACTACCACCTCCGTCACCAAACAGAGACAGCAGACAGCCTACCTCGCGCTCGCGGAGACCTTCGGCTATACCAGCCCGATGCAGGGCCCGCGTATCCAGAAGGTTATCGTCTCGTCGGGCGTCGGTAAGAAGCGCGACAAGAAGCAGTTGGAATTTATTGCTGACCGTCTCGCGAAGATCACGGGGCAGAAGCCTGCTGCACGTGCCGCGAAGGCCTCAGTCGCCGCTTTCAAGGTACGCGAAGGCGACACCGTCGGCCTCCAAGTCACCCTGCGGGGGACGCGGATGTATGACTTCATCGACAAACTCATCCACATCGCGCTTCCCCGCACGCGCGACTTCCGTGGCCTCTCGCCGAAGGCGATTGATGATATGGGGAATATGACCATCGGCCTCAAGGATCACACCATCTTCCCTGAGACTTCAGATGAAGATCTCAAAGACGTATTTGGCTTCGCGGTGACGGTCGTGACCAATGCCAAGTCAAAGCCCGAGGCTGAGACCTTCTTCCGCCATCTCGGTTTCCCGCTCATTGTGACCGGCGACAAGAAATAAAAAAACCCGCTCGTGAGAGCGGGTTTTTCAGAGTGCTGTCAGGATACCGGAGGGATGGCTTTCACCGTCTTTCCCGCCCGTCCGAAAAGGATATAGCGTGTATGGGGTGGAATGGTTTTCAGGAACAGGCTCGCCGCCGGAGAGCTCTTTTTCATGAGAGCTTCCAGAAGCGTTATCACCTCCACCGAACAACCACCTCGCGGGAGCGGACACCCTGCTACTGTGATGCCGACCAAGCTCTCTCTGAGCTCTTTCGGCCACTCCGGAACCCTAGGGACTGTTTGTACTGTGATCTCCATCTGCACACCTCCTTCCTGTTTTATTTTTTACTCCCGACAATTTGCTTCCAAGCAGACTATACCAGATTCAGGGGCAAAAGTGTCACTAACGCGTTGACTTAGTACACATAAAACAATCTGACCCAATCATACTGCTATAGCAGAAAATTGGGTTAATTAGGATCGGAGAATTGGGGAAGGGGATTATCTCGGGGGAAGGTTAAAGTGTTTGCGGATATTCGCATCGTTCTCTATTTCTTCCACGATCGCATAGAGCACGTCCTTGCCGATATGAAGGTCGGCTTTCAAGAGTGCGACAAACTCCTCGCAATCATAGGGATAAATCCACGCACTGTCCTGTATCCGTAAGAAGCCAACATCCCGCATCTCGAAGCGCAGGCGTTCGCGGGTCTTCTTTCGTTTCTCTGGAATGTCGAACATGACGAGGCGGTAACGCTTGTCCCATCTCCGCGGCTTCTTTTCTGAAAGATTTAGTTTCTCCCGGCCAAGCTCCAACGACTTTTCACCCTTGTCAGTTAATCGGACGTATTTCTTTCCATCTTGCTCGACGAACTCGATTTCTCCCTTCTGCTTTAATCGGGCGAGCACACCCTTGCTTTTGTATTTGAGGCGAGAAAGGGCATCAGTTTTGCCGAATAGTTGAAATATGTTTGGCGCGACGGCCGCGACGGCAAGCATTCCCGCGACACCAACGGTGACAAGAATCGCGTTTTGCAGATTGCGCTTCTGCCTTTTCCTTTTCGCCCCTCTTTCGACGAGTCCCATCCCTACAATCATACCAAAGTAATTGACCCAATAATACTGCTATAGCAGAAAATGGGGATACTTTCTGCAAAGGGGAGGGTGCTTTTATCGGGCGAGTTTTGACTGGTCTCCTGGACTGTTTGACGGCGCAAGTCCTATTTGCTACAGTACACCTAGCTCTTCGGAGCCATTATTTTTGCATGGCTAAAAAGTCCCAACTCGCACGGCTCGTCAAGAAGACGAAACTCGTCGCCAAGTACGCGGTTAAGCGTGCTGCTTTGAAATTGGCCGGCGATTCGACAGGTCTCCAGAAGCTCCCGCGCAACTCCTCGCCGGTCCGGCTCAAGAACCGTTGTGCTATTACCGGCCGCTCCCGCGGCTACATGCGCGCGTTCGGCGTATCGCGCATCGAGTTCCGCGAGCTTGCTCGCGACGGCAAGATCCCGGGCGTTAAGAAGGCATCTTGGTAATCATATGGTAACTGACCGCGTCGGAGATTTTATAATTCGTCTGCAGAATGCTGCCATGGTCGGCAAGCGTGATGTCGTGGCGCCCTATTCGGCGCATCTCGCGGCCATCGCGAAGAAGCTCAAAGAGCTCGGCTTCATCGCGACGATCTCAGCAGAGGGCGATGTCACGACGAAGGGCGGCAAGATGCTCGCCATGACCCTTGCCTACAACGAGCGTGGCGAGGCCAAACTCCGCGGCGTGAAGCGCATCTCTAAGCCGGGCCGTCGGCTCTATGCTCCTTTTACCGCGGCGCATCGGGTGAAGGGCGGCACGGGCGCGCGTATCCTCTCTTCTTCGTCTGGAATTGTTTCAGATGCGGAGGCGCGCAAGATGCGGGTCGGCGGCGAAGAGCTTTTTGAAATCTGGTAGTCCGTAATTATTTTAGTATGTCCCGCCTCGCAAAGAAGCCCATAACCGTAGGAAAGACCGATGTCTCGGTCGCCGGCGGTACGTTGACCGTCAAGGGTGCCAAAGGCACGTTGACCAAGCGTGTTCATCCTTCAGTCGGCATCGAAGTCGGAGCCGAGGGCGTCATGGTGACTCCGAAGGATCGTTCCAAGCTCGCCAAGGCGCTCACGGGCACCTTTGCTTCACACATCAAGAATATGGTACAGGGCGTCGAGACGCCGTATATGATAAAGCTGATCCTCGAAGGTGTCGGCTATCGCGTCGAAGTCAAAGGGAAGGAGGTCGTCCTCACGGTCGGCTTCTCGCACCAGGTCATGCTCACGATACCGGAGGATGTCACTGCGGTGGTCGAGAAGAACGCCATCAAGCTCGAGAGCATCAACAAAGAGTCGGTCGGGCAGTTCGCGGCAAATATCCGCCGCGTGAAGCCGCCGGAGCCGTATCTAGGCAAGGGCATCCGTTATGATGGAGAAATCATCCGTCGCAAGCAGGGCAAGAAAGCTACATAAAACATGAACCACAAACCAACAACGACCAGTGAGCTTCGCAAGCGCCGCCACACGCGCGTGCGCGCGATGATCAAGGGTAGTGCGGCACGCCCGCGTCTCGCGGTGTTCCGCAGCAACCGCTTCGTCTCGGCGCAGCTCATCAATGATGAAGCGGGGAGAACGATTGCTGCTGCACATGGCCGCGACTTCAAAGGTGCACAATCACTGCAGGCGAAGGCGGTCGGCGAGGCGATCGCGAAGGCAGCGAAGGCGGCAGGCATAGCAACTATCGTTTTCGATCGTGCTGGCTATCGGTATGGCGGGCAGGTGAAGGCGCTTGCGGACGCCGCACGCGAGGGCGGACTCACTTTTTAAATAGATATGGACACCATAGAACAAGAAATCACAGAGGAGGTGGCAGGCGTACCGGAGGTCGCAGAGGTTGAAGCGGTGGCGGTCGAAGAGGTCGCACCGGTCGAGGTCGTGGCAGTCGCCGCTCCTGTTCAGCGTGGTGGCGGTCGTGGCGCGATCCGCGGGCGCGCTCCGCGCGCAGGCTCTCCACGCGGTCGCGCACCGCGCGAGCGCGGCGAGTTCGAACAGGTCACCATAGATGTACGGCGCGTGGCACGCGTCATGGCTGGAGGGCGGCGATTCAACTTCTCGCTCGTGGTCGTCATTGGCGACAAAAAGGGCCGCGTCGGTGTCGGGCTCGGGAAGGGCGTTGATACCGCACTTGCTATCGACAAGGCGACGCGTGACGCAAAGAAACACCTCATCACCGTCCTTCGCACCAAGTCTGGTTCGATTCCGCACCAGGTAGATGCCAAGTATGCGTCCTCTACTGTTGAGATCATCCCTTCACAGGGTCGCGGGCTTGTGGCCGGCACCGCTGTTCGTACGGTACTCGACATGGCAGGGGTGACCGATGTCGTGACGAAGATTCACACGCGTTCTAAGAACAAGCTCACCATCGCGCGTGCGACGGTTGAGGCTTTGAAGAAGCTTCGCTCAGTATAATTTTTTCGTATGCAACTCAACACCATCGCTCCGCACACCAAAAATAAGAAACCCGAGCCGGTCGGGCGCGGAGGCAAGCGCGGCAAGACCAGTGGCCACGGGCACAAAGGGCAGAGCGCACGCGCCGGGCACAAGATCCGCCCGGAGGCGCGCGACATGATCAAGAAGCTGCCAAAGCTCCGCGGCCAGGGGAAGAATCGTTCGCGGACAGTCCGGACGAATCGGATCGCTATTGCCGCAGTGAATCTCGCGGCGCTTGAAGCGGCGTATAACGCGGGCGAGACGGTGTCGCCCGCGTCGCTCGTGGCGAAAGGGCTCGTGCGTCGGGCAAAGGGGCGCGCACCCATCGTGAAGATCCTCGGCGCAGGTCCGCTCACCAAGGCGTTTGTCGTCAATCGATGTGACATTTCGGTCGTCGCGCGCGCCGCGCTCCTCGCAGCCGGCGGCACCTTTCACGGTGAGTAGCAGCCGAACCAACCATGCTTAATTCCTTTATTCGCAAGATCAAGCTCGCTTTGGGCGATTCTGAAATTCGCCGGCGCATCATCTTTCTTATAGGCGCGCTTGCACTCTTCCGTCTCCTGGCCTCGATACCCATACCGGGTGTTGACCGCGTTGCGCTCGCGTCCTTCTTCGCGAGCAATCAATTTCTGGGCCTCCTAAATATATTCTCGGGAGGTGGACTCTCCCAACTCTCGATCGTGATGCTTGGCGTTGGCCCGTATATCACCGCCTCAATCATCATGCAGCTCGGTACTATAATCTTCCCTCAAGTGAAGCAGGCATATTTTGAAGAGGGCGAGGCGGGGCGCGCGAAATTTATCGGGTGGAGCCGCCTTTTTACTATCCCTATCGCTATTTTGCAGGGTATCAGCTTCCTCTTCCTGCTTGAGAACCAGGGTGTTATTTCTCATCTTAGCTCGGTAGCACTGGTCGCGAACATAGCACTTATCGCAGCGGGATCTTTGCTCCTCATGTGGCTCGGCGAGCTTGTCACCGAGTTTGGTATCGGCAACGGCGTGTCGCTCATCATTCTCGCCGGCATCCTTGCTGGGGTACCTTCGAGTATTTCAAACGCGATTTTTGCATCTACGGCAGCAAATATTCCCGCGTATCTCGCATTTCTCGCTCTCGCCATCGCAATGATCTATGCGGTCGTGGTGGTGTCTGATGCTGAACGTTCTATACCGATCGCCTATGCCCGCGCCGTGCGCGGTGCAGCTCTATCGCAGGGCGCGGCGACGTATCTCCCGATCCGTCTCCTGCAAGCGGGCGTTATCCCGATTATCTTCGCACTCTCGTTGCTGCTTTTACCGCAGATGGCGCTTTCGGCGCTTAGTGCGCTGAAGATCTCCTTCGCTGCGGGCGCGTCGCTTTGGTATACGGCGTTCCTCTCTAATTCATGGCAGTATGGGGCAGTCTACTTCGTTCTTGTTGTGCTGTTTACCTACTTCTACACCGCAGTCACCTTCGAGCCGCATCGCGTTGCAGAGAATCTCCAGAAGACGGGTGCGTTCGTCCCGGGTGTTCGCCCTGGCCGCGAGACCGAAGAATACATCGGCAATATCGTGAATCGCGTGACGCTCCCTGGCGCCTGCTTCCTCGGTCTCCTCGCAGTCGCACCTTCGGTCATTCAGGGGATCACCGGCATCACGACGCTTGTCCTCGGCGGTACAGCACTCCTTATCGCCGTCCAGGTCGCGCTCGACTTGGCCCAAAAGATCGACGCCCAAGTCTCCCTCCGCGAATATTGACCTATTGCGTTTTATAGAAAGGGTGATATACTGAGGTTCAGAGTTTAAGAGTACAAAATAATATAAAAAAAAGGGGGTAAGATGAAAGTACTGGTTGTAGACGATTTTGCCGCGATGCGAGAAACCGTTGAAGAATATCTCAAGGGGTTAGGAGTCGAGGTGATAGTTTGCGGGAGTGGCGAGAAGGCCGTCCCGTACCTCGACAAGGTGGGTGTGCTCATTACCGATCTGGAGATGCCAGGCGGAATGGGAGGTGACGAGTTGGCAAGAGTCGCCAAGGGGAAAAACCCCGATATGCCGGTCCTCATCATGACCGGTAGGGTCGGACTGGTCCCGAAGGACCATCTGGCTGATGCGGTGTTTGAAAAGCCCTTCCAACTCCATGCACTCGGATCCTGGTTGGGGTTAACCTAGTATCTCCGGGTTTTGCGCGTACAAGTTGCGTCGCAAGACTCGGAGATTTTTTATTGCGAAAGTGGCGGTTCGGGATTAAAGTAACCGGATGGACACACGAACTATTTTTTTTGCTGGTAAGCCGGGGAGCGGGAAGGGCGATCAGGCGCGGATGCTCTCGGAGGTGACGGGATGGAAGGTCACGACATCGGGGGCGCAGTTTCGCGCGTTGTCTGCCGAAGACACGCCGGTCGGGCGCAAGATAAAATCAGTCAATGACGCAGGACTTCTCCAGCCGCATTGGCTCGCAGAGTACATCTTTTTGAAAAATCTTTTTTCGCTTGCCAGTAATGAAAATGCGATATTTGACGGATCGGCGCGTACCTTACCCGAAGCGGAGCTTATCGTCAAAGCGCTTGCGTGGCTTGACCGGCCTTTCTCTGTTATTTATTTGAAAGTGTCTGATGGAGAGCTGAAGCATCGCATTGCGTTGCGTAAAGAGATTGAAGGGCGTGCCGATGACGATGTCGTAGACGAGCGGTTGAAGGAATATCGCGAATATACCGAACCGGCCATTGAGATGTTCCGTGCCAAGGGCCTGTTGATCGAGATAGACGGCGAGCGCACGCGCGAAGAGATCGCTGAGGATGTCCGCAAAGCACTTTCTCTTTAATGATAATCAAAAACGAAAAAGAACGTGCAGACCTCGTTGAAGCAGGGGGGCGCCTTGCGCGTATTATGGCGACGCTGAGAGAAAACGTGCGCCCAGGCGTGACGGCAGAAGAGCTCGATGATCTCGCCGAGCAGCTCATCCGCGACAGTGGTGACACGCCCGCTTTCTTGGGCTACACTCCCGAGGGTGCGCATCGGCCATATCCGGCGGCACTCTGCGTCTCGATCAATGACGAGATCGTGCACGGTATTCCGAACGAATCTGAAAAAGTCTTGAGAGAGGGCGATATCGTCGGCCTTGATTTCGGCTTGATCCACGAAGGCGTAGTCGTCGATGCAGCTATCACGGTGCCGGTCGGGAATGTGGATAAGGAGTCAATGAAATTGCTGCGGGCGACCGAAGCCGCACTCGCTGCGGGCATTACCGCTGCGAAGCCTGGGAATCGCATGGGTGATATTTCTGCCGCTATCCAAAAAGAAATCGAGGGAGCCGGGTTCTCGGTGGTGAAGTCGCTTGGCGGGCACGGGGTGGGGAATAAAGTGCACGAGGAGCCCTTCATCTCAAACTTTGGAAGGCCTGGTACGGGCAGTGTGCTCAAAGAGGGCATAGTGCTCGCGCTCGAGCCGATCTCCGCAGCGGGGAGGGCGGCAGTCATTCTCTCTCCTGATGGCTACACCTATCGCACCAAAGACGGCTCCCGCTCCGCCCACTTCGAACACACCATCTTGATTGAAAAGGATAAAGCGCGTATTATAACGGCATAACCGATTTTAGGATTTACGAAGTTCGAACATGCAAGTAGGAATGTATGGACTTCGTAAATCCATATTTTTTTAAATATGACCCACCCAAAAGAAGAGAAGACCCTTATCATCTTGAAGCCTGATGCAGTGCACCGCGGACTTATGGGAGAAGTCATTGGCCGTCTCGAGCGTAAGGGTCTCAAGATCATCGGCATGAAGATGATCCAGCTCGAAGACGCGATACTTGAGGCGCACTATGTGCATATCAAGGACAAGCCATTTTTTAGCGGCATCAAGGACTACATGAAGTCGGCTCCTGTGGTGGTTATGGCGCTCTCGGGGATTAATGCCGTTGACGCAACGCGTCTTATCGTCGGGCCAACAAAGGGCTATGAAGCCGCAGCCGGCACTATCCGCGGCGATCTCTCGCTCTCTATGCAATCGAACATCGTTCATGCGTCAGACAGCGTCGAGACAGGAATGGCGGAAGTAGAACGTTTCTTCAAAGATGACGAGCTTTTTGCGTACACGCGCAATGACTTCAACTTTATCAACGCTGAAGAAGTTTTCTAACCCTGTCTGAACAGTTCTTAATCAAAGCTTTATTGACAGCGGGTGTATAATAGACCCGGAGCCGTTCCTTTTTTACGCAACTTGCCGATTCATTGGGAGTTTAGCGTTCGCCCGTTTTGGTTGAGTGCTTCGGCGTTCCGAGAAGCGTGCGATAGAACACCCACCTGGCAAGATAAAGTTGCTCTTGGGAACAGCTCCGCGAAAAAACCGCTCTGTGAAGAGCGGTTTTTTCGCGGTATAGTGATAGAAATGAGAATTTCATTTTATGGCGGCGCAGGGAAAGTTACCGGCTCTAATTTTTTAGTTGAAGGAGAGGCGGGGAAGATTCTCGTTGATTGCGGTATCGAGCAGGGAGCTGACGTGGCGGTTGAAGGAGTGTATGGTCCTTTCCCTTATGACCCGAAGGCGATTGACGCCTTGGTAGTGACGCATGCACACCTCGACCACATCGGCAGGATCCCGAAGTTGGTGAAGGACGGCTTCCGCGGAAAGATTTATATGACGCCGCCGACGCGCGATCTCGCCGTACTTATCCTGCTCGACTCGGCGCATATCCTCGCTGAAGAGGCGAGGCGGCTCGGCAGAGCGCCGCTCTATGAGGAGACGGATGTCGAGACGGCATTCGCGCTTGTCGAGACGCTCGACTACCACAAGGAGAAGGAAGTCGCACCCGGACTTTCGATTTTTTTGCGCACCACCGGCCATGTCTTGGGCTCGGCGAGCGTGCGAATCACCGATACCGAGGGAACCACTCTTGTCCTCACGGGCGATATTGGCAATTCACCCTCGCCCTTACTTCCCGATTGGGAGCCGGTTACTGACGCAGATGTACTTGTTATGGAGAGCACTTATGGCGACCGAGTGCATCCGGAGCGACAGCGACGTACCGAGATCTTGGCCGAAACACTGAAGAAGGCGATAGCGCGCGGCGGTGCCATCCTTATCCCCGCCTTCTCACTCGAGCGCACCCAGCTCATGCTCTACGAGCTCTCAAACTTTTTTGATGCGGGCAAGCTGCCAAGGGTACCTGTGTTTCTCGACTCACCACTCGCGATAAAGGTGACGGCGGTATACGAGAAGTGGGGTCCTTCCTACTTTAAGCCCGAGACCGAAGATGAGATCAAGAGAGAAGGGAGCATCTTCAATTTCCCCTTCTTGAAGAAGACGCTCGCGCGTGAAGACTCAGAGGCGATAGGGCAGACGCCAAACCCGAAGATCATCATTGCCGGGGCGGGGATGAGCCATGGCGGCCGCATCGGCCGCTGGGAGGCACGTTATCTGCCCGATCCCTCCACTACGCTCCTTGTGGTCGGCTACCAGGCTCCAGGGAGCCCTGGGCGGCGTATAGCGGAGGGTGCGCCCACGGTGCGGCTCGGAGGCCATGAGGTAAGAATAAGGGCCAAGGTGGAGCTCCTAGAGGGCTGGTCGGCACACGCCGATCGCGATGATCTCTTAAAATTTGCAGAAGCCGCACTTGCCGAAAAAAGGCCGAAGGCTATCTTCACAGCTCTCGGCGAGCCCGTTGCCGAGCGCTTCCTCGCCCAGCGCATCCACGACTACCTCGGCGCTCGCGCGATCGTCCCCGAGATGGGGCAGACGTGGGAGATAACTAAAGACTCAGTGAAGAACGTTTAGAAAAAAGAAAAGCGGGCCAACTAGTAGAAATACATAGGACTGCCCTATGTAGCGACTGCCCTATGTAGCGATGTAGTGAAAGAAGTGAAAAACCGCCCTTTCGGGCGGTTTTTGTTTTGTTAGATAACCTGTTTACTGATGCGCTCGAAGATCTCGGGGCGGTCGGCGGCGAATTCGGCGAGGACTTTGCGGTCGAGTGTGAAGCCGTTCTTCTTCAGCTTCGCGATGAAGGTGGAGTAGGACTTGTGGCCCGCTTCGCGAACAGCGGCATTGAGCCGGACGATCCAGAGCTGGCGGAAGTCAGTCTTTTTGTCTTTGCGGTGAGCGAAGGAATATTTGCCTGCGCGCATCAAGGCCTCGTGCGCGTAACGCTCTTTTTTCGAGCGGAGGCCGCGGAAGCCCTTGGCCCGTTCGAGTACATTTTTGCGGCGCTTTTGTGCCTGAACACCTCCTTTGATTCTTGTCATATGAAATAGGTTATAGGTTGTAGGTAATAGGGAGTAGTGAATTCAACTACTTCGCGCCAGAGCCGGGGAGAAAGCGGCGGCGAGTGCGTGCGGAGAGCGTAATCGCGACGGAGCCTCTCTTGGCACGGCGCTCAGAGCCGCTTTGCTTCGCATTGAAATGGTCTTGACCCGGCTTGCGCGCCATAAGCTTGCCCGTGCGGGTCACGCGGATTCTTTTAGAATATGATTTGTTAGTTTTCATGGTGTTTGCGTTGAATTCTCTTTATCCCGAGCAGGGTCGAGGGATTTTTCTCTCTTTTGTTGAGCAACCATATCGCGTTCGATAACGCCCGCGAAGCCCTTTGGGCTTTTCGTAATCGGCTCAGCAACCTTGTAGGCATAGGGGATGTAGGTAAGGAATTTCTCAAGACGATTCTTAAGAAATGCTTCATCCATGCCCTTATAACGGCCTTTCAAGAAGAGCTCGGCACGGACGCGATGCCCTTCGGCAAGCCACTCGGCGGCCTTTTTCGCCTTCAGCATCATATCGTTCTCCCCGGTGCCCACCTTAATCTGGACATCCTTGGTCTCCGATACTTTGACCTTCGCCTTGGCTACCTTCTCCTTTTTGCTACGCTCGTACTCAAATTTACCATAATCCATGATCTTCGCAACCGGTGGGACGGCCGAGGGTGAGATCTCGATCAGGTCCCTTCCTGCGGTCTTGGCAGCCGCGAGCGCATCGGCGAGCGAGAGCACGCCGAGGTTTTCACCCTCCGCGCCAATAACGCGCAACTCGGGTGCGCGTATCTCGTTATTGATCCGGAGTCGTTCAGTAGCCACTGGAAGTAAGGTGACTATAGCATGAAAAAGGCCAGCGACACAAATTAGTTTGAAAGCTGATTCGGATCAGAGAGGACTATCTCGGCCTTGCCTTGGTAGGAGGAGATCTTGCCGGTGAGAGTAATGGTCGTGCCGTTATAGCGCGAGAGGTTGCCGAACTGCTTCGCATCATCGGCGAAGATGACGCCCGAGAATGGGCAGGTCTTGTAGCTCTTACAGAAGTCGAGAAAGACGGTCCCGGAGGCCGAGGTGTAAGCGCTCACGAGCGTGCCGCGCACGGAGGCGAGTGAGCCGACATGATTCGGTGCCTCGGTATAGTTGATGAGTCCAATAGAAACACTCGCGGCCGCTCCCGCGGCCGCGCTGTTACCCTTATAGGCATCCAGAAGTCGCTTCAAGATATTTTCATACGCTTGCCGGAGCGTCTTGTCGGTGCCGATCTCTAATATCTCGTCGTTTATGGTCGTCGCGGATTTGGTCCAGTTGTAGCTGCCGAATGCATACGCTTGTTCTGTCACGAGAAGTTTGATGTGCATGATGCCGTTCCCGGTCGCATGTTTCTCGACTACGACGGGGATGCCGGCCGCAAGCAGTTTCGCGGTGATGGGGGCGCCATAGCTATTGCTGCTCTGTTCCGAGTCCATAATCCCTCGTACGTCAACGCCACGCTTTTTCGCTTCTACAAGAGCGTCGGCGATGCTGGGGAGGGTAAAGGTATAGATCGCAAAATACACATGATCCTTCGCGGCGTTGATGAGCGCGGTGATCTCCTGGTCATTCTGTTTTTGGTCAAGGCTATAGACCACGCGGACGGAGTCTGCAGGAGGCGCCGAGACCATTTGCGCCGGGATAGAGACGTTTGCCGCTTGTGCCCCCGCTTGGCTGCTCCCGATCGTGTACCCGGCGCTGCCGGCCGCGAGCGCGAGTATCAGTGCCACCACACCGCGCAGTGCCTTTGTTCTCATACCGTCAACTCGCATCTCTTCGCGCGATAGGCGAGGAGGTTGTGCCGACCGACAAAGAAGAGGGTGAGCAAGAAGGTAATCGCGATGCTCCAGCGCAGAGGGCCGAGCCATCGTGATGTGGTGCTGCCGAACCAATAAGAAACGCAGAAAAGGAATGTTATCCAGATAAGGGTCGCAGCAATTGTCGTACCGATGAACGTAGAGAATGGCGAACGGAAGAAGCCGCTCGCCGCGTAGGTGGTAAACCGTGATCCTGGTATGAAGCGGGCAGAAAAGACTGTCAGTATGAAGCGAGTCTCGAGCCAGACGCGCAGGGGTGCCGCGAGATCGTGGTCGACATAGCGCGCGAGCCGTCGATGGGTTCTTGCCAACCGGCCGAGGGAGTAGAAGCCGAGATCGCCGCACAGCACGCCGGCGTAGAGAGAAAGAAGCGCAATAGGAATCGGGATGACACCATCAGCGGCAAGCAGGCCGACGATAAGCGTCGTCGCGTCCTCAAGAAAGAAAGTGCCAATGACAATCGCGAGCGACAGCAGAAGTGCACTGCCGATCGCATCAGTAATAAAATAAGAGAGGAAAGGGATCATGCGACGGTCTTATTCTAGCAAACTTCCTTTGCCGAGGAATGGGCAGAGCACGAGAAGCGTAGTACTATAGGGCGCTATGCCATTTGAGATACTCGATGCATCAGATGAAGAGGTCGTTTGTCGAGCGCTTCTCGATAAAGAAGCGTTTGCGGTCCTTATAAGCCGTTACGAGGCGAAGCTCCTGCGCTATCTCGAACGGCTCGGTGTTGGCGTGCGCGAAGATAGGGAGGATGTGTTGCAGAATGTATTCGTCAAGGCGTATAAGAATCTCAATGGTTTCGACGTGACGCTCTCGTTTTCTTCATGGGTGTATCGCATCGCGCACAATGAAGCAATGAGTTTCTTCCGTGCGAGGCGCGCCCGGCCCCAAGTTATCCTAACTGAGGCAAGTGCAATTCTGCTGACGGAATTGAAAGATGATGGCGCAGATACATCGCTCGTCGCGGAGGCCCGCATTTCCCGTGAGGAGCTCGCGAGAGCTTTCAAAAAGCTTCCTCAAGTGTATCAGGATGTGCTCACGCTGCGTTTCTTCGAAGACCGTTCATATACCGAGATGTCTGATATTCTTGAAATGCCGGTAGGGACGATTTCTACGCTCCTCCATCGCGCTAAACGTGCACTGCGCGCTGCTTTACCCGCCACCTTTTTATCATGATGCAACACGATATGCCACCACAAGACAGTGATCTCGCCAAGCGAGTGATCGGATGTATTACGAGCAAACGCCTTACCCCGCGCCCGCGCTGGGTATTCACGTTCAAGAATTATTTTTTCTGGATACTTGGCGCGCTCGCCATAACGCTTGGCGCATTCGCGTTCTCGGCGATGCTCTTTCAGATCACTTTTGTCGACTGGAGCCTTTCATCCGTAACGCACGCAAGTTTTTTTGCTTTTTTTCTTGCGGCAGCACCCTTTCTCTGGGTAAGTGCGCTCGCACTTTTTATCATCGTCGGTCAGGTGAATATCCGCCGAACGAGTCACGGCTATCGCTACCCAATCATCGCCATGACGCTCGGTTCGATGTTTTTGTCGGTTGCATTCGGTGGTGGTTTCTATATGGCCGGCCTGGGTGGCGACCTTGACGAAGCAATCGGAGACCATCCTCCGCTCTATCGTTCCATCGTCGCTCAGGAGCGTTCCTGGTGGCTCGCGCCAGAGAAGGGGCTCTTGACCGGACACGTGGTAGAAGTTGCTTCAGGCACGAGCTCCTTCGTGCTTCGCGACCTCTCCGGTCAATCATGGGAGATTGACGGAAACAATCTATCCGACCAAGTTCTTTCTGCTGTTACGAGTGGCGAAGAGGTGCGCATCGTTGGCCTTCCTGCGCCAACAAGCGTGTCGACAATGACGAGCGCATCGGTCCGGGTGCCCACGGCCGCCACGACGACAATAACAACCTTTCACGCCTGCTTTGTGCTCTCTCGCGAGAGGGATAGGGAGAAGGTGTCTTCTCCAGAGTCGTACGATGAGTCGTGCGAGAATATTCGTCCCTATCGGCACCTACGCGATCTTGGAAAGAAAAACAAAAAAGATGAAGAAGAAAAAAAAGATGCAGAGAATAGTGAAGATGACGAAGATGATGGAGAAGAAGATGAAGAGGGTGGTGAAGATGATGGAAATGACGATTAATTCGTTATACACAGGAATCTCGGAACGAAGATCCGGCGTACCCGCGAAGGAGTATGCTACGGGAGTGGCACTTTAGTACATAACAACCTCCTATGTCGAAAATACCCACGATTACACTCGGCGTTATTTTAGTACTCCTTGGACTTTTTGGGTTTACTTCAAACTCTCTTATTGGCGAGAACGCGTTGTTTGCTGCCAATAGTGCATCAAACTGGCTCCACCTCATCATTGGCGCTGTCATGGCCGCCGTCGGATTCTATAGCAGGGACTAGATTGCGGGAGGCCGGCAAAACGCGTATCCTATACAGTATGAAACGCGCGGGCGTGGCACTCATACTACTCTTTGCCTTTTTTGGGCTCTCCAATTCGCTCTATCTAACCCAGAGCGAAGCGAATAATGCGCCGCTCCTCTGTACGGTCGATACGCTCTCGGGCTGCAATATCGTCGCAGCGAGCCAGTACTCGCGCCTCTTCGGTGTTTCGATTGCCGAGTACGGCATCGTATTCTACGCGTTCATTTTTTTTGTTGCAGCTCTCGAGCTTGTTGTGTTCAATCGATTGTTGCGTCGGGTGCTCCAAGGAGCTTCGTTCGTCGGCGTGCTCGTGTCAGCCTATCTCACGTTTCTTGAAATATTCGTCATACAAGCGCTTTGCATCTATTGCCTCGCTTCAGCATTCATCGCACTCCTGATTCTCATTTTCGCGAGTCTGATAGAGCCGGTGGGAAAACGTGCATGATGCATATGAATCACTCGCTTCTTATACTATGCGCCGTTCTTTTTCTGTCTGCGGGTGTCGGTTTGCCGGCAAGTGAGGCTCTTGCTGCGGACGCACCCGCGTCATTTTCGGTAGCGCGTTCGCTTCTTGTCTCGAGTTCTTCGCCTGGAAACGTGTATCTCGGCGGGGCGTCAGTTGTGGTCACTGCCCCGGTGAAAGGCGATCTTTTGGCAGTCGGAGGAGGGGTCGTTATCGCTTCGCCAGTAACGGGCGACGGGCTCATTTTGGCGGGGTCGGCGAGTTCACGCGCTCCAGTGGCAGGTGATCTTCGAGCTGTCGGCGGGAGCATTTCTGTTGAAAAGCCGATAGCAGGCGACCTGGTCGCTCTCGGTCTGTCGGTGTATGACTCCGGCCGTACCGAGGGAAGCGTTTTTATCGTCGCGCTCAATGCTTCTTTGGCAAACGGTGCCGCGGGTCCCGTAATCGTGTATGGCAACAACGTCTCGCTCTCTGGCGACTTCGCAGGTGATGTCTCTGTCGTCGCGGGCAGTCGTCTGACGCTTGCGGCCAGCACCACCATTGCCGGCAGGCTTTCTTATGAGGCTCCCGAGATGGCGGATCTGCCCGCGTCTGCAAAAGTTATCGGCGGTGTCGAGTATAAGAATATTTCTTATCTGCCGAATGCCGAGGCATCACGCGTGCTCTCATTCGTAAGCGTCGGACTCTTTTTGCTTGTACGTATTCTTGGGGCGCTTATTCTCGCCGGCCTTCTTACCGGGCTTTTCCCGGGGCTTGTGCACGCGCTTGTCGAACGTGTCTCTACCGACAGCCCGAGAAATATGCTGCTTACGCTTTTGTTGGGTTTTGCGATAGTGGTCGCGACGCCGATTCTTTTTGCGGTACTCATGCTCACCTTTGTGGGCATTGGCATCGCGCTCCTTGTGCTTATCTCATATCTCCTCCTCGTGTTTCTTGCACTCATATACGCTGGCATCCTGCTCGGCGGCGTGTTCGCACGCCGGTATATGCGGCGGGAGACGGCACTTTGGCACGACGGCGTGCTCGGCATGTTAGCACTCTCGGCCATCTCACTTATACCAGGGGTCGGTCTTCTCGCGGTCCTTTCTCTTACTTTCTTTTCTGCCGGTGCGCTGCTGACCATCTTCTTCAATTTCGCTTTTTCTGGCAGTGACTAATTTTTGAGACACCATGAGCCGTGTCGAGCAGGAAGGCCGAGCGAGGAAGATGGTGAACTATCTAAAAAAAACATATCCAAAGCCGCGGAGCGAGTTACGATACCAGACGCCGTTTCAATTTGTCGCCGCGGTCATCCTGTCGGCACAATGTACGGATAAAAAGGTGAACGAGTTGACCGCGACGCTTTTTAAAAAATACAAAACAGCAGATGATTTCGCTCGGGCCAAGCCAGAAGTTTTCGTCAAAGAGATTTCCTCCATTCCGTTTTTCAGGAATAAAGCGAAGGCGATTATCGGCGCAGCAAGGGGAGTACAGGAGAAGTTTGGTGGCGCGGTTCCGAAGACCGAGGCCGAGCTCGTCACGCTCCCGGGCGTCGGCTACAAGACCGCGCACGTGATTCTTGGCGAGCTCTACGATACCTGGGAAGGTATCGCCACCGATACGCACGTGAAGCGCTTCGCGAAGAAGTTCGATCTCACGGCCAACACTGATCTAAAAAAAATCTCAAAAGATCTCGAAACGCTTATACCGAAAAAAGACTGGAAGTATGTAAATAATGGCTTGGTGCTCTACGGCCGCTACATTTGCTCGGCACGCCCGCATGATTGCGTCAATCATCCCTTGACCAAGATTTGGCCGCCCGCAGCAACACGATGGCCCAAGACAAAATAAAAAATTTCAGGCAAATCGTGTGGCGCCACTACCGCGCCCACGGCCGACACGATCTCCCGTGGCGCCAGACCCATGATGTATACAAAATCCTCGTTTCAGAAGTGATGCTCCAACAGACCCAGGTTGAGCGCGTCATACCGTTTTATAAAAAATTCATCAAACGATTTCCGACCACGAAGAAGCTCGCAGCCGCGCCGCTCTCTGAAGTCCTAAAAAATTGGCAAGGTCTCGGCTACAACCGCCGTGCCAAGATGTTGCATCAGGCGGCAACAAGGTTGAACCTTGTAAAAAATATGGAGGAGTTACCGGGTGTCGGCTCATATACCGCTAATGCCATCAGAGCGTTCGCATTCAATCGAGATGTCACTGTGATAGAAACAAACATTCGCACGGCTGTTATCCATACTTTTTTTCCAAAAAAGAAGAAAGTTTCTGACAAAGAAATTGAAAAAATTCTGGTACAGGCATTGCCGAAGGGTAGGGCGAGAGAGTGGTATAGCGCGCTGATGGATTATGGCGCGCATCTGAAGCAGTCAGGCATCTCGCATAACGCGCGCAGTAAAACCTACACGAAGCAGTCAAAGTTCGCTGGCTCCCTTCGCGAAGCTCGCGGCGCAATCCTCCGCACCCTCGCTTCGCAAGGTGACTCCTCTCCGCAAGGTGACTCCTCGCCGCGAGGTGTCTCCTTGCGTATTTTGCAACCCTCGCCGCGAGGTGTCTCCTTGCGGAATTTGCTGAACCTCCTCGGACCCTCTCGCCGCCCTCAGCTCCGAGCGGCTCTCGCGGGGCTACAGAAAGAAGGGTTAATTCAGAAGAAAGGAAACCATTTCTCGCTTCCAGATTAGTATCCCCAAAATACTGCGACCGCGAAAAATAGGGGATAGTGGACACAATGAAAAAAGAGTGGTAGGGTAGCGCCAGCCTAATGTTCTTTACAACGCGAATCTCATAGGGAGAAAGGGCAAGCGCCGCACTATCGCGGACCCATTTCAGTCGCCCTGTCAGGCAGGGCTAACGAAAGGAGAAAACATGAGCAAAGATTGGACAGGAGTACCCGCCGGCGTCTTAAATGCCGCCACACAGCGGTTTTGGGTCAGCCTTGGCGTTCATGCCGGGATGGTTGCAACGAGGATCACCATAGACCCTTCGTATCTCGAGGGACTCGCGACATTTGCCGTTCAATCAGTGGCGAATACCGAGAAGAAAATTCTCCAACCTGTTTACACTTTGGTTACCCATGCCGTCGCGGAATTCATCGCCAAAGACAAGTTTCGCGAAGGTGAGACAACTGACGGCGTTTCCATCACCCGGCTCGGCAACAACTTCGAAAAGAACTTTCTCGGTAAAATCGAGAAGAATGTCGGAGCCGCCAAGTTGAAGAGCCACAACTTACTCACCGCGGCGCGGGATCTGTCTAAAGACGGCGAGTCCGGAATCATCCCGGAACTCGGGGGCAAGCATGAGATAGCCCTCACACACTTCTTTCAACTGCTTGAATACAAACAGCAGGAGAAAGACTTCACTTGGGTTGTCGCGTACATTGTCGATAAGGATGGTGTGCTCTGGACCGTGAGCGCGGGCTGGGGCGCCGGCGGTGACGGCTGGCTCGTCAACGCCTATTCGGTTGTACACTCGGACAGGTGGGATGCCGACCGTCAGGTCGTCTCCCGCTGATTCTCAGATCCTTGAACCCTTTAGAACCTCAGACTCTCTGAAATTTTGTCACTTTGTTGGCATTGTGACAGAGAGTCTTTTGTTTTTGTAGACATCGGGTTTGTAGACACCGGGTGTCTACATCCCAATTAACACGGGTATCACCATCGGAGCCTTCCGCCGCATCCAACTCCGCGCGGCTCTCGCCACGCTGCAATCTGAGGGATTGATCGAGCGAGATGGAGCAGATTACATACTGCCCAGTTGACGAACGTTTAGAAGGTGTACAATAAAAACATGGATGAACCGAGTGGCGCATCGTCGAATATAGCATTTGAGGGTGAGAGTCTTCAGCAACCCGAGCAACCTTTTCAGGCGGAAGTGCCCAAGATTGTTCAATGGACTATGCGACACTCGGGCGGATTGATAAAAAACGAAGAGCAAGCCAATTATGTTCTCCTTGGCTTTGCGGCACTGGCAATCCTCGTCTCTTTATTTTTGGTTTTTGGCGGAAACGGAAAGCAACCCGGAGGATCTGTTGACCCTGAGACTGGAAGAAAAGTAATTCCGGGTCAAATTCCAGGTACTATATAAAGTCGTATGTTTAGGAACACCAACAAGGGATTTACGTTAATTGAGCTTCTGGTTGTTATCTCGATTATAGGGCTCCTCTCATCGGTCGTTTTGGCGAGCCTTAATTCTGCCCGAATAAAAGCGAGAGATGCGAGAAGGAAATTAGACTTGAAACAATTGGCAGTAGCACTCGATTTGAATTATGACAAACACGGTGCGTATACTCAGTCCGAAGCCATGTGTAGCGATACGAGTTATGGAGGGTTGGGTGCTTGTGGAGCAGCCGGCGGCACGGGAGATTGGGACGCGAACAGCGACTTAAGAGATCTGGTCACCGATGGTTTTATGGGCGTCTTGCCAAAAGATCCGACGAACAATTCGACATATAACTATACCTACGAACCATGGAATGCAGACCAACTATATGTTGGTGCTCGCGCAGGGCAGCACTATGACCTCTGCGCCACACTTGAGGCGGGAGGCAGTTTTTGTATCAGTAAGAGATAAATAAGCTACTGAACTTACATCCCAATCAGCACGGGGATCACCATCGGGGCTTTGTTGGTGCGCTGGAAGAGGTAGCCCGCCATGACGTCAGTCAGATTATTTTTTACATAATCCAAATCAATCGGATTCATATTGCGGGTTGAGTCCTCAATGGTTTTTTTGATAAGGATGCGTGCTTCGTTCAGCAAGTTTTGCGACTCGCGCAGGTAGATGAAGCCACGGCTGATGATGTCCGGGCTCTTGCGCAGCTTGCCGGTCTTCAAGTTGACGCTCGCGATGATGACGAACATGCCGTCTTTGGCGAGCGACTGGCGGTCGCGGATCACGACCTCTTGGATGTCGCCGATCGTGAAGCCGTCTACCACCATCGGTGCTGAAGGCACCTTCTGCTTGTGGATATTCATGCGCTCGCCATCCTCGATATCGATGACAAAGCCGTTATCCGGCACTACGATGTTCTCCTTGGGGAAGCCCGACTGCTCGACGGCTTTCGCGTGGCAACGGAGCATCGAGTGATAGCCGTAGCAGGGCATAAAGAACTTCGGGTGCACTTGCTGATTGACCCACACGAGTTCGCCGGCGTTGCCGTGGCCGGTCGAGTGGACATCCGAGGAGCGGTAGTGGATCAGCGTGACGCCGTGGCGATAGAGATTGTCCTTCAACTTCTGCACCGCGATCTCGTTGCCCGGGATGACCGAAGAAGAGAGAACGATCGTGTCGCGCTCCGAGAGCGTGATGTATTTGTGCTGCTTGGTCGCGATGCGCATGAGGGCGGCGAATTCTTCGCCTTGCGCGCCGGTCGAGAGGATCACGATCTTGTCGGGCGGATAATTGCTGATATCCTGCGCAGGAATAAGCGTTTCTTTTTTAATCTTCAAGAGGCCGGTCTTCTCGGCGATCTCGAGGTTGGTCTTGATCGAGCGGCCTTCAGTCACGACCTTCTTCCCCATCTTCTCTGCGATCTCGATGATGCGGATCATGCGCTCGAACTGCGAAGCGAAGGTGCCGATGATGAGTCGGCCGGAGACGGTCTTCACGATGTCCTCAAGGGTCTGGATGACGCGCTTCTCGGGGATTGAGAATCCGTCCTTCTCGGCGTTGGTCGAGTCGGCGATGAAGAAGATGTTTTTATCTTTACCAAGCGTGCCCCAAATCTTCGTTTCGCGTTCAGAAGGGATCCCGTCATCGTGCTCAAGCTTCAAGTCGCCGGTAACAATGACGTTCCCTTGCGGTGTCTCCACGGACACGCCCATCGAATCAGGTATGGAGTGCGTAACAGGGAAGAACTTCACCCGCGTCGAGCCGATCGTCACGGTCTGGCCGGCCTCAACGATAACCATCTCGGATTTTGGCACATCCGGATATTCTTCTTGGCGCTTCTGGATCATGATCGACGTGAGATTCTGGGTGTAGATCGGCGGCGTGCCAAATCGCGGCAGGATGAAAGGGATCCCGCCGATGTGGTCAAGGTGGCCGTGCGTGATGATGACGCCCTTTACCCGCGAAGCGTTCTTTTCGAGATATTTCGTATTCGGGAGGATGTAGTCCACACCAGGAGACACGTCTTCAGAGACGAACTGGAAGCCTGCGTCAAAGACAAGGATGTCGCCGGTCGCGCCTACTTCGACAGCAAACATGTTACGGCCGACTTCCTCGACACCGCCAAACGGGATGATGCGGACGGTCGTCGGGCCTGCTGGCTCGGGGAAATATTCGGCGCTTCTTTCGTGCCGGGTGGGGTTCGCTGACGGGCGGCGCAAGATGCGCTGGATACGGCGCGAAGCGCCTCCGGGGCGTGGCGTACCGCGCCCGGCCGGAGGGCGATTCCCTCGATCACGATCAAAGGGTCGCCTCGGACGAGCAGGGAGTGGTCGCCTTTCGCGGTTCGGGATTGATCTCGGACTTGGTGCTGGAGCTGGTGCTGCATTCATATAGAAGTTAATTATTATTGTTATGTACTAAAAACGGCCACACCGCATCGGTCAGGCGATACCACGAATGGGCGGTCGCGAAGCGATCGGCAGGGATTATGATCTGGGGAAGTTCAACTCCCGAAATATCGGCTGGTACCGTGTACATAAAGTCTGGCGCATAGATAAACGCGGCTGGATAATCCGCGGCAATGATGTCCTCGATCTTTTGGAGATCGGCCGCGCGTTTCCCTTGATCGGTAGAACCTCGCACTTCTTCGAGGAGGGCATCAACGGTTTTGTTCGCATAGAGTGCGATGTTGAGGCCGGGATCGTTGCGCTCCTGTGAGTCCCAGAACGCATAGAGATCTTGGTCGCGGCCGATAACCATACCGTACAGGAGCGCCTCGTATTTTCGCGGGCGAATGACATTCTGCGAAAGGTCGCCTGGCTCATAGAGCTCGACGGTGACCGGGATGCCGAGCTTCTCCCACTCAGTCTTCACAGCACTCGCCACACTTTTCAATTCCGGGACATTCGACGTGCGAATACTTATCATATCGAGTGTTTGTTTCGCGGATGCATTCTTCCATATACGGGCAGAGTTGTCGTATATCCACCCTGCCGCGGTAAGCACCTTGGCGGCTACGTCCGTGGGGAGGCCGTCTGACTGGGGGAGCGGCGCTTGCCGTATGCCTCCGCCTGGCGGGACGGGTCCCATGATTGCCGTGCCATAGCCGCTCAACACCTCGTCAATAATCGCCTGCCGGTCTATGGCGAATGAGAGTGCCTTGCGCACTTCTGCGCGGGCATACACTTGTTTCTCGCTCGGATTCCAGAACACGCCGAAGATGCGTGCATACGGTGCGGTGATCGTTCGGGATGCCTGTTTGTCGGTAGAAAGACCATAGGCACTCTCAATAGAACCGTTCGCGAGGGCGTTCACCAGATCCTCAGAGCGCGAATAAAAATTGAAGCTGATGCGATCAAGATATGGCCGACCGGACACATACTGAGGATTCGCAGCAAGAGTCACGCTCTCGATGAGGCCGGATGCGCCGCGCGAAACATCCGCAACCTTGAATGGTCCCGCTCCCACCGGCTTGGTCTGGAGATCAGAGAAGGGGAACTGCTCGTCCGATATTTTTTCCCAGAGGTGGGCCGGGAGGATGCCGAGCGTGGTGAGTCCGAGGAACGGCGCATAGGCCTTTGGGAGTGTGAAGCGTACGGTGCTCTGGTCGATCGCGATAACACTGACGCCGGACCAGTTCGCGTACTCGGGGCTCTTAATCACGGGATTTTTTGCCTTTTCTATCGTGAACACAACATCCTTTGCTGTTATGCGCGTCCCGTCTGAGAACTCCACATCCGGGCGCAGGATAAATGTATAGACCTTGCCATCAGCAGATAGGGTGTAGCTCTCTGCGAGCACCGGTACAAGCTCTCCGGAGCCAGAGAGACCCATGAGTCCCGCATAGGTGAGTTGGGAGAGGTCGCGATCGGCATCGCTAATGGCGAGGAGTGGGTTTATAAAACGAGGGCTCCCGACGGCTCCTTCGACGAGGGTGCCTCCATATGCCGGTATCTGCTCAAGCAGTGACTGTTGGAGCACATAGAGGCTGACGAGAGACATGGCGCCAATGAAAGCCGCACAGGCATGAAAAAGAAAACGGTCTCCCGACGAAAGGGCTCGAACGCGTTCGTGTAAGCTATCGATCCAGGGAATGTTCCAAGAACGCGCGAGCCGTTCCTTCCACTCGCTCATGATCCCGCCAGAAGAAAGTTCGCTATTGCTGCAAGCACCAGCAAGATCGCGATACCGGCGGTCGCGTTGAATAGAAATTTTTCGGCGCCTCTGCGCTTGTAAAAGGTCGACGCGAAATTATCGCCTCCGAAGGCTCCACCCAAGGTCGCACCGCGCTGCTGGAGCACGATGCCAACGATGAGGAGGGTTGCGAGGATGATTTCTGCGTACGGTAGTGCCGATACGAATGCCTCCATCTGTACCCACTAAGATAGCACAGATGGGGAAGTGATTGCAAGTTGTGTATAAAAAGAAAAACTCCGTGAAGGAACCGGAGTTCCTCCACGGAGTGTTTAGTGCCCGGAGCCTATTTTCACTGGCTCGCCGGTGATCTTCACTGGCTCGCCGGTTACTTTGAACTTTTTCGGCGCGACCCACTTACCGGGGAGCGCGTAGTAGTCCTCGGTCCCTTGTTCTTTTGTCAGGATGTACTCTACATCCTGACTCTTCGGTAAGATGGTCTCCTCCAAGGCCATTCTTTGGATCCGCTTCATCTCAGGTCCCGGATCCGGGTCGATGATCTTGCTCGGAGCCTCACTTTTTGCCGTGCAAGAAAAGAACAGGAAAAAACAAAACGCAAAAAATATTTTCGCTTTCATTTGCCATCCTCCTCAATTTGATATATGCCAAATAACATCTAAATACCATCTTATCATACAACCAAATATTTGTCAAGCATTGCTATGAAGGGGGAGTTTCTCTATACTCCTTCAGCACAGGGCACTTTATTCATTTATATAGAACGACATGGTAAAAAAGCTTTCACTAAAGCCGTTGGGAGACCGTATCATCGTCTTGCCGTCTGAAAAGGAGGGCGAGAAAAAGCTTGCTTCGGGCATCATCCTCCCCGAAGCGGCCAATAAAGAGAAGCTTATCAAGGGCGAAGTTGTCGCGGTTGGCCCGGGGCGCCGCACTGACACGGGTGAGCGCATTCCGGTCGAGGTAAGGCCGGGCGACACCGTATTTTTTAAAAAGCCTTGGGATGAGCCGTTTAAGATCAATGACGTCGAGCATTATGTGCTTTCTGAGTCCGACATCATCGCTGTCTCGAATTAACTACCCCTTACAACCTAATCCCTATAACCTATCTCTATGGCAAAACAAATCCTCTTTTCTGAAGACGCGCGCAAAGCGATTATGCGAGGCATCACGCAGGCCGCTCGTGCGGTAAAGGTGACCCTGGGACCAAAGGGGCGCAATGTCGTCATCGAGAAGTCATATGGCGGCCCGCGCATCACCAACGACGGCGTCTCTATCGCAAAAGAAATTTCCTTGAAGGACAAGTTCGAGAACATGGGCGCGGAGATCGTGAAGGAGGTAGCAAGCAAGACGAACGACACCGCCGGCGATGGCACTACTACCTCGGTGGTGCTTCTTGAGGCGCTGGTCGAAGACGGCCTCGCGCGGGTAATGAAGGGGGCGAATGCGATGAGTATCCGGCGCGGTATGGAGAAGGCGCGCGATGCCGCGCTCGTCGAGATCAAGAAGATGGCGCGGCCGGTCAGCGGCAAAGCGGAGGTGAAGCAGGTCGCTTCTGTATCGGCAGAGTCAGAGGTGCTTGGCAGCATTATCGCCGAGGCGGTCGAGAAGGTCGGGAGCTCGGGCGTCGTTACCGTCGAAGAGAGCCAGGGCATGGAGCTCTCGTATGAGGTCGTCGAAGGCCTCCAGATGGATAAAGGCTATGTTTCGGCGTATATGATCACGAATCCGGAGCGCATGGAGGCCGAGATGAAGGATGCGCTTATCCTCACCACTGACAAAAAGATCGGTAACGTACAAGAGATATTGCCTATCTTGGAGAAAATCGCGCAATCGGGGAAGAAGGAGCTGGTTATTATCGCCGATGATGTCGAGGGCGATGCACTCACCACCTTCGTGCTGAACAAGCTGCGCGGCACCTTCAGCGTGCTCGCGATCAAGGCGCCGGGCTACGGCGACAGGAAGAAGGAAATGCTCGCCGACATCGCGACGGTGGTTGGCGGCCAGGTCATCTCTGACGAGGTTGGTTTGAAATTTGAGGACATGACGCTCTCTCAGCTCGGCAAAGCAGCACGGGTCGTGGCGACGAAAGATTCGACCACTATCGTGGGCGGGAAGGGGAAGAAGGCGGACATTGCCGCGCGGATCGCGCAGCTTACGAGCCAAGCGGAGAATACCGAGTCGAAGTTCGACAAGGAGAAATTAGAAGAGCGTATCGCGAAGCTCTCGGGCGGTGTCGCCGTCATATCGGTCGGTGCAGCGACCGAGACCGAAATGAAATATTTGAAGGACAAGATTGATGATGCGGTGAAAGCGACCAAGGCCTCTATCGAGGAGGGTATCGTCGCGGGCGGTGGCACGGCGCTCGCAAAGATCGCCAAGAAGCTCGCGGCACAGGACCATAAGATGGGTGCAGACGAAAGGGCGGGCTTCGATATCGTCGTGCATGCGCTCGAGACGCCGCTCGCGCAGATCGCGATAAACGCCGGCAAAGATGATGCGGCGGTTATCGTCTCAAAGGTGCAGTCGGGCAAGGCGAACGCCGGCTATGACGCGCTCGTCGACGAGATCGTCGACGATATGCTCGCTGCGGGCATCGTTGACCCGGCCAAGATGCCGCGCATGGCGCTCGAGAACGCTATCTCTGCCGCGGCGCTCCTGCTCACCACCGAGGCGGCTATCGCCGAGATCCCCGAGCCGAAGAAGGATATGCCGCAGGGCGGGGGAATGGGGATGGACTACTAAACTTAGGACATCATAATGTCCAATTCAGGGCGTTTCGTTGAAGGATAAAACGCTCCAGCCGCGGGTGCGGGAGAGGAGTCTCCAGGGGCGGAATTCACAAATCGTGATACCCGCGTTGTCTGAATAGTTAAAGAACGCCAGTTTCGCGAAGTCGGCGGCATGGAGCCGTTCGCGGTAGAGCAGATAGGAGAGCAGCATCTTAAGGAATACGTGATGGGTTACCACGCATGTCTTGCGCGCGCCCTGGCGCGCGAGGAGCGCGAGACACTTCCGCGCCCGTTTCTTCAAGTCCACAAAATTCTCTTCGTCAGAGAAGCGGTAGTCGTCGGCATGATAGGCGAGATCTATGTGGTCGATGATGCGGCGCACCTCGGGATCGTCTTTGTGTTTCCCGATAACTTCGGTCGGGTTCCGTCGTTCGCCAAAAAGATCGGAATATATGATGGGCACGTTGAGATGTCCGTTGATGACCAGTGCGGTCTCTCTCGCGCGCGGGAGACTGCTCGCGATGATGCGCGTGATAGGGAAACGTTTGAGAGAGCGGCCGGCCTGTTCTGCCTGAAGCCGCCCCATCTCGGAGAGGCCGCCTTCTCCTCCTTGGCGAATGTGTGCAGCATTCAGGAGCGTCTCGCCATGACGGACGAAATAAAATCGTCGCGGCCGCATCAGAACCGCGACACCGAGGGCGATGCATAGAGCGATGATGAGAGAAGAAGACGGCATGCTCTGTTACCTGCAGTATACACAGGTCGCCTCCCGCACGTCTTAAAAAGAGTCATACTGTACGAGAGCGGACTAACCACCCCCGCTTTAATAATCTTTTACCCACATGAAAGCACTATATGCTATCGCGTTCGTTCTGGTGATTATCGGCGGGCTCAACTGGGGCCTTGTCGCGCTCGGCGTCTACATGGGCGGCAACTGGAACATCGTAAACCTTATCCTCGGCTCATGGCCGGCAGTCGAGAATCTCGTCTACCTCTTGGTCGGCGTCTCTGCGCTCCTCCTCATCTTCGATAGGAAGGGGTGCTGCGTGAACGGCGCTTCATAGTTTTTGTTTTTTCCGAAAATCGCCCGCACAGAGTGCGGGCGATTTTCGTTGGCGGAGAGGGAAGGATTCGGTCAGGAATAATTCCTTCGCCGTCGCTCAGGAATTTTCACGACCCTGGCTCGGCATCGCGGCGTGCTCGCCGCGATATGCCTGCGCCTTTCGAATCCCTCACGCAAGCCGCGCAGGCGGCTTGCTCTCCTCCACAAAATCTCGCGGACTCGTTTTTGCGGTGATGTATTAGCCTTTGCGCGAACCCACTTCGCACGCGCGGAGCGCGTGGTGACTTGAAACTGCCTCGTACGCTCCGATTGCGTGGGGAAGCGAACCAATACGCCTCGGACACGCTCG
>JBAYLD010000004.1:0-104889 GCA_041664265.1 Minisyncoccota bacterium
AAAACAGAAATGCGCGGCAGTGGCGAGGGGCCGCGCGTAATCGCGCGGCGAGCCCGCGAGTCTGCGAGCGGGCGAGAAGGTTAGGGCGCGAAATTGGTTCTAGCGTGCTTTAATAGAGACTCCGCAAGAAATTTAAATATTTAAATATTGAAACGTTTACATTTACCGCATTGCGGTTGTTGAAGTCGCAAGTGCGCCCTTGGGGAACTGCTTCTCGAGGTCTTCAAGCGAGGTGAAGCCGTAGGAGTGCTTGCCGTTCACCACGAAAGCGGGCAAGGGCCCGTTCACCTTTGCGACCGCGATGAGCGTCTTCAAGGCACCGAGGTCAAGCGTGTAGTCAAAGGAGTAAACGCGCAGGTTCGGGTATGTCGTGTGCAGATAGGAGAGCGCGTAGCCGGCCCGGTCGCAGTCGGCGCAGTCGCCGGTGTTGCTGTAGAAATAGAGCACCGTTACGGGCTTGGTGCCGCACGCGGCAGCGAGCTTCTTGGTGATGAGGTAGTCGCGGATCTCAAGCAGCGAGTATTGCTTCTTGAGCCGCACCACTTGCTCGTTGTCCTTGCCGAGCTGGCCTTCAGCATAGGCGAGGCGGTCTCCCAAATCTGAAAGTTCTCCGGTCAGCGTGGCTGAAGAGGTGGCGCTGTCGCAGGGCGCCGCTTCAAGCAGGGAAAATTGCGTGTCGAGAGAAAGCGTCTCGATAGAGAGCTGATCCTCTATGGCCCCGAGCTCGGCGATGCGGGCGTTGTTCAAATACGTAACGGCATAGATAACCGTGCCGATAATAGTACCGGCGAGGACGAGGGCGATGAGGGCGTTACGAGTGAAGAGAGACATAGGTTAAAAGGTGTGGACTAGCGCCATGCGGTGTGTGTGCCGCGCACTACATCAGAGACCGAACGGATAAGCCAGATTGGCGCGATAATACCATACAAGAGGAAGAAGAGCACCACGTTTGGCGCGAGCGTGCCGGGCGTCTTCGAGAGCCTTTTGCCGACCGTCATCCAGACGAGAGCGCTGGTCATGGAGACGACACCGAGGAGTGCCACCCCGGTTATAGGCAGATAAAACCAAGAAAATGGGTGCCAAGAAAACATATACGAGAGCGGTACCGTCTGTAGCAGAGAGAGGGTGTGCAGGCTGCGTTCGGTAAACTTGACGATGCTGTAGAAGAAGAGGAAGATGCCGCCTCCCATCGCAGCGATGGCGAAAGGGAGGATGAAGAAGCCGAGGACTTGATTCTTCCGGTTGCCGATGAGATCGCGATAGTCAAAACATACATTGCGCAGGAAGCCGGTCGTCCAGCGGACACGCTGTTTGAGGAGCGTCCGAAGGCTCGGAGGGCCTTTGGTGTACACACGCGCGCGGATGGCGTTGCCGATAGTGAGCCCTGCGCGCTGGATGCGCATCGCCATCTCCATATCTTCTGCAAGGTGCGCGTGACGGAACACTCCAAGCTCGGCGAAGATCGACCGCCGGTAAAATGAAAAAGGTCCCGGCGTGACATACAAGCCGTTCACAG
Source organism: Minisyncoccota bacterium (assembly GCA_041664265.1). Lineage (GTDB taxonomy): Bacteria > Patescibacteriota > Minisyncoccia > Phycocordibacterales > Phycocordibacteraceae > C7867-001. The sequence goes on from JBAYLD010000004.1 coordinate 1,517, forward strand.
ATGCGAAGACGTGGCGGAGCGTTATGGCAAGGGAGTACTCCGCATACTGCATGCGCTGGAATATCGTGTGCGGCTCGTGGATCGACATCGACGCGGTGACGGCGGCGGTGTCTGGCCCGTCAAAAGAGGCGACGATCTCGCGCAACGAGTCGGGCGCGACGAACGAGTCGGCGTCGAGGAATCCTATGAAGCGGGCATCTCTTGCTTGTTCGATGCCGATGTTCATTGCGGTAAATTTCCCCCCGTTCTCTTTGTGGATGATGGTGATCTGCGGATGCCCGGAGAAACGATCCATGGCGGCTCGAGTGCCGTCGGTTGATCCGTCGTTGACGAGGATGATCGCGAGCTTCTCTTGCGGATATTCAAGCGCAAGCAGCGATTCAACCGTCCCGGCTACGGTTGTTTCTTCATTCCAACAAGGTACGACGATCGCCACGGGAGGTGCGTCTTCGGCGAGTGGCGCCGGCGTATCTGTTCGGCGCATGCGGGCCGGCTTCGAGAGGAAGGTTACCAAAAAGAATGACTCGAAATAGAGCGCGATGAAGAGGAACGGATATAGATATACGTCAGAGCCCCACGCCATGATTAAGGCAATCATAGCAAATCTGACGGGTTTTTTCTAGCCGAGAGATGCGGTATAGTTGCTGGATATGCTCGAAGGACGATTGCATCCGATCACCATCGCGACGCGCGAGATTGCGGAGATCTTCGGCCAGATGGGGTTTGGTATCGCATATGGCCCGGAGCTCGAAGATGAGTGGTACAACTTCACCGCATTGAATGTCCCTGCCGATCACCCAGCGCGGGATATGCAGGACACCTTCTGGACGGACGAGACGCCTCGCCGCGTTCTGCGCACGCATACGACCTCGGTGACTATTCGCGAGCTCGAGAAGATGGCGAAGGCTGGCGAGACCGAGAAGAGGATGATCAGCGTCGGCAAGGTATTTCGCAACGAAGCAACCGACATGACCCATGAAGCGCAATTCTACCAATATGACGGCTTTGCGGTCGGGCCGCCGGGGGCAGTGACGCTCGCGCATTTGAAGGGGACGTGGGAACGCTTTTATCGCGAGTATCTCGGGCCCGATACGCGTATCCGCTTCCGTCCGAGCTACTTCCCGTTTACCGAACCGTCGATCGAAGTCGACTTATGGTTTGAAGCGCCGGGGAAGGAGGGTCGGTGGCTCGAGATGTTCGGCGCCGGCATGCTGCATCCGAACGTGCTCCGCAACGCCGGCCTCGATCCTGAAAAGGTTCAGGGTTTCGCCTTCGGCCCCGGGCTCGAGCGCGTGGTGATGATCAAATACGGTATTCCTGATATCCGCCTCTTTCATTCGGGCGACACGCGCTTTGTGTGGGGATTTGAAGAAAAGAACATATGAAAGTCTCGCGTACTTGGCTCCAAAGATATTTTGATACGCCGCTTCCTGCGACAGAGGCGATTGCAGAGGCGCTTACCTTCCATGTTGCAGAAGTTGAAGAAGCGGAAGGAGACCTTCTGGATGTAAAAGTACTTCCTGATCGCGCGGGGTACATGCTCTGCCACCGCGGCATCGCGAAGGAGCTCTCGGCTATCCTCAACATCCCGTTGAAAGACGATCCTTTAAATACGCCATTTCCCATGTGGGACATCGGAAGTCCCACATTATTGCAAGTAGAGATTGAGGAACCGAAGAAGTGTCTGCGGTATAGGGGTGCCTTGGTGAAGGGGGTGAATGTTGGTCCGTCGCCCGAGTGGCTGCGCGAAGCTCTCGAAGCGGTAGGGCAGCGATCCATCAACAATATCGTGGACGCGACAAACTATGTGATGCTCAATATCGGCCAGCCTCTGCACGCCTTTGATGCGGCGAAGTTGATGAAAAATCCGTCAGCTGACAGAGGGAAGTACACGATCAAAGTCCGGAATGCGAGAGAGGGCGAGAAGATCACGACGCTCTCGGGTGATGAATACGCATTGCCCGAAAGTGTGCTGCTTATCACGGATGCGAACGCCGACTCTGCTATCGGCATCGCGGGAGTGAAGGGAGGCAAGGCGGCAGAGCTTACCGAAGCCACGACCGATATCATCGTTGAGGCGGCGAACTTCGACGGCACTGCAATCCGCCGCGCCGCACAGGCCTTGAAGCTCGTGACGGACGCGTCGCTCCGCTTCCAAAACCGCCCGTCGCCAGAGCTCGCGGGTTACGGCATGCGCGATGTCATCTCGCTTATCCGAGAAGTTGCAGGTGGGGAAGTCGCAGGAGTTGTTGACACGTATCCGGCTCGCTCTGGATCTGAACAAGAGCGGAAGGTGAGTGTGTCACTTGAAAAGATAAATGGAGTGCTTGGATCCGACTTCTCAAAAGAAGAAGTCATAGATGTTTTTAACCGCCTCGGACTTCCCTATTCTGAATCAAACGAAACATTTGAGGTGACGCCGCCCTTTGAACGCACCGATCTCGTTATCCCCGAAGACCTTGTTGAAGAAGTGGGCCGTATCTTGGGCTACGATCGCCTCCCCGCCACCGAGCTCCCATGTCGGGACGTCGTACGTCCCGACATGGTGGATCAGGCTAAGTGGCGGGGGATCGAGAAGGTGAAGGACTTTTTGGTCGAGCGCGGGTTCGTCGAGATCTCGACGCAATCGTTTGCCGCCAAGGGCGACATCACACTCGCGAATCCGCTTGATAAGGCGAAGCCGGCGCTCCGCACCAGCTTGGATGAAAACATGAAAGAGGCGCTCGAACGCGCGAAATACGTGGCGCCTCTGGTGCTCGCACCGGGCGAGAAGCCGAAGCTTTTTGAAATCGGGACGGTGTTTCCGAAAGAAGGCGAGCGATTGGAGATTAAAACGTCCGAGCCGGTGCCTGGCCTACCCGCGATTGAAGACGATGCGAGCTACGAGCCGAAGCGCTATCAGCTCGGTGCTTTCAAGCCGTTCTCACTCTATCCATTCATCACGCGCGACATCGCCTTTTGGGCCTCTGCCGATGTTGATGATGGATTTACGAAATCCATTGTTCAGGAGAACGCAGGGGAGCTTCTTGTGCGACTGGATCAATTTGATCGGTTTGAAAAAGAGGGCAAAGTCTCACTCGCCTATCGGCTCGTGTTCCAGTCTATGGAGCGTACCCTCACTGACGACGAGGTGAATGGCATTATGGCTCAAATCACTACTGCCCTCACGGCAAAAGGGTACGAGGTGCGCTGATTAAAGAGGGGAAAACCGCCCCAAAATATGCTATACTAGAGGCAACCGAAAAGCGGCTATTTTTATGGCTAAAACGACCGAAAAACCTGTCAAAACGAAGGCGTACGACGCCTCGTCTATTACTGTCCTTGAGGGGCTTGAGCCGGTCAGGAAGCGCCCGGGGATGTATATCGGCACCACCGGCCCCGACGGCCTCCACCACCTGGTCTGGGAGATCTTTGATAACGCGCGCGACGAAGCAATGGTCGGCCGCTGCGATGATATCGAGGTGGCGCTTCTGCCAGAGGGCTACGTGAGGGTCGCCGACAACGGCAACGGTATCCCGGTGGGCATCCACCCGAAGACTAAGGTCTCGGCACTCGAGACGATCATGACCACGCTCCACGCGGGTGGGAAGTTCGATAATGAAGCATACAAGGTGTCAGGCGGCTTGCACGGTGTGGGCGCCTCGGTGGTGAATGCGCTCTCAGAGCACACCAAGGTGGTGGTACACCAAGACGGCGGGATGCATATGCAGGAATATACAATCGGCAAGCCACTCGCGAAAGTGAAGAAAGTTGGCACGACCAAAGAGCACGGCACTATTGTCCTCTTCAAACCGGACATCACGATCTTCAAAGAAGGTATCGAGTGGAATCTGGAAAAGATCATCGCGCACTTGCGCCAGCAGGCATATTTGGTGAAGGGCGTGCGCATTTCGGTAGTTGACGCACGCTCGAACAAAGACGCGTTTGAAACAGAAACAGTCTTCCTGCGCGAGCAATCGCTCGGTGTCCCTTCAACGACGTTCTACTTTGAGGGCGGGTTGAAGTCGCTCGTCGCCTTCCATAATAAGCACCAAACGCCCGTGCACAAAAATATTTTCTATATTGATCGCGAGCTGGATAACGTGTCGGTCGAGGTCGCGTTCCAATATGTAGACGACATCGTCTCGCGCATCACCGCCTTCGCCAACAATACCTACAACGCCGAGGGCGGCACGCACATCACCGGCTTCAAGACGGCGCTCACTCGTTCGCTCAATACCTACGGCCGGAACGCGAATATCTTGAAAGAGAAGGATGAGAACTTCACCGGCGACGACGTGCTCGAAGGGATCACGGCGGTTGTCTCGGTCAAGCTCCCGGAGATCCAGTTTGAAGGCCAGACCAAAGCGAAGCTCGGCTCGGTAGAGGCACAGGGCGCGGTCGCGACTGTATTTGGCGAGGCGCTGGGGGCATTTCTCGAAGAGAATCCTGACGAGGCGAGGGCGATCATTAACAAAGTCCTCCTCGCCTTGAAGGCGCGCAAGGCCGCGAAGGCGGCAAAGGATTCAGTGCTCCGTAAGGGTGCCTTAGAGGGTATGACCTTACCGGGTAAGCTCTCTGACTGCCAGACCAAGAGCGCCGAAGAAGGGGAACTCTTCATTGTAGAGGGAGACTCAGCCGGCGGCTCCAGCAAGCAGGGAAGGGATCGCCGCACGCAGGCGATATTGCCTCTGCGCGGGAAGATCTTGAACGTCGAGCGCGCGCGCCTCGACCGCATGCTCGCCTCGGTCGAGATCCGCGCGCTCATCGTCGCGATGGGCACCGCGATCGGCGACGTCTTTGACCTCTCGAAGCTCCGCTACCACAAGATCATCATCGCGACCGATGCCGACGTCGACGGCGCGCACATCCGCACGCTCCTCCTCACGCTCCTCTATCGGCACTTCAAACCGATTATCGACGGTGGGTTCGTCTATATCGCACAACCGCCGCTCTATAAAATCACCAAAGGGAAGGCGATCGCGTATGCGTATTCGGATAAAGAAAAAGAAGAAGTTTTGAAGGAGCTTGGCGTCGCAGCGAATGAAGCCGCGGAGATTAGTGCGGGCGATGAAGCAGAATCGTCAGAGGAGGTTGCCGAAGCCGCCTCCGCTGAAGCTACGGCGAGCCAAAGGAAGCCAGCTAAGGTTAATATTCAGAGATATAAGGGTCTCGGTGAAATGAATCCGAGCGAGCTCTGGGAGACCACGATGAACCCCGAACGCCGCGTCTTGAAGCGCGTGAATGTCGAGGACGCTGAGGCGGCCGACCGCATCTTTGACATCCTCATGGGCACCGACGTCGCTGCGCGCAAGTCTTTCATCCAGTCGAACGCCAAGCTCGCCACCGTTGATCTCTAATTCCTCAATAAAAATATCAAGGTCTCGCCTTGATATTATATGGCACTTTTTGGATGCTCGGCATAATACGCACTCGCTTCGTCAATCATTTCTTGTAATGTGGGGATTGTTTCAAATAACTCGAAAATGGAGTCGCCAAGTATTTTTTGTTCAGGACGTTTCTGTCCGAGAAAATCGGGCAGGCTCGAATAAGGGTATTCCAATAATCCCTTCTCAATTTTTCTAAGGTCACCTTGTCCGTCTTTCCATTTCGGGTCAAATAATTCAGCAGCATTAAGGTGTGTATATGAGACAACTTGCTTTAAGTATTGGTCGTCATCGATATGCCGAGATTTGAATACTCCAGAAAGAAGGGTTCCTGTTCGCTCGTACTTTCTATTAAAATACATAGTGTACGCGGTAAAGATTCGTTGTGTGAACGTTACGATTCCTCCTTCCGTTATTTCTTTCAGGACAAGATGAAAATGGTTAGGGATGAGCGAGTAAGCCCCTATCTCTACGACTGGTTCTTCACGGTCAATAGATATGTCTTCAAGAACGGAGCGCAGATTTCGATTCCTCATGTTGGCGACATGGAGTGGCACGGAACTATTTCCCATATACAGCAGCAAGAGGAATCGGTTGTAGTCCCCAACGTCTTCAAAGATAATTCTTTTATCAACGCCGCGATTGTAGCAGTGATACCATTCGTTAACGCCAAAAGGGTCTCGTTCAGCCATAATGCTAATATACTAATAAAATTATCAAGGTCTCGCCTTGATAAAGATGAACACGAAGCTTGTCGCGGCGGATGTGCAATCCAGTTAATATTTCCTTCATCAGCATTTTGGTAATAAACACGAATGAAAGAAGAATCGGTAATTTCCTACGAGAACGCAAAAAATTCTGAACCAATCGCTCGGAAGTTTCTCTTTAAGAAAAGTAATTTTGTTCAGATCATGGAGATAAAACCGATAACCGTTGGGCCGCTGACAATTATAAGAAAAAAGAAGAGGATTCCGACCGAGAAAATGGAACTGACGGACGAAATAAGAGCAAAGATCGACAAGGAGGGGCTATTCTTCGACTATCCCAACAGCCGGTTATTCAAAAATATGGAAGATCCGGTTTTCTATAACAACGATGAGATGATCGGGAAGGTTATTACTCACGAACCAATCGTGTATCTCTTGCTCGCGTCCGCGGAAAAAACCGAACTTGAAAAACAAGGGGTGATATTCGACCCGGTTGTTATCTCCGCATCTTAATCTCTTCGCTCGCGCGGGAGATGAAGGAGGGGACGGACATGGTGTCGAGCTTTCCCGCGTCGCGGCTCTCGACAGAGACCGTCTGCGCGGCGACTTCGGCGTCGCCCACGACAAGGAGGTAGGGGATCTTTTCGAGCTTCGCTTCGCGGATCTTCTTGCCGAGCGACTCGTTTGAATCGTCCGCTTCAGCACGGATGCCCGCGGCCTTTAGTTCAGAGGCGACTTCTTGTGCATAGCTCGCGTGCTTCTCCGACACGCTCAACACCTTGGCCTGCACTGGCGCGAGCCAGAGCGGGAAGGCACCTGCGAAGTGTTCAATCGCGACACCCATGAAGCGTTCAAGCGAGCCGGAGATGGCGCGATGAATAACGACCGGGCGCTCCTTCTCACCCTTCTCGTTTATATAGGAGAGGTCAAAGCGTTCGGGGAGGTTGAAGTCGCACTGAATAGTCGCGAGCTGCCACTCGCGCCCGATCGCGTCTTTAAAGATGAAATCAAGCTTGGGGCCATAGAAGGCCGCCTCGCCCTCGACGCGCTTGTAGGGCAGATTATTTTGTCGGGCAGCCTCTTCGAGCGCTGACTCGGCCTTCTCCCAGACCTCGTCTTCGCCAAGATACTTGCCACCCTCGCCGCGCACCGAGAGTCGCACCCAATAACCGTCGAGCATTTTCATCGTCTTGTAAAAGCTATGGATGATGCCGACGATGGTCGATACCTCCTCGCCGATCTGCGAGACACGACAGAAGAGGTGACCATCGTCCTGTGTTATGGAGCGCACGCGCGTGAGGCCCGCGAGCTGGCCAGTCTTCTCGTCACGATAGACGGTGGCCGGTTCAAAGTAGCGCACGGGCATATCGCGATAGGAGAACTGATTGTCCGCGAAGATCTGCATGTGGTGCGGGCAGTTCATCGGCTTCAAGAAGAACTTTTCATCAGAGCCGGAGACGCGGAAGAGTTCATCACCAAATTTGGCGGCGTGTCCAGAGGTCTCATAGAGTGCCTCCTTCGCGAGGTGTGGTGTCCATACGCGGTCATACCCTTTATTTTTGTGAAGTTCCCAAAGATATTCTTCTATCTCCCGGCGGATAACCGCGCCCTTCGGCTGAAGGAGCGGAAGGCCGGCACCAACGAGTGCGGAGATGGTAAAAAGCTTCATCTCGCGACCAAGCTTCTTATGATCGCGCTTCTCGGCTTCTTCTCGCTGCGCTTTATACGCATCGAGTTCTTCTTTGGTATCAAAAGCGAGGCCGTAGATGCGGGTGAGCATCTGATTCTTTTCGTCGCCGCGCCAGTAGGCGCCGGCGATACGGTCGAGCGTAAATGAATCGGACGCGATATCTCGCGCCGGGTTCTCTGTGTGGCCGCCTATACAAAGATCGGTAAAACCACCACAAGTATACAAAGTTATCGGTTCACCACGCTCGGAAATCTCTTTGATAAGTTCACCTTTGTATTGGTCAACACCAGTTACGCTTGAGAAATACTCGTAGGCCTCATCCCTTGGAACTTCTATGTGTGTGAATTTATCCCATCGAGGCAAATTTTTTCTCATCGTATTCTCAATCTTTGGTAAATCCGCCTCTGATATTTTCTCTGTGCCAAAATCAATATCATAGTAAAAACCGTTCTCAATAGCTGGCCCTAGAGCCAATTGAGCATTCGGATAAGTTTCAAGAACGGCTTGTGCAAGTAAATGGGCGAGGGTGTGGCGCTTTTCTTCTATGGAAGCCATATTTGGAGAATATACCATAAAAATGATAGGGGAACTGCGCGGAAGCAGTTCCCCTAGGTTTTGAGAGTTCCTTAGAAATCAAACTCTCCTTTTTTCGCACCGCCGAGAAATGCGTCCCACTCAGCCTTGCTGAAGAAGACAGTGTTCTTCGCGGAATCGGTAGAGTTGCGTACTGCGACAATACCGTCCTTATGAGCCACCTCGACGCAACAGGGGTACGATGTGGGCGGACTCATGGTGCTTTTCTTGAAATTCTCATCTTTGAAATCCCTTGTCTTCATTCAATCCTCCTTCCTCGTCATTTAATCTCTGTCTGAGAGAACATTCTCCCAGCCAAGTGCATTCTACTATGATAATGATGTACCTGTCAACACAAAATTAGAGGGGTTTGAGCTCCTCGATAGCGAGGGTAGTCTCGCCGTTTCTAATCGAGACTTTGCCCTTCACAAGGAGGCAGGCGCCCGGGACGAGTACTGCGACGTGCTCCTTGAAGAGCTTGGGGAACACGACTGCCTCCAGTGAATCGGTGGTATCTTCTAATTTAATAAACGCCATCTTCTCGCCGCTCTTGGTGAGGAATGCGCGCACCGAGACAACCAGTACGGGTAGGATAAGGAGCCTGCCTTGTTGAGGACTCGTTTTAATTTCTGTAATCGTGAGTTTCGCTTTTTCTACCATGCTCGTGTGCGCGTCGAGCGGATGGCCGGAAACATAAATGCCGAGCAGCTCTTTTTCCCACGCGAGCTTGTCTAAAAGTGATATCGGCTTGCCCGCGGGCAGTACGAGATCAGGCGGAGCCATCACCGCGCCAAAGAGCGAGTCTTGCGGCGCGATCGCCGTCGCATCCCGGTGGAAGGCGAGCAACGTCTCGATATTTTCAAGCAACGTTCCGCGCGATTGATTGAGCGACTCGAGCGCGCCGCACTTGATGAGCGACTCGAGCGACTTTCTATTGAGATTCTTTGACCCGACACGAGAGAGGAAGCTGGAGAGGGAAGTGAACGGGCCGTGCGCTTTTCGCTCTGAAATAATCGCTTCTGAAATACCGTCGCCGAAGTTCTTGATTGATGAAAGGCCAAATCGGATAGCGCCATTCGGCATTCCTGCTTTCGGGTACGCAATTTCTTTGCTAAGAAATTGCTCAGTCCTCGCCTCGTAAGCATGTTCATGCTTCCTCCCTTCACTCGTTCGGATAAAATAAACTTCGTTCATTTTATCCTCACTCCTTTGGTAGTCAGTCTGCGGAGCCCCTGCAGCAGAAACGCCTTCATGGCTAATGACTGTAAAGTCCGTCCCGCTTTCATTCACGTCCGGCGGGAGTACCGCGATACCCATGCGCTTCGCCTCGGCGACGAAAATCGCAATTTGCTCAGTATCGCCGGAGTCGGCGGTGAGGAGTGCGGCGAGATATTCGACCGGGTAGTTCGCCTTCATGTAGGCGGTCTGGTAGGCAACACGGCCGTAGGATGCCGAGTGCGCCTTGTTGAAGCCGTAGGCGGCGAAGGGCTCTATCCAGTCCCACACCTGCTTTGCCTTCGCGAGCGGCCACTTGGAGTGTTCGACGCACCCATTGATGAACTTGTCCTTCTGCTTCTGCATCTCCGCGGGGATCTTTTTGCCGACCGCCTTGCGGAACTTGTCCACCTCGCCCCACGAATAGCCGGCGAATTCATGCGCCATGATGAGGAGATCATCCTGATAGACGAGGATGCCGTAGGTCTGCTTCAGAATGGGCTCCATCGCCGGATCAAGATACGTGATGAGACGCGGATTGTGTTTGCGTTCGATGTATTGGGGGATGAATTGCATTGGTCCCGGGCGATAGAGCGCGACCATTGCGTTGATGTCGTGGATGGTGCTTGGCCGCAGATCCTTGAGCCAGCGCGTCATGCCAGAGCCGTTCAGCTGGAAGGTGCCCTCAGTGTCGCCTCGCGCGAGCATTTCGAATGTTCTTGAATCATCAAGAGGGATATTCTCAATGTCTACGACCACGCCTCGAGATTCCTTCACACGGGCGACGGCGTCGGCGAGGATGGTGAGGTTCTTGATGCCGAGGAAGTCAAACTTCGTGAGCCCGATGCCGTCCTCGCCGACGGAGTACATGTCGAATTGCGTGATAAGTTTGCCGCCCTTCGGGTCGGGCTGGAGCGGCGTCCACTCTATGAGCGGGGTGGGGGCGATAACGACGCCGGCTGCGTGAACGCCGACGTGTCGCACGCATCCCTCGATGCGTTTGGCGAGATCGAGGATTTCACGCGACTCGTCGTCCTCGTCGTACAAGGCCTTCAAATCCGGCTCGAGCTCAAGGGCGTGGTCAATAGTCATAGGGAACCCTTGTGAGCCCATGGGAATCAGCTTCGCGATGCGATCGCCGGTGGTATAGGAATGGCCCAGAGCGCGCGCGACATCGCGCACCGCCGCCCGCGCCATCATGGTGCCGAATGTACCGATCTGCGCGACGTGGTCTTCGCCATATTTGCGCCGCGCATACTCGATGACTTCGTCGCGCCGATTATCAGCGAAGTCCATATCGATATCGGGAGCCGAGGGGCGTTCTGGGTTGAGGAATCGTTCAAAAGGGATCTTGTACTCGAGCGGATCTATCTTGGTGATCTGCAAGAGATAGGTGATCATCGAACCGGCGACCGAGCCGCGGATGTTGGTGTAGATGTTGTGTTCGCGCGCGAAGCGGACGAGATCTTCTACCACGAGGAAGTAGGCCGCATAGCCTTTGAACTTCACGATGCCGAGCTCGTATTCGAGGCGCTCACGCACCTCTGGCCGCTCGGTGAGCCCGCGCGTCTCGATGCCTTTGAGGCAGAGCTCGTGCAGGACCTCGTCCGCAGTCTTTCCGGGCGGGAGCGAGAAGTCGGGGAACACGAATTTCCCGAGCGTCAGATCGACGGTACAACGGTCGGCGATCTTCCGTGCATTCTCGATCGCCTCGGGGGTATCTTTGAAGAGTCTCTCGGCGGTGTGTTCGCTGATGAAGGAGAAGTCCTCATCTTCATTCCTGCCGCGGCTGCCTTGCTGGATGCGGCGCATAGTCTCGGTCGCCTCGCGGTCGTCGGGAGCCAGATAATAGACGTCATGTTGCCCGACGAGCGGGGTGTCGCTCTCCTTGCCAAGCGCAATAATTTTTTGCATCAACGCCTCATGCCCGGCTACTTTCGGATGATGGGTAATTTCTAAGAAGACGTTTTCAGCGCCAAAAATATTTTTGAATTCTGCGAGCGAAGCCGCAGCGCCGTCATGATCGCCTGCGCGGAGACATTGGGCGATATCACCGGCAAAGGAGGGGATGAGTGCGATGATGCCGCCGTGATGTTTGTGTAAAAGTTCTTTGTCCATGCGCGGCCGCTCAAAGAATCCCTCGGTCCATGATGTGGTGACGAGCGCGAGGAGATTCTTATACCCTTGGTTATTTTCTGCGAGCAGCACGATGCGAGAGCGCTTGCTGTCCAGATTCTTGTCTTTGTCGTGGCGCGAGCGCGGCGCGAGATAGGCATCAACACCGAGGATCGGCTTCACGCCCGCTTTGGTCGCGGCCTGATAAAACTCGACCGCGCCGTGCATGTTGCCGCCATCGGTGAGTGCGAGCGCGTCCATCCCTTCTTTCTTCGCTCTCTCGACCAAGTCCTCCACCTTCGGGAGCGCTTGCAAAAAGCTGTAATGAGAATGGGTATGGAGATGGATAAAGCGGCTCGCCATGCGTCCAGTATATACTCTCTCTATGGGATTTACGCTGGGAGTAGACGAGGCGGGCAGGGGCCCATTGGCCGGGCCGGTAGCGGTCGGGGTGGCGATTGTGTCGGAAGGGTTTGATGTGGCGAAGGAGTTCCCGGGCGTGGCGGATTCAAAAAAACTCTCAGAAAAAAAGCGCGAAAAGATTTTTGAAATGTTACTAGCGCGCGTCGCCAGGGGCGACGCGCGCTACACAGTTGAATTTGAAAGCGCCGAGAGTATTGATAACGAGGGCATCGCGGTCGTTATTCGCCGAGCTGTGGCACGCGGGGTGGATTCGCTCGCAAAATGTGGACACCCGGTGTCTACAAGCATTCTGACACCGGGTGTCCACATTTTGTTGGACGGAGGGTTACGGGCACCAGAGGAGTATGAACAAGAGACTATTATCAACGGCGATGAGCTCGTCCCGCTCATCTCGCTCGCCTCGATTGCGGCAAAAGTCTCACGCGACCGGCTCATGCGGGAGCTCGCAAAAGGGTATCCAGAATATGGTTTTGAGAAGCATAAAGGGTACGGAACAAAAGCGCATTATGAAGCGCTCCAGAAACATGGACTTTGCGCTATCCACAGGCGATCGTTTGTGCACATTGACTTACCAGCAGTATAGAGTTATAAGTTATATCCGGGTTCGAGCACTGGACTTGAACGATCGTGGTCTTTCATTTCTGAAAGGGGGAAAGAAACACATGGGACTGGCTGTACAAAACAATGAGGAACAAATGAGGACAGAGAAACGGATGTACACAAATGAGGGAACGTGGGAGGAACGTTGCCGTAATTGTGCCAAACAAACGTGTTCTGGAAAGTCTGGGCCCTGTAGCGAATACAGACCCGGGCAAGTGCTGTTGTTCAAATAACCCCCAGCCCCGAAAGCGCCCGAACTGCAGTGGGCGCTTTCACTTTTTTATACCTTGTGCTAAGGTACTTCCATGTCAATTCGCATGCGCCATACGAGCGGCCACACCCGTAACCGGCGGTCGCACCACGCGCTCAAAAACACCAACGTCGTAACCGATAAAGAGAACGGTACGCTTCGTCTTCCGCATCACCTCGATGAGGCGACGGGCATGTATCGCGGCAAGCAGATCTTCACGCCGAAAGTAAAAGCTGTGAAAGGCGCGAAGGTGAAAGGTCCTGACACCGAGCCGGTAGTGAAGCATGTGCATGAGCACGCCAGTGAAGAGCACGCGAATAAGGGAGTGCTCGGTAAGGTCGCAACCGCGAGCCGCCCGAAGGCACGTAGCGGATTCGGAGGCGGAGTTTAATCTGAAAAAAAGGTGACACCTTACAGCAACTGTAAGGTGTCACCTTTTTTGTTTTGCACAACAAGCATTTGCATAGCTGCGTTGTTTGCTATACTACCGGCATAGATCTTTCCATGGCGAATCGACATCTCGCACGTTCCGTTGTTCTCCAGACGCTCTTTGAGTGGGATACGACGCACGCGTCACAAAAAGATTCTCTGAATATTCTCGCGCGTAACGTCGCGGAGTTTGGCGGCGATGATGTCGACCATCCGTTCATGGAGCGGCTTCTCCTCGGTACGCTCGCGAAGAAAGACGACATTGACCTCATCATCGAGAAGGCCGCGCCCGAGTGGTCGCTCGAACGCATCGCGCCGATCGATCGCAACATCTTGCGTCTCGGGCTCTATGAGCTCCTCTTTGCCGATCGCGCGCAAGTGCCGGCGAAAGTCGCTATCAACGAGGCTATCGAGCTCGCCAAGACCTTCGGTGGTGATTCATCGGGCCGTTTCGTCAACGGTGTTCTCGGCGCTGTGTACAAAGAGCTTGGTGAACCAGGGAAAGATGAACATGGGGAGAAGAAGACGCGGCGCGAAGAATTGCCGGTCGAGAATATGGGTGGCGCTATCGTCTATGCCAAGCACGACGGGCAGTATTATCTCGCGCTTGTGCATGACGTCTTCGGCCGCTGGACGCTCTCAAAGGGCCATATTGAAAATGGCGCTACGCCGGAAGCGGGCGTGACGGGCATCGTCAAAGACGAACTCGGTCTCGATGCGAAGGTAGAGGCAAAGATTGGCGAGAATGAATATATCGCTTCGCACCCCGAGAAGGGGAAGGTGCGCAAGCATGTCTGCTTCTACCTCGCATCAAGCGACTTCGAGCCGCTCGTTTTGAAGAAGAGTGGCGGGCTCGATGACGCGAAGTGGTTCCGCCTCAAGGACATCATCGACCTCAATTTTTATGACGACATGCTGCCGATCGTGACGGCGGCGGTGCAGGTATTGCTTGACAAAAAATAAGGTAGCGGTATCATCCTTTTCGGATTACGGAGTACAAAATACGGGAGGCAGGAGGGAAAGGGATGCAACAGGCACAAGCAAGAAAGGAGAGTAACGTGGACAAAAAATCAGGAATCGTTGTAGCGCCGGTTGTGGAAAAACGAATTAAAAGAGTGGACGTGAACAATACGTCCAATCGGCAGATGCTGAATGCGTTGTGCGCGGACGGTATTGATGTCGGCGATTCAGCACGACAAGTGGTACTGCAAGCGCCTTCGGTCATCGTGGTTGAGAGTTTCGATTTCGTGATGTGCGAGATCGGCGATCTTGGTTTTAAGAATCCCGTACCGAAACATGAGTTATGGGATTGCATTAGGAACATCGGCCGTCTTTGCTCTGTTCCTCCTGTCTTGCATTTGAGGAGGCAGTTCAAAGATCAGCCACTCGGCGACCATGTGTATATCGCCATGGAAGGCTTGCACATCCTGTATTTAAGTTGTTCTGGTACGGAACGACGGAAAAAGCTGTACCTCGGCAACATAAGTATGGGAGACAAAGCGCCCATCGGCCCCAAGCTCAAAATAGCCTACGGTCTGATTCAGAAGTAAGACAACCCCGCATCGCTGCGCGATGCGGGGTTTACCATTTTTTGCTATATTTCCCTTATGCCCGATTTCTCAGCGTTCGCACAGCAACTCGGCGTCTCATTTAACAACCTCGACCTCTTGGTCGAGGCGCTCACGCACCGTTCCTATCTCAATGAGCATCGCGACTATGCAGGCGCTCACAATGAGCGGTTAGAATTTCTCGGTGACGCCGTGCTCGAGCTTGCCGCCACCGACTTCCTCTTTAAAAAATTCCCCGCCAAGCCGGAGGGTGACCTCACCGCATATCGCGCCGCGCTCGTGAACACCGTTTCGCTCGCCCTAAGCGCGCAGGCGCTCGGTATCAACGATTACTTATTGCTCTCGAAGGGCGAGGCCAAGGACACTGGCCGCGCGCGCGACGTGATTCTCGCTGATGCCTTCGAGGCGGTCCTTGGCGCGATCTATCTCGATTCGGGCTACGCTGCTGCCGAGGCATTTATTGCGAAGAATCTCTATAGCAAGATCGATGAAGTGATCGCCAAGCGCTCCTACCAAGATGCCAAGAGTCGCTTCCAGGAGACGGCACAGGAGAAGAAGGGTATTACACCCCGCTACGAGACCCTCTCTGAAGAGGGCCCCGACCACGCGAAGCTCTTTACGGTGGGTGTCTTCCTCGACACATCTGAAATCGCGCGCGGCGAGGGACAGAGCAAGCAGGAGGCAGAACAAGCAGCTGCACAAGCCGGTTTGAATAAAATGGGATGGTAGAATACTAGGTAATGTTGAAGCGACTCGAGATCGTCGGATTTAAATCATTCGCTAAGAAGACCGTCTTAGACTTCTCGTCCGCCACAACAGCTATTGTGGGGCCGAACGGCTCGGGTAAGAGTAATGTCGCCGAGGCGTTCCGCTTCGCGCTCGGCGAGCAGTCGATGAAGAGTATGCGCGGCAAGCGCGCTGAGGATCTCATCTTCAACGGCTCGCACTCGGCACCGCGCGCGAACCGTGCTGCGGTGGTGATCGTTTTTGATAATTCGCGCCGCACTTTTAAGATTGACTTCGACGAAGTTGCCATCGAGCGTGCTGTCTTCCGTGATGGGACGAGCGAATACTCCATCAACGGCTCGCGAGTTCGCCTGCGCGACATCGAAGAACTCCTCGCGGGCGCGAATATCGGCGAGACGGGGCACCATATCATCTCACAGGGCGAGGCGGATCGCATATTGCTTGCGTCAAATAAAGATCGCCGCGCGATTCTTGAGGATGCGCTCGGGCTGAAAGTGTATGAGTTTAAAAAACAAGAGGCGCAGAAGAAGCTCGAGAAGACTGAAGAGAATATCGCGCAGGTCAATTCGCTCCGGCGGGAGCTTGCGCCGCATCTCCGCTTTCTTGAGAAGCAGGTAGAGAAGCTCGATCGTGCAGAAACCTTACGGAAGGAACTCATTGGCGCGGCGCAGACGTATTTTGCAATCGAAGACTCATATCTGGCACAGGAGAAGGTGAAAATTGCGGGAGAGAAGCGCGATGCAGCAGAGAGACTTTCAGTTGCAAGTGTCGAGCTCGATCGGGTTGCGGATCCGCAGTCGGCGGATGCCGAAACCATGCGGCGCACCACAACACTTCGAGAAGCCGAGAGAGAAGTCTCGGAGCTCTCGAGTACGCGCGCTGCGCTCTCGCGCGAGATCGGTCGAATCGAGGGCGCACTCGCCGAAGTGAAGCGTCGCGCGACCTCGGTCGCGCGCGAACCATATGCGAAGGTGCCGCGTGAGGAGCTCGAGTCGCTCCGTGATGAGGTCGAGCGACAAGCGACCCAACATGACGGCAGTGTTGACGCCTTGCGCGCCGCACTTGCCGCCGTCCGTTCGGTAGTGACACTCTTTTTCTCGCGACATGGCGCACCACGCGACGATTATTTCTCCGATGAGGACGATGCCGCACACAAGTTGGAGAGCGAGCGCGCTGCGCTTGCTGAGACATATGCGGCTACCTCCACAGCGTTAGAGAAGGCTGAAGCAGCACGCGCACGCGCACGCGAGGCGATGACGGCTCTCGAAGAGACTGGCCGCGAGATCCGCCGGCGTATCCTTGATTCGGCACAGGCGAAAGCGAACGGAGAGAGTGGTGTGGCACGGTGCGAAGCGCGCGAATATGAGCTCTCGCTCTCGGCTGATGAGCTTGAGCGCGGCAAGATGGAAGTCCTCGCGCTTGCAGGTACGGCCGCAACTTCGTATGAGCCGCTCATGCAGCTGCCCGAAGAAGATCGGCGCGCGCAAGAGGAGCGCAAGCGCACGCTCGAGCGCATGAAGATTCGCCTTGAGGAGGCGGGAGGCATGGGCGAGGACATTCGACAGGAGCATAAAGAAGTTTCTGAACGCGAAACCTTCCTCTCGACTGAGCTTGATGACTTGGCGAAGTCGGCAGGGAGTCTCGGCGCACTCATTCATGATTTGGATACGGAGCTTGGGAAGCATTTCTCCGAAGGGCTCGCGAAGGTCAATGCGTCGTTTGGCGAATACTTCGCGCTCATGTTCGGGGGTGGGTCGGCGCGGCTTACCCTGGAGGTCGAGGATTCCTCCGAGGAATCCGAAGATACTGAGGAGCTTGGTGACGAAGTAATCGATACGCAAAAACAGCACCCCGGTATCGAAATCGCCGTGAACCTGCCGAAAAAGAAAGTGCATGCCCTGATGCAGCTCTCGGGCGGCGAGCGCGCGCTCACCTCTATCGCGCTCATATTCGCGATGAGCCAGGTCAACCCGCCGCCGTTCCTTATCCTCGACGAGACTGATGCTGCGCTCGATGAGGCAAACAGCCGCCGCTATGGCGATATGATCGAGAACCTCGCGAAGCGTTCCCAGCTCATCGTGATTACCCACAACCGCGAGACCATGAGTCGCACCAATCTCCTCTACGGCGTCACTATGGGTGGCGACGGTATCTCCAAGCTCCTTTCCGTCAAATTCGAAGAAGCCGTCGCCGTGGCGAAGTAGTCGACTGTAATCTTTGGGGGAGGGTCGAATCCATACACAAGGAGGTGCATGCTCTCATGTTTTTTGCACAAGGACACCCGCAAGTGTCCTTTTTCTTTTTATTCGAGGGCAAATCTAGGGACTTACGATGTCCCTAATTTCATCGTTCAAGCCGAAGTTGGTCGAGATCTGCTTCCGCGTCCGATAGATAATCGCTCAAAGAGCGAAAGTAGTCTCCAAGGGCATCTTTAAAAAACGAAGTTGTGAGTACAGAAGGAAAGTTTTTCTTGCCGACATAATCGAGGTAGCTGCTCCACCTGTACCCTTCAAGATGATCAAGCGCTTTTTTTGCGCTTGTAATTCCGGCATGGTTACGTTCTCGCCATTCTTCCGCCCCAGCTAGGTAATCGAGTGGGTTGAGGTGAATGTAGTGCAGGATGTAATTAAAATGCGCCTCATTTTCAATAAGTATCTTCTTTGTACGGCTTTGGAAAAGCGTTCCGACCCGCTCATATTTTTCGTTAAATGATTTTGCATAACCGACATTCAACTTCCGTAAGAATAGTGAAAGACCGCCCTCCACTAGTTCGGACAGAAGGAGATGGTAATGATTCTTCATCAGGCACCACCCGTGAATTTCTACTAGGCGTTCTTTTTTAATATAGGGACTTACGATGTCCCTAGATTTGAATCGGTACCCAACATTAGAATCAGCCAGGGTCGTGTCATTGAATTCGTACAAATCATGAATAAAGCGGAGATAGTCGTGATCTTCCATAAACAAATCACGTCCATCTACTCCGCGATTCAGAGCATGCCAAAGTTCCATCCCTTTAGCATAGCGTATATAGGGACTTACGATGTCCCTAATTCACACGTTATTGTACGGGTAAAAAGTCGAGCTCTTTTTCTGCGATACGTGCGGCGCATAATGTGACGCGGATAGGGTCGCCCAATTGGAATGCTTTGTGGGTGCGCTTGCCGACGAGGCGATAGTGCTTCTCATCATATTCAAAATAATCGTCGCCGACATCCTTCATGCGAATCATGCCGTCAGCGTGCGTTTCTTTTTCTTCTACATAGAGCCCGCGCTCAGTGACGCCCGAGATAACCGCGTCGAATTCTTGGCCGATCTTGTCAGCGAGGAACTCCACTTGCTTCATCTTGATCGAATCGCGTTCAGCACGCGCAGCCGCGACTTCCCGCTCGGAGGCGTGGAGAGCGAGCGTATCGAACGCTTGCATCTCTTGTGTGGAGATAGGATCGCCGCCCGCATGCGCCTTCACGAGCCGATGGATGACGAGGTCGGGGTACCGCCGGATCGGGGAGGTAAAGTGGGTATAGAAGTCGAAGGCGAGGCCGAAATGGCCGATGTTTTTCGTTGTATACACGGCTTTGCTCATTGACCGCAGGGCAGCCATCTTTACCAAGTATTCCTCCGGCTTGCCCTTCACCTCTTCCATAAGCCTGTTTAGCTCAGTGCCTGTGACATTGCCGCTGCCAGATGTCTTCAGGTGGTAGCCCATGATGCGCAGAAGATTTGAGAGATTCTCGATGCGGTCAGTGTCGGGAGCATCGTGGATCCGGTAGAGCGAGGCAAAATGCGGCCCGCCGTTCTTGGTGAGTTCGGAGAGATGCTTCGCCACCGCCTCGTTGGCGAGGAGCATGAAGTCTTCAATAAGGCGATTGGTAGCCTTCTGTTCCTTCAACCGGATAGCCAGAGGCCGCCCTTCTGCGTCGAGCTCAACCTTTACCTCCGCCGTATCAAATTCAACAGCGCCGCGCGCGACACGCCGCGCGCGGATCTTTTTTGAAAGTTCAAAAAGGAGCGAGAGCTCTTCGTGCAGGGTGCCTTTCCCTGAGTCGAGCACGCCCTGCGCCTCTTCATAGGTGAAGCGTTTGTCAGAGTGGATGACCGTCTCGCCGAACCATACACTCTCGACCTGTGCCGCTGCGTCAAGCGTGAAGATCGCGGAGACTGCGAGGCGGTCTTCGTCTGGCTTGAGCGAACAGAGATCCGTAGAGAGTATCTCGGGGAGCATCGGGATAGTCCTATCAACTAAATACACGCTCGTGGCGCGCGTAACGGCTTCTGTATCAAGCGCGGTGCCGGGCTTCACGAAGAACGACACGTCGGCGATGTGGACGCCGATCTCTATGGTTCCTTCAGGAAGTCTCCGTACCGAGAGCGCGTCATCAAAGTCTTTTGCATCAAAGGGATCGATGGTACACGTCGGAGCGTCACGCATATCGCGCCGTTGGGGGTTTGCAGATTCTTCGGCGAGCATCGCGCGGCCGTGTTCTTCAAGATGCTTCGCGTCGGCGACCACGCCGGGAGGGAAGTCAGAAGAGAACCCCTGTCCAAGCGCCAGCGCGCGCATCTCGGTCTCGTGCACGCCCGCCTTGCCGATAATCTCTTCGATACTGCCAAGCGGATACTCCTTGTCCGCGTCCCAGCTCACCAGGCGCACGAGCACTTTGTAACCAATCGACGCTTCTCCTCTGTCGCGTATAACAATCGGCACGTACATCTTCTTATAGTCCGGCTCGAGCATGGCGAGCCCGTTCTCTTCGATGAGGGTACCGACGAACGTCTCGCGCGCGCGAGAGATTATTTCAATCACTTTCCCGGCTTCTCTCGCGGGCATTCTCCCCGAGGGGTCTTGATAGGTTCCTGTTGGGACGACCTTCACGATGTCGCCCGAGAGGGCGTGAGCGGTCCACTCGGGTGGAATAAGGAGATCCTCGTCGTGACCCTCCCTAGTAAAAAAACCGAAACCTTTTCGGGTCATGGTTATCGGACCTTCATATACCGTGCCTTCTGGCATGTTGCTTAACATTCTTGGCACTCTAGCAATATTATGGAGCTTCTGCTATAGTCGCCCATATGTTGATGATTCGATTCCAACGCGTCGGCCGGACCAATGATCCGGCATTTCGCATTGCCCTCTTAGAGAAAAGCCGTGCCGCAAAGGCCGGCAGCATCACCGAACAGCTCGGCACCTATAATCCCAAGAGCAAGGCACTCACGCTGAACGAAGCACGTGTGAAGGAGTGGATCGCCAAGGGCGCTCGGCCGACCGACTCAATAAGGAATCTTCTTATCGCGAAAGGCGTCATTGAAGGGAAGAAAGTAAACGTGTTGCCAAAGAAGTCCCCGCAGAAAAGCGAGAAGGCGATAGCGGCCGAAGCGGCCGCCGCTGAAGCTGCGAAGGCAGCGGTTGTTGCCGCTGAAGCAACCGCGATAGCAGAAGCAAAAGCGGCCGCTGAGGCGTCTGTGGTAGAAACTCCAACTGAAGCTGAAATTGAAGCAGAAGCATTGCCAGCAGCCCCGACGCTCGAAGAAGTCGCGGCGCCGACCGAAAGCGTCGACGAAGAAGTCGCGGCCGCGTAACTAATCGCCCTTGTGGCGTACTAATCTTATATGGAACCAGACCAAGCATTTCTCGAATACGCAGTGAAGGCGCTTGTGGAGCATCCCGAGGCGGTCGAGACGACGCGCACGATTGACCAGATGGGCGTCTTGCTCACGCTCACGGTTCATCCAGACGATATGGGCAAGATTATCGGCAAGAGCGGCAAGACGGCAGAAGCTCTGCGCATCCTCTTGCGTGTGGTGGGGATGAAGGGCAACGCGCGCGTGAACTTGAAGATCAACGAGCCGGTGGGCGGGAAGCGTGACGTCGAAATTAAAACGGTCGATCAGGTAGTTGATGAATTGTAGTCGTTCGGGGTTACTGCTCGAAATGAGCGCGGTATTTTTCTACTGAAAAATCAGCTCCTCTCGGCTCGTCAGCCTGCGAGACTCATTTCTCACAATAACCCCCGCACTCCTTTATGAAATTTCATTTAGTCACCCTTTTTCAAGAAGCCTGCGACGCATATCTCTCTGCGTCGATTATCGGTCGCGCGCGGAAGGATAAAAAGATTTCAATAAAGTATCAGAACCCGCGCGATTTTGTCGCGGGGTCAGAGGGAAGTTATAAGAAGGTAGATGACAAGCCCTACGGTGGCGGCCCGGGGATGGTTATGCAGGCGCTCCCAATCGTCAAAGCCGTCCAAAAAGCTCTCCGTAAGGTGACTCCTCGCCGTAAGGTGACTCCTCTCCGTAAGGTGACTCCTCGCCGCGAGGTGTCTCCTTACGGAGAGCCTGTAATCATTTGGTTTTCGCCGAGCGGGAAGCAGTTCACCAACAAAGATGCCGATGCGTTTATTAAAAAATATACCGACATCGTTTTGGTCTGCGGGCGGTATGAGGGCATTGATGAACGCGCGAAGAAGATCTTAAAGACGCTCGCGCCGGTAAAAGAGTTCGCGGTGGGTGAAGCAGTCTACACAGGAGGGGAGGTGCCGGCGCTCGCGATAGTAGACGCTATCACGCGTCGCCTGCCTGGCGTCCTCGGCAAAGACGCATCAGTCGAAGAGCGCCGCATCGCTTCGAGTGCGGTCTACACTCGCCCCGAGACTGTTTTGTATAAAAATAAAAAGTATAAGGTTCCCAAAGTCCTCCAGACTGGCCACCACGCCAACATTGACAAGTGGCGGTCCAAGAAATCCCGTCCGTAAGGCGTCGCCTTACGGATATCCCCAGCGGGGGTTGCGCGGAAATGGGGAGGGTGATACATTAAGACTCTATTAGATACGAGTGAGTCACGGAGGGCGGGGCGACCATTTATACGGGAATCGAAAAAGAACGCAAAAGCGAAATTAGTCCGCGTGCGTTTGCGTGTTTGCATAAAACTTTTTAATCACTTCACCGCCACATCACATGCGCAAAAATCTCGTCCAGAAGACCTTCGGTGCGTACCGGGCGCCGCGAGTACCGTTCCCAGATCTCGTCGGGCACCAGCGCGGCTCTTTTGACTGGCTTATGAAGGATGGTCTGAAGGAACTTTTCAAAGAATTTTCTCCGATTACTGATTATTCGGGAAAGAAGTTTGAGCTCCAGTTTGAGAGTTTTGAAATCGGCGAATCGAAATATGATGAAGACTTTGCACGCGAGAACATGCGCACCTATGAGGCGCCGGTCAAGGCGACCGTGAAGCTCATCAATAAAACGCTCGGCTCGGAAAAGAGTCAGGACATTTTCCTCGCGGACATGCCGCTCATGACGCCGCACGGCTCCTTTATCGTCTCGGGTGTTGAGCGTGTCATCGTCCCGCAGCTCGCGCGCAGCTTCGGCGCGTTCTTCATCTCCGAGCTTCTGCGCGGCAAACCCTTTTTCGGCGCGAAGATCATCCCCTTGCGCGGTGTTTGGATCGAGATCGATTCAGAGGCGGATGGCGCCATCTTCGTGAAGATCGACCGGAAGCGCAAGTTCCCGATCACTCAACTCCTCACCGTCTTCGGCGGGGGTCTGGGCGAAGCGGTGGCGAAGCATTTCGCCTCTGATCCGCTCGCGCTCGCAGCGATCAAGGCAACCTTGGAGCATGACGAGGCGAAGTCGATTGAAGAAGCTTATGTAGAGATCCATCGCCGCATGCGCGACGGCGATCTCGCGACACCGGAGAACGCGAAGAACTTCGTGCAGTCGCTCTTCTCTGTCGAGCGCTATGATATCGGAAAAGTTGGCCGCCACCGCCTCAATGCGCGCTTCGGCCTCCCGACAACTGAGAAGGCGCTTCTGAAGCGCACGCTCACGCTCACAGACTTTGTCCACATTGTTTCAGAGATAACGAAGCTGAACGCCGACCCTTCGGCGCGCCCGGATGATATCGACCATCTCGGGTTCCGGCGCGTGCGCTTCGTCGGCGAGCTCCTACAATCGCGCATGCGCGTCGGCATGAGCCGTATGAAGCGCAATATCCAGGATCGCATGTCGACCACGCCGACCGAGACGACGCTCCCGATGGCGCTGGTGAATCCGCGTCCCTTCCATGCCTCGATCCACGAGTTCTTTACCGCCAACCAGCTCTCGCAATTCATGGATCAGCAGAACAGTCTCGCCGAACTTGAGAACATGCGGACGCTCTCGGCTCTTGGCCCCGGCGGTCTCACCCGTGAACGAGCCGGCTTCGAGGTGCGTGACGTGCACCCGAGCCACTACGGCCGCCTCTGCCCGATCCATACGCCAGAAGGCCAGAACATCGGCCTCATTCTCCGCCTCGCGACGCATGCGCGCACCAACGACTTCGGCGTTATCGAGACGCCCTATGCACGCGTGAAGGATGGGATGGTGACCAAAGAAGTCGTCTATTTGAATGCGCTCGACGAAGAGCAGGAAACAATCGCGCACGGCGCGACCAAGCTCGATGCGAACGGCTCCATCACTACCGAACTCGTCGAGGCGCGTCACAAGGGCGAACCGATCATCGTGGCGCGCGAGGCGATAACGCTTATGGACGCGTCGCTCTACCAGATGTTCTCTATCGCAACGACGATGATTCCCTTTGTAAACCACGATGACGCGAACCGCGCCTTGATGGGTTCGAACATGCAAAAGCAGGCGACACCGCTCCTTATCCCCGAGGCGCCCTTGGTCGCCACGGGCATTGAGGCGCATGCCGCACGCAGCACCGGCCGCATGGTGTTGGCAGAAGAAGCGGGCGAAGTCTCCTTGGTTGATGCGCGCAGGATCGTCGTGAAAAATAAAGAAGGAAAGCCGCGTGAATACCGCTTGCAAGGGCTGACTCGCACCAACCAAAATTCGGCGTTTATGCAGCGCCCGTCGGTGACGCTGGGCGACGTGGTGAAGAAGGGCGAGGTGCTTGCCGACAACTCTTCGACGGCGGAGGGTCAGCTCGCGCTCGGCCAGAACGTGCGCGTCGCTTTCATGAGTTGGAACGGTGCCAACTACGAAGACGCTATCGTCATCTCCGAGCGCCTCGTCCAGGAAGCTAAATTTACGACCGTCCACATTGAGGATTTTGATTGTGTGGTGCGCGATACGAAGCTTGGGCCTGAAACAACAACGCACGACATCCCAAATGTCGGCGAATTGCGCCTGAAGAATCTCGACGAAGAGGGTGTCATCCGCATCGGTGCGGAGGTGCGTCCGGGCGATATTCTCGTCGGCAAAGTAACTCCCAAGGGTGAGACGCAGCTGACGCCGGAGGAGCGCCTTCTCCGCAGCATCTTCGGCGACAAAGCAAAGGACGTGAAGGACACGTCGCTCCGCATGGAGGGAGGCAAGCGCGGCCGCGTCATCGGCGTGCGCGTCTTCTCACGCGAGCGCGGCGACCAGCTCGAGACCGGCATCATCAAGAAGATCGTCGTGACGGTCGCACAGGTGCGAAACGTCTCGGTGGGCGACAAGCTCGCCGGGCGCCACGGCAACAAGGGCGTCATCAGTCGCGTGCTGCCGGTCGAAGATATGCCCTATGACAAGGATGGCAATCCGGTCGATATCATTCTGACCCCGCTCGGCGTGCCATCGCGTATGAACCTCGGGCAGATTCTTGAGATGCACCTCGGCCTTGCGGCGCATTCGCTCGGCTACCAGGCGGTCGTTCCTCCCTTCGCCGGCGCTACTGCAGACGAGATTCGCGACGAGCTCGCATCGGCCGGCTTCGCACGGAGCGGGAAGATGTCACTCTATGATGGCCGCACAGGCGATGCATTCGCGCAAACCATCGCGGTTGGCTACATGTATTTCTTCAAGCTGCACCACATGGTGGAGGACAAGATCCACATGCGCTCGATCGGTCCGTACAGCCTCATTACGCAACAGCCGCTCGGCGGCAAGGCGCAGAACGGCGGCCAGCGCTTCGGTGAGATGGAAGTGTGGGCGTTGCTTGGCTATGGTGCCGCTTATACGCTCCGCGAAATGCTCACGATCAAATCGGATGATATCCAAGGCCGCTCGGCCGCCTTCGACGCGATCGTGAAGGGGGAGTCAATCAGCCACACGGGTACACCCGCGTCTTTTGCAGTTCTTACGAACCAGATTCGCGGCCTGGCGCTCGACATCGAGCCCTTGAATCTGCCGCCGGAACCGGACGCATAAGGAATATTTAAACATTTAAAAATTTAAAAATTGAAAGATATGGCCTTTACCCCCCGCACCCCCTCCTCGCGTCCTTCTCCTGTCAGGCAGGACACCTGGAACGGCCTTCGCCTCACCCTCGCGTCGCCCGAGCGTATACTCGCGTGGTCTTCGGGCGAAGTGACCAAGCCCGAGACCATCAACTACCGTACCCAACGTTCAGAGAAGCACGGGCTTTTTGACGAGAAGATATTCGGCCCGGAGAAGGATTATGAATGTTATTGCGGCAAGTACAAAGGCATCCGGTACAAGGGCATCGTCTGCGACAAATGCGGTGTTGAAATCACCCGTTCGATTGTGCGCAGAGAGCGCATGGGTCACATCGAGCTCTGCACGCCAGTCGCACATATCTGGTTTTTGCGGAGCGTCCCTTCGCGCGTGGCGCTCCTCCTCGGCGCGACCGCAACGGATATCGAGAAGGTCGTCTACTTCGCCGGGTACATCATTACGAAGATCGCAGAAGAAGAGAAGAAGCGCCTCATCGCTGAGCTCGAGGGCGAATACAAATCGAAGTACAAATCTTTGGGGAGCGATAAAGAACGCGATGCGCTCAAGGAGAAGATGACGATGACGAAAGCGGAGATCGAGAACATGGTTGTCGGCAAGGTTCTCGATGAGCTGGAGTACCATCGCTTCTCGGTCCGCTACGGCGGCCTGTTCGAAGCACGTATCGGCGCCGAGGCGATCTATGACATTTTCCGCGCGCTTGATTTGAAAGAGCTCGAGAAGACGCTCGCGGCACGCTATGAGCGCGCCGGCGCTGCCGAGCGCGAGAAGCTTGCGAAGCGCCTCTCGCTTATCGCCGGGCTTATCGCCGCGGGCGTGCGCCCTGAATGGCTTTTCCTTACCCGTATTCCGGTCATCCCGCCGGCGCTTCGGCCGATGGTTGCGCTCGAAGGCGGCCGCCACGCGACCTCTGACGTGAACGACTTGTATCGCCGCGTCATCAACCGCAACAATCGCCTTAAGAAATTGATCGACATCCATGCGCCTGAAGTAATCTTGCGCAACGAGAAGCGCATTTTGCAGGAGGCGGTTGACGCCCTGCTCGACAATTCCATACGGAAGAGCGGTGCCTCGGCGGGTGCTATGACGATGGCGCAACGGCGCCCCTTAAAGTCGCTTGCTGATTACTTGAAGGGCAAGCAGGGCTACTTCCGCCAGAACCTGCTCGGTAAGCGCGTCGACTACTCGGGCCGCTCGGTGATCGTCGTCGGCCCTGATCTCGAGCTCGACGAATGCGGGCTCCCGAAGCATATGGCGCTTGAGCTCTTCCGCCCGTTTGTTATCGCCGGGCTCCTTGAGCGCGAACTTGCGTTCAACATTCGTGGTGCCGGACGCTTGATTGAAGATGGTGTCGCGGAGGTGTGGGAGATTCTTGAAGAGGCTATTGCCGAGAAGTATGTGCTTCTGAACCGCGCGCCGACTCTCCACCGCCAGGGCATTCAAGCCTTCCGCCCGCGGCTCATCGAGGGCGATGCCATTCAGCTCCACCCGCTCGTCTGCAGTGCGTTCAACGCGGACTTCGACGGCGACCAGATGGCCGTGCATGTGCCGCTCTCAGACGAAGCACAGTGGGAGGCAGGGAACATCATGAGCGCGAATAAGAATATTCTCAAGCCAGGCTCAGGAGACGTGACCGTCCTTATCGGCAAGCCACTCGACATTCTTCTCGGCGTTTATTGGCTCACGAAGGCGGTAGATACTGCGAAGGGCGAAAATGAGCATTTCGCATCGCCGAATGCGGCGATCCTCGCGTCTGAATATGGCGCTATCGACCTGCGCGCGAAGATTAAGGTTCTCCCGGTCCCGGGTAAGGAGAAGTACGCGCCGTTTGACGGGCGCTTGTTTGAGACGACCGTTGGTCGGCTCCTCTTCAACACGGTCTTGCCGCCGAATTATCCGTTTGTGAACGAGACTATCACCAAGAAGGTGCTCGCGCGGATCGTGACCGACTGCATCACCCGCTACGGTATTGACGCTATCGCGGGCATCGTGAACAAGATCAAGCGTTTCGGGTTCGAATATACGACCAAGTCGGGCATCTCCTGGGCTATCGATGACGTCTCGGTGCCGGCAGGGAAGTCGCGCATAGTCGACGATACTGTCTTGAAGGTCGCGAAGATTGAAGAAGAGTATCAGAACGGCCTCCTCTCTGAAGAAGAGAAGCGGCGCATGGTTATCGAGATATGGCAGGGCGCTAAGCAAGAGATCGAGCAGTTGGTTGCCGATCAGCTTGATCCGATGGGCTCGGTCGCCGATATGGTGCGCTCCGGCGCCCGTGGCTCGCTCGGCAACTTGACCCAGATGGCTGGCATGAAGGGCCTGATCCAGGACACCTCTGGCGAGACGATCGAGGTACCGATCGTTTCTTCCTTCTCTGAAGGCTTGAATCCAGTTGAATACTTCATGTCTACGCACGGCGCGCGCAAAGGCTTGACTGATACCGCGCTCGGCACTGCGAAGGCAGGCTATCTCACCCGCCGCCTTTTTGACGTCGCGCAAGATTCTATCGTGACCGAGAAGGATTGCGGCACGAAGCGGGGGGTAAAGATACATCGCATCAGCGCATCGGGCATCCAGATTGATTATGCAGAAGCGCTTAGGGGCCGCGTGCTCGCGGAGGATGTGAAGGGTGCCGATGGCACGGTGCTCTTCAAGAAGGGTCAGTATCTCTCTGCGGGAGATGCTGAAGCGATCGACGCTTCTAAAGAGGTCACCTCGGTCGTCGCACGTTCGCCGATGTCCTGCGAGACCCGGTATGGCATCTGTCAGTCCTGCTACGGCATGGATCTTACCACGCAAGAGATTGTTGATCTCGGAGAGGCCGTCGGCACGATAGCCGCACAAGCGATCGGCGAGCCGGGAACCCAGCTCACCATGCGTACCTTCCATGCCGGCGGCGTGGCATCAATCGGCGGCGACATCACGAGCGGTCTCCCGCGCGTTGAGGAAGTCTTCGAGAAACGTTCACCAAAAAATCCGGGGGTTATCTCCAAGTCAGAAGGCATCGTTATGGAGATCAAGGATGCCGGGCGTGAGAAAGTTATCGTCGTCGCGCCGACCGCGGGGCAGGGCAAGAAGGATGGTTCGGCATACGAATACCTCGCGCCGTATCCGCGCGTCGCGCTGGTGAAGGAGGGCGACACAGTTGTAAAGGGCCAGATCCTCACCGACGGCTCTGCAGATCTCGATGATCTCTTTGATTATGCGGGCCGCGATATGGTTCAGGAATATATTATCGCCGAAGCCTCGAAGATTTATGAGTTGCAGGGAGCGCATGTGTCAAGGAAGCACCTCGAAGTCGTGGTGAAGCAGATGTTCTCGCGCGTGAAGATTACTGACGCGGGCGACACGGACTATTCCGTCGGCGATGTGGTGGAGGATTGGGAATTCGCGAAGGCGATTGCGGAGATGGAGGCGGCAGGGAAGCTTGCGCCGAAGGCGCGCGAGATCGTGCTCGGTATCAAGGAGAGCGCGCTCTCGCGACGCTCGTTCCTCTCGGCCGCCTCATTCGAGCAGACGACGAAGATTCTCATCAATGCCTCGTTGCGCGGCTCGGTGGATCGCTTGCGCGGGTTGAAAGAGAACGTCATCCTCGGCCGTCTCATCCCAGCCGGTACCGGCTTCTCGGGGAGTAAGAAGTTCGCGGACATCACGAAGCTTCAAGCTTCTCGCCCAGCTCAGGCTCCTTCTGACCGCTCGAACTACTCCGCGCGCCCAACCCGCGCGCTCTAGTAACTTTGTGGAAGTCGGACTTCCACAGACTTGGCCGTATTTTGGAGGTTAGTAAAAGATAAACGGCGCAGGTCTCGTGAGAGTCCTGCGTTGTTTCGTGTTCCTGTCAGTGTAAAAAGAACGCGTAGACCGCAATGGCGACCATGATTAGAGCCACGATAGTGGCTTCTGTTCGTTCCACCGTCAATCTCTCGTTTATCCTGTGGAAGTCGGACTTCCACAAAGTATGCCATTATTTGAAGAAGCCTAATTGGTGTGCTTCGATGTCTGAGTCGTTTGCATCAAGCGGATTTCTGCCAAGGATGACATCTTCTGCGAATTCTCGATACTCTTTCTGAGTGTAAAGAGACGAGAGGAATTCTTTATCCACGACTGGCCGATCAAAGGCTCCGGAATAATCTCCTAAGCTTGCGTACGGGTACGTACATGCCCACTCATACACTTCGTCGAAGTTGTCTCGTGCCCAACGATATCCCTTCGGATGCATATCAAATGCATTTTTGATTTGTACATAAACGCTCACGTAACGAAAATAGTCATCGTCCTCCACAATTTTTCCGCGATAGCCGCCTTGGAAAAGCGAGCCATATTCTTTATGTCGCTCATTGAAGCGTTTTGCCATTCCCGTCCCGAGTCGTTGCATAAAACGAGCAATCCCTCCCGCGGGCAGCTCTTCCAAGAGGAGATGGAAGTGATTTTCTACAAGGGCAAATGCGATGATGTTCACGAGTCGGTCCTGCGCCGGCCAGCACAAAGGACGCGCGAGAATGTTATGGAGATTTTCGTCTTGCAGGTCTCGATACCAATTGAGAGGGGCAAAGCTATCATTGAAATGGGTAAGCATCAACAAAAAACGAAAACGATCATGATCATCGCGCACAATAGGCAACCCCCGCGTCCCGCGTTTAACGACGTGCACATATGAACCAACGGTAATATCTTCTTGCCACATCTTCTTATTCTACCGCACGAAATCTTGTGGAAGTCGGACTTCCACAGACTTGGCCGTATTTTGGAGGTGGATAAAAAGAAGAACGGCGCAGGCTCTTGCGAGTCCTGCGCCGTTTGCGTTTGGCTAATGTTTTATCATCACCGCAAAAATGAAACCAAGGCCAATGAGATAGATACCGAGTCCTATAAGACGTGACGTCTCGTGACCGATTGCCGTCGCTCCAAGAGCAAAAAACATCATCGTACCCAATAACCTGTACATCGTTCAACCTCCCTTCAAGAATGAATTTATTGTCTGGAGGAGAGGTTAACATACACATGTACTTATGTCAAACACATGAAAAATGCGGTAAAATTGAAGAATGACCGACACGGTGCAACAGATTAAAGAGCGGCTCTCAATTATGGACATCGTAAGTCCCTATGTGAAATTAAATAGAGCGGGGAAGTCGATCGTCGGGCTCTGCCCCTTCCACAAAGAGAAGACGCCCAGCTTTCATGTCTCGACTGAACGCGGCACTTGGCATTGCTTCGGTTGTGGCGTCGGAGGCGACGGGTTCTCGTTTATTGAGAAGATTGAAGGGGTAGATTTCAAAGGCGCGCTACATATTCTTGCTGACAAGGCAGGCGTCACGATCGAATACGCACGCGGCGGAAGCGGCGAAGACAAGTCAAAAAAAGACCGTCTGCGCGAGGTGATGAGCCGCGCGAGCGAATGGTACGCGGGAAAAATAATCGGGAGTCCCGCAGAAGTATACGCAA
Organism: Minisyncoccota bacterium; assembly: GCA_041664265.1. Classification (GTDB taxonomy): domain Bacteria; phylum Patescibacteriota; class Minisyncoccia; order Phycocordibacterales; family Phycocordibacteraceae; genus C7867-001. The sequence continues at coordinate 32,818 of JBAYLD010000004.1, forward strand.
AGAAGCGCGGCCTCACCGATGAGACTATTCGCGATTGGCGTTTGGGCTATGCGCCGGACGCCTGGCGCGCGCTCCTTGAGGCGTTGACCACAGAAGGGTTCACGATACCTGAGCTTCTTGCGGCGGGGTTGATTAAAGAGGCGGAGGGGAAGAAGGGTACCTATTATGACCGCTTCCGCAATCGGCTCATGTTCCCGATACGCGACTCTGCCGGCCGAGTTGTCGCGTTTACCGGCAGAGCTCTTAGCGCGGATGACCCGGCAAAATACCTCAACTCTCCCGAGACCGAGCTGTATCACAAATCAGAAATCCTCTTCGGCATGGACAAAGCGAAGGAGGCGATACGAGTACGCGGCTTTACGATGCTTGTCGAGGGGCAAATGGATGCGGTGCTTGCGCAGCAGATAGGATTTGGGAATGCGGTCGCGCTCTCCGGCACGGCCTTATCCGAAAAACATCTCGCGCTCATGAGGCGGTATAGCGATAATCTCATGCTTGTGTTGGATGCTGATGCTGCCGGACTCTCGGCGACAGCACGGTCTGCTGAATTAGCCCTTCGACAAGGCCTCAAGGTGAAGGCAGCAAGGCTCCCTAAGGGTTCTGATCCTGCGGATAGCATTAAGGAAGATCCAGGAGAATTCTCAAAACGCATGAAAGAGTCGAAGCCGATTGTCGATTTTTTCCTCTCGGTATTGGCAGAACAAGAGCGTGATTCGCATCGGCTTATTTCTGCCGCCGAGCGGATCGTCTTGCCGCTTATTGCAGCGATATCGAGCCCGATGGAGCGAGAACATTTCGTCCAAGCTGCTGCCCGTGCGCTCGGTCTCTCGGCCGAAGCGGTTCGAGAATCGCTTCGGCGCTTGCCCGCACCGGCAGAGAAACATGCAGGGCCAGTTGAGAGTAGTACAGGTGTGCGCCACAGAGCCGCGACTGTGTTGCCGGTGCGTTCACCGAGGGAAATTCGGGAGGAGCAGCTCCTTGCCGTTCTCCACTCTTACCCCGACACGTCCCTTGCCAAACGGGCAAAAGCAGGGTATCTTCGAATTACTGGAGCAGAAGTGCTGTCGCCTGATACTCCGCCCGAATCGGCTTTGTTCCAAGCGGAACAAATTTTCGGCGAGGATCCTCACGAGGACGCGGCAGACGAACTCCTTCGCGCCTTTGAAGAAACGGTCATTCGCGAGGCGTATCAGAGCGCAGTTGCGCAGTTGCGCACGGTCGAGACCCAGGGAGATGTTTCTGCGATACAGGAGGCACAGGCGGCGTGCGCAAAGATTTCTGCGCGTCTTGCTGCGTTTGGCCGTTGAAGCAGTTGTTTCCATTTATTTTTTACCATGGCGAAACTTATTACAAAAAAGAAAAAGCAGGCTAAAAAAGTCGCGCAGAAGCGGTTGGTAAAACGCGCGCCTGTTAAAAAGAAATCGGTAAAGAAGGTGGTGAAAAAAGTAACCAAGAAGCAGGTTGTTCGCGCGGCCGTGAAGGGCGCGAAGGCGAAGGCGAGTTCGGCCAAGGCTTTTTCAGCAGAAGCGCTCATCGAGAAGGGCAAGGAGCGCGGGTACGTCACCTACAGCGAAATCCTCAAGTCGTTCCCGCATGTTGAAGAGGATGTCAGCTTCCTCGAATCGCTCTATGAACGCCTCGCCACCGCGGGCGTCGATGTGCTTGAGGGTGGGATGCTTGAGGATGCCGCCGACGAATATCTCGCCACGCGCAACATTAAAGATCGCCATTCAACCGGCTATGATTCTATCCAGATTTATCTCCGTGAGATCGGGCAGTATCCGCTCCTGACCGCCGCCGAAGAGCGCGAGCTCGCCAAACGCATCGAGAAGGGTGATGCCGAGGCGCGCAATATCCTCGCGCGCAGCAACCTGCGCCTCGTCGTGTCTATTGCTAAAAAATACGTTGGTCGCAGCGCGGATTTAACTCTTCTCGACCTCATCCAAGAAGGGAATCTCGGCCTCTTCCGCGCGGTGGACAAGTTCGATTGGAAGAAAGGGTACAAGTTCTCGACCTATGCGACGTGGTGGATCCGTCAGGCGATCACACGCGCGCTCGCCGACCAGTCGCGCACGATCCGCATCCCCGTCCACATGGTTGAGACGATCGCCAAGTACAAGCAGGTTTCGCGCCGCCTCTCGCAGATGCTTGGGCGTGATCCGCATGCAGAAGAGATCGCGGTGGAGATGGGCGTAGAGCCAGAGAAGATCTATCAGATAGAGAAGATAAACCAGGACACGCTCTCCTTGGAGAATCCCGTCGGCTCAGATGACGACGATCGTTCCACTCTGGGCGACTTTATCCAAGACTTCACCCTCCCGTCGCCGGTGCAGCAATCATCGGAGCGTATCCTTGGAGAACAGGTGCGGACCATCCTCGACGACCTCTCGCCAAAGGAACGCAAGATTCTCGAGATGCGCCACGGGCTCATGGATGGCATCTATCACACGCTTGAAGAGGTGGGACGCGAGTTTGGCGTCACGCGCGAACGCATCCGCCAGATTGAAGCGAAAGCACTCGAAAAAATCCGTACGCACGACAAAGCTCGCCACCTGAAGTCGTATTAAATAAAATGAAACGAGCCACCCGAAAAGGTGGCTCTTCATGTTACCGGTCGACAGGAGTCATATCTTCGGGAAGATTAACGCGGATCCCCTTACAGGCCCTCTGCCTGCGCATCCTTGCTCCGAGCAATCAATAGGATCGATGAAACACTGAACGGATGCTTTGGGGAATATCTCGTAAACCGCGCTCGCAAGGTTTGACGCCAGTATGTATTGTACCGAGATGGTGGTACGTTCCGGTGCTCCCGGTTGTTTTGGCAACCTCACTTCGATGATAATTTCTTCCCCAAGTCCTTTCAACATCATGTCAGCAGGGAAAAGACATACCATTTGACGCTCGTTTTTATACCGAGCTTTTCTGTGTCAACAACCGCCGCAACGATCTTTCTGTGGAGATCGTTCAACTGAGTTTCAGACATTTTCGGTAAACACCAAACTGTAACGACAATCATGCTAACCTCCTCCTCTGTATTTTGTCGGCAGATGATTCTGCCAAGAACTACCCGTATCTGCCGTTTTTTATACACCACATTCTCCCAATTAGCAACTATCCACAACATGTTGCGACCGCACAGTATTGCGGATACCAACTCACAGGGCTGGTATACTGCGGACATGAAGCCGAAGAAGAAAACCGTTGCGAAGAATCAAAGGGTCAAGAACGAGAATAAGTTGCCCATCAGGCACTGGAGCCATTCGAGCCTGATGGCGTTTTTGAGGAACCCGCTCGCGTGGTACAAGCGGTATGTTGAGGAGATCTATGACACGCCAAGAACTCCAGCATCAATCGTCGGGAGTGCCGGACACCTCGCACTTGAGAATTATTATTCGGATGTGGAAAAAGATATTGCGATAGCTATGGGGCTTGAGTATCTTCGCGCGATTGGAGACTCGGACATAGATTTTGGCAGGGCGAAAACGCGCCGTGCGAAAAAACAGAAAAGAGAGGAGATGGAGCGGGAGTATCTACAGGTGATTAACTTTTATCTCGCGAAGCCGCCTCGGCACAAGGTGCTCGGGGTGGAGATAAAGGGCGTGGTGAAGGTCGCAGGGTTGCCGCTGCCGATTAAAGCCGTCTCAGACTTGGTGATCGTCTCAACACTCGATACAGATGCTGTGGATATTGTGGACCACAAGTTCGTTGCGGCCTTTAGTAAGGGCGGGGCGGCGAAGCCGATCTTCGCGATCCAGGCGATTTTTAATTACTACACCGTCAGCGCACTTTTTAATAAGCCTGTGCGGCGCTTCATCGTATATGAATGCAAGAAAACGAAAAATGCCGATGGCTCAAAGCAGCTGCGGCGATATGTGCTCGACTTTAGCACCCTGCGGGATGAGTTCGAAGTATTCCATCGGCTCATCAAGGATGCAACGGCAGAGATCGCGCGCCCGCGCGTCTATCTCCCGAACCCTTCTGACATGTTCGAGGGCGACAACTCGTTTGATATTTACCGGCTCGGGTTGATTGAATAAGTGCGGAGGCCGCAAGGTGACTCCTTACGGAGTAAGGTGTCACCTTGTGGACCTTGCGGCGGAAAGCGCGTCATCAATCAGTTGCTTCACTGCGTCGTAGGGATAGGCGCCGGCCATGACCACCGGCGAACGGCCTTGTACAAGGATGAGCGAATAGGGCGTGCCTTCGGCGCCCAGAGCGAACGCGTTCTGGCGATCGGCGGTGATGCGCGCGTCGATTGTTGAAGACGCACTGGCGAGGCAGATGGCGAACGCATTGTCGGAGATACCGACTGAAGCAGCAATAGTCCCGTAGTTTGAGGGATTGATCGGCTGAGCGGCGAAGAGCGCCTCAGTAAACCTCCAGAACGCATCATTACCCGCGACCTCTGCGGCGCACTCCGCCGCGCGTGCGTGCGAAAACGCGTTCGGATGGATTTCGATAAGCGGGAACTCGCGGTGGACCCAGGCGACCTCGCCCGTGGCGCCCTCGTTTGCGATAATCTGACGGAGCGTTTCGTCGAAGTCTTTGCAGAATCCACAATCGAAGTCGGTGTACTCGACGATCATCACCGGAGCCGCGGGGTTCCCGAGAATGTGATCCTGACTACTCACCGGCCGCACCAAGGTTGGGTCACCAGTGCCTTGCGGTACCGCAGGTTTTTTTAACGAGAAATACACTGCTCCGGCGACGACGATGCCGCCGAGGATGATCGCGACAGGGATGGCGAATGAAGATTTCATAAGGGGAGTGCGTGCGTCATTGCTGGGACAGCGCGTAGCTCCTGTTCCCAAAGGGAGGTGTCGAGCTTGATGTCGCGGATGTCGCGCAGGTCTTTATACTTCAACACGCCGTGAGAGAGCGCGTAGTCGTAGAGTTCGCGCGTGAGGCGGACGTCCTCGATGCAGTATGCGCGCACCTCATCCTTTTTCCCTTCCCGCCACCACTCGCCGGCTTTGAGCCCGTCGCCCGACTTACCCTTGCCCAAGGTCGCTTCAGCGAGCGACTGGAGCCGGATACGGCGCCCGAGAACCTTCTGCACTTCGCTCAAGAGATCGAGCGAACGGATATGCGAGAGGTTGCCCGGATAGTAGCGATTGAGGAGAGGGATATCGAATGAATCGGAGTTGAAGCCGATGAGCATGTCGGCGCTTTCTATGATCGGCCAGAGTTTTGAGAGGTCTTCTTTATCATACGAAGTATAGCGATCTGTGTGTGAATCGTGGACGCCGACCACAATAAGCTCTTGTTCATTTACGTCGATATGCCCGCGCACGACGGAATGAGAAATTGACTCGATATCAAAAGTGAGCGCGCGCATACGCTCAGCTGCCAGAACGAAGGCGGGTCGGGATCTCGGATACAGGAAGCCCGGCCTCTTCGCCCGTCTTGAGTATCTTCATGCGGACGGCGTTGTTCGCGATCTCGTCCGCGCCGTAGGCGATGAAGAACGGGATGTCGCGCTTCACCGCATCTTTTATCTGGTCACCAAGCGCACGGTCGGTCAGGTTGACGAAGACACGGCAGCCCTGCGCGCGGAGCGTATCGGCAAATGATTGTGCGGCAGGAATATCGCTCGCGCGGGGCGTGCCGAGATAGAGTTGCGGCTTCCCGCTCGTGGTATCGAGAGGGAGTTTGTGCGTCTCGATGAAGTCGGCGAGCGTGATGTCACCCATGCCGAAACCGACCGCGGGGATCGGGTCTCCACCCCAGAGCGCAACCAGCTTATCAAAACGCCCGCCACCAAAAAGCGAACGGGGATTCGTCGGATTCGTGTCGTACACTTCGAATACTATGCCGGTATAGTAGTCAAAACCGCGAGTAATGCTCGGGTCAAAGACAACATTACTGATGTCGCGTGCTTTGAGCGATTCGATGCAGTCGAGAAGCTTCTTTTTTTCAAGGGCGACTCTCGGATCTTCGCTCGCATTCGCGATGAGCTCAAGGGGATCCTTTTTTGGGCCAAGTGCAACGAATGCCGCAGCAAAGGCCGTCGAGGTCATCTTCGCCTTTCTATCAAGAAGATGCAGATAATTCTTAGCGCGTTCACCAGTGAGTCCTGCGGCGACACAAGCAGCGTTCAAGAGCGTGCGGGAACTCATGCGGATGACGAAGTCAGTCCCCTTCGCACCGAACGACTTCAAGATCTCGGAGGCGAGTCTGACGATCTCGATATCCGCCTCCCCCTCAGGGAGACCGACGAGATCGACGTTCAATTGGTAGTGTTCGCGCGAGCGCCCCTTCTGCGGCCGCTCATAACGAAAAACGTTCGGGATCGAGAACCAGCGGAGCGGGAAGGTGAGTTCGCGGCGTTTGGCGGCGACCATGCGCGCCAGGGTTGGCGTCATCTCTGGGCGGAGCGTTACGCGCCGATCGCCGCGGTCCATGAAGGTGTAGGTCTGGTCGCGCACGATCTCTTCAGAAGTCTTTGCTTCATAGATCTCGGCGCGCTCGAGCGGGGAAGCGTTGTACTCTTCATAGCCCCACAGCGCCAACGTCTCGCGCATCTGCGCGAAGAGCGCCAACCGCCGCGCCCAATCTTCGGGATAAAAATCCCGGACGCCTTTGTACGAGTCGGTTGAAAGCGGTTCTGACATATAGTCGATTGTATCAGATAGGACGGGCGATGATAACGCGCGGTTGGCCATACTGGTCGGCGCGCAGTTCGGCGGTAAAGTTCTGCGAGGCGAACAACCCTTGCGCTGTTTCCGCATGCTCGCTATCACATTCTAGCCACACCACGCCACTCTCCGTAAGGTGACACCTTACGGAAATTGCGATGCGGCGAATGATATCGAGGCCATCGGCACCAGCGTAGAGTGCGAGCGGGGGCTCATAATTTGTGACGCTTGCCGGCAAGTCGCGGCCGCACGGGACGTAGGGCGGGTTGGCGGCAATGACATCGAACTTCATCTCAGCGGGAAGCGGATCAAACAAATCGCCGATGCACACGTGTGCTCGTGATTCATCCAGATTATTTTCGCGTATGTTTTTTAAAATGGTCGCTTCATGGGCGGGATCAATCTCGCCGAAGTAGACTTGTGCATTCGGGAACTTCGCGAGAGCAGCACAGCCGATCGCTCCCGATCCGGCACACAAATCAAGAAACTTCATGTGGGACTTCCGATGTCCCACATTTCTCGTCGGAAACGTGTCGCCTTCGCGTAACAACTGCTCCGTCCACCACTCAGTCTCGGGGCGGGGGATAAGCGGGCGAGAATCAAGATAGATCGTGAGGCCGAGGAACGGCTGATCGCCGATAGTGTAGGCAAGAGGCTGTTCGGTGTCATCCATACTAAAGACGTTACCATATAAACGAAAAACTCCCCTTAGGGGGAGTTTTTCGTGTTTCGGCAGGGAATTAATATCCGCCGCGACCGTACCCTCCGTTTCCAGAGTATCCGCCGCGATCACCACCACCGAATCCGCCTTCGCGGCGTGGCGGGCGATCACCCTGCGGGCGAGCGAAGGAGACCGAGAGCGTGCGCCCGTCCATCTCCTTGCCATCCCAACGATCAATCGCCGCTTGTGCCTCCGCTTCGGTGGCCATCTCGACGAAGCCGAAGCCGCGCGAGCGGCCCGTCATACGATCGCTGATAATGCTCGCGGATACGACATTGCCAGCCTCGCCAAAGGCCTTTTTCATATCGTCTTCTGTCGAGCGATAAGGGATGCCGCCCACGTAGAGCTTGTTCCCCTGTACTGACTGCTGATTGTCCATGTATTGGATGTAACTGATTAACCTCGCCGAAACTGAACACTTGCGGCCGCGAACGGCTGCAGCGACTTCGAATACTCTGCGAGTAAGATTCAGTATGCCAGAAATGCCTAAAAAGCGCAAGGGGGTCTGTGGATAAACAAGCGCCTCTATGAAATACTTAATGAAAGCTTCATGTAGCGCACGGTATCCTTGTTTTTAGTTCATTTTTACCGCTTATCCATTGATCTACATACTTGATTATGAAACTTTTGTTGATAGAAGACGAACCGCAGATTGCGAGTCTGGTGAAGGCAGGGTTAGAGAGAGAGGGGTATGCCGTCGATTGGGTGGCAGATGGCTTGAACGGAGAAAAGCGCATAGAGCTGTATCACGGCGAATACGATCTCGTTCTGCTCGATCTCATGCTCCCGGGCAAGAACGGGATTGAGATCTGCAAAAGCGTACGGGCGAAGGGCATCTCCATCCCTATTTTGATCCTGACTGCCAAGAGCTATATCGACGATAAGGTTTCTGCCCTCGAGGGAGGAGCGGATGATTATCTGACGAAGCCCTTTGACTTCAAAGAGCTGCTCTCAAGAATCAAGGCGCTCTTGCGCAGGCCGAAGGGAAAGGTGGATCTCGAACTTCGCTGCGATACCATCGTCTTGAACCCCGGTTCGCGTAAGGTGACCCTGGATGGAAAAGAGGTGAAATTCACGCTTAAAGAATTCGGCATTCTTGAATATCTCATGCGCCACCCCAACAAGGTGGTCACACGAGACGATATCCTATTTAATGTATGGGACTTCCATTTCGATTCTTTCAGCAATGTTGTCGACGTGCACATCAATCACCTGCGGAAGAAAATAAATAAAGGGAAAAATAAGAATTATCTCGAAACCATACGCGGCGTGGGATACCGGATCAACGCGACAGACGAAGAAAACCTGATCCACGCATAAAGGGGTTACGGTGTGGTGGTGTGACGCGTGTCCATCCCCGCGAGAGGCACGGTGACATAGAAGGTTGTACCGTTTTGCTCCGCAGAATCTCTTGAGGCACCGAACGCTCGCGGCGACGGCGACTCGCACCATATCCGTCCGTGGTATTGGTCGACGGCCGCCTTTGCTATATAGAGCCCCAGACCGGTGCCCTTCACCTTGTCGTCAGTTTGGACCCGGAACAGTTTTTCGAATATTTTTTTCTGCTGATCTTTTGGTATGCCGTTGCCGGTGTCGGATACCGCGATCAGGGCGTCGCGCCCCTTCTTCTTGATCTCGATGAGGAGGGTACCTCGATCGGGGCTGTATTTTATAGCATTGGAGATCAGGTTCTCAAGAATAATCTCCATGAGCCGCCGGTCGATCTCAATGTCGGGGATATCCTCGTAGAGCTTTTTGACCCGGATTTCTTTTTCTTTCAGGGCAATACCCACATCTTCTAGCATCTTGTCCGAGAACTTTGTCAGGTTCACCGGCTCGAGGTTGATAACCAGCGTCCCCATCTGGATCCTCGAGATGTTCAACAAGGTCTCGATGATGTCGGTCATATCCTTGATTCCTTTAAAGGCTATTTTCAGGTACTTCTTCTGTTCTCTAGTCAGCAGATCGTTCACATGGTGGAGTAGCATGTCGATAGAGAGGCTAATACTCGTCAGGGGCGTCCGCAGCTGGTGGGAGGCGAAGGAGATGAATTCATTTTTTGCCTTATCAACTTCTCGCTCATGCGTGATATCTCTCCATGCGACAACCGCTCCCATGACTTCGCCATCGACGACAAAGGGCGCGGCGCTGATCGAGAGAGGGACCTTGCGCCTATCCTTTTTATTGACGAGGTGGAATGTGGTGGCGGTCGATATCGGCAAGGTCTTCTGCACTTCTGGATCGAGCGCGAGATAGATGGGCCGCTTCTCTTTTGGCACCCGCTGCCCCCGGTCATCGAAAAACGGAATCGATTCATCCAAATCCCGATGCAGGATTTCTTTTGCATCCATCCCGCACAATTTTTCGAGTGCGCTGTTTATGTATATTATTTTTCCCGACATGTCGGTCACGAGGATACCGTCAGCGATACTCAAGAGGAGCGCATCATCGCGCGCCTTCCCCTCGGCCATGCGATCTGCATATTCTTGTACCTGGTGTTCGGATTCTTTTTGTTTGCTGATGTCCCTGACGATCGAGGTATAAAACCGTTCCCGTCCGAACTTCCACGAAGACGAAGACACCTCCATCGGGAATTCTTCGCCGTTCTTCCGCAGGCCGCGCATCTCGAGCGGCCCGCTCTCTTTGGCCAGCGGGGCGTCTTTCCCAGCCGCTTGGTTTTCTACCCCCAGGACGAACGGCTTGCCTAGAACCTCCTTTTCGTCATACCCAAAAATGCGTTTCGCACTTTTATTCCAATATACGACGCGCCCCGCGCTATCGAACGTAATGAGCGCGTTTCGTATCGAGTCCGCCACCGAACGGAATTTTTGCTCATTTTCCTTCAACTCGCTCAGGGCTCGCTGGTTCTGGAGGGCGAGCGAAGCCATGTGCCCGAACGCGCTCGCGATCCGCTTGTCGTCCTCGGTAAAGCCGCCCGGCTTGCTCACGAATGCGAAAAATCCTGCAGGGAGGCCGTTGAGCAGTATCGGCACGAGGAGGGCGCTCTGTATGACAATGCGGTTCCGGAACGGGTTGGCGCCCTGGTTCTCTAGGGTGAAGAAGAAATCGTTGTCGAGCACCGTTTTCCCTGTCCTGCACATTTTTTTCATGGCGCTTTTCATGGGGGCGGATTGTGTCACGTCGGCAACGCATTTCTGCAGCAAGGAATCGCAATACACGATTTCTGCCTGCTCATCTTCTCTGCCCTGCAAAACGGCGTAGCAGGATTCTGCGCCGATAGTTTTTTTGCACGCGTCGGCTATCGCTTCTGCCGAGTCTTTAAACTCGGTGTGCTTCAGAGCTTCTTGCGCGCTTCGGGAGAGGGAAGCCGTCTCTGATTCGTGCATCTCAGAATCTTCGAGAGCCTCCTGCAGATCCTCTTCTTTCTCCTTAACGCTTTGGAGCAGTTGCTTATACGGATCCTTGAAGCTGATCGTCGCTACCGCCTGATAGAAGAAATAAAAAGAGACAACGCCCAGGGAATTCCCGATCAGATTAGAGAGATCATTCGCGCCCGCATACCACACGAAGAAGGCGGCCGAGGCGATACCGGTCGCCACCGATGAACACAAGAGATAGAATATTTTCTTCTCAAAGGCGGGGCGTCTCCATATCAAGAGCAGCAGCGAGAGAAGAAGTGCGAGGGAGACGGTGATGCCGCTCGCCCGGGTAAACGCGGTCTGCCCAACACCTTCGATATAGGAGACCGGAAATGCGTTCCAATAAAATATCGAGAACAACAAGAGGAACGTGGCGATCGCATAGGCGAGCAAGACCATGTCCACTTTTATCCTTTTGCCGATGAAGAACGGGGCCGCAACAAACGCGCTCGCCTGGAGATATTGCGTGGCGACCCAGAGCTGGGTCGCCACGTTGGTCTCGGTACTTTCGGAAGAGACGTTCATGCCTCCATAGGACAACAAATGGAGCAAGCTGGTGAAGGCGGTCGCGATAACTGAAATGCCGATAAACAGCACGTACTCGTTATTCAAATAATCTCGGGCATTCAGAGTGATGACGAAGATGAGCACCATCAGCACGATACCGGAGAGCTCGGTCAAGTTGTGGAGCGAGAGGCGGTTATCAAGGCCGACCAAGTAGAGCACCGCGAGCGCCAGCGCGCCGACGGCGGTATAGCGGTAGATGTCCGCAGGTATCGCTCTGGCTTGGAGAAGCACCTGTTCTCGGATGCTCAATAGCATGTCGTCATTATGGATTCTCTGCAGGGAAACAGCAAATTATTTTAGCACCCATTTCTTAATGAAAGGTTAATAAGAGTTCCTCTATTATCTGCCCAGTCAGTTGTGCGGGCGATTAAGATTAAAAATAAACATTAGAATCAACTATTATGAAAAAGATATATATAACCACGCTCTCGATTGTGACGGCGCTATCGCTGTCGCTCTCGCTCGTGCCTGCGGGCATCGCCCACGCGGCGTTGCAAGCAGTTTCCAGAGATGCTCTTGGGGCCGTATCAGTAAGCACGGCTACTGGATTCCCGGTCTGGTATCAAGACGTCACCGGAACTGCCTTGCAGCAGTGTCTCGGCCTTAACGCCGATGGAACGGGCGCGGCAGATCCGAAATGTATTTTGCCTACCGCGAATCCTATTCCGGACATTAACGCCAATCCAGCAGGGTTCCCCGACGAATCGTTCTATTCTTTCGCCGAGGCACCCTTGACCATTAACGGGAATGCCGGACGTTTCCGCTTGCTTACAGAAGCGGCTTTCGTGAATCTTATTCCCGTTAACGGCGAGCAGCTCACTTTTACTCGAGCTAGCTTGTTTACAAGTCAGCAAGGAGCATTCCCGGCGAACTCAACCTTCCATGTTGAATACCCATTCGGCGCATTCGACTTTTCGACTGATGCGCTCGGGGACTTTGTCTCCATTCCTGGCTCAGGTCCATTCGGTGCAAACGCTAAAGAAATGCGCGCAGAAGACGGTCCTGGTGCTGCGGGTGACTTCGTGACACTCTTAGCGGGAGCCAACACGGGTATCACGACCTTCCTCAGATCAACGACAGCCCCTGTGGGTTATCTTGGTGACGCGGTTACCGAGACTCCGGTGACCGGTGGTACGAATGGCAATATTGTCACCATCACTCAAACAGCTGGCGTCGGACCGTTCGTAGTTACGGGCGGTACCAATTGGGTAGTCGCCGGAAAGATCGCGGTGATAGATACCATCGCTCCGGTGATTACTGCAGCTCCGATGTCCGCAGCGCTCGGCACCGCGAACGCGGTTGCCAGCGTCGGCATTACCGACAACTTGTTTGTCGGCAGTGCAACTATCGATCTCGGTGCATTGAGCAACAACTTCTCTGCCACCTTGAACGGCGCACAAGAAGTGCCCGCGACAGTTTCAGGAGCAACAGGATCAGGAACGTTTACCATCGACACGGCAGCCAATACCTTGTCGTTCAACATCACGTCAAACGTAACGGGTGTTACGGGTATGCACATCCACGGTTCTGATATTCCTCCAAACGGAGCGGCAGGCCAAAATGCCGCAATCGCTTTTGACCTCGGCACGGCACTTCCAGCAGTAGGGACGTGGACCTATCCGGAAGCGATGGAGGCCGAGATCTTGGCGGGCAGGACGTATGTCAACATTCACACGACCTTGTTCCCCAACGGAATAATCCGCGGGCAGATCCTGCCTACGACAGATATCCAGCCTCTCACATTGACCGCTGGCGTTAACACCAACGGTACCTGGGGTGTCGTTCTTCCTGCCTTAAACAGGTTGGGCACATTCAACTTGCCTATTGCCGTATCTGATGGCAGCAACACGGCAACAAGCAATCTGGTTCTGACCGTCAACACGCTCGCGAGCGTGAGTGTCGCTCCGGCGACCGCGACGATTGTCGGCGCGGGAACCCAGCAGCTCACGGCTTCGCCTTTGGACAACAACGGCACAGCCTTTGTCGGTGCGACCGTCACCTGGGCTTCAAACAACACTGCAGTCGCCACGGTTGACGCGAACGGTCTCGTGACCGGTGTCTTGAGCCAGACTCCCGGCACCGCGACCATCACCGCCACGGCAGTGAGCGGCGCGACAAGCGTTACCGGTTCGTCGGTCATATCGGTGTCTCCAGGGCTTCCGGTCTTGACGGGAGTCGCTGTGACCCCGAGTCCGGCTTCGATAGTGGTGAACGCGGCGGCCCCAGCGGGTACGACCTTACAGCTCTCGGCAGCCCCGGTAGACCAGTTCGGCGTGCCGTTTGTCGGCACGACGGTTACGTGGGCATCGAGCGACTCGCTCGTCGCCACTGTTGACGCGAACGGATTGGTCACCTCGGTTATCCCGGGCGTCGCAACTATCACCGCGACCGCTTCAGACGGGGCACTTGTCCCGACGGTAGTCACCGGGACCTCAGTGGTAACGATCACCACAGCACCGCAGGTGTTTACCTCGGTGAGCGTTACTCCGGCGACCGCAACGATAACCTCTGGCACGCAACAATTGACGGCCACAGGGATTGATCAGTTCGGTGGACCAATGGCGACACAGCCAGCGTTCACCTGGGCTTCGAGCAATCCTGCAGTCGCGACAGTTGATGCGACGGGCCTGGTTACTGCGGTTGGAGCTGGTTCCGCTACGATTACCGCAACCAGCGGTGCGTTGAACGGCACCTCGGTCATTACCGTTACAGCAGTCACGACCACGGACACGATTACTCCCGCGACAGCTTCAGTTGTTCTTAACGCGACCACGCAGTTATCTGCTTCAACCCTCGATCAATTCGGCGCGGTTATTACTCCTGCTCCGGCGATTGTCTGGACATCGAGCAATCCGCTCGTTGCCACGGTTGATGCTAACGGCTTGGTCACGGGCGTTGCGCTCGGCACTGCTAATATCAACGCGGCCTCAGGCGCGCTCATCAGCGCCTCGGCGACAGTCACCGTCGTGGCCGTCCCGCAGGTGTTGACCAGCGTTGCGGTTACGCCGGCTACGGCCTCGATCATTACCGGCGCGACTCAGCAGTTCACTGCATCGGCGTTGGATCAATTCGGCTCGCCGATGATCCCTCAGCCGGTGTTCACCTGGACGTCGAGCGATGCAGCAATCGCGACGGTCAATGCCTCTGGCATGGCAACGGGTGTGATCCCGGGCGCGGTGACTATCACCGCGACCAACGGCGCATTCTCTGGGACGGCAGCTCTTACTGTCACGTTGTCTCCGGCAGTCCTCACGAGCGTTTCGGTCACTCCTGCCACGGCCTCGGTCTTGGTCGGTGCGACACAACAGCTCACAGCGGCACTCTTGGATCAGCGGAACGATCCGTTCACGAGCGTTGCGTCGACTACCTGGGTTTCGAGCAATCCGCTCATCGCCACGGTTGACGCGAACGGCTTGGTAACGGGTGTTGCCGTCGGTACGGCCACCATCACGGCGACGAATGGCGCGGTGAGTGGTCAAGTGGCAGTGACGGTTCCTTCGGTGCTTCTCGCAGCGGAGATCCAGGCTACGATCGGTGGCGGCGGTGGCGGCATCTTCACGCTCCCCGCACTCACGCCGGCAACATCGACTCCTTCGGTGACGCTTGCTCTTCCGCTTAAGATCGATATGCCTTCTTCGGATGGAACCAGCACCAGCACGGTGTCCATGCCTTCAGGCACGGTGATCACCAAGGTGGACGGCACCAATCTTGACGCCACGACGCTGTCGGCGAGCGCTGCCGCGGCGGCCTCCTTGTCGAACTTGGGCGATGTCGTCGTCAACGGTTCGGTCCAGTGGGGCATCCCGAATATCGGTTTGCAATTCAGCCAGCCGATCAGCTTGAGCATCTTTGTCGGTACCGGCCTAAACGGCCAGGTGGTTGACATACGGCGCTCGGTAGACGGCACGTCCGACTGGACGAGCGACGGCATCGTGACGGCCACGTCAACGGTCGCCAACGGCTTCGCCAACTTCCAGGCGACGAAGGCTTCGTTCTTCGCAGCAACGACTCCGGCGCCCGCACCAGCCCCAGCTAGCTCGGGCGGCGGTGGACGTCGCGGCGGCGGAGGTTCGATCTCGTTTGCCTCCCCGACAGCTTCTTCTCCTATCGCGCAGGCAACTCCGACAGCCCCCGCACAAGGCCAGGTGCTCGGTGCAGCAGTCTTCATCTTCACCAAGAACCTCTCGGTTGGTATGCACGAAGCAGAGGTGACCGAGCTCCAGAAGTTCCTCATCGATAACGGCTTCTCGATTCCTGCAGGCGCGACCGGCTTCTTCGGCGCGCAGACAAAAGCGGCGGTCATCAAGTTCCAAAAGGATCACGGTGTGATCCAGACCGGATTCTTCGGCCCCTTGACTCGGGGTGAGGCCAATCGCGGCAGGGGATCTGGCTCATCGGGTTCGTCCGGCTCCGGGCGGAGCTCCGGCCTGAGCTCTGCACAAGTCGATTCCATCATCGCGGTGCTCCAATCCTTCGGTGCGGATCAATCGACGGTCACCCAGGTTCGCCTGGCGCTCGGGAAATAAAATAAAAAAACACATCCCGTACGAACAACCCCGCTTCAGGCGGGGTTGTTCGTGATATCGTTATGAGTACATGCGCAAGCCGATCCTGCATCATCTCCACGACTACTTCTTCCCGCATCCGCGCAACAATCACTGTCCGCATCTCTTCAGTACCGCATCCCTCGCGGTGCTCGCGATCGCGATTGTCATCTTTGAAGCAGGGTATCTGGTGCAGACAAAGATCGTCTTCTTAAGGACCGACTTCCTCGCGTCAGTCTTGCCGGGGGCGCTCGTCGCGCTTACCAACCAAGATCGCGCGACGCTCGGCGTGGCGGGCGTTGCCGAGGATCCGCTCTTGAATAAGGCGGCCGCGGCGGCCGCGGCCGACATGGCGGCCAATGGATACTTCGCGCATGTCTCGCCTGGGGGTAAGGAGCCATGGTACTGGCTCGACTCCGTGGGCTATCGGTATTCCTATGCGGGGCAGAATCTCGCCGTGAACTTCACCGACTCTGAGAATGTCGAGACGGCGTGGATGGCGTCGCCGACGCATCGCGCGAACATCGAGAAGCCGCAGTATACGCGGGTTGGTATCGGCACGGCACATGGCGTGTACGAGGGGAGAGAGACGACTTTTGTCGTCGCCTTTTTCGCGACTCCCGCGTCAGCAGAGGCACACGTTGCCTCTGTGGAGGTTAAACCTCCACAAAATATCTCCACGAACGTGAGGGACGTTAGTCGTCCCTTAGCGACTACGTCCGTCCAGGTGCTCGGTACTGAGATCGTAGATACTGACGCAGGAAGTGCGGCAGTAGATGCTGACTCGGTGCCGCCAAAGGCGCCGCCGAGCCGGCTCGCTCGTATGCTCGCGTCGCCCTCTACAATGCTTCAGGTGATACTCACCGCCCTTTTTGCTCTCGTTGCGGTTTCGTTTATCGTCGTTATGTTTGTGCGGGGGAAGGATCACCACCCGCGCGTGGCTCTCGGCGCGGCGCTCCTCTGTCTGCTCATCTCTGGCGCGCTTATCGTGAGCGCCTTGGCCGCCGGACCCGTGTTACTCCTCGTTTAAAACGCCCATGTTAGGACATCCGATGTCCTAAATTCAAAATGCATGTTGGGACATCGGATGTCCGAAATGCTAGAACCCGCCGGTAACGAGGCCAGGCAAGAGCGTCCCGATTAGGGCGAGGGCGAGCAGCACGACGACGATGATGGCAAATGCGCGTTTCATCGCCCGATCATACCAAATCATTTTTGCTCCCACAATGCGTTTCTTGATGGACACTCCGTGTCCATCAAATTAATGAAGTGTTCATAAAGCATTTGTTGCGCTTGCAGGGGCGGTATAGTGGAGCCATGCGCGCTCAAAACGCCGCGTTATTTTTTATCATCATCGCGCTCACGGTGAGCGCGCCGCTCGGCGCGTTCGCTACTCCATCGATCATCTCTCAATATTCAGGCGTAACCCAGCCATATCTGGAGCGGATGAATATACATGTTGGAGTTGCTGATCATCGCTACTTCGTGGCGACGGGGACGGTATCCAGCATCGCACTGACGCTGGCAACTTACAAAACCACGTTCACCGGCACAGAGACATTCCAACTTCGGCTCTATAATCAGTATTATAGCCAATGGATTGATTGCGAAACGCCCGTTAAGACCATCGACGAGTGGGGAATGACGCACCTGCCGAGAGATCCGTATGCTCCCCTGGTAATGTTTGGCCCTTTTACCGGCACACAGTGCGATGTTACCGGCACCTTTACTCCTGGGGGTGGTCCGAATTCAGGAGTCGTCTGGCCGATTCTCGACGGTAAAACCAACTACACTGATTTTCCCGGGCGCATGGGTAATAATCTCCGTTCGAATTTTACCGTGTACGGAGCTGATATCCCTGAACCCGACCCTTGTGCGACGCCGGGCGTCTGCGCTTCAAACGTGTTGTTCTTGCCCGGCATACAGGGCAGCCGGCTGTATGAAGGGACCGGGTGCGGGAAGAGCGCCGAAGAGAAATTGTGGGAGCCGCTTGGGGATTCGCTCTTGAGCATCTTGCGCGGGGCGGGGGACGCGAAGATGCGCGGATTATTTCTGGATGATGCGGGAGAGAGCGTGTGCAGCGATGTATACACAAAAGAAGGTGATGTGATCGGCTCGGTGCGCGGTGACCCTATCTACCAATCATTTATTGACGCGATGGACGAGCTCGCCGCCGGCGGCGATATCACCGACTGGGAGCCGGTCGCCTATGACTGGCGGCTTTCGCTCGATGCCTTGTTAGACAAAGGCGCAGCGCGGGAAGGGAACCTCTATTATGCGGGGGGAGACACCGGCGCGACGAGCACGCCCTATATCGAGCAGACTCTCCGCGCGCTTGCCGCGAGCTCCAAGACGGGGAAGGTGACCATCGTGGCGCACTCTAACGGCGGCCTCGTCGCCAAGGCTCTGCTGAAGAGGCTCGGCGATGGCACAGCCTCACTGCTGGTGGACAAGGTGATCATGGTGGGCGCGCCGCAGAGCGGCGCGCCCGAGGCGTTTGGCGCGGCTCTT
Source organism: Minisyncoccota bacterium (assembly GCA_041664265.1). Classification (GTDB taxonomy): domain Bacteria; phylum Patescibacteriota; class Minisyncoccia; order Phycocordibacterales; family Phycocordibacteraceae; genus C7867-001. The sequence continues at coordinate 51,179 of JBAYLD010000004.1, forward strand.
GTCGGGCACAACGCGGGCATTTATAAGTTCGGCTTCCCGATCGTCTCCAACGCCGTAGCGCAGGAGTTCGCCAAGAATGCGCCGATGACGTACCACCTGCTCCCGTCAGATAGGTATCTGGCGAGCGTCGCGAGCGATGCAGATCACCCCGTCGCCCGCTTTAGGGGCGACGCCTACGCCGGAGAGATCGCGGCATACGGCGCCACCATAGGCGACACCACCGAGCTTGGCGACTTCATGCGCGCGTCCTCGCTCAACGCGTCGCTCATCGATTATGCCAACACGGCGCACGCCGCGCTCGACGCTTGGGCGGCACCCGAGGGTATCGAGGTGAGCCAGATAGCGGGGTGGGGAGCCGACACGATCGCGGGGATAGACTTCTATACGCCGCCGCCCGTGAACGCGCTCACCGCTCTCGAGCCGATGCGCCGATATCGGCCGATCTTCACCGAGGACGGTGACGGCACGGTCCCTGTCCCGAGTGCGCTCATGATGTCGGAGGGCGAAAATGTGAAGAGGTATTGGGTGGATCTTCATGCTTACAATCTCGAAACGAACTCTGGTCGAGAGCACAAAGATTTATTCGAAATCCCTTCATTGCAAGATTTTATTAAAAACATCATCACCAACAGCACCAGCACACTCCCGGCTTATGTCTCTACCAACCAGCCATCGTCAACAACCGAAGATAAGAAGCTCACCTTCTTCCTCCATTCGCCGCTCACGCTCCAGCTCACCGATGCATCGGGTAGGGTGACCGGCCTCGCCGAGGATGGCTCGATGACCCAAGATATCCCCGATTCGACCTATGGCGAGTTTGGCGAGGTGAAGTATGTCACCGTCCCTCAGGGCAGCGACTACGAGCTCATCCTCCATGGCCAAGCGAGCGGCACCTTCGCGCTTGAGATGCAGGAGAGCTCGGGCAGCGTCGTCACCGCCTCGAGCGCCATCGAGAACGTCCCGACGACCGCGAGCACGCTCGCCTCGCTCACCATCTCGGGCGGGCTCGACACAGTCTCACCACTTACGGTTGATGCAGACGGCGATGGTGCGAGCGTCATCACTCTCACGCCGAGAGTGGGCGAGACGATAATCTATGCTCCACTCGAAGATCCCGAGCCTGTCGAAGAGTCGGTGTCAGAATCCGAGCCAGAATTGCCACCTACGCCAGAGCCAGAACCCGCTCCTTCGATAGATCCAGAACCTGTGGCTGCGCCCGTCGAGCCAAGGAGTTCGTCAGGGGGCGGGGGAGGCGGGAGGAGGAGGGTCTCGATCCCCGATGTTGTTGCGGCACCGGTGGTGGTCACTGAAGAAGCAGTCGCGACGACCACCACACAATCAGCCGCTATCGCTACCAGCACCCCCGAGATTGCAGCCGCTCCGCGCGTCGCCCAAAGAAGAGAGAAGTCGCCAAGGCCTGTCGCGATAAACACGCAGAAGTCGAGGGAGGAGGAGCCTGCAGTACAAAAAGCGGATACAGATATCCCACAGACCGCGGCGGCATATGATGCCGCTTCTCAACAACCGATGGTTAAGAGGTGGGGCGCGGCAGTTTATAATGGTTTCTACGGATTCTGGGTCGCGCTCAAAAAATTCTTTTAATCCACTATGAAAAATAAAATCACCCAACTCATTCCGGCGATTCTCGCTTTGGTTGTTATCGGTTTCCGATATTTTAGTCTCTGGTGCATTTTTACCACTCGTGTTTGTTACAGTACTGTAATAGATCATGTAGCTCTCTCGGTAACGCAACCACTCTATAATTTCTCTCTCTTTTTCCTCCCAATCGCCCTCATCCTCATATTCATCCCGCGACACCTGTTCAACTCCTGGCTCAAGTTCGCCGCGTGGACTCTACCTATCTTACTCATACTTGTCGCGACACAGCCGGTCGTTAGTTCTTTTCTCTCAACAAATCGCGATGACGCCGCCCGCCTCGCGGGCCAAGTCTTCGCTGGCGCGAGCCTCCTCCTCATCATCTACAAATGGATTACCTCGGCTAACCCTTCGAAGCCTCGTGCGAAGTGAACGGGGCAGTCAGACTTCCCCAAACGAGGTACACTATAGCAGTATGCGGTCTTCATTATGTCTTCATGATAGGCACGATAGACTTGTGATCACATGATAAAGATACTCATCGTGCTTCTGGCGATATTCTCTCTGACCTTGGTCGACACAGCTGTCGCGAAGGATACGCACGGCGCGAACGGTCAGCCTATACGAGAATATGAGACGGAATTTGTGAACGGGCAGAAGGTCATAAAGGAGAGGATCTCTGGCGGAGAATGGCGAGTTATCTCGAGTACGCCAACCGGAGGAGGTGCGGTAGCGCCGGCGGCGGCCGGGGGCGCTGTCGCGCCCTCTGTCGCGCCGCCGAGAGAATCGCCGGATGCTTCGCAGCCGACAGCCCAATCAACGAGCAACGAGAATGAGACCGGGCAGGGGAGCGGTCCGTCTCTCGCTGCTCTCGATGGGAGAGCTCTGAACAAAAATATAGGGTTTGGCATCATGGGCGCGTTGGCACTCGTCGTCGTTATTGTAATAGGGACTTTTAAAAAATACGTTCTTAGGTAGTCGAACTCTTGGGCGAGAGCGCAGGGCAGGGTACACTATATAGGTATGAGCATCATCTTCTTCGACACCGAGACCACCGGCAACGGCGACAAAGATCGCCTCTGCCAGCTCGCTATCAAAGAGCGATATGTTGACGAGCCGCTGGTCAATGCGACCTATAAGCCGCCGGTGCCGATCTCGATCGAGTCGATGGCGATCCACCATATCACCGAGCGGATGGTGGCGGGGCGGTCGGCGTTTAAGGACGCGCCAGAATACGAGAGCGTGAAGGATCTTTTTGAGAACAGCGAGACGATTGCGGTCGCGCACAACGCGACCTTCGACATCGCGATGCTCGCGCGCGAGGGCATCACGCCCAAGCAGACCATCTGCACCTACAAGGTCGCCTACGCGCTCGACCCGAGCGACACCCTGCCCAATTATCGGCTCCAATATTTGCGCTACCTGCTTGATCTCGACGTCGAGGCCGAGGCGCACGACGCTTGGGGTGACGTGCTGGTGCTCGAAGCGCTCTTTGAGCGGCTTGTGGCGAAGATGAAGGAGCGCCACGGGACCGAAGAAGCCGCGCTCGCCGCTATGCTCGCGATCTCGGCGCAGCCCTTGCTCTTTACCACGCTGCGTTTCGGCAAATATAGCGGGAAGCGCCTGGAGGACATCGCGAAGACCGATCGGAGCTACCTCGAATGGCTCCTAGCCGAGAAGAAAAAATCTCCGGCAGGAGAGGAGGATTGGATCTATACGCTGGAGTATTACTTAAAGCCGCAGTCGTCAGACGCCCCGCCGATTACCGCATCGGAGCATGAATCCCGTAGTAGAATTTAGGTTTGGTTATGTTCTACAACTACGTACTACAGAGTAAGAAAAATAATGAATTCTATATTGGGTATACTACCGACCTAAAAAGGAGGTTAGCAGAACATAACCGAGGGTTAAATCCTTCGACCAAGCGATATATGCCGTGGCAAATCATCTACTACGAGGCTTGTCTAAACGATGCAGATGCTAAAAGGCGAGAAGGGTATATGAAAACGACCCAAGGTGGTAGATTATTGAAGAGAAGATTGAAAGAGTTCTTATATGAATCGAGGTCGAAGGATTTAACAAACCTAAATTTCACTACAGGATGAACACCTACGACACCTATCAAACATTGATCAAACCCTCGTGGGCGCCGCCCGCATGGATCTTCGGCCCGGTGTGGACTCTGCTCTATGTGATCATCGCGATCACTTTCGGCATGATCTTTTATCGGGCGTTCATCAAGAAGGATTTGCCCAAGCTGGTCGCCCTGCCGTTCATCCTCAACCTCGTCTTCAACTTCTCCTTTACCTACTTCCAATTTACCCTCCAGAACTACGCCCTCGCGTCGCTCGATATCCTGCTCGTCCTCGGCACTCTCATCTGGGGGATGTCTAGCGTCTGGCGCCGCGCCCGCTGGATCGCACTCGCCAACATCCCGTATCTGGTGTGGGTAAGTTTTGCAACAGTTTTGCAACTGACGGTGACGTATCTGAATTGGTAGCTTAATTATCTTGCTATAGTATTTCGTAATGGGACTGGCTATAAAGAATCTCCCCACGCACGAGCGTCCGCGCGAGAAGCTTATCGCGAAGGGTGTGGGGAACCTTACTGATAAAGAGCTGCTCGCCATCCTTTTGCGCACTGGTAGAACAGGGAGGAGTGCGATCGATATCGCCGAGAGCATTCTCGCGAAATATCCAAAGAAGGAGATTCTGAACATTTCGTTTGCCGATTTAAAAAAGATGAATGGCATCGGCGCAGACAAAGCATGCACACTTCTCGCAGCGTTTGAGTTCACAAAGCGTGTACTCGATGTGCAGAAAGGCGGTCGGCCAATCATTGAGAACACCGAACAGGCACTCGCACAGCTTCACGACATCCGCAATCATAAAAAAGAACACTTCGTCGCGCTTTACCTCAACGCGCGTAACGAGCTCATTCATCGAGAAGATATTTCTGTCGGCACGGTAAACGCAAGTATCGTGCATCCACGGGAAGTGTTTGCCCCTGCGCTCGAACACAACGCCACTGCGGTGATCGTCGCCCACAACCATCCCTCCGGCTCGGCCGAACCTTCTCCAGAAGATCATGAAGTTACTACGCGTCTCAGGGAAGCAGGGAAGCTACTCGGTATTTCGTTCGTTAATCATCTGATTGTCACAAAAGATAGCAATTCAGCCGTATTTTAGGTCATAAAAGTTATACACCTATTGGGTTAACAAATATTGCGTTCTGTGCTAGGATAGGATACCATGGAAGTGGACTGGAGAAACGAGAGTGACCGCACGCGAGTTGAAAAACTTGCGCGCAAGAATCGGGTCACGGAGCGACGAATGCAACGTCTCGTGGCCGCGAAGAACTTCCTCGATCTCCAGCTTCCAGCCAATGGTCGCGCCCATTTTTTAAAAAGAGAGTACGAAGGGTACTTTGCTCTCGATCTGGAAAGTAAGACTCGGGCACATCGTCTCATCTGCAAACCGGCGGGCGATTTTGAAAAGAAGGGAGGACAATACGTCAAAGAGAGTATTACCAAGATAGAGATTATAAAAATAGAAGAGGATTACCACGACTAACATGATTCACCGTAGCACCAAAAGTACCGGCTGGCAGCCCACTGCACTCGTTCACCCCGGCGAGCACCTTCTCGATTTCCTAGAGGAGAGTGGTATTTCGCAGGCTGAGCTTGCGGCACGAACGGGTATTTCAAAAAAAGCCATCAATGAGATCGTAAACGGTAAGAGTCCCATTACGCAAAACACCGCCTTTAAACTGAGCAAGATTCTCTCGGTGTCTCCAGAATTCTGGATAAACCTACAGAGTAATTATGATCTGGCGCTTGCACAGAACGCAGAGTGTCAAAGGCTCGAGGGCGAGGCGGTCGCACATGCGCAAGATTTTAAGGAAACATATCAGGAACTTGAGAGGCGCGGCTTTGTGCCGGCATGCAGATGGGCAAAGAAAAACATTCTTGAGATTACGCGGAATCTCCAGCACTTTTTCGCCGTTGATTCTCTAGCGTATATTGCCGAAGACACTATGGAGTTTGCCTTTCGCAAATACAACCGAAAGAACGTAAATCAGTACACGCTCGCCGCCTGGGTACAACTCGGGAAGATCCAGGCCAAGCTCGTCGAGGCGAAGTCTTTTGATAGGGAGAAATTGAAATCGGAGTTACCGAAAATTAAGTCTTTGTCTCGCAAGGACTGGAAGGAATACGCGCCTGAGCTGGAGAAATTACTCGCGGACTGTGGCGTAGTGCTTGTTCTCGCACCTCGATTTACGCATGTGCCGGTACAGGGCGCGACGCACTGGATAGAGAGCGAGAGAGTTCTCGTGATGCTTAACACAGAGCATCAGTATGAAGACCGTTTCTGGTTCAGCTTATTTCACGAACTTGGGCATGTGCTTCTGCACGGTAAGAAAGATGTGTATGTCGACTTCGATAAAGACGGCGAAAAGACGGAAGAAGAAAAAGAGGCAGACGCATTCGCACAAAAGTGGCTTATTCAGGATCTAGACGAATTCTATGCCCTACTTAAGAAAACGGCGGATCTGGAAGGTTCTGTCAAGAAGATCGCAGATATAAATGGTGTTTCAGAAGCAGTCGTCGCTGGGCGCATTACGCACGATCATGCTACGACGCAGAGAATCTACGCGCTTATGAGCCCTTTCCAAAAAGAGAGAATCGAATACTCAAATATTACCTTCAATAACGCATAAACGTATGGACACCTGCAAAAAGTGCGGAAGTAAGAATGTGATGGGAGTCGAGTACAGTTGGGACAGTCCGGAGCATTATGACGGTGTGAGCGAGGTGGAGTGCCGCGACTGTGATGCCCGCTTTGGCCGTTGGAGCGGCAAAGAGCTGACAGAAGGCGAGGCAGAAAAAGCATCTGCACGCTTTGCGGTACAATAATCTTCATGAAGCACGAACTTTTTGAGCAGGTGAAGAAGGTGTTGGAGAAGGATGAAAGATATGACTGACCCAAACCTCTCAGAGCGCGATATCTGCACGAAGTACATCACTCCGGCACTCGTGGCGGCAGGGTGGAATATCCAGACTCAAGTCAGAGAAGAATTGAGCTTCACGGCCGGACGCATCAATATACGCGGTAAGACCATTTCGCGCGGAGAAAAGAAACGTGCCGACTATGTCCTGTACTATAAAAACAATCTCCCGATCGCTCTTATCGAAGCGAAAGATGCGAATCACTCGGTTGGTGACGGGATGCAGCAAGCGCTTGCGTATGCTGAAGCACTCGATATCTCGTTTGTCTTCAGCTCAAACGGTGCGGGGTTTCTGGAGCACGATCGATTGAAAACAGGAGGGGATATTGAACAGGAAATTGCTTTGGAGGCATTTCCGAGCCCGGGTGCCCTTTTTGAACGGTATCAACACGGAAAGAATCTGGACGAAGAGGAACGCGATATCCTGCTACAGGAGTATTTCCAAGATGGATCCGGTCGTGGCCCGCGCTACTATCAGATCAATGCCATAAATCGCGTGGTAGAAGCGGTCGCAAAGGGCCAGAACCGCATCATGCTCGTCATGGCGACGGGGACCGGCAAGACCTACACCGCATTTCAAATCATTTGGCGGCTCTGGAAGGCAAAAAAGAAACAGCGCATATTGTTTCTTGTTGATCGAACAGCGCTTGCAGACCAAACAAAGAACAGCGATTTTCGACATTTCGGCAATGCCATAACGAAGATTGATGGTCCGAAAGTTGATCCGGCCTACGAGGTGTATATCGCGCTCTATCAGGGGCTCATGGGTGGCGAGGAGACAGAGAAATTTAAGCAATTTTCACCGGATTTTTTCGATCTGGTCGTAGTGGATGAGTGTCATCGCGGTGTCGCGAGAGATGATGCACTCTGGCGCTCAATCCTCGACTACTATGCGAGCGCCACGCATATCGGCCTTACGGCAACTCCTAAGGCAGCTGACGATGCGAATAATTTTGAATATTTCGGCGCGCCTATCTACACCTACTCCCTCAAGCAGGGGATTGAAGACGGCTTCCTTGCGCCGTATAAAGTCATCCGATACATTTTAGATAAAGACGAATGGCGGCCCGATAGTATGGTGCGCGACACGAGTGGCAACCAGATCGAAGATCGCATTTATACCACCGCAGACTACGACACGAAGCTCGTTATAGATGCGCGTGCCAAGCTCGTTGCCGCGAAAATCGTTGAGTTCATGCGCGAAACCGATCCGATGCAGAAAGCTATCGTTTTTTGTGTCGATCAGGCTCACGCTGAGCGGATGCGCGAAGCGCTCGTCAACGCGAGTGGGGAATATGCGGCCCAAAATAGCCGCTATGTCGTGCGCATCACCGGTGATGATACCTACGGCAAGCTTGAAATAGATAACTTCACGAATCCCGAATCTCCGTATCCAGTCATCGCCACTACGTCAAAGTTGCTCTCTACTGGCGTCGATACCCAGACAGTAAAGCTCATCGTGCTTGATGCCCCGATGAACTCTATGACCGAATTTAAACAAGTCATCGGCCGAGGCACGCGCATCAACGAGCAGTACGGTAAGTACTACTTCACCATCATGGACTTCCGTAACGTCACACGGCTTTTCGCCGATAAAGACTTCGACGGTGAGCCGGTCGAGAGTTACGAACGCAAAGTTGAGGAGACACTGCCGATCAAGCGCATTATCGAAGAAGAAACCGTCTCTGAACGTGAGATCATCGAGCATAATCCGCAAGAAGAAATCCTTATTGATGGAACCGAAGAGAATCCGAAGCCGAAGAAGATACATATCGCTGATGGGGTTACCTTCGACGTGATCCATAAGCTGGTGCAGTATATTGATCCAGCGACTGGTAAACTCATCACCGCGTCGCTCCAGGACTACAGTAAGAAGGCTGTCTGTGGTATGTATGCTTCGCTTGAAGACTTCCTCAACCGATGGAACGCTACCGAGCGCAAAGAAGTGATTATCAGTGAGCTCGCCGAGCGTGGCGTTATCTTTGATGAGCTTCGCGCAGAGGTAGGGCAGGAGTGCGACGTGTTCGACCTCATCACACAGGTCGCTTTTGGCAAGAAGCCGCTCACACGGAGTGAGCGGCTGAAGAACGTGAGGCAGAGCGACTACTTCGCCAAATATGAGGGTCAGGCACGCGAGATTATTAATCACCTCTTAGAGAAGTATGCCGAGTATGGCATTACTGCCATAGACGACATCGGTGACTTGCAGGTCTCGCCCTTTAGTGATTATGGCGCGCCGGTTGAGATCGTGGATGGTATCTTCGGCGGTCGCGAGCAATATTTACAAGTTGTTCGCGAGATCGAGCGGCAGTTGTATAGTGCTTCGTAGGCCATGGTTGACATTCAGAACATCATCAAGGCGATTCAGGACATCATGCGCAAGGATGCGGGGGTCGACGGTGATGCCCAACGTCTGTCACAACTCGTCTGGATGCTCTTCCTCAAGATTTTCGATGACCGAGAAAAGAATCAAGAATACATAGACCCCACGTATCGCTCGCCGATACCCGAGAAGCTTCGCTGGCGGAGCTGGGCAGCTGATTCAGAGGGCATGACGGGCGAAGAGCTCCATTCTTTTATCGACAAAGAGCTTTTCCCGGCGCTCAAGAATATCCCACTGGGCAATGTTGAATCATCGGCTGGCATCGTGCGGGGTGTTTTTACCGACTCTTATAACTATATGAAGAACGGTACGCTCATTCGGCAGGTCGTGAACAAGATTCAAGAGATCAATTTCAATAAGAAAAACGATCGGCATCAATTCGGCGATTTGTACGAGAAATTGCTTAAAGATCTCCAGAGTGCCGGGAACGCGGGCGAGTTCTACACGCCGCGCCCGCTCACGAAATTTGTGGTGGAGATGATGGCTCCCATGCTTGGTGAAAGTGTCCTTGACCCTGCTTGCGGCACCGGCGGCTTTCTCATAAACGTGCTCGAATACGTTCGAGCACACGAGGTCAAGACGGCCGCAAATGAGAAGAAACTTGAAGCATCGGTACACGGGGTGGAGCTGAAGCCGCTCCCGCACCTCCTCGCGACTACCAACTTCATGCTGCACGATGTGGAAATTCCTTCTACGGTGCGACGTGATGATATGCTCGCCAAGCCACTGACACAATATGGTCCCAGTGATCGTGTAGATATCATCGTGGCAAATCCACCATTCGGTGGGATGGTGCAGGATGGCACTCAAGCTAACTTCCCGAGTGAGTTACGAACTAAAGACACCGCGTTACTCTTTCTCCAGCTGTTCATTCATCTCTTGAAGCCACAAGGCCGAGCTGGAATCGTATTGCCCGATGGCGTTCTCTTTGGTGAGGGCGTTGCGAGCAAGATAAAAGAGAAGCTTCTGACCGAATGCAATGTGCATACGATCGTGCGACTCCCGCAGGGTGTTTTCAGTCCCTACGCGGGCGTGAACACGAACCTAGTCTTCTTCGAGAAGGGAACTCCCACAAAAGAAATTTGGTACTACGCGATGCCGCTCCCAGAAGGCTTGCGACAATACAGCAAGGGCACGCCGATTAAAGATTCTGAATTTGAACCCGTGAAGAAATGGTGGGGTGGGGTAGAGCGCAAGGGGCGCAAGGCGAGCGAGTACACATGGAAAGTCTCCATCGATGATATCCGTGCTCGCAACTACAACCTCGACTTCAAGAACCCCAACGCCCCCGCCGCCACCGAACATAAAACTCCGAAAGAACTTCTGGTCGATATTGAAAGTAAGGAAAAACAAATCTCCGCGCTGTTGGGGGAGATGAAAAAGGAGATATGAAAAAATCATTTAAGACAAAATTCAATATTTTCTTACGGAAAGAACCGAACAGAGCTTCTGAAGGCGTCTTGATTCCTGCCGGAACAAAAATTGAAGGTCTAGAAACGGTTAAAGGGGAGAGTGTAGAAGATATAGACAATTGGTACAAAAACGAAAATGGATTGTATTTTTGGGCCGGTGGTGTAGAAGAAATTACATCAGAAAGCCCGAGCTTTATTTGGCCAGTTGAGTCAATTTACAAAAAAATAACAACTCCCTTCTCAGAAAAATGGATTCTCAATTTGAAGAAAAAACACACAGGTGTAGATATTGCCGTGCCAGTTGGTAAAGAAGTTTACGTAGTCGCAGACTGTGTTGTTAGAAAAATTGGCTGGCTCGATCAGAAAAAAACGATGGCTCAATATGTGACGGTTGAGCATGATTCCAGTGGATACTGCTCTGCTTATTTGCATATTGATCCTGCGGTAAAAAAGGATGACAAACTAAAAGCAAAAGATATCGTTGGGCATACGGCCCAATTGATAGACATGGGTTCTCACCTGCATTTCAATTTTTGGAAAGGGACATATAACGACTTACTTTGTCGTGGGGCACTCCCGTCTTTAGAATTTGCAGGAACAATACATCCCGTGAGTGACCCTGCTTTCCCTTCAAATTTTGTGGATCCCATGTCAGTCTTGTATCTCGATTAAGGGTATGACCTGCCTAACAAAAAAATCAAAAGAGATAAGTTCTCTTGATTTAAGTAATCAGAAGGGAATGATGGACTTTTTACGAGCACCAACGGTAAAGATCGCAGAATTTATTACCGGCGTTCTTGTTTCAGAACAAAAGGATTGGAAATTTTCGGCAGGCAAACTTGTACAAGCTGCTATAAAAGGAAATCTACTTACTCAACTAGGGCGAGAAATAGAAAAATATCGCAATGAAGGTAGGATTAAAGAGGATTATTTCGCGACTCATAAAAATCAAGCCTCGCTCTATGAGTTATTGAAGTTTTTAGACGAAGAAGTACCGGACGAAGAACTTTTTAAAGCAATTAAATCTATTTTCTTTGCAGGTATAAGTGTCGATTCAGATGCGCAAAACGAGGCTTTAGCATATGAATTTTTGCAAACTGCAAAAAAATTGAATGGAACAGAGATTCTGATTCTAAAAGCCAATTTTGATATTGTGCGAGGTCACCCAATAGCCGAAGTACAAAAACGTATGGAAGACACAAGTAATAACCACAATAGAGGACGCTGGCGCAAATTTATTTCGATTCAGATGGGTTACAGCGATTTTGATGCCGTAGTACGTAAATATGAGGCTCATCTTGAAGAGTTGTGTCTGATTACACCTCGCAATGAAGATAACCGATTTGTCAATGATTATGAACCTTCTCAAAAATTCCGACTTACTGAAATTGGATTTAAATTTTGTGAGTTTATGACCAAATATGAATAGTGTGCGAACAAAAAAACTAGGGGAGGTTTTGGAGAAGATTCCGAAGATTGTCGGTGTGCTTACAAAAGATTATCTAGACGAGGGAATGTTTCCAATCGTAGACCAAGGGCAATCGTTTATTGCCGGTTATACCAATGATATTGCAAGTGTTTACTGTGGAGAATTGCCAGTAGTTATTTTTGGCGACCATACACGGGCAATGAAGTTCATCGATTTTCCGTTTGCTATTGGTGCGGATGGAACAAAGATTCTGAAACCGACAAGCGAATTTGATGCAAAATTCTTTTATTATTTTTTACTGTCGATAAATATTCCAGCCAGAGGTTACGCGAGGCACTACTCGTTACTTAGAGAGTTTAAAATCCCATTGCCGACGGTGGGGGAGCAGAAGAAAATTGTGGCGAGGATAGAAAAGCAGTTTGCGAAGATTGATGAGGCCGCATGCCTGCGTGCAGAATCGCTTGCTTCGACTGAACAAATTTTTCCTGCTATCCTCCACGAAATTTTTTCCTCTGCCGAATCAAAAGAGTGGGGATTAGTGAGCATCACCAACGAGGCTTTCTTTCAAGAAGGCCCGGGCATCCGTTCATATGAGTATGAAGACGACGGCTATCCAATGATTAATGTTCGTTGCGTTCAGGATGGGCGTATCAATCTCACGGGCGGTAAGGCAGCGTCGCGCGAATTGGCGGAGGGAAAGTGGAAACATTTTCAAGTGCAGGTGGGGGATATTCTCTTCACCACATCTGGCACCATAGGCCGTGTTGCGGTCGTTCAGGAGTATGACCTGCCACTCCTTATGAATACGAGCGTCGTTCGTTTTCGCACGCTTGACGAAAGTCGGCTAGCAAATGATTTCTTGTATTGGGTTCTTCGGTCGCCTGATTTTGTAAACGGGCTCAAAGTGCAAAGTACGGGTTCAGCTCAGCAAAACGTCGGGCCGTCGCACATTAAGAAAATGCAAATTCCCCTGCCACCCCTCGCTGAGCAGAAGGAGATTGTGAAGAAGCTCGATGCCTTGTCTGAGAAGGTTCGGGCGCTGCAGGAGCTTCAATCCGCCCAAGCCACCGACCTGAAGGCTCTCAAGCAGTCCATTTTGCATGAGGCGTTTTCTGGATAAGCCCTTAAGGTGTCACCTTACGGGCTTAAGAAGGGCTATATTGGGTTGGATAAATTGCCGTATTTTGTACTCCTCACCTCGTAGCCATTGACTAGATTGAGTATCCGATCAAGGATCGGTTATATGGACATAAGTCGAGAACTTGCGATCGAAATCCTAAAATACCTAGATGAACACTCGGGCTTCTATTTTCCGTTTTTAGTCATGTGCAAGGAATATTCTGATGAGGATAATAACTTCGTCGAGATCGAGCCGGATGAATGGCGGATGATTAAAGAGGATGACAAATATCAGACTTTCCAGCTCTGGGAGAATCTTCAAAACCTAGACAAAGAAACGCTCGACCTTATGTCGCGGGGATTTATCCAGAAGATCACGAACATTTCACTAGAATTTCACATCGCTACGTTGGCAAAAAGTTATCGAAATGAGTGGAAGAAGCATCTGCCAGAAAACGAGAAAATAGGGGCTTATGGTTTCAATGAATTCATCGGTGGTAAGGCAGAAGGATACGAAGATTGTCTTGATTTGATCAAATCTTACATAAATTAACCTCCGTAAGGTGACACCTTGGATACTTTGGGTACATAGGGCTCGATGTAGCAAGGGTAGATTCTGGGAATATGTTAGAACCTTTCGTTCTTTGGTATACAAGAGTATGCTGATTTTATGGCGGATAGTGAAAAAACTAAGTCGTTGACGGCAGACGATTTTAAAAAGAAGTTCAATCTTGAAAACATAAGCTTCCCGGAGCCATTGGCGTTTTCCAACGCTATCGGTATTGGAGTTAAGAAGGTATACCCAACAGGTTTTGCATCTGTGTATGGGGTTGAGATAGCACGACACAAACCTCAACCGACCTCTAGAAAAAGTTTATTTGCACACGTTGCGTATGGAAAAGATACACCGGAAGGGGTTATCTTAATGTCGGACAAAAAATTGTCCGATCCGATTGACTTAAACTTTGACGATGAGTTCTCGTTCGATTTACAAACGGATAAGTTTTATTACAAAGATCAGGAAATTCGGCCAGAGGAGATTTTCACTATTATTGACAAGGCTCACAAAAAACCCTCGCAGCCAATTACTGGGTTTCCCTTAAGATGCAAACTTTGGTTTTGGAGAAAATTCCTCACAGGCGTCATAAAATATCTCGATATTTTCTTAATAGGACTGCTGTGGGTAATTTCTGGAGAGCGAATCAAGGGAGGTATTTGGAGGCGCATCATCAACATACACTCAGATAAGCGATACCAAATAGAAGGGAAAGACGGTTTATTTGAGGAGGCAAGAACAATGGAATTTTTTGGATATAAGGCAAAACGATGGTCCGTCGTTTTCTATTGTGTTCTGCACCTGACCATTTTCTCTATTTTCTTCTGGAAGAAGGTTTCGTATTCATTTATTGATCAAGTGTTCAGTAGCAATTTTCTTGCTCTTTGTTATGTTGTAGTTTCATTTGCGACCACCGAATCGTTGGTGCCCAGGCTACTAAAATCAGCAATAAATGAACTGACTCCGAGGATGTTTAGCAATATCTCGGATAAGAAACTTGCAATAAGCTAACTGGGTACATGGATACATAGGTAGTCCTATGTAGGCAAAGGTTTTTGCGAGGCGGTGATACAATAGTCGCATGCACCTAAGCTACCTAATGGGCGGAAAAGATATTTCAGATTCTGACTTGGAGAAGTTGAGGATTGAGATAGTTGAGGGCGATGCTGATGGGGACCGGAAATTGAAGATTCCTGATGATAAGCGCGCCGATGTGGTTACATAGGGCTGCCCTATGTAAGCCCGTAAGGTGTCACCTTACGGAAGTGATAAGATGCCGGTATGAAAAAGGTTTTTGCGGAGGCGGGGATGGGGAACGGGACATTTTTCTCGACTGAGTTCGAAGAGGGAGAGAGCGAATATCGAGTCCTAAAATTTATTCGACCTGACAAAGTAGACGGATATTATTTACGCTTTTGGCTGTTCAAAACTGTTTTCGTCTTGTCTACCAATCACGGGTTTGAGATGAAGAAAAAAGATAGAAACAGGCTAAAGATCTTGTTCGGTATCGGCGGGGAGAACCCGTAGGTACATAGGGCTGCCCTATGTAGGCAAGTTGTTTAGTGAGCACGGGTAGTAAATCCGTAAGGTGTCACCTTACGCAGAGCCGTAAGGAAACACCTTACGGAAGTGATAAAATAGAGCGATATGAAGACAAACAAATGCGAGAGTTGTTTGATGCCGTTTGTGCAAGACCCAGGGGTGCGGGAGTCAGATAAATATTGCAGTTATTGTTACGGAGACGGGAAGCTCCGATATGAAGGCGATCTGAAGGGATTTCAGGAGGTTGCCTATAAGGAGATGACGGGGCATGGGATGAATAAATGGAAAGCGAAATTCTTCACCTGGCTGATTCGTTTCGCCCCGAGGTGGCAAGGTCGGGGTTAGTAAATCCGCAAGGTGACACCTCGCGGCGAGGTGTCACCTTGCGGACACAGACACAGAGCCATGGGTTCAAATGTTTTTTGTTTCATACCTTGAAATAGACGATTAACTCAACGGGTTGAGTTAATCGTCTACGGCCAACAAACATCCGGCGTTTCGCCCATATCCGCTTCGAGCTTCTGCCACACTTCTGCTTTGGTCCCTATTTGATCAACAAGGCCATTCTGGAGAGCCATCGCGCCGAGCATAGTGGAGCCGTCCGCAAGCGCAGTCACTTTTTCAAGCGAAAGGTCGCGATTTGCCGCTACTGCGTTGATAAAATTCTGCAGGACGATATCGAGGTCGCGTTGTATCAGCGAACGCTCGTCGTCGGTGAGCGGTCGATCCGGCGTGCCGGTGTCCTTGTACTTGCCCGTCGACAGTTGATTGAAAGTCAAACCATCTTTCGCGTTCTTTTTCACATTGTCGAGATACGACATCGTGACCCCGATGCTCCCGACATCTGAATTCTCAGAAGCGATGACAGTGTCGGCCGCGCTCGCAATCCAATACGCGGCTGAATAAGCATTCTCGCGCACCCATGCGATCGAGGGTTTGCCGAAGTTCTTCACCGCGCTCGCTATTTCGTCGGCGGCAACAGGAGAGCCGCCGCCCGAGTCGATTTCAAGAACAACTGCCTTAATCTGTGGATTGTTCGCTGCCTCTTCAAGAGCCCATATAACATCTTCAGAAGAAGTGACGGTATCGCAGTAACTATCGCTCGTGTCGGAAGAATCATTGACGTCGGGTTCGTAGGTGAGCAGGCATCCGCGGATCTCGATACCAAGCACATTGCAATTCTCATCATAGTCAGAGGACTCATAAGAAGAATCAGTAGCGCTTGAATTTGGATTAAGGTATGAACCCGCAGTAACGCCGGCAAGGGTACCAAGAGCGATCAGAATAAATATAGAGACGAATTCTTTTATCTTGCCGTACATGTTCTTGTCAAACATTGCTTCGAGTATAGCACCCGTGTTTGGGTTAAAATGGTACCGTAAGGTGACACCTTACGGAGTTGACAGGAGGTGTATACTTAATCGCATATGAAAAAGCTTTATCGATCACGCGAGAATAAGATTATCGCCGGGGTGGCGGGCGGCTTCGCCGAATACTTCGACATTGACCCGATTATCATGCGGCTCTTCTTCTTCGCGCTGCTCTTCTCCGGTGCGTTCATCTTCGCCTATATTGCCGCGTGGATCTTTGTCCCGCTCGCCCTCGACGAACAAAAGTGAGGAGATACTGAGCTCAGCAGAGCGAACGTGCGGTATCATACGAGTATTAGCCGGTAACAATATATTTATGAATCAACGTATGAGCCCCGCGAAAACCTCAGCCACCTTTGCAGTTTTGATTGGCGGCATTCATGTCATGTGGTCTGCCTTTGTCGCGCTTGGGTGGGCGCAGCCGTCTATGGACTTCATATTCCGGCTGCACATGGTTAGCCTCGATTTTGTCGTGCAGCCGTTTGATGCCGCTACGGCGCTCATACTTGTCGCCATCACTGCGATCATTGGTGCGCTCTTTGGCTACTGCATGGCGATTATCTGGAACCGCCTTCATCGCGCCTAGTCGGCTCACCGCGGCGGTATGAAGAACTACGCGATAGCTATCGGAGCACTGGTGTTGGTGGGTGTCGGGGCGTGGTGGTTGACGCAAGTGCGCGAGGCGCGCGTGCCGAGCGGAGGGCAGACAGGCCCCCTCTCTCTCGATGCGCGCATCGGACAAGAAGTGAGCGGCCTTGACGTGCGCATTGTCCCGATTGAAGTGCTTGAGGATAGTCGATGTCCGATTGATGTGCAGTGCATCCAGGCGGGGACCGTGCGCATCCGCGCGCGGCTCATCAGCGGTTTGGGCGAAGCGAATCAAGAGTTCAGGCTTGGCCAGCCGATAACCACCGAAACAGAGGTCGTCACGCTCACCGACGTCCTCCCGCAGCCGAAGGCAGGAATAGAAATAAAGGAGAGCGACTATCTCTTCACGTTTGCAATTACCAAACGGCCGCAGAGTATCGTGCCGGATTATGAGAACGCAACATATGTCATCGAAGGGCAGCCGATACAGCTCGTGAATGGCCGCGCCGAGACGCCAACCGCGCCCGGTTCGGCAACGAAGGTGGTCACGACCACCTTCGGCCCGGCCGCCATCGGCGACTTAAATGGCGACGGGCACGCCGATGCGGCGATCCTGCTCACACAAGATGCGGGAGGGAGCGGGACATTCTTCTATGTCGGTGCCGTCTTGAATCCGGTGGACAGCCGTTCGGTAGAAAATGCTTATTTGCTCGGCGATCGCATCGCTCCGCAGAATATCGAGATACGCGAGGGCGTCATCATCGCCAACTATGCGGAGCGTGCGCCGGGCTCTCCGATGACCGCGCGACCTTCGGTGGGAGTGAGTAAGTATCTCAAGCTCGAGGGCTCACGCCTCGTCGAGATCTCTGGCGGAGACAGCGGAGGTGGCAGTATTCTCCCGTATAACTCCGGCGTGCGCGGCACGGTCTCGCTCGGACCGACCTGTCCGGTCGAGCGCATCCCACCCGACCCTGCTTGTGCCGACAAACCTTACGCGACGGCGATCGCGGTGTACCGCACAGGACTCAAGACCCCATTCGTACTGGGGAATTCAGACGCAAGCGGCGCCTTCAAGATCTCACTCCCGCCCGGAGCCTACACGCTCTCGGCGACGGGAGGCGCGACGCTCCCGCGTTGTAACCCTGTAGAGTTTGTTGTCGCCCCAGGTGCGTATACGGTAGCAAGCATCTCTTGTGACACCGGGATTCGCTAATACGCGTTTTAGTTAACCAAAATAAAAATATGATTGACCCAAAACAAGTAGATCTGAACCAACTGCCGAAGAAGCTCTGCGACGGGGCGATCGGCGGCTATGCCAAGGAGATATTCTCCTTTGTGCTCACGTCGGGGAATAATCTCGACTCGTTCGCGGCGACGCCGCAGACGATGAAGAGCATCGCGCTCTGGATGCAGGAGCAGATCGCTGGTTATGAGAAGCAGTACGGCACAATCGACATGACCCCGCCCGAGATCCAGAGCCCCCTTCAGGCGGCCGACTTGGGGAAGTCGGGTACATAAATCCATAAACGCCGTAAGGTGACACCTCGCAGCGAGGAGTCACCTTACGGCGAAGGAGTCACCTTACGGTAGCAGTAGACCTGTTGACAACCGAGATGGGCGGGTGCTTCGTGCTTCATACTATAAAAAATAATATATATGAATAACACAACGCGTCTCCTTATCTCCATTTCTTTTTTCATGCTCGCGTTCGGCACTTCTGCTTCTCGCGTGTTTGCAGTCAGCGAGAACATCACGCAACTCAACTTCACCACCGCGCCGCAAACGATTGATGCGAATGCGACTTCGACGGTCATCACCATCCAGACGCAGAATGCGACCAGCTCGTTAGAAAAGGTGAGCGGGACGACCACGCTCAACCTCACCTCCACCTCAGCAACGGGAGAATTCTCATCCAACAGTACGAATTGGATCGCGGTGGCAACCCTCACGATGAGTACCAATTCGGCCAACAGGAGCTTCTATTATCGCGACACAACGGCGGGCACGCATACCCTGACGGTGACCGCGAGCGTCGGTGGCGTGGCGCGGGAGTGGACTCCCGCCACACAAGCGATCGTCATCACTGGCACAAGAGTGGCTCCGACGATTTCTGTAGCGAGTTCGTCTGTCTTGTATACCGGCTCCGCACAGTCGGCGATAGTCTCGGGATCGGTGCCCGGCGTGGTGAGCAATATCGCCTATAATGCCTCAACTACGACGCCGATCGACGCTGGCACCTATGCGGTCACCGCAGACTTCGCTCCGGATGATAGTGCGAATTATGACGCCCTCACCAGTGCTCCGGCGGGCGATTTTGTGATTGGCAGGGCGGCACTCACCGTCACTCCTGATAACCACACCAAGACCGAGGGCGAGATCTTCTCGGCGTTTACCGGTGTGATCGATGGCATCAAGGGCAGCGATGCTCTCGCTGCGCGCTATGCGAGCGGCGGCGCGTCAGCCGACGCGCCGGTCGGCAGCTATGAGATCACCGCAACGCTTGATGACCCTGATTCGAGGCTAGGGAATTATGATCTCGTGTACCGCGTCGGGACGCTCGAGGTGTCTGCGCCCGCCGCGCCTGCCCCAGAAGCTCTCCCGCCTGCCGCCCCGCCGGCGGAGCCGGCCGTGTCGAGTCCGCCTCCTCCCGCTAGTAGAGGCGGCGGGCGCAGGAGAAGCCCGGTTGTCGTAGTGCCGGTGACTCCGGCTGTCGCGGCGTCGCCCGCACAAGGGCAGGTGCTCGGCGCATCAGTCGGCCCGCTCACGCGCGCACAGGCGGGTTCGCTGGTCGAATTTCTTCGATCTTTTGGTGTTGATCAATCGATTATCGACCGAGTCCGAGAAGTTACCCACATCTGATTCGCCTCGCGAGGGAGGTGCTACACTATAGTTATTACCAACTAGTCATACGTTATGGATATTTCACTGGTTGCCGCAAAAATCTTGGGAACATATCTGGTTGTCAGCGGTCTCTTCCTCATCTTCCGCGGGAAGACGGTCCCGCGCTTGTTGAAGGATTTCTTCGATCATCCGGCCATCGTGTATCTCACGGGCGTTATCCTCATCTTCTTGTCATCGCTCCTGCTCGTACAAAATAATGTTTGGGACGGCAGTTGGCGCACGGTCATCACCATCTTCTCGTGGCTGGTCCTCTTGAAGGGCGTGTCCTACATTCTCTTCCCTGACGCGCTCCACAAGATGGTGAGCAAGAAGATCCTTAACGCCCCCTTTAATGTCTATGGCCTGATCGCACTCGCCGGTGGCCTCTTCCTCTTCTATCTCGGTTAAGGCGAGGTCATACCAAGGTGTAACTTTGTACAAAAAAACGGTATACTGGCGGGTATAATTAATCCGCTATGAAAAAGTATGCACTAGCCGCCAGTATCGGGATCGTGGTGGCGGTCGCTGCGGCGTTCTGGGCGATCAACGTGCGCGAAGCCAAGGCGCCGGTCGCGATCCCCGCATCAAAAGACGATCTCATCGTTGTGGATACGCCGTTGCCGGGCGCGATCGTAGCCAGCCCGCTCACGATCTCTGGCCGCGCGCGCGGCACGTGGTACTTTGAAGCATCGTTCCCGGTAAGGATGCTTGATGCCAAGGGGAATGAGCTCGGCGTGCTGCCCGCACAGGCGCAGGGCGAGTGGATGACGACCGAGTATGTGCCGTTTATCGTCGACCTCGCCTTCGCCACCTCTACGACCGCGACCGGGACGCTCGTACTTGAAAAAGATAATCCATCGGGCCTGCCCGAGCATGCAAATGAACTGCGCATCCCCATCCGATTTCAGCCCTAAGGATTTCTTCAAGAAATTTTAATGAAGTAATGTGCACAATGCGTGAGTGAACTTACTCGTCACTCACTACAAAAAGATATGAAAATGTCGACTGTCGTTTGGTTTGTCGTGATCATCGGGCTTGTGCTTCTCGGTATCTGGTACTTCATGCCGCGGCCGGCGAGCGCGAATCCGGTGCTCACTGTTGCGAACGATGCCACCTTGGGCGACTTCCTCGTCGCGTCAAACGGCATGACCTTGTATCTCTACACAAACGATACGAAGGATGTTACCAACTGTTATGACCTCTGTGCGGTCAATTGGCCGCCGTATGTGCGTACGACTGCTGAGCCGCTTGTCGGAGGCGCGGGCATGGCGGGCACTATAGCGACCACGGCGCGCACCGATGGGACGGAGCAGATTACCTACAACGGTATCCCGCTCTACTTCTGGAAGAACGACCTGAAGCCGGGCGACACGACGGGTCAAAATGTTGGCGGTGTATGGTTCGTTGTGCACCCATAGGCAGAAGGGAGCGTCTGGTAGTAGAGTGTGTGGATGACACAAGGCGAGGCGCTCACCATATTGAAGACGGGTGCGAACGTATTCCTCACCGGCGAGCCCGGAAGCGGCAAGACGCACACGATAAATGAGTTTGTTGCGTGGTTGCGATCATCAGGCATCGAGCCTTCGGTGACCGCAGCGACGGGGATCGCGGCGACGCACGTGAGCGGCATGACGCTCCACTCTTGGAGCGGCATCGGCATCAGCGAGTCGCTCTCGCGGGCTGATGTAGATCGCATCGCGAGCAGGGAGCATATCGCGAAGCGCTTAACGAAAGCCAAAGTGTTGATTATCGAGGAGATCTCCATGCTGTCGGCGGCGACGTTTGAGATGGCAGACAAGGTGTGCCGCGAAGTGCGACGCAGCGACCAGCCCTTTGGTGGGCTGACGGTGATTCTCGTAGGGGACTTCTTCCAGCTCCCGCCCGTGTCGCGTCGAGGCGATGTTGAATTCGCCTATGCGTCAAAACTTTGGCGCGAATTGAATCCGATCACCTGTTACCTCACCGAACAATATCGGCAGGATGATGCGGCGTTTCTCGATGTGCTCTCGGCGATACGGTCGGGCACGGTTGAAGAGTTGCACTATGAGCATCTCACTTCGCGACAGGTCGCCAAGGATCCGTTAACAGCCGAATGCCAAGGTCGGACCTTGGAGAACTCAATACCCAAACTGTTTTCGCACAATGCGGATGTCGATCGCATCAATGCCGCTGAGCTCGCCAAGCTCCCGGGTAAAGCGAGAAGCTTCTCTATGAGCTCGAAGGGTAAGGACTCGATGGTTGAAGGCCTGAAGCGCGGCTGCCTCTCGCCAGAAATCTTGGAGTTGAAGGAGGGCGCGGCGGTCATGTTCACCAAGAATTCGCCGCAGGGGAAGTTTGTGAATGGCACGCTTGGCGTTGTCATCGATTGGAGCTTCGATGGTGCGCCGGTTATCGAAATTCGCAGCCCTTCGACTGGTTCGACAAGCTCACCGCAAGCAAGCTCAGGGCATCGTCTCCGCGTAACCGCAGAGACTATGGAGTGGCAGCTCGAAGAACAGGGCAAGGTGAAGGCGAGCATCACACAATATCCGCTCCGGCTCGCCTATGCGATGACGGTGCACAAGAGCCAGGGCATGAGCATGGACGCGGCGATTATGGATCTCTCAAAGGCGTTTGAATATGGACAAGGATATGTCGCGCTCTCGCGCGTGCGGCGGCTCTCGGGCGTGTATCTCACCGGTCTCAACGCGCGTGCGCTTGAGGTGCATCCGGAGATCCTGAAAAAAGATAAGGACTTCCGCGCCGCCTCAGAGGCGGCGCGCGATGCATTCGCCGAAATGCCTGAAGCAGAAGTAGAAGGGATGCAGAAGAAGTTTGTGAAGGCGATGGGCGGAGCATTTATGGACCCACGCACGAAACACGAGGGGATTAAGGGACTTCGTAAGTCCCTATCTGATAGGGACTTACGAAGTCCAAACATTCCGGGAAGATTAGCCGAGACGCTCCAAGCCGCGCGAGACGCGAAGAGTTTGAAACAGGTAGCAAAAGAGCGCGGACTCACCGCGAGCACTATCGTGAAGCATCTGGAAGAGTTGGCGGAGATGGGGAAGCTCGCCCGAGCCGACTTCGCACACCTCGTGCCGATGGATATCATCGGCGAGATCCACGAGGCGCTCGCAGAGAACAAAGACGGCCGCCTCTCGCCAATCTTCCACGCTCTCAAAGGCCGTCACTCGTTTGAAACCATCCGCCTCGTCCGCCTCATGCGCGATTAGCAGTCACGTGGGGTTTCCGAAATCCTTCAATTCTTCATGAAGAATTATTCAAGATCAATCTTTTCTGGGTTATCGAGTTCTGAATCTTTAAGGAAGTCAATAAGTTCCTTGCCATAATTGCCGAAGACCTCGCTGAAGAAAGACTTTGTGAGTATGGAAGGAAAGTTTCTTCGGCCGGTATAATCGAGCAGGCTACTCCAGCGGTATGTAGAAAGATGTTCCAAAGCTTTATTCATGTCCGCAATGCCACCTTTGTTACGGATGCGCCAGTCCTGGGCACCCTCAAGATAATCAAGCGGGTTTAGATGCAAATAGTGGAGGATATATAGAAAGTGCGGTTCATGTTCAATCAATATCCTTTTCGTGTGCCCTTGGAATAGAGTCCCTTTTCGCTCGTAGCGTTCGTTAAAGTAATTCGCATAACCGACATTAATTTTTCTGAGGAACAAACTGACACCACCCTCGACGCGCTCAGAGAGCAGGAGATGGTAATGATTTTTCATCAGAGTCCATCCGTGAATGTCCACCAATAGCTCGCGCTCTTTTCTAAATGAAGGGTTTCCGAAACCCTTCATTCCCGATGGGTCAAAGAGGCGAGACATGTTCTCGGCAGGGGCGGTGTCATTGAATTCGTAGAGATTGTGCACAAAGCGCGCATAATCTTGAGAATCAAGAAATAATTTTCTCCCGTCGACGCCCTTATTTAATACATGCCACAGCTCCACCCCCTCATGATACATGAAGGGTTTACGAAACCCTTCAATTCCTCATGAAGGTGTGGAAAATGATGGATATCGTAGGTCCATCATCTAAGAATATAAAAAAAGAAGGACCCCGTACCAATAATCGGTACGAGGTCAAGGCTTCAGATTCAACTTTTGCACACTGCAGCGGGGAAGTTTCCGTCAAATTCCTCATCGAGCCATGTAATGCTTGCACCCCAAGACTCGTTATCGCTGTGCCAAAGGAGACCACGAACACATAAATCTCCTCTTTTTACATTGCGATAGGTTGTGCCCCAGAAGCACACATACTTACCTTTCCATTCATCAGGGATGAGATGCGGGTGATCAAGTAAATAATCAAGAACGTTTGCGTTAAGGATCGTTTTCCCCGTACCCTTGAGCTCCCATTTGAGTGTTACCCCATCCAGGGATTTGCCGTTCTTTTGCCCATCGGCATAGAAGAGCTCAACCTTGGACGGATCCCAGACAAATGAATCATCACTCCGGTGTTCTTCGACTACATGGCCTTGAGGAGCAGAGAAGTTGAGAGCGTTACAGTCTACAGCGTGATCAGCACCTGCGATAGACGCATATCCGAGTACAACTTCACGAACCTTGGCGAGGATGTCTCCTTCACAAAGTTTCTTGATTTCCTTGTTCGTCCAGTTTCCACGTCGAAACGCGGCCTTCAATTCTCCCGCTTGGTCAACATCGAGCATTAAGTTACTCATCGTTGTTCTCCTTTCTGCGACGGTGTTCATTACAGAACGATGTCGCTATGCGCTGGCGGGTTCCACTGGATTTAGTGGTTTGCCACAGCAGGGAATGGCCCAGACGAGCCGCTTTCTGCTATGGCAAACGCAAGTTGAATCTGTCAAAGAACTTACTGCTATTATACACGAAACTTATATACTGTCAAGCGTTTTGACAAGGTGCAGGGTGTTGAGTATGAAAATATGGCTTAAAATATGGACTTTTGAGCACAAATATCAAGGTTAAACCTTGATATTTAAGAGTGATTCGATAAGTTGGGCGGTTTCGGTGGGGGAAGTGACGCTTTGGGCCGTTGCGCCAGTTTTAAATACGGCCTCGTCGTTGCCACCGCCTACGAGCTCGTCGCCCACATAGACCGCGTCAGCTTCAGCGATGCCGAGACGCTTCGTGAGTTGCCGAATGCCATATGCCTTGTCGATGTCGCGCTTGGTCACATCGATAGTCGTCGAACCGCCCATGCCGACTGAATATTCCGGTAGCTTCGCGGCGATATTGGCTTGGAGCGCGTGGCGCTTTGAATGATCGGGATCCCACGCTTTCTTTTCAATAATCGGCGCTTCTTGGCCAAGCGCAGACAGCGTCACTTGGCCGCCGCGATATTCGATGCGATCGCCCCACGCCGATTCGGCGAAATTGATAAGGCCGGTTTCCTCTGCTGCTGCGCGCATTGCCGCCTCGATAGCATGAGCTTCTTTCTCTGAAAGGCGCTCTTCATAAATCTTGTTCCAGTCACTATTCTGATATTCGTAGAGAGCAGCGCCGGAGGTGGGCAACAAATAAAGGTTCGAGAAGTGTGTATCGCTCGGGAGGTGGGCGACCAACTGCTTTAAGAGCTGCGGCAGGGCGCCGCCCGAGACGACCGCGATTTTCGTAGCGACAAGGAGCTTCGCGACGAGTGCCGCCATCTCGCTGGTGAGGGGCTGCTTGCTCTCGGTGAGCGTGCCATCTAAATCAAAGATTATAAGTTTATTCATAGGCGTGTCGCGAGCGAGAGCCTGTATCTCGAAGGGTACGCGATTTTTTTGCTAAAAAATCGCTCAGTCCTCGTCTCGTCAGCCTGTGGAGCCCCTTCTCGACACATACGCTCGCTCGCTTCATGTCAGTGCATCGATTATGTGCTTGAGCGACGCGGTCGCGACGCCAAGCACCTTGTCGGCGGCACCGTAATAGAGATAGAGCGTGTCGCCTCGGGTAACCGCACCGCAGGAGAAGACGACGTTTGCGATCGTGCCCTCGCGCTCATACTGTTCAAGGGGCTCAAAGATGTGGTCGGCAGTGCGTGCGAGCACGGAGGTGCCTGAAGGGTCTAAAAGTACGGCACCGAGGCGATACTTTGCGTGATGAGAGACGCCGTGATAAATCATTAGCCATTTGCCGTCCGCAACTTTAATCGGCGGCGCCGCGCCGCCGACCTTCACACCGTCCCACATGCCGCGGCGCGGCGCGATGATCTCTATGCAGCGACTCACGCGCTTGCCGGATGAGAGGTCGGGTAAGAGATCGGCGCAGATCTGGCCGTTCACGCGGTGATAGAGCAGATAGTTCCCGTCGATCTTCTCTGGCAGGAGCGCGAGATCCTTATCATCGACACCGTCGGGCGTGAGGAGGAGTGGCACACTCCACTTCTCCCATCGACGCGCAAGAAAGTCGGGAACGCTGATCGAGGAGATCGCTCCCGCCGGCGGATGCACGCCGTCATAGGCGGTGTAGGTCATGTGGAGAGAGTCGCCGATGCGCACGATACGCGGATCCTCGCAGCCGGAGTTACCGGTCGAGCTGCCTTTTTTCATTTCAAAATCAACACGCGGTATGTAGATCGGCTCCGGCAAACGCTCATCGATCGTGAGGCCGTCCTTCGAGATCGCGAGCCCGATGGTCGACGTGTTCGCGGCGTCCATCGCGCGATAGAGGATGTAGACCGAACCATCGAGATCGATCGTAGCGGCGTTCATCACTTCGCTGCTTTCGAATCCGCCTCCTCGCGGAGCGAGGATAGGGTTATGTGGAGAACGGGTGAAGGTGCGTGCCGGTCGCGTGGGGTCGAGTGCACGCAGGAGATCGTGCAGCTTCACGCTCGCCTTGGCGCAAACGGTGTCGGCCGCGCCATACCAAATATCGAGCATGCCGTCTTCGCCAATGGTCGCGCTCGTAGGGAAGACGATGTCGGGCACCACGCCGTACGCCTCATATATTTCTTCAGGCACCAGGAGAGACTCGGTGCGGTGGATAATCTTTGTCGGGTCATCACGATCTAAGAGCGCTGCTTCAACGGAGAATATCCGGTCGTCGCCGCTAAAATAATTTTCAATATACGAATAGAAGATGAGCCAACCGCGGTCGGTGAGGACCGGGACGCTGCCGACTTCAACATGGTCGTTGTCGCTGCGCTTAAACGGGAGCTTGTGCGACTGCCAATCTGCATACCATGCTGCCCAGAACGCGGGGGACCAGAAGTCCTCAATGTGGTCGGCGAGGACTAAGCATATCTCGGCGGGGGGGTCATCGGTATGGACGGTGAGCAGGGCCGCAACCTTCCCGCCCACACGCTCGGGGAAGATCGCAAACGCTTTTGCGTTAAACGGCGTCGCGAGATGTCGGTCGGTAAAGTTCTCTCCATCCCGTGCGACGGCGATGCCGACTTTAATATTGTCTTTTGAGAAAGGGAACCCGCCGAGTGCGGTATAGGTGAGGTACGTCACGCCCTCAAAGACTGTTGCACGCGGGTCTTCACAGCCGAAGGCCTCCCATGGTTCTTTAGGAGCAATCACTTGCCTCTGCAGGTTGAAGTGGATCCCGTCTTCAGAAAATGCTTCGCCGATGGTTGATTGTCCGGCATAGGGCGCAATAAGTGCTGCGGGGTGCGAGAGTGCGCGATAATACATTCGCCAACCACCCTTCTCGCGCTTGCCTCCCGTGGTTTCAACGAAGGAGGGGATGACTGAAGGATTGAAGGTCGCGAGCGCTTCCCAAGGGTGTTCGCGGTTGGGTGAGAGAATGGGATTATGAGGCTCTCGGCGGATGACAAACATATATTAGGTTGTTTGTGCCGGTATGGTCACCAGAGAAGTTTGGCTCCCCTCAATCAAGGCATCGAGGAAGGCGTCCAAGGGCGCGGTCGCGACGCAGACGACCTTGTCGGCGCCGCCGTAGTAGATGAAAAGGGTGCCGTTTTGTACCGTCGCGCCGCAAGCGTAGACAACGCCCGGTTTGCCCTCATTCTCGTAACGTTCGTCCGGGGAGATGATGGGAGCAGCAGAACGGTGAAGTACGTGTGTCGGATCGTTGAGATCGAGCAGCATCGCGCCGAGCTTGTAGCGATTTGGTTCGCAGCTATCAACCGCGTGATAGAAGAGGAGCCAGCCGTGTGGAGTCTTGATGGGTGGCGGTCCCGCACCGCGAACAAACGTGTCCCAACAATGTTCTCTTACCGGGAGACTGCCACGCGCGCCGACCCAACTGTCGATCAGAGGTTCTTCAGTGCCGATGTCTTCAATTGAGTCGCGATAGGCAATGTCTATTTTCGGCGTGATGCTGTGCAGGATAGCGAATCTCCCGTTTATTTTTTCTGGGAACAGGACCCAATTTTTGTGTACCTGCTTCGGCTGGGAGAGGAGATAGGGCCCGTCCCACTTCTCAAACCGGTGCGCGACCAAATCGTCCTCCGCAATTGAGATAGCGGCGACGCGTATGAAGTCCCATCCGTCAAATATATTGAACGTGATATAGACTCGTCCGTCGAGAAGCACCATGCGCGGATCCTCGCATCCGCCCCAACTGCCGCCCGAGGGATATAAGACGGGAGAATAGCGGCGGATGCCGTTTGAAGAGGCACGCGGATTTTGCGCAACGAAGGCGGGATAGGGCCAGAGCGTATCAAAGACGATGCCGTCGGCGCTGCTCGCATAGCCAAGCCGCGAGATGCCGTCAGTGCCGATGGCGCGATAGATGAGGTGCGTGCGGCCATTGATAATCGCAGCCGCCGGATTCAAGACCGCCTCGGCAGTCCACGGGTGTTTGCCCGGTTTTAGGATCGGGTTACCGAGGTGTTTGTCGAGTACGAGGTGTCGTAGGAGCGTCGCGACTTTTTCACGCAGCGGCCGAGAGAATGCAATGCCGAGAATCGCTCCGACGACAAAGAGAGAAAAGAGCAGTGCGACGATATTCACAAAAAATAAGAAGCTCATAGCTTTAATAACAATAGCATTCGCATGGCGGTTTGAAGCGTGGTATATTCAGCACATGTTGGTAAATGTCTGTATCGCGAAGCTGCACCGCGCGACGGTGACCGACGCCGATCTCAATTATGTCGGCTCGATCACGATCGACGAAACGCTCCTCGAAGCGGCAGGGCTCGTGCCCGGGCAGATGGTGCAGATTACAAATGTGAGTAACGCCGTCCTCTGGCGCACCTATATCGTGAAGGGCGACAAGGGGAAGGGCGAGATCGTCTTAAACGGCCCGCCGGCGCGCCTCTTCCAAAAGGGCGACAAGGTCATCATCCTCGGCGAGGGTTGGGTCGAGGCGGCGGAGGCTGCGAAGATGAGCCCCACGGTCGTCTTCATGGATGACCAGAATCAGATTACTGAGGTAAAAAAAGGCTGGCGCCCAAGTTAGGACATCCGATGTCCTAATTGCACGTGGACATCGGATGTCCAAATGCAGGTTGCAAAAGTAGGATTAGAGCGTACGCTTCTCTCCGGAAGCCCTTCTTAGGTGTAAGGGCGATTTTGATTTTTAACTCACTAAAAGAAGGAGGAAGAGAGAATGGATAGATATTATCTGCAACGTTGGACGAAATGGCCGTTACCGGTCATACCAGTTCCGGAGAAACTAAACCCTTTCAAAGCGGATAAGGTGGATCTCTCGATCGTGCTCACCTGTCACTTGCCGTATGAAAACATCAAGTTTTTCACGGTTTTAGGTATGCTGCTGGGAGCCCAGGCCGTAGGAGCGCTCAAAGGAGTGCATACGCTCGTAGAGGCTACCTCTGGCAACACAGGCGTAGTGCTCGCGGCGATGGCAAAGTCCTTCGAAATATCGAAGGTGAAGCTGGTCGTTGCACCCGATCTACCGGATGGGAAGCGGTACCCCTTTCTTCTCGCGGGAGCCGAGACCATCCCTCCGGAAGAAGGGTTAAGCCCTATCGGCACGGCGCGCAAGCTGGGAGGCGGCGGGTGGCGAGAGGAGGATTGGCATGCCGACAACGGCATCTTAAATCTCGACCAGTACGCAAACCCGTACGGCACTGAGCCGCATCGAGACTTCATGGCTTCAAAGATTCTGGATCAGGTCGCGTACCCGCCGACGGTCTTTGTGGCCGGAGTCGGGACGGGCGGAACTCTCGTGGGGGTGAGCAAACATCTCCGCGACAGGAGAGAAAACATTACCATCGTCGGGGTGCTTCTGAAAAAAGGGGATGAAATCCCGGGTGTGCGTGATTTGGCTCGCATGAAAGAGATTACGCTCCCGTGGCATGAGTCGCTGGATGAGTTTGTCGAGGTCGAGTCGCGGCCGTCCTACCTCGCGGCACTCTGGTTTAACTGGGTCATGAGTATAACGCCCGGACCCAGCTCCGGCTTCGCCTACCTCGGCGCGTTGAAGTATCTCGCCTTGCAGAAAATGAACGGGAAGCTCGACTCCCTTCGTGATGATCGAGGAAGAGTCCACGCTGTGATTCTGTTCCCGGACGGAAATCGCCCCTACGGAGACCGCTTCATGGCGAACCTTCCTTCGGATTATCTGAAGGCGTCTACGGCGCCCATGCCGTGGTGTTTCCCTGGGCATGAACTCATGCCGGCACCTTTAGGTATTCTCTGAATTGAAGAATCTTCTCAATCCCCGGCCGCTAGCGGCCGGGGATTTGCTCTTTTTCACCCTATTGACATGGGAATGTCAATATGCTAGGATACAAATAACGAGGTAGCTATTGGCTATTTCGACAACTACATTCAATGCTAAACATAGGAGCCTTAATGGGCTTTTTCCTTTTTTCAGGCGCCACCATGGCAGTGCCCGCATCAGCGAGCGCGCCAGAGGTGCCTCCCTTACCTACGCATAAGGTAACGCTCACGGCCTATAACGCTGTGCCGGAGCAGACCGACAGCGACCCATTGGTGACTGCCTCGGGCGCCTATTCAAATCCTGAAATCGTCGCGGCTCGCTCGCAGGATCTCGCGAAGGATCTCCCCTTCGGTACCATCATCGAGATTGATGGCCCTGCAACATCAGGGAACTCGTGCGGCTTCGGCATTGTCGAACCGATTATCGGCTATCGCATCATCGCGGATACCATGAACGCGCGGTACACCGATCGCATTGACGTTCTCTTTGATACCGAGTCAAACTACACGCTCGCCAATGGCAAGGTGAAGAATGCGGGTATGGTGCTTGGCATCTGTAACGGCGCCACCGTTCGCGTGGTTGGCTTTGTCGATATTAAAAATCCGAAACGCCTCCCGAAGACACAAGCTGAGCTTGTCGCGCTCGTCCGTGGAGCGAGCAAGACGATCGCGCTCAAGTGATAGACTAGAGGCGTATGAAGCGTCTCACCCTGAAGGAGTCGGGACTGACCAAAAAAGAATACGAGGTATTGAAACGTCTCTCAACCCCGATCAAGATACAAGACTTCCTCGACACGCTCGCGTTCAATTGGGAGAAGGGAGGCGATACACATCGATCGCCACGCTATGTGTTAAAAGAGAAGAAGGCACACTGCATCGAAGGCGCGCTCTTCGCCGCCGCTGCGCTCTGGGTGCATGGCGAGCCGCCGCTTCTTATGAATCTCTCGCCGCGTTATGGTCGCGGTGACTTCGATCATGTGGTCGCGCTCTATAAGCGCGGGGGGATGTGGGGCGCAGTGAGCAAGACGAACCACGCGTGCTTGCGCTTCCGCGACCCGATCTATCGCACGCCGCGCGAGCTCGCGCTCTCCTATTTCCACGAGTGGTTCATCAACGAAACAGCCGAGAAGGTGCTCGAGCAATATTCAAAGCCGCTTGATTTGCGCCGCATCGGCGTCCCGTCGGGGGCAGGCCGATTCGGCACTGATTGGCTCACCACCGAAAAAGACTTATGGGAGATCGCCGATGCGCTCGACGAGCAGCCCTATTACCAACTCGTGCCAAAAGGGAATTGGAAATATGTACGCAAAGCCGACCCTATGGAGCTCAAGGCCGGTACTCTCATCGAGTGGCCTCGCTCTCACCCTCGCGCCTGAAATGTCCAATAAAAATATCAAGGTCTCGCCTTGATAAACATGTCGGGACGTTTAACGTCCCGACATGGGCTTATACTTTGCGGATGATGAGGAAGGGGGTCATCTCGCTGTCTTGGCCGGCGGGGTTGTCGATGAAGAGCTCCTGGATAAACTTCTCGCTGATGGCTCGCGTTGACTTGCCGAGCGAGAAGGCACCGCGATAGTTGGCGTCGATAATGACCGCTTCGACGCCGAAGCGTTCTTTAATCTGTCGCGCGACGCCGTTTGGATCCGCGGGCGCCTTCTTCGCATATTCTTGATAAGGTTCAATCGTCCACGACATCGGGCAGTCGATCGACTTGGCCTGCTTGCCGACCAGATAATAGAATGCGCCCTTGATGCCGAGCGGGCGCGTGAGAGCGGCGACAGCTGCCGCAAAGAGCGTACGCAGATAGCCCGCCTCCTCGATGAGGAGCTGCATCGCCGGCGCGGTGCCGTGCCCAAGACCGCGAAATTGCGGCGTCCCAACATGGTTCTTTACTCGCTTCGCGAGGAATCGCGCGAGCCGCGAGGTCACGACCTCGTCGCTGCGGATAATGCGGCTCTGCGCCACGCAGACAACCTTTTCGCTCACAAAGAGCATATCGCCCGGCGCAAGATGCGGGGCGGCATATTCTTCAAGGAGCGCGAGCAGATCATCGCCGCTCTCGATAAGTCGCGTCTTGATCGGGAGTCGTAGATAGCGCTCGCCCGCAGCAACGCCCTCAAGCTTCTTCCCGGTGTTTGGTTCTATAGTTGTAGACATGTTCACATAACTATACCAGCTCTGTATACAAGGAGACACCTCGCGGCGAGGAGTCACCTTGTGCTACACTATTTCGCATATGAAAGGATACATAACGAACATAGAACAGGCGACGAAGGAGAATACCGATTATCGACGCGTGCTCTACACAGCGAAGCATCATCAGCTGGTGTTGATGAGCCTCGCCGCCGGTGAGGAGATCGGCGAAGAGGTACATGAGCTCGACCAGTTTTTCAGATTTGAAGCAGGAGAAGGGAAGGTAGTTATTGATGGCGTAGAGCACACGGTGAAGGATGGCGATGCGGTGATAGTGCCGGAAGGGGCGCGACATAATGTCGTCAACATCGGGAGCGGGACGCTCAAACTCTACACCATCTACGCTCCGCCTAATCATAAAGACGGCACTGTGCATGCAACGAAGGCGGACGAAAGCGAAGAGCACTTCGACGGCACAACGACTGAGAGCTAGAAGAGAACGTATGGCTAAAAAAAAGAAACCGGCGTATCCGGAGGGTGTCGTAGTAAAAAAATCGAGCGCGGGTCTCGGGCTCTTCGCCACGCGCCCGTATAAGAAGGGCGAACGCATCATCGAATATTTTGGCCGCATCATCGCGCCCGAAGAGGAGTACACGAGCCGGAGCAAGTATCTCTTTGAGGTGAATAGCAAGAAGACGATCGATGGCACGACACGCGAAAATATCGCGCGCTATATCAACCACTCCTGTCGTCCCAACTGCGAACCGAATATCATAAAAGGGCGCGTCTTCATCGACACGATGAAAAATATCAAAGCAGGAGAAGAGTTTACGTATGATTATGGCAAGGAATATTTTGACGAGCACATCAAGCCCTTCGGTTGCCGTTGCAGCAAATGCAATAAATAACAAAACGCCCCGCTTTTAGCGGGGCGTTTTGTCTGATCTAATTTAGATCTTGTTGACGTTGACGGCGTTCGGACCCTTTTCGCTGTCGCCGACCTCGAATGAGACCTTGTCTCCCTCGCGAAGCTCGTCGAACGAAATGTTCTTGAGCTCGTTCGCGTGGAAGAAGAGATCCTTCTCGCGGCCTTCAACCTTGATGAAGCCGAAGTACTTCTCCGCAACTTTCTTTGCGACGATTCCTGTTTCTTCTTGCATATACGATAGATAGAATGTGTGGCTAAAATATCAAATCAGTAGCCGAAGAGAGAAGCTCGATCCCGACTTCTATTGGATCCAGCGCTGGTTGATAGCTCTATGATACCATAGATATCATTCGTATGGAACAGCCAGCATTGTTCACCGTGAAGCACCTCTTTGGCCCGGAGTGGCTGCGCTCCCTCGTCAACGCGGGCATCTTGCTTGGCCTCGCGTTCATTGTCGAGCATTTCGCCGTCGTGTATGCGTTTGAATATGTGGCGCGCCCGACCACCACCCACGTCGGGGACCTCTTCTTGGATAATCTCCCTATCGTTGATTTGAATTTTATCATCATCGAGATAGCGCTCCTCGCTATCGTCGTCGGGACGGCGTTTGTCGTGTTCTTCCGTCCTCGGTATATCCTCTTTACGCTCAAGTCCCTCGCACTCTTTATAGCGATTCGGGCGCTCTTCATGTCGCTCACGCATGTGGGCATACATCCGGGCAATATCGCGCCGGGGTCAGGAGTATTTGATTCCGTGTATTCCTACTTCAATTTCCAAACAGGACTATTCTTCTCGGGGCATACGGGTATGCCGTTCCTTATGGCGCTTATCTTCTGGCGGACACCGCGTACGCGGAACATTTTCTTGCTGCTATCCTTTATTTTTGCGATTGCCGTACTGCTCGCGCACATCCATTATTCGATAGACGTGCTCGCAGCGCCTTTTATCGCGTATGGCATATTCAAGATCGCGCACTATCTCTTCTTGCGGGATTACAAGCTTATTGAGGCAGGGCATGTTTAACCGGCGTATATATCTCGATGTGGCGGCTGGCATGAACGGGCCTTCGCCTCGCCGAAGCTGGCTCCGGCCACGCGAAGGCGGGAATCCCTCATCGCCACACACCGAAGGCCGCCGGGCGCGGCACCTGCTCGAAGATGCGCGTACGGCTATCGCGCGGCTTGTCGAGGTGCAGCCAGACGATGTTATCTTCACCAGTGGCGCGACGGAGGCGAATGCACTCGCTATTCTCGGCAGCGCTACGGCGGGAAGTCATGTCTTGTATTTGCCGAGCGCGCACTCCTCGATCGTTGAGAATATTAAACTGCTCGCGCAGAGGGGCGTGAAGGTGGAAGCGTTGCCCATTCAAAACGGGCGTGTCGACTGCGTGAAGTTGAAGAAGCTTTTGCGGCCAGAGACAAAATTGGTAAGTGTCGAAGCTGTCTGCGGAGAAACAGGGGTAGTCTGGAATATCAGAGGAATACGAGAAGCGATTGGCTTAAAAATTTTATTGCATGTGGATGCGAGCCAGGCGCCGCTGACAGAAAAGTTAACGCGCGCGCATTTTAGCGCCGACCTGCTCACCCTTGATGGGTCGAAGGTCGGCGTACGCGGCATCGGCGCCTTGATCGCGCATCGCACGATTCCCTTGGTTCCTTTGTACGCTGGGGGCGGCCAGGAGCGCGGACTCCGCCCGGGGACCGAGGTGCCCGAGCTCGCAGAGAAGTTCGCGGCCGCGCTCCGCGCCGCCGCGCGCGGCCGCGACGCATTTCGCGCTTCTGCAACGCGAGAACGAGAGCGGCTCGTCTCGTTCATCAAAAACACACTTCCCGACGTATATGTTACTGAGGGTTCGCCAGCCGGCGGACAGGCCCCAAACATCCTCAACCTCTCATTCCCCGGCCGAGACACCGATTACCTCGTTGCGCTCTTAGACGAGGCAGGGTTTGCGGTCTCGACCCGAAGCGCCTGCGAGTCAGACTCGCAAGAAGGATCGCGGGCCGTTTTTGTCCTCACGGGGGACCATGCGCGGGCGCTCTCGACGTTGCGTATCTCTTGGGGACCAGGTACCCGATCGCGCGCATTGGCCCGATTCGCAAAGGCGCTTGCGCGGGCTATCACCTTTATTGACACCAAGAGCTAGCGGTAGCATTATAGTCATATGGATATCGAAGAACTCTCTAAATCCCAGCTCATATTGCTCACGATTTTAGTGAACTTCGTCACGTCAGTCGCGACGGGCATCTTGACGGTCTCCCTACTCGACGAAGCTCCGCCCTTCGTTACTCAGACAGTGAATCGTGTGGTCGAACGCACTATTGAAACGGTCGCGGCCGCCGCGCCGGCCGCGATCATCGCCGCGCCGGCGCCATCAAATCAAGATCTGGTGACGGCGGCTATCGGCGCGGACGCGGCACGCACCGTTGCTATCTATGCCGCAAAAACCGGCACCTCAACACCGGCGATAGCGATTGGCACGTATATCCCGAAGGCGCGCATTATCGCGACTGCAGCGCAGGATGCACTCCCAAAGGAGGCCCTGATCGAATTCACAAACGGCTCTTTCATCCCCGCATCGCGCGCGCGGGAGGGGAGCGGCATCGCGATCTATGGCTTCGCGGACGACGCAGTTTTACCCAAGATGACTTCGCCGGTCCTTGTCACCGAAGGGGATTTGAAGCTCGGCGAGACCGTACTCGCTCTCTCTGCCGACGGTTTTGCCGCCACTGGCATCGTCGCGCGCGTGAGCGCGAAGGGTATCCACACCACCTTGCCTGACATAGGCACCGGCAGCGCCGTGGTCAATTTGTCGGGCAATCTCGTCGGCATTGATGCCGGTTCGGCACCCGGATTGCTTATCAGTGCGCACATCATAACCGAGCTTCTCACCGCGACCTCGACGACAGCCACGACAACTCCCAAGAAACCATAGCAATCATGACGTAGTTTCTACTCCCTATACCCTACCAACTACAACCTATTTTATATGCCTCCCTTTAACAATTTCACCACCAAAGCAAAAGAAGCCGTACGCCGAGCGCACGAGCTCGCGATCGAACGCGGCCAGAACCACGTCTCACCACTCCATTTGCTCGCCGCGCTTGTGCTCCAAGAGGAGTCCCTCGTCTTCTCGATGCTTGATCGGATGGAAGTCGATACCGTCATGCTCGCGGATGCCGTGCTTGAGCATCTTGAGGCGCCCGAGAGCGCATCGGTGCTCTCGCCCTCGTACCAGATTTATCTCACGCCCGATCTCGCTCAAGCGCTTGAAGCATCGGGGAAGATTGCGGCGCGCATGAATGATGCATTTGTAGGCACCGAACATCTCTTCCTCTCGGTTATCGAACATCCGGGCGGAGCCGCAGACATACTCGCGCGCTTCTCGATAAGCCAGCAGGCGGCGCTCGCTGTCCTCAAAGAATTGAAGAATTCGAAGGAGGGTCAGATTGCAGAACCGAAGCAGTTCCGCGCGCTCTCCAAATATGCGCGCAACCTCACCAAGCTCGCCGCCGAGAACAAGCTTGATCCGGTCATTGGACGCGACAGCGAGATCAACCGCGTCATCCAGATCCTCGCGCGCCGTACCAAGAATAACCCGGTGCTTATCGGCGAAGCGGGCGTCGGGAAGACGGCCATCGCTGAAGGGCTCGCGGCGCGTATGGCGACCAACGATGTCCCCGAATCGCTTCGCGGCAAAGAGCTCCTCTCGCTCGATCTCGGGCTCATGATCGCCGGCACCAAATATCGCGGCGAGTTCGAAGAGCGTATGAAAAATGTTATGAAGGAGGTCGAACGTGCAGAAGGGAAGGTGATCCTCTTCGTCGACGAGCTCCACACGCTCGTAGGCGCCGGCGGCGCCGAGGGCTCGCTTGACGCATCGAACATGTTGAAGCCCGCCCTCTCGCGCGGCGAGATCCGTGTCATCGGCGCGACGACACTGAAGGAGTATCAGAAGTATATCGAGAAAGATGCCGCGCTCACGCGCCGCTTCCAATCGGTTTTTGTGCAAGAACCATCCGTCGAAGACGGCATCGCGATCTTGCGCGGGCTGCGCGATAAATATGAGCTCTTCCACGGGGTGCGCATCACCGACGGCGCTATCGTCGCCGCGGTCGAGCTCTCCTCGCGCTACATCTCTGATCGCTTCTTGCCGGACAAGGCGATCGATCTTATCGACGAAGCGGCATCAGGTCTGCGTATCGCGCTTGAGAACAAGCCGCCCTTGCTGGAGGAGACCGACCGCAAGATCCGCCGCCTCGAGATCGAGCGCCAAGCGCTCCAAAAAGACTTAGAGGGAGAACACAGCAAAGAGATCAAGGAGCGCATCAAGGATATCGATGCCGAGGTTGCCGATTTGAAGGAGAAGACAAGCGAGCTCGAGCTCAAGTGGAAGAACGAGAAGGATATATTGACCGGCATCCGCGCCCACAAGACCGAGCTCGAGGCGCTCAAGATCCAGGCGGACAATGCCGAAGCCGCCGCTGATCTCGGCACCGTCGCCGAGATCCGGTATGGCAAGATCCCGCATATCCAAAAAGATCTAGAAGCGAAGCTGAAGCGCCTGAAGATGCTCCAGAAGTCGCGCCGCGTTTTGAATGAAGAAGTAACCGAGCAGGATATCGCCGCGGTCGTCAGCCGCTGGACGGGCATCCCAGTGGTGCGCATGCTCGAAGAAGAAGCCACGAAGCTCTCGCGCATGGAGGAGTCGCTGAAGAGTAGTATTATCGGTCAGGATACTGCGGTCAAGAAGGTGACGGACGCGGTCAAGCGCTCGCGCGTGGGCATCAGCGACCCGAATCGCCCGATCGGCTCATTCCTCTTCTTGGGGCCCACCGGCGTGGGCAAGACCGAGCTCTCGAAGAAGCTCGCGGAGTTTATGTTCAACGACACCGATGCCTTGGTGCGCATCGACATGAGCGAGTTCATGGAGAAGCACTCGGTCGCGAAGCTTATCGGCGCGCCGCCGGGCTATGTCGGCTATGAGGAATCGGGCACCCTGACTGAGCGCATCCGGCATCGCCCCTATGCGGTGGTGCTCTTCGACGAAATCGAGAAGGCGCATCCCGAGGTGTTTAATATCTTGCTTCAAGTGCTCGATTCGGGCCATCTTACTGACGGCAAGGGGCGCAAGGTTAATTTCAAGAACACCATCATCGTGCTCACCAGCAACATCGGTGGAGAGTTCATCGACCGTCTCGCGCACATCGGCTTCGGCACCGCGGGCGCGACCGAGGCGTCGCAGTATGAAGAGACGAAAGTGCGCGTGATGGATGCGCTCAAAGAGCACTTCCGTCCGGAGTTCTTAAATCGTCTCGACGATATCATCATCTTCGACGTGCTCGCGAAGGAGGCGCTCGCGAAGATCGTCGATACGCAAGTCGAGGAGGTGACGAAGCGCTTGGCTCAGAAGCGCATCGCGCTCGCGTTCGCTCCCGAGGTGCGCTCGTGGCTGGCCGAGAAGGGCTACAATCCACAATATGGCGCGCGCCCCTTGCGCCGCACGATCCAGGACAAGATCCTCACGCCGCTCGCTTCGCTCATGGTTGACCAGGGGGTGACAGAGGGCGGAACAGTGACGGTCTCGATCAGGTCTGCCGAGCCGCATTTTGAGGTGAAGAAGAAGCAGGTGCGTGTCCGTCGAAGTCAGACATCGACAGCTGCTGTGGATGTCTGACTTCCACGAGTCGTTGCTTAAATCGGGTGTTTCTGCTAAATTAGCGTTATGTCACAAGATCGCCTGTTGAAGCTCAAGTCCACGAAGTCCAAGCACGTTATGTGGACGAGGAAGAATAAAAAGAAGGTCGAGCGCAAGATAGAGCTCACCAAGTTCGACCCCACGCTTAGGAAGCGCGTCCTCTACAAAGAGACGAAGAAATAACCCGCCAAAAACAAAACCGCCTTCGGGCGGTTTTGTTTTTGGCGGGCCCACCAGGAATCGGACCTGGACTGTCGCTTTTGGAGAGCGATGTACTACCACTATACGATGGACCCTTGCGGTAACGATACCAGATGCAGGGCGGTGGGGAAAGCGGCATAGAGGGAGCCGAGGGAGAGGTATGATGGGGGTATGCGTTCACGCGTTCTTTTATTTACACTCCTACTCACGGTCGTCTTGTTCGCGTTGCCGCACGCTGTGTTTGCAAAGATACCGTTCTTTGGGCCGATCATCCCCGAGGCGCAGAGCGTTTGCCCTGCGAGCTGGGGTTTGGTTATCACAGTCATCAACAATCTCATTGAGTTTCTTATCACGATCGCGATCGTGTTCGTCGCGCCAGTCATGATCGCCTATGCCGGATTCCTGTACGTCGTGAATCCGATGAACCCGAGCGGTATGAGCAATGCGAGAAGTATCTTGAAGAATACTGTCATCGGCATCGTCGTCGCGCTCTCGGCTTGGCTCATTGTGGCCGCGGTTATGGCGGTGTTCTATAATCCGAAGGCAGTTGGGAAAACATGGTCAGAGCTCATCACTTCAGGGGGCATTGATCCCTGCCTCAAACAAGCAGGATCGATCACGGAGCTCAGGCAAGTAAGCGTTCCGGGTGTTGCCGGCATCACTGTGACCACTCCGGGTACGACTTCTTTGACACCGGCGCAGATCCGAGCAAAAGCGAGTGCCGCCAAAGCGTTTAAGACTCAAGTGTGCGCTGCAGCCTCAACGCAGGGTATCCCTACCCAATGCAGCCAACTTCTCGGTATTCTTGGTGTAGAATCAGGAGGGATCCCGACATCGGTAAGCCCCGAAGGAGCTATCGGACTTATGCAACTCATTCCGACCACGGCGGCAAGCAACGGTGTGTCCGCTTGTGTCGGGTCTTCAGATATAAGCCCCTCGGCTGCCTGTATCGCCGCACTGAAGAATTCAGATACGAATATCAAAGCTGGTGTGACAAACTACGCGAAACTTTTTAAGAAGTTTAGTGGGAACCAGACATACGCGACGGCCGCGTACAATGCCGGTGATGGGACAGGATTAAAACCCGATGGTAAAAAACAAGCTTTTGCAAAAAGCAGTGATTGTCCTGGCATGTTCGCTTGGGAATGCCCTATTAACCCTGGTGGATTCGTTGAAACGCAAAAATACGTTCTGGATGTGGCCGCCGTGGCGCAACAACTCTGAAGATAATCAGTTTTATTCTTGGTCGAGGACTTTAAGTTTGCGCAGCCACGCCTTTTGGCGGCGGGCATACTGCCAGAGCTTAGCGGAGAGGATAGGGAGAAGAGCTTCTTCAATTTGGCCAACACCTGGTGTTGGCCATTTTTGCAAATATTCGCCGATGATGCGATATTCGAGCCCGAGCTCGTTCAGGCGCGCGTCGCCTACTTGATTGCGCACTCGACGCACTTCGTCAACCAATCCCCGCCCTAATGCTTGCTTTAGGCGGGCATCGATTCTTGTGCGCAATTCTTCTTTTGGCGGGTCAATCACAATCCATTGCACAATATAGGGACTTACGATGTCCCTAGATGGGACAGAGCCAAGGGAGGAGATGATCTCGAGCGCGCGGATGAGGCGGCGGCGGTTCTTGGGGTCGAGCTCGACGGCACGACGGGGGTCCGCGGAGCGGACGCGCACATGAAGCTCTTCATTTGAGAGCCCTTCAATTTCGGCTCGGAATGTTTGATTCGCGGCAATTTCGGGAACGGGACGGAGCAACGCGTCAAAATAGAAGTGCGTGCCGCCCACAAGGATCGGCAACTTCCCTCGAGCAGAAATATCTTTGATCAATCGTGTTGCATCAGCGACAAAGTCGCCAGCAGAATATGTTTCGTGCGGGTCACGAATATCGATAAGGTGATGCAGCACGCCGCGCATCTCTTCTTTCGTGATCTTTTCTGTGCCGATATCTAGGCCGCGATACACCTGCCGCGAATCAACCGAGATCACTTCACCGTTTCGCGCAAGCGCTTCTTCAACCGCTCGCGCAGACTTGCCCGAGGCAGTCGGCCCCGCGATGCATAAAATTTTAGTCATCAAGGGCGATGGTAGCATTTTTGAATCCATCGTGCCCCAGCACGAAAACGCTGGTGCTGGAGGTGGGAATCGAACCCACAACCCTTGCGGGACACGATTTTGAGTCGTGCGCGTATACCAGTTCCGCCACTCCAGCGTTTCGTACGGGGTAAATCTACCAATTTTTACCCCTGCACCAATGTCCTCATTCGGTGCGGGGCCGCCATCTCGGCTGCCTGTGGATTGCAGGATACCATATGTTAAAATATTTTACATGCATGAAGAGGCAGGCTACGTCCCGACCAAGTACGATTCGGTTTTTTGGATTGACGTGGAGCGTATTGCGCCGAACCCCTATCAGCCGCGCCGGGAATTCAGCGAGGAGGGCTTGACGTCGCTCGCAGAGAGCATTCGCCAATACGGCGTCTTACAGCCCTTGGTCGTGAGCCGTGTTGATGTCGAGAAGCCGGAGGGCGGTCTCGAGAGCCACTATGAGCTCATCGCGGGCGAGCGGCGCCTGCGTGCCTCAAGGCTTGCCGGCCTCAAGCAAGTGCCGGTAGTGATCCGTCACGGCGATACCAATCTCACCAAGCTCGAACTCGCCATTATCGAGAATCTCCAGCGCGAAGACCTTAACGCGATCGATCGCGCCAAGGCACTCAAGAAGCTCATCGAAGAATTCGGCATCTCGCATGCCGAGTGTGCGGCGAAGATCGGCAAGAGCCGCGAGTATGTCTCCAATTCGCTTCGCCTTCTTTCTCTGCCTGAGCACATGCAGAGCGCCATCGTTGGGAAGGAGATCAGCGAGGGTCATGCGCGCGCACTTCTCGGGCTCGCCAATCGCCCTGAAGAGCTCGAGACGACCTTTAAAGAAATACTATTAAAACGCTTGCCGGTCCGCGCGGTTGAACGCATCGTGCGCTCTATCGCACAAGAGCGCGTGCGCAAGTACCACCGCAAGACGCCCGAAATGATTGAGATTGAAAAGTCGCTTACCGAGACCTTGGGTACACGCGTCATCATCGAGACCAACAACGCCGAGGAGGGCGGTCGTCTGTTGATCGACTTCTTTTCGCCCGATGATCTCTCGGCTATTGTAGAATCGCTGGCGTTGCGTCCTGCCGAAGCCAAGCAGGCGAACGAGGGAGAAGGAGGCGATCTGACATCTGGCGAAGCAATCGTCGAACCGCCCGATCCGATCGCGCCTCCTGCGCCCGAAGAAGCTGATGATGACGGGCTGTATTCAGTGTCCGGCTTTACGGTGTAACGGGATCTTCCTCTTTTTTCGCGATGGCTTAGCCGGTTCGGTCATGCCGAGCGCTGTGCGGATATGTCGGCGCGCGAGAGAGGTGCGGGCGATCTCGAGCCACTTTGACGAAGGATGAGCAGATTCGCGCCGCATTATTTCGACGACTTCTCCGTTGCCGAGCGCCGTATCAAATGAGACGAGCTTCCCGTTGACCTTGGCGCCTTGGAGATGGTTCCCGAGGTCGCTGTGTATCGCGTAGGCGAAGTCGATAGGCGTTGACGCAACCGGGAGGTCTATAACATCGCCGCTCGGAGTAAAGACGAACACACGGTGCGAAAAGAAGTCTTCTTTGAGTCCCTCGACGAATTCTTCAGACTCTGCGACACCAGCGTGCGCCCCGGCAAGTTCGGCGAGCCACGGGGGAATCTTTCCGCCAGAAGGTGCGCTCCCGACGGGCATCTCTCCGCTTCTGTTTTTTGAAACCTTCATGAGCGAGGGGATAAGCGAGCGAATCCAGGGGAAGGAGAGTGCCGAAAACCTGCTTTTCTGGACATTCTTATCAAGTTTCTGGATGCCTTTCCCCAACTGTTTGTACGACATGTGGGAGGCGATACCGAACTCCGCGCGCTGATGCATCTCTTCGGTGCGGATCTGGATCTCGACGATGCCCGCCCCCGGCGTCACGACGGTCGTATGGAGCGATTGATAGCCGTTAGGCTTCGGGAAGGCGATGTAGTCTTTAAACTCTCCCGGTAGAGGCTTGTAGAGCGCGTGGACGATCCCGAGCGTCGCGTAACAATCCTCGATTTTCGGCACGACGATGCGCAATGCCGCGATGTCGTGGACGAGGCTGATGTCATCATGCTTTCGCTTCAATTTTTCATTCAGGCTCCATAAACCTTTCATGCGGATGTCGGTCCGGAACTTCGTGAGGCCTTTTTTTGCCAGCTCTTTTTTGATTTCCTTCTGCACATTGGCGAGGCCGACTTCGGTCTCTTGTGTCTTCAATTTACGCACTTCGGCAGCATGCGCGGCAGCGTCAGGGTCTACATAAGGGAAGGCGAGATCCTCAAGGAGGCTCTTCATCTTACCCATCCCAAGGCGATCGGCAATCGGCGCATAGATCTCGAGCGTCTCAAGCGCGATGCGGCGGCGTTTGGGCTCCGGCACATATTCGAGCGTCTGCATGTTGTGCTTGCGGTCGGCAAGCTTGACGATGAGTACGCGGATATCGCTCGCGGTCGCGACCAAGAGGCGGCGCAGCGACTCGGCATGACGCTCGGCACCGTGATATTTATGTTTGCCGAGCTTCGTAACGCCGTCGACGATGAAGGTAACTTCCTTGCCGAATTCTTTTTCAATTTCCTCACGCGAGATGCAGCCGTCCTCGACCGCATCGTGAAGCAGCCCGGCGGCAATCGTCGTCGCGTCCATCTCATATTCAGCGAGTATCTTCGCGGTTGCCGCGGGGTGGATAAAATAGGGTTCGCCCGAGTGGCGCAGGCGGCCTTCGTGCTCCCGCTTAGAAACTTCGTACGCCTTCTCGATAAGGGCGATGTCCTCCTTCGAGGGATTCGACATCTCGCCAATAATCTCCTTGACGGTCGTCATAGGTGATTACTATACACCTTATTTTAGGTATTCGGCTGCTTCGGCTGGGGTGAGGGAGTCGGCGGAGACGTCAGTGGGGAGGTAGATACGGCGGAGGCCTTTTTTCAAAAAGAGCCCCTGCTTTGATTTGTAGAGCGAGAGCATCTTGCCAGTGCGTGGGTGCTTGCCGATCTCCTTCACGAGCTCAATCCCTTTTGCTTGTTGTTTTGGTGTAGCGATGAGCGCGAGCGCCTCATCAAGCGTGATGGTGTAAGGGTCGCCAACTTTTGCCTTGAGCGAGCGGAACTCGCCATCACTGCCGACATACGGGCCGAAGCGCCCGGTTGAGGCGAACACCGGCTTGCCGGTGGAGGGGTGCATCCCGAGCTCTCGCGGCAACGAGAGATATTTGAGTGCATCGGCGAGTGTCACCTGCGCCAGGTCGGTCCCCGCCGGGATACTCGCGCGCTTGGCAGCAGTCTTCGGCCGACCCTTACCGCGCTTTGTTGGCTTCTTTTTCTTTCCTTCTTTTTCT
The DNA here is from genome assembly GCA_041664265.1 of Minisyncoccota bacterium. Classification (GTDB taxonomy): domain Bacteria; phylum Patescibacteriota; class Minisyncoccia; order Phycocordibacterales; family Phycocordibacteraceae; genus C7867-001. The sequence goes on from JBAYLD010000004.1 coordinate 96,007, forward strand.
TTTGTGTCTTCACTGCCTCTTGCTCCTGCCTCCTGCTTGTTTTCTTCTAGTGCCATCTCGACATACGGCCCAAACCTTCCCGTCTTTATATAAATAGGCGCGCCCGTTTCCGGATGCATACCGATAGGCTCATCGCCCTTAAGCTCCGCACCCTCTTCAGTGCGCGCACCAAGGCAGTCCGGATACTTCTTGCAGCTCATAAAGACGCCGCCACGGCCGAGCTTGAACTCCATCGAACTCCCACAGAGCGGGCAGGGGAATTCTTCTGCGGCATCGCCAAGTGATGTTGCTTTTGGGAGCTTCTCTTTGGCCTGCACCGCTTTTTCAAATGGGCCATAAAATGCAGAAAGCGTCTCGGTATAGCCGCGCTCTCCGCGTGCGATTTCGTCGAGCTCGTTCTCCATCTCTGCGGTGAACGTGTCGCTCACATAGGTGGGGAAATGTTCTTCAAGCCAGCCGGAGACGACCATGCCGGTGGCGGTTGGCTTGAGCGCTCGCGCGAGTTTCTCGACATAGCCGCGATCTTGGATCGTCTTCATGATCGAGGCATAGGTTGAGGGGCGCCCGATACCGCGCTTCTCGAGCTCCTTGATAAGCCCCGCTTCGGTGTAGCGATTGGGGGGTTCGGTCTGCTTCTCATCGGCACCGAGAGAGAGAAGCGTGAGCGGGTCGCCACTGGCCAACTTCGGCAATTCGACATCTTCGCCGCGCGCTTTCGTATCGAGCGCGAGCCAGCCGGGGAAGATGATGCGTGAACCGTTCGCAGTGAAGAGGGGAATGCTTGCCTCGCCGGAGCTGTGCGGAGGCGGGTCGGCTTTTGCCGAGATAGATGTGCGCATAACGCGTGCGGGCGCCATCTGCGAGGCGAGTGCACGAGTGCGAATGAGCTCATAGAGCTGTGTTTCGTCTGGCGTAGCGCCCGCGCGCGCCTGGTGTGAGTCGGTAGGGCGTACGGCCTCGTGTGCTTCTTGGGCGTTCTTACTTTTCGTTTTGTATACTCGCACCTGGAGGTATTCTTTCCCGAATTGCTTCTCAACGACGCCCGCCATCTTCGCGACCGCTTCTTTAGAGAGGTTTACTGAATCGGTGCGCATGTAGGTGATGTGGCCGGCCTCATACAACTTTTGCGCAGCGCGCATGGTGCGTGAGGGAGCGAAGCCGAGTCGTGTCGAAGCGGCCTGTTGGAGCGTTGAGGTGGTGAAGGGCGGCCGCGGATTGCGATCTTCAGCCTTCTCGCTCACATCGGCGACGCTCCATTTTGCTGCGCGGCCTTCTCGCACGATCCGCTCCGCTTCTTCTTTTGTCTTTGGCTGTTCGGTACAGGTGGTAGCTAGATCTCCTGTTTTCGATTTAAATAAAGCGGAAAGCACAAAATAAGTAGCCGGTATAAAGGCTTTAATTTCGCGCTCGCGTTCGGCGAGAATCCGGAGCGCGGGCGACTGCACGCGCCCAGCCGAGAGTCCGTAGCGAACCTTCTTCCAAATAAGGCCAGAGAGATCATAGCCGACAATGCGATCAAGCACGCGTCGCGCCTCCTGCGCCTGCCGCAAATCCTGGTCAATTTCGCGCGGGTGCGCGAGCGCTTCCTCGATAGCTTCTTTGGTGATTTCGTGGAAGGCAACGCGCTTTTGCTTTTTCAAGCCAGCGACCTCCGCGATGTGCCACGCGATCGCCTCACCCTCGCGGTCGGGGTCGGTCGCGAGATATACCTCGTCGGCTTTTGCCGCCGCGTGTTTTATTTTTTCAATGATTTCGCGCTTATCGGCAGAGACAACGTAGCGCGGGATAAAACCGCCCTCGATGTCGACGGCGTCCTTATTCGTCTTCGGCAGGTCGCGCACGTGGCCCACCGAGGCGAGAACGGTGTAGTCCGATCCCAAGTAGTGCCCTATGGTGCGCGCCTTGGTTGGCGATTCAACAATTAATAATTTCTTGTCCACGTTACTAACACATAACGCGAGTACCTATATATGGTCAAGTCCGGGCATTGGAGTACACTCGATCTATGAAGCATTTTTTGCGTCCCGTCTATCGCCAGCTCGGCTCATATTTTTTGCTCGTGGTCGCGTTCGTCGCGGTCTCTTCTGTGGTACGCCACTACCAGGGCGATATCGGTCCGTTCCTTGAGCAGAGCGGAGTATTCGGCGCTGCCTTCTTCGTACTCCTCACGGCGCTCTTTGTTGTCTTCGTTTTCCCGCCTGATATCGTGCTCCTCATCCCGCTCGGCGTTATCCTCTGGGGTCCGCTCCCGGCCGCGCTCCTGCTTATCGCCGGTTGGACGCTTGGGGCGCTCGCTGCCTTCAGTATCGCACGACGATTTGGGTTGCCGCTCGTTACGCGCATTATCGGCACGGAGCGTGTCGCGAAGCTTACGGAGAAAGTACCGAGAACCGACGTCTTCTGGTCGATTGTCGTCTTGCGCATGGTCGTGCCGGTCGACCTTTTAAGTTATGCGCTCGGGCTCTGGAGCCAGGTTCCATTGCGCACGTATCTTCTCGCGACGATGATCGGTGTCGCGCCCTTTGGATTCTTCTTCGCTTTTGTCGGGGCGCTGCCGTTCTGGTATCAGCTCGCCGCGTTCGCTGTAGCTTTCGCGGGAGTATCGTACGTCATAGTGACGCGTATGAAAGGGAACTAAACACACACCGGCAATGATCACTCCGGCGACATTGCTCGCGAGATCGAGCCAGGTGTCATAGATGCTGGTGCTGGCGGCGAATAAAAATCCGCTGTACTCCTGCAGAAGGAACTCGAGCAGTTCGTTCGCAATGCCGAGCGAGAGTACGACCAGAGCGCTAAACATGAAGAATTGGAACCGGTTGATATGTATTTTGCTGTTTCGCGCCGCGAGGAAGCATACCAGAAAGCCCAGAAAGCCGCCGCCGAACGCGTGGAGGACGCGATTGCCGAGCTCGAGATCCGCTATTGAAAAACTAGCCGCATACGCCAGCACAGAGAACGCGATGATGTAGGCGACGGGAAGCAAGGATTTCTTTTGCAGAGGCGTCGCCTTCTGGGTAAAGAAAAAAGGGAACAGCGCAAGGAGAATGAAATATATGACGCACATCGCCAGGGTGATAAATACCAAATACATCAAATCGGCCGTGTACATAAGGATTAAAGTATCATATGCGGCGCCAGGCGCCGAACTCCTCGCGCACGAGGCCGCGCAGCTCGAGTGCGACAAGAGCGGTCAAGACTTCACCCGCGGCGCCTTTGGCGCCGCGCAGAATCTCGTCCCGCGTTTTTGGCTCTCCAAGCATATCCCATATAACCAATTCAGCGTCTTCGAGGTCGCGTGGCGCCACGGTCGCGCTCGTCTCTCGGGGCGGGATACCGAGTGCTTCTAATATATGCATCGGCTCGGTGACGAGCGCGGCGCCGAGGCGGATGAAGAGGTGGGGGCCGAAGGCGTGTGGGTCACCGATGCGATGCGGGATGCAGAGCAGGTCACGATTATATTCGCTCGCGAGGCGCGCGGTGATGAGGGTGCCCGACTTCGGTCCCGCTTCGATCATGAGAACCGCGTCAGAGAGCCCGACCATGAGGCGGTTGCGCTCGGGGAAATAATAAATACGCGAAGGCTGGTCCGGCGCGTATTCAGAAATAAATCCTCCGCCTGCTTTTAAAATTTCTTTTGCGAATGGGCGATTGCTTCTCGGATAGAGCACATCATCACCGAGGCCGGAGCCGGGCACGGCGAGCGTGTGGAGTCCGGCGGCCAAGGCCGCTTTGTGCGCGCAGGTGTCCATACCGAGAGCGAGTCCTGACACAATCGAGACAGGGTAGCCGGCAAGCCCGCCGATAAGCCGCTGACACGCTTCTTCTCCGTAGCGCGTCATCGCGCGGCTGCCGACGACGGTTAAGAGTTTCGTCCCCGCAGGTGGCAGGGCGCCGCGCACCCAAAGCTTTTTGGGCTGCTGCGGTATCTCAAAAAGTTGTGCAGGCCACTCACTCTTCTCTAGTTCTCGTATCTCCATAGGTGCAGTATACTAAACGCATATGCTCGATATTAAATTTATCAGGGAGAACGCCGACATCATTAAGGCCGGTGCGGTCAAGAAGCGCATCGAGGTCGATATCGACCGCCTGCTCGCGGTCGACGATGAGCGCAAGCGGATTCGTCAAGAGCTTGACCTGAAGCGTTCAGAACAAATCCGGCGAAGTAATGAGATGCCGCGCATGCAGGGCGATGATCGCACGAAGCTACTCGAAGCGATGCAACACTTGAAGGCCGGCATGGCCGAGAGCGAAGAAAAGCTGAAGAAGGTTATGGAGGAGTGGCAGCAGCTGATGCTCGCCGTGCCGAACATCCCCGATATGTCGGTGCCTGATGGCGAGAGTGATGTTGATAATGTGGAGGTGAAGAAGTGGGGTACGCCGACCGAGTTTCTATTTACTCCGAAGAATCATGTTGACCTCATGACCGCGCTCGATATTGCCGATTTTGAGAGGGGAGCAAAAGTCTCGGGCTTCAGGGGATATTTTCTTAAAGGAGATGGCGTGTTGCTTGCAAACGCCGTGTGGCAATTGGCGCTCAAACACTTCTCTGCAAAAGGATTGACGCCGATGAGCGTCCCCTCGCTCGTGCGCCGCGAGGCATTCATGGGCACGGGCTATCTGCCGCAGGGTGAAGAAGATTTATATAAGACACAAGATGGCGAATATCTCGCGGGCACTGCCGAGGTCGCAACGATGGGCTACTACATGAACGAAACACTCGACCTGAGCGCGTTCCCGGTGCAGTTCCTCTCCTTCTCGCCGTGCTTCCGTCGCGAGGCGGGTGCGCACGGCAAGGATGTGTGCGGTCTTATCCGCGTGCACGAATTTTTCAAATGGGAACAGGTCGTGCTCTGCAAGGCAGAACATGACGAGTCGGTCCGCCTGCACGAATGGCTCAATCGCAACACTGAAGAATTCATCGAGCTTTTGAATATCCCCTATCACACGGTCGTGAATTGTGGCGGCGATCTCGGGCTCGGGCAGGTGAAGAAATATGATATCGAGCTCTGGGTTCCGACGGAGTCGGAAGGCAAGGGACAGTATCGCGAGATCAGTTCGGCCTCCTACTTCCACGACTTCCAAACACGCCGGCTCAACATCCGCTACCGCGATACAGAAGGGAACATGCGCTTCCCGCACTCTCTGAACTCAACCGCGATTCCGACGCCGCGCATCTTGGTTTCTATTATCGAGAATTATCAACAAGAAGACGGCACGATTAAAGTGCCTGAGGCTCTCGTGCCGTATGTCGGGAAAACGATTATTGGTAGAGCGCGGTAGTGAACGCCTTGCAGAGCGGCGGCGGCTTCGCCGCCGCCGTGTCTGCGTTGCATTCGTCATACTGCTCCTGCTCCTGCTTGCCACGGCTGTGTGGGGTCTCTGGCAGAGCCAGCTCCGCATCTCGCACGTCCAGATTTTCGGTTTGCCTCCCGACAGGCAGGCGCAGGCTGCAGAATATGTAACGCAGGCGATGCAGGGAAGCTATGGTAACGCCATCCCGCGTGATTCGATTCTCTTTTTTTCTGCCACGCGCATCAGGAATGATTTGCTTGCTGCGCATCCGGAGATTGCCGCTGTTTCAATATTCCGCAAAGGGCTCACGGGCCTCTCGATCAAGATAGATACGCGCGTCCCCGTCGCACGCTGGTGCGGCCTCGCGCCCACGAAGGGTGTTGAAGAATATTGCTACTTCTTTGATGCAAAGGGATATATTTTTGCTGCCGCCGCGACGACGACACAAACCATTAACCCCTTCATGGTATATGCGCCGCTTGTGGGCGAGACGTTGGAGCCCCTGCGCGCTACCATGGTGAATGCCGACAAACTCCCTTCTGCATTCGACTTCGCACGACAGCTCGCTACGTTTGGCTCGCCCGTAGAGAGGATCATCTTCCGCGGAGAAGAAGTGGACGATCTTCTTGTCTCCGGGGCGCGCGTGACGTATCTGCTCGGCGATGAGCAGAATGCCTTTACTGCGCTCGTCTCCGCGCGCGAGAACTTCAACCTCGCTGACGGCTCGATCGACTATGTCGACCTGCGTTTCGGGAGCAAGGTGTATGTAAAAAAGAAGAGTGGAATTTAGGGACATCGTAACTAATGCATTTGGACTTACGATGTCCAAACATGGGCGGTATGGTACGGTGTGAAAATGAAGTCATTTTGGGATACTCTACCGAAGCCATTCTTCGTCATGGCGCCGATGAAGGATGTTACCGACGTTGCGTTCCGCGCGCTGGTGGCCGCGCGCGGCAAGCCGGACGTCTTCTGGACAGAATTTGTCGCAGCAGACGGCCTGTATCACACGATCGAGATGCAAGGTGACACCTCTCTCCGCGAGGAGATGCAAGGTGACACCTCTCTCCGCGAGGAGTCACCTTGCATTTCTAATCCGCTCTTGCGTGACCTCGCGTTTGATAGAGAAGTAGAGCGGCCGATCGTCGCGCAAATTTTCTCGAGCAAGCCTGACATGATCGCGTATGCGACTCGGCTCGTCGCCGAGCTGGGCTTTGATGGCGTTGATATCAATATGGGATGCCCTGATCGTGCGATCGAGAAACAAGGATGCGGTTCGGCGATGATCAAGAATCCGGCGCTCGCGCGCGAGATTATTAAAGTAGCTAAAGAGTCCTCAAACCTGCCTGTTTCGGTTAAAACAAGAATTGGGTATACCAAAGAGTCGCTTGATGAGTGGCTACCTGTCTTGCTCGAAGCGGCGCCTGCTGCTATCACGATCCATTTGCGCACGCGCAAGGAGCTCTCGCTCGTTCCTGCCGATTGGGAGCTGATGAAGAAGGCAGTCGAGATTCGCAACAAGATAAATCCCGAGGTGCTCATCATCGGCAATGGCGATGTGGAGAGTGTCGAGCAGGGAAGACAACTCGCTCTCGAGACGGGCCGTGACGGCATCATGATCGGCCGTGGTATGTTCGGCAACCCGTGGGTCTTTGCGAGCCTTTGGGATTCTCAGGGACATCGGATGTCCTCTTTTGAAATTGGACATCCGATGTCCAAACATGGGCTGGGTGAGAAATTAGAAGCCTTGGTTGAATTGGCGCACAACTTCGAAAAAATAACTCCGCCCAAAAACTTTTCAATATTAAAAAAGCACATCAAGGCATTTGTCACCGGCTTCTCCGGCGCCGCTGATCTGCGTGCGAAGTTAATGGAAGCAAGTAATGCCTCCGACCTCGAGCGCATCCTGCGCGAGAATCCGGTATAATCTTTCCATGGCTCACCAATCGCTCTATCGAATACATCGCCCCGCGACCTTTGCTGATGTGATAGGGCAGGAGCAGGTGACGAAACCTCTCGAGGATGCAGTGAAGGCGAAGAAAATTGGGCACGCCTACCTCTTCGCCGGCACGCGCGGACTCGGGAAGACGTCGGTGGCGCGCATCTTCGCGGATGCTATCGGCTGTAAAGAGAATGATCTTTATGAAATAGATGCCGCGAGCAATAACAGCGTCGAGGATATTCGCGCGCTCACCGAGGGTGTTTACACGCTCCCGTTCCAGTCGCCGTATAAAGTGTATATTCTCGACGAAGTACACATGCTCTCAAAGAGTGCATGGAATGCTTTTTTGAAGACGCTTGAAGAGCCGCCGGCACATGCTGTTTTCATATTGGCGACTACGGAACTTGAGAAGGTGCCCGAGACTGTGCAGTCACGCTGTCAGGTGTTCGAGTTTAAGAAGCCGACGCGAGCCGTGCTCGCTAAGATGACTGCTGCCGTCGCGAAGAAGGAGGGCTACGCGCTCGCGCCCGATGCGGCGGAGCTGATCGCGATGCTCGCGGAGGGCTCCTATCGCGATGCGCTCTCTGTCTTGCAGAAGGTGCTCGGCTCTTCGGCGGATAAAAAGCTGACGCGAGCTGAAGTAGAGCAGGCGACCGGCGCGCCGCGCCAAGAACAGGTGCACGCGCTCTTGGCCGCGCTCGCCTGCGGCGAGCGCGGGGCGGCACTTGTGGCGATTGAGAGCGCGGCGAAGGCGGGCGCTGATATGAAGCTCTTCTTGGAGCTGGTGTTAGAAGCGCTCCGCGCGACTCTGCTTATCAAATTTGCCCCCGACCTCCGCACCTCTCTCGCGAGTGAACTTGGCGCAGACGAGTTCGCTGCCCTTGAGAAATTCGCCCAGCCGAATGTGGGACATCCGATGTCCCACATTACGCACGCGACAATGCTCGCTTTTCTCACTGCCGCAGAGCAGATCCGCTACGCGCCCATCCCCGCCCTCCCCCTCGAATTGGCGGTCTTGGAACTCTTTCCCGAAGACGCTATTAAATGATAATGTGTTCCTATTGGGGGATCGTCTAATGGTAGGACGCCGGGTTTTGGTCCCGTTAATCTAGGTTCGAGTCCTAGTCCCCCAGCACTAATGGATTTTGTGAGTAGAGTTCTCCAAAATCCCTCGCATCTCCATCGTTTTCTGTCGGTTCTAACGGAGACGGAATATCGCGGATAGCATCTGCGATTTTCTGTATCGGGAACAGCAGATTATCCAAGGAAATACTCAACTTTCCGTCTATGAGCGTGTAGTCCGAACCTAAAGCCGTAAATAGCTCCTTGCAGGTCGCAAAGTCCTCGTTCTTCACTGCTTTGGCGAATACTGCTGGTGCTTTCTCCGCGAAGTTGAACCCACGCTCGGCGACTTCAAGCCAGTTCTCCACGCGCTTGTCGGTGTCTTGCAGGAGTGCTTGAGTGCGTTCTTTTTCGGCAAGGAGCGTTTCCTTCCTGCTTCTGAACTCCTGTTCGTCAATCTCGCTGTTTGCCCGCATATCAATCAAGTTGTCTATCTTGCGGACGCACGCTTCGTACTCCTTTCGTTGACTGCTGTATACCACTTCGCGGTCGGTAATCTCCTTGGCGTTCTGGTCTTTGAGCCG
>JBAYLD010000005.1:0-97023 GCA_041664265.1 Minisyncoccota bacterium
AAAACAGAAATGCGCGGCAGTGGCGAGGGGCCGCGCGTAATCGCGCGGCGAGCCCGCGAGTCTGCGAGCGGGCGAGAAGGTTAGGGCGCGAAATTGGTTCTAGCGTGCTTTAATAGAGACTCCAGAATCAAACCTAGGTCAGTTTCGCCGAGAGAATTTTTCGCGGCGCGGAGCGCCGCATAGGGGGAATGCGCATTTCCGCGCGCTTCGCGCGCGTGGAGGGTGAGGTTCAAAATTCAGAAGCCGAAGATTTTTTGGAGGAAGATTTTTTTGGAGGGGAATACAACTACATAGTGTGCTTGACCCACCCACCCGTTCGCGCACCAGCCCCTTCGCTGGCGGGTCTGAAACCAGCGAAGCTCCCTTAGTAATTTTAAGTTACTGAAGAAATCTTACTGTTTTGGGGTTATATCTTTTTTAGTTTTCGATTCAAGAGGAGGCACAAGTTCATTTGAACTTTTTATCATCAAATCTCTAATCTCTTTATCCTTAGTTGATTTTGCGCTCGTTTTTAAATCACCAGCAAATTCTTTCTTTAAATCAGTATTCGAACTCCAGAAATCAGTCATATTCTGAAGTGTGTTTAAAGTCTGACTACTCTCTGTAGCGACTCCGGTCACAACAATTTGGACTATTTGTTTTAACAAACTCGATTTATCTTCAGCATAAGAAATAAGGTTTGGTAGTTGTCCTCTAACATATGAGCGCTTTGCTACATCCTCACCACCAACAACTTTTACTAAGGAACTCCATATTTTATCTAGACTTTTTGCGGTAAATTCTGCTCTGATAGTAGGGTGGGCCAATGTATTCATCCACTGTTCGAGTTCAGTATTGTTTGAAGATATAATCCTTTTTTGCGCAGGGGAGATAAGTTTGGATAAGTCAAAATTTGTTTTGTTTATCTTACTAGGAATAGTTCCAATCATCGCAACTGCCTCAGCAATAGACCCAACCTCAATAACATTTAAAATGATACTTTCAAATTCCTGCCATCTTGAAGGTATAAGTTGATCTTTTAACGTAAGAATGAAATCAAAAACTTCTTGCTTAAGTGGGTCAGTAACTTTTTTATAAATATCCAATAATGACTCCTGAGTCAGATCAGATCCATTGAGATTCTCTGAGGTAAGACTTTTAATCAATCCTATATAGGTAGGTAAATTTGCATCATTTCTTTTTATACCTTCTGCGATTGACTGAATAAACCTGTTAGTTACCTCGCCCTTACCAAGTTCTGTTTGTTTCGAAATAAAAGCTTTTAAAATTTGGTTCTGAAGAGGAAACTTTAAGAAAGGATCTTCTGAGAAAAGACGATCTATTAAACCAATATCAGCAAAGGAAATGAATTTACCAAAATCTACAGATTGCAAAGAAGAAAATTCTACAGCAAATTTCGTCTTTGCATCAAAAATATCCTTAAGCTTTTGCATTCTTAGTGTTGGTTCTTCAATAAGACTAACTGCATGAAAGAGACTCCTGACAACATTTACTTTCTCAGGAAGCTGAATTTCTGGAGCATCAAATTCCTTCTTTATAAACTCAACCTGAGCGTTTCTAGGTTCATCCGTCAAACCACTAATAATTTTAGTGAGGCCATCAAAATCAGCACTTCTTGCAAGAGCTTTTACTTCAGCAGGATCTACCACTTTTGTTTCAACAAATCCGGTAGAGCCGGAAAAATATAAGAAGTAATATGGGTCAATTGTTTTTACTTCTGCCGGACGAGTAACGGAATTAAAGAATTTAGGTTCTTGTGCAAGAAGATTTTGCAAATCTTTATCCTCAGCAATCTCACCCTCTTCACGTCTTTGTAAAAGCTTTGGTTCTGATATCATCTGCTCATAAAAGTCAGGAAAACGATCTTGTAAAATCAATATTTTAGCAAGTAATTCAGGGGAGTCTTTTACTTTATTTAGATTCTTACTTTCATCACCATTTTGGTCAGAAAGTCTAGATATTTTTTCACCAATAGCCTCAAGTTGAAAGGTTAGAGTTCGTATAAAATGTTTTATTTTACGAGGATTACCTTGAAAATTATTTAGAACTAAATTAATTAAATAATCTTTTGCGTATGGATTTTTAAAAACAATAATCGGACTTGCGATAAGCAATCCTTTTACCCATGCTTCGAGCAAATCACTCGTGATTTTTGGGACAATAAAATTAATTTGAAATATTTTCTTCAAATACTCGGTCGCCTCTTTCTGTCTTGTGTCATTAGTCTTTTTTATATCAACTTGCCCATCATCTCCCACTTCGTCTTCAAGTTGTAAAAACTTACTTATATATCTTCGAATTACAGTGTGGTCAGCTGTGATTATATAAGTGCAGTGTTTATTATTAAAGAAAGTAAATAGAGCCGTAAGTATTTGCTCGACTTCTGTATGATTACAACGATCCAAGTCGTCGACAAAAATAATAATCTTTTCAGGTGGTTTTTCTGCACTCACTATATCTTCAATTACCGCATTAAATCGTTGTTCAAATTGTTCAGCAGATTCTACCTTTGGAGTATTTTGTTTAATTGTTACTTCTGTTAGTCTTGTAACTAAAGGCAGAATACCAGCAAGCACAGGTATGAATAGATTGGTCAAAAATATTTGCGTGACATTTATATCGATTCCAGTGAACCATTGAAAGAATAGTAATACTGCGAGAAAAATAACTGCTATGGTACCGGAAAATCTAACAAATAATCCCAGTCTACTAGCAAAAAGCGTTTGATAATCTTCCGGTTTTAAATCTTTTTCCTTTTCAGTTGAACTATAAAGTTCAGTCTCATCATATTCCTTACCAAGCTGAGAATAGATATCTATAATAAACTTCCTTTTTATAGAAATTTGGTCTTGTGTATATTTCCATGGTTCAAAAGTAAGAACTCTATAATTGAGTCTTTCTAATTTTGGTTTTAATTGATGAAGAATGGACGACTTACCCTCTCCCCAGCGAGCAGAAATTCCGAGATTAAAACCTTCTTTAGAAGATTGTATTGTTTTTACAATTGTCTCAACAAAAGGTTCTCTGCCAAATAGATCGCCCTCAGAGGGTTTATCCCATTTATTTACTCCTTTTTCTTGTTCCTCGGACATATCTGTTCTATGTTATTTTTTATTTCATCAACTCCCCCACGGAGACACCGATCGCTTTTGCTAACTTCGTAATCGTCGCAAGCGTGGGGTTCGTCTTCCCATTCTCTATACTGCTAACAAAGCTCTTGGGCATACCCATTGTCCGTACTATATCCCCTTGCGATATTCCCTTCTCTGTTCGGATTCGCTTTAGGTTTTGACCGAGTTTCTTGGCTTCGTCTTTCATTGTTCACAGTATACTCCGCGTTCTACTGTACACTACCCGTTATGGTATAGTAGAACTATGCTCCGGTACTTCCTCTACGCACGCAAAAGCACCGATGTTGAAGACAAACAGATTTTGTCTATCGACGCCCAGCTCGCCGAGCTTCATGCTCTTGCGAAGCGCGAACAACTCAACGTCGTTGAGGTATTCGTTGAAAAAAGGTCAGCAAAGATGCCGGGCCGTCCGATGTTCGGCGAGATGATGGCGCGAATACAGAAAGGTGAAGCGCAAGGAATTGTGTGTTGGAAGATTGATCGGCTCGCGCGAAATCCGGTGGACGGCGGGCAAATCCAGTGGCTTTTGCAAAATGGGAACATCGCGCATATCCAAACGCACGACCGCAGCTACTACCCTGCCGACAATGTGCTGATGATGTCGGTGGAGCTTGGTATGGCGACAGAATATATTCGGCAGTTGAGCGCTAATACTTCGCGTGGATTGAAACATAAAGCGAGAATGGGAATCTATCCCGGTGTCGCTCCGTTCGGATACCAGAACGACCCGAGTACCAAGACGGTTGTCGTCCACCGCAAGAACGCAAAGCTCGTAAAGAAAATCTTTGAGCTTTATGCGACGGGAACTGTCAATCTTGAAAATATGTCCGACATTTTAGAGAAGGCGGGTGTCCTCTCTAGAGGAAATATCCGTATCAATATCTCCCGAATATCTTTCATTCTCCAAAATCCCTTCTACTACGGACACTTCCGCTACACTGGCGAGATACACGAGGGCAAGCACGAACCACTTGTTACGAAAGACCTTTGGGACAGAGCGAACGCCGTTTTAGGCGGCCGAAGGCGTCGGACATCCGTCAAGGCCGACCCAAGGCCATTCTGCGGGCTTCTGCGGTGCGAAACGTGCGATATGAGTATTACCGGAGAGAACAGATTGAAGCGACAGGTTTCCGGCAAAGTCCATCACTATGTGTATTATCACTGCTCTAAAAAATCCAAAATCGTCGCTTGCGACGAGCCGTGCATACGCGGAGAGGTACTTGATCGCCAGTTGTCGGCTCTGCTTAGCGACTACGCGATGCCGAAAGAGTGGGTGGCCCCTTTGTCGGATATGCTCGACCGCGAGGCACAGACAGCTACACAAACCGCATCGGAGGCAGTTTCTGGGTTGCGGGAGCATGTAGCCGAGCTTTCCCGCAATCTCTCTCGCCTTACCGATGTGTATGTCGCCCAAGATATTGAGCGCGACGATTATCTCGCGAGGCGTCGCGCGCTCATGTCCGAAAAGAAGTCGGTTGAGGAGCAAATCGACCGACTTCTACGAACCCCTTCTGCGTGGATCGAACCGACGCGAGAATGGATAAAAGACGCTTCGCGTCTTGATGAAATAGCCAAATCAGAGGACTACCCCTCCAAAAAAATCTCCCTCCAAAAAATCTTCGGCTCGAACCTCACCCTTCACGCGCGCGAAGCGCGCGGAAATGCGCATTCCCCCTATGCGGCGCTCCGCGCCGCGAAAAATTCTCTCGGCGAAACTGACCTAGGTTTGATTCTGGAGCCGAAGGTCGGATTCGAACCGACGACCTACTCATTACAAGTGAGTTGCTCTACCAACTGAGCTACTTCGGCGAGTGAGGAACAAACGGCGTTCTTAATATATATCAGGAATCTCGGGCGGTGTCGCCTTCAACTGATCTTTAAAATCGGAGAGGGTCTGCACGAACTCGCGTGCGTTCTCGCGCGGCGGGATATCTATCGCGCGGCGCGTGCGCAGATACCGCACGACCCGTGTTAAGGAGCGCTCGACCGCGCGTACAGCGAGGAGCGAGAGGTGCGCGCTATCATGTGCGATGCGGTGAGCGATATGGCGGATCAGATCGCGCAAAAACGCACTGAAATCGACATGGGTCAGGATAAACTCGACACGATCGACCTGCTCATCCAGACGCGTGCGATACGGGGCGAAGAGCCGCACGCCCCTGCGCGCTTCGTACCCAGTCATCGCGAAGATCCCGACAAGAAGCGCGAGCGGGATGAAGGTGAGGATAAGATACGTCATGTGTCTTAGCGCGACGAGATGCGCACAAAAGAGCTCACCTCGATACGTTCGCCGAATTTTTGCGTCGCTTCGTTCAGGAGGTCGCGCACGGTCTTGGTCTCATCTTTGATACACAACTGGTCGAGGAGTACCTGGTCGCGGAAGTAGCTCGTGAGCTTCCCTTCGAGGATTTTCTCCTGCATCTCCTTCGGCTTATCTGCTACCTCTTTCTCGAAGACAGCAATCGCCGCGTCCCTCGCTTCGCTCGGGATCTCCGCATCGGTCCCATACTTCGGGTCGGTCGCAGCGACCTGCATGGCGATCTCGCGCGCGAGCGCGCCAAACTCCGGATTCTTGGCGACGAAGTCGGTCTCCGAGGAGAGGAGCGCCATCGCGCCGATACTCCCTTCATGAACATACGAACCGATCGTGCCAGCCTTGAGCGAGCGCTCGGCCTTCTTCTCAGCAGCTTCGCTTGAGCGTTTCTTGAGGATAACCTCAGCCTTCTTGATGTCGCCACTCGCTTCTTCAAGCGCCTTCTTGCATTGCATAACAGAAACACCCGTCAGGTCTCTTAATTGCTTAATGATGTCAGTCGTGATTTCCATAATGGTTGAGAAGATAATAACACGCCCCGTGAGGCAACGGGAATTCGGTTTTCGCAGTCGACTGGCTGACTCATTCTGATGAGGCCCGAAGGAGCAAGAAAACCAAATTTCCGCTGCCGAAACTATGCTGTTTGTCCTTTTTTAAACGCGCCCGTGAGCTCGGCGAGGATGAGGCGCACCGTCTCGCGCGACGCGTCATTGGCGACGATCGGATATGCTGCATCCTTCAAGTCGCAGTCAGAGCTCATGAGCGCAATAATCGGGATACCCGCATCTCGCGCCTCCTTGACCGCATGCTTCTCATGCTTCGTGTCGACGACCAAGAGCGCATCCGGGCGTTTTGTGAGCGTCGTGATGCCGTCGAGACGCGTCTCGAGCTTATCCTTCTCGCGACCAAGCTTCACGACTTCGAGCTTGGTGTGTTGCTTCGCGAGTGTGCCTGCGGCCGACTTCTCGGTGAGCTCCGCGAGCCGATCGATGCGCTTCTTGATCTCGCTCCAATTAGAGATGGTGCCGCCGAGCCAGCGCGCCGCCACATAGGGCGCATTGATCTCCTCGGCCGCCTTCTTCACGAGCGCGGCGATCTCGACCTTACCGCCCACAAAGAGAACCGTCTTACCCTCCTTCGCGAGAGTCTCCAAGACGGCTTTGGCAGCATCGAGCTGCCCGGTCGTCTGCACGAGGTCGATGATCTCCTGCCGCCCCTTGGTGCCCACGAGATAGGGCTTCATCGACGGGTGCCGACGGCTCTTCACCTGCGCGAAATGCGCCCCTGTGTCGAAGAGGCGCTTCAAATCTGTCGTGTCATCCACTGCCGTCATTATTCGGCTACTGTACCTGAAAAGTTCAGAACGTGCAAGCGAAGCGCGATGAGTAATTTTGGGGCTCCGCAGACTGTCGAGGCGAGGACTGAGCGATTTTCTAGCAAGAAAATCGCGTACCCAAAATTACTCATCGCGCGAAGCATTCCGAAGTGCATCGATTATATCATCAATGCCGCCCACCATGATCTTGGGCAGGTTGTGCCACGATTCTTGCAGCCGGTGGTCGGTCACGCGATCCTGCAGATAGTTATAGGTGCGGATCTTCTCAGAACGGTCGCCGGTGCCTATTTGTGCCTTGCGCTCCGCGGCGTGCTTCTTGGCCTCCTCCTCTTCGTGCAATTGCTCGAGCTTCGCGGAGAGGATCTGCATCGCCTTCTCGCGGTTCGCCAGCTGGCTGCGCTCAGAGGATGAACGCACATCAATGCCTGTCGGCTTGTGGATAAGGCGCACCGCCGTCTCGACCTTGTTCACATTCTGCCCGCCCGCGCCGCCACTGCGCGAGAACTCCATCTCGATATCGGCGGGATTGATATCCGCTTGCGACTTCGCGCGGATCGGCAAGACTGCGACCGAAGCGGTCGAGGTGTGGATACGGCCTGACTTCTCGGTCAAGGGCACCCGCTGCACCCGGTGCACGCCCGTCTCATAGCGGAGCGCGACATACGCGTCCGCGCCCAGGATCTCGAGCGTGAGGTCGTCGACGATGCGCGCCTTCCACCCACGATGTTCGGCATACTTCTGGTACATCTCCTTCAGGTCACGGGCAAAGATAGCGGCCTCATCGCCGCCGGTGCCCGCGCGCAGCTCCATCACCACCGAGATCGGCGGCGCGCTCTCCTCTTGTTCCTTTTCTTTCGCGAGGATCTGCGCTATCTCGGCGAGGATGTCTGCCTGCCGTGAGCGGAGCCGAGCGGCCTCCTCATCAGCCATATGCTTCAAATCAGCGTCTGCTTCAGCCGCCTGTAGGGTGTCGGCTATTTCTTTCTCGACACGCTCATACTCCTCTGCGAGATATGCAGTCGCGAAGTTCTTTTTAAAATCTGGTGAGTATTCCATGCCTACAGTATACGCGAAACGGTGCCAGTAATTTTTGGGGCCCCGCAGACTGACGAGGCGAGGACTGAGCGATTTTTTAGCAGAAAAATCGCGTACCCAAAAATTACTGGCACCGTGAAGCGCTTATTTCTTTTTGGCTGCTCTCTGTTTAAATCTTTCAACTCTACCGGTCTTGTCGAGCATGCGATCTTCACCTGTATAGAACGGGTGCGACTTGCTCGAGATCTCCACGGTCACTTTCGGGTATTCGTTCCCTTCGAACTTCGTCGCCTCCTTCGTCCCTATGGTTGACCCAATCAAAAACTGCTCGCCCGAGGCGAGGTCTTCGAAGACGACGGGGCGATACCCTGCTGGATGTATATCTTTCTTCATACGGTCGATAGTAGCACAGGAAACGCAGACGTTCAACACGCCTGCAGGATGCTCTCAACGGCACGACAACATCGGCAGCGGGGCGTCAGAATTCCTGGAAGAGCGGCACGATATTGACCGTGACTGAATCAGTAATATCCTCCCCATTCGTCTTGCAGACAATAGTGAACGTGGACTGTCCAGTAATAGGCTCCGTGGTGTAGGGAGAGTTTTTTGAAAAATTATTGCCGTGTTCGGCGTTGCCAGTCGCGAGTTTATTCCCGCTCGGATCCGTCACTTCACAGGAGGTAACGCCACTCGCGCTCCATTCGATTTCCGACGTATCCCCGGCCTGCACGCGTGCCGGATTCGCGCTGATCTGCGCATCAGGAGAAAGAACCGTGACTGAGGCAGACGCGCGCGGAGAAGTGCCGCCCGGTCCCGTACACTCGACTTGATAGGACACGGCGTCAGGAGGATTGGTGAGCGTTCCGGTCGAGCTGCTACCAGAAGTACCACCCGCCGTGAAGCCGTAACCCGTGCAGGAAGTGGCGTTTGTCGAGTTCCATCGCAGCGTCGTAGATTGCCCGCTATCTATTGTAGGCTCATCCACCGAGAGCGTGGCGGTCGGCACCGGGGGCGGGAAGATAGTGCAGGTTGGCGGATTGGTCGCGCCGTTTATACAGGCACCACCGACAGTGGTACACGCTAGGGGATTGTCCGCACCGTTTGGGCAGGTGGGCGGAGTCACAGTTACCGTTACCGATCTTAGCGGCGAAGCCCCGCCGGGGCCGGTGCACTGGAAGGTAAAGGTGGTGTCGGAAGTTAGATAGTTGGTTAACCCTCGACCCGCAAGCCTTCCCGAGTTTGACCACGGCCCGCCTGCTGTACAGCTCGTGGCGTTGGTCGAGCTCCAAGTGAGCGTAGAGCGGCTACTATACGCGGCAGGATTAGGAGAGGCGGTGAGCGTGGCGGTCGGCGCCGGAGCAGTGACAACGCAATTCTGGTTGGTATAGCTGCCGCTCAACACGCCATTGGTGCAGGTACGCGTTTGAGACGTACATGTCGCCGGAGACGTTACCGAAGGCGCCAGATATGCAGTGGCTGAACTGCCGCTCGCGATACTCCCTCCCCACGGGAGGGCACAAGAGGCGGGAGCGCTCTGGCTCGCCGAACAGGTGCCGCTCGGCGAGCCGCCATTGGAGCCGGAACAGGTCCACGACACTGCATTGCCCGCGGAAGGGAATGCGGTTGTGCTGGGCGACCCGAGCGAACACTGTGCATAGGGGCTGTAGCTAGAAGAACCGTAGGCATACACTCTCCCGCTCGCGCTCCCGCAAGCGCCGTCGACAGAGCAGCTTTTTGTCCCTACTGCTGAACGGGTCTGTCCGCAATCGCTCACCTGGGTAAAGGCTTGCCCGGAACAAACGGTTGCTGTACCCGGCGACCATGTATTGGTACATAGGTCGCCTGCATTAGGATAATAATTAAAAAGTTGGCCGCAAAGTTGTGGATTCCATGCACACATGGGGAAGTATGGCACGTTACAAGTGGCAGTAAATCCACCATTGGGACCACCTATGGCATATCCTGCATAATTTTCTAGGGTGATATATGTAGGCGGGTCATTTGTTAGATATGGGATACTGCATGCTCCGCCATACCACGAAGTTTGAGAACAGGATCCTCGAAAGGATCCTACGTGTAGGTAGGATGAATAGGACCAATTCCCATTGGCACACGTCGCTTGAGCACTACAGAGATCGGCAACATCCCACAATAATTCAAATCCGACGGAACCGGCACTACTAGCACCATCTCTAACGTACTGCAAAGGACTATTAGAAATCTTGCATGGAGAACCAGCAGCTTGCGCAGCAGATGCATTCATCAAGATGCTGGATATAAGAACCCCGATACCAAGCACAAAGAGAAGCGTGAGACGGGTGTTTCGTTTTTTCATAAACCAAAAAATAGTTAGTACGAGGAAACTTATGAGAACAATAGCGGCTACGCCGTATAGTGCGATGGTTCTGATACGTAAGGCGGTGCGCTGTTGTACGTCTACACTACGAGCAGAACTCTCTGTGCTGACGTGTTTTTGACCCAAAACATTACCGTTAGTATCCTTGACCGTCACACCAACTTTGGGATTCACACAATCAGCGATAACTGGGAGGGTAAGAGTTACTTCTGTGACCCCTGCGCGTAACTCTTGCATAACAGGCTGACTGCAGTTTACGTTATATGCATCAGTAAGGCTGGTCTCTGCCACAACTTCCCCCTCTTGGAAATTTCCAGATTCGGATGCCCAAACCATAGACACCTCTGCGGTATCCCCTTTTCCATAGTAACCTTTATCTAAAGTAAGGTCTTGGATCGTCATGCTGGCACCCGCGACAACGGTGTAGTGAAAAGTAACAGTATTAGAAACCACACGACTTTCCTCCTCAAGTAGCACGAGATCGACGTCATAGAATTGAGGCGTTCCTATTTTGGGTACAGAAAATATGAAATTCCTTTTCTCCTGTGGACTCAATGATGACGAATTGGGGATGATTCCATCGTCACTTGTCGCTAATTTTTCCGAAGAGAAACGCTGGCGGGTCGTAAAATGGGGCGTGAAAATAACTATTTCTTCAGACTGGTTAACGACTTCGCACTCGGCAACCAGCCTTTCATTATTTTGGATGATCGCCCTTTGGCCCATAACATACCCCATCGCATCATTGTTCCCTCCTGAAACCCTCAAGACGCACGAGTCAGTAATGATTGCCAAAGGGTATGTCTCCTCACTCACCGGTTCCCTTTGCGAGTTTTTAATGACGTAATAGCCCGTGAGTGCACCGATTACTACGATGCTAAAAGCGAATATCCCGAGGAAAAGAAGTGTCCTCCTTCTCGCCCAGCCAGAAATATTTTTCACTGCATCCCCTGTTTTTACTTCATCTTCCATAATAGCCGCATACTCTTACTAGTATGTCACACCAGAGACAAACGCTCGCTTCGGTTGTCCACAGGCAGCGAATACAACAAGCCCCTCTCCAATCTCTTGGAGAGGGGCTTAAAGAGCCGAAATTTCCATTTGAACTGAACCTTCCTATTGTAATGTGAGCGTGAGAACGTATTGATCTTGTTTTTGCCGAAAATAAACATCCTCCAGGTCTACGGAGGTTATAACAGCACCTGCGTATTTCTCGCCGAACGAGGCCTTGACACCGGTTAAACTCCACAGATCGAAATCGTTACGAAGATCGGTCATACCATTCGCGTCCGTAGAGGCGGATTGAAGCACAATCGTCATGTCCCTCGCGATAGAACTACTCGACGTTTCCTCTATGCCGCCATAGATGGTAATTGTAGCGTTTGGAACCGGCACGGATGCGGCATCAACAACTTTAACGAGGATTTTCACTTTTTGAGCCGCCGTGCGCGGGTAGCCCGGCAGTTGATGATTCGTGTTGTTGCTTACCCACCAGCTATGGAATGAGTGGAGCTTGTATTCCTGGATGTTGTACTCCAGCACATCCGCCACAGACATGGGATCCATGGGGAATCTGGCCTGCATGTTGTAGGCAAGATTCGGCTTCGTCCCGCTCATATCGGTGCACTTAAGGGCATACCATTCCGGTATACCAAGCCCGTACGTGTGTAGAAGCTCATGAATGAACGCACTGAGCTTTACCCAATAGGAATTAAGACCATTGACATACGGCATCAACTTGTCTTTTCCCAACAACACCGTGCTCGACGCAGAGTCAGCAACGAATATCAGTCCGTAGCTCTTCCCGTGATACGCCCCGCTTGCATATCCGGTGCCTCCACCCATGTCCTTAAAGAACGTCGGGAGTGAGGAATCAGACGATACCCAATACACCACTGTCGTACCTCCGTAGTTCTTATTCCCGACGAAATTATTGTCGAGAAAATACGCTGGGTTCGTACCGATGGTGTAGAGCGCCGCCGCGTCCGGATAGGTCATGATCTGTCCGAGGCGGTAGCGCTTCCCATTTGCTGGATCCTTCGCCAACACAGTATTCACGTCGGCGATTATCTGGGTGACATTTGCCGTGAGCTCCGGATGCGCGTCGGCGAAGTCCTTGTTCACCAAAACGTTGATCGTCTCGATGAGGTCGCTCGCCGGCACCGCAGCCAGTTCAATTCTTGTAGGCGGTACTGTTGTCGTGATCGGCACAGTAGTGATAGCCGCGCCCGTAACACTTCCTCCTCCGGCGCCTCCGCCACCGCCACAGCCAGCCAACAAAAACAACACTGCAGCCACACAACACACTCTCTTTATTTTCATTTCACAACCTCCCTTTCTTCCTTTCGGATTTTATTTTTTTGTTTTCTCTCGCCTATCAAAGGGCTTCTAATCTGCCCGCAAGAATAATGTAATATTAAAGACATGTCAAGAGTTGCGAGTCAGACTCGCAACCCTGATTCCAACAGACCGACTGCTACAATAAGACCCATGTGGCTGCCCGTCCTGTCCGCTGTTCTCGGCATCGTCGCTTTTTTGCCCTTTAATCTCTATCCGGCGGCCTTTGCCTTCCTCGTGCCGCTCTTTGTGTTCCTCATGCGCGAAAAAAAGCTGTGGCGGTTAGTCTTGGGTGCGATTATTTTCAGACTGATTTTTGGCATAGGAACTGCCTATTACACCCTTGAGCCGATTTTTTGGTCTTCTTCGCTTCTCATCTTCCTCGGCCTGCCGATAGCCATTTTCTTATTCAAAAAATTGATGGACACGACGTGTCCATCAATTTTGCCAACACTGATTTTTTTGCCATTTGCATGGACTTTTTTTGACCTCGCGCAGGCGCAGTGGTCTTTACTCCCGACTTTCATCATTACCGCCGGCAATGCGCTCGGCTCGTCCCCATTCCTCGGCTTGGCCGGCATCGGCGGATTCTTTGCCCTCACGTTCTTTACAGCACTCATCAATGCCCTTCTCGCGGCACTCTTCCTCCTGGCTTGGCAAAGTGTCAAACACCGAGTGTTTGACACTTGTGTACTCACTTTGGGCATTTCGGTTATCGTTCTTCTCTTTTCCGGCTGGCAGATCTCCCAATATGAGCTCCGCAGCAATGCTAGCGCGTATGCCGCATTACCAAATGAGATCAGCTTTGCAGCCATCTCTGTCGATGGCACGATTGATGCCGGCCAGTTCGAACGCATCAAGCGAGAGATGTCCGATCGGCGAGTCGACCTCATCGTGTTCCCCGAGAACATGTTCAACCGGCACGCCCCTTCAGATGGAGCGGAGTTCCGAGATCTGGCGCGAGAATTACGGACGCCGGTTCTCGCCGCCTATGCGACGGCCTCGGGTACAGAAAGGTATAAATCGGCCGTAGTGTTTGGCGCCGACGGGGCTGTCGCCGGCGTCCACAACAAGAATCGCCTCACGTTCATCGGCGAATATTGGCCCTTCGGCAATTGGCGCCCATCCTTTTACGAATGGCTGCGCGAGAGGGACCCGAGAATCGGGACCTATGCGGTCTTTACCCCAGGCAACGCGAGTCTCCCGGGAGAGCGCAATCTCCTCTCGACAGCTGTCAGGGGGGATGCCGTGCTTTTTGCTGCGCCTATCTGTCTAGAGATCCATTACCCGACCGACCTAGAGGCGTATCGCGCACAAGGGGCGCGGTTTATCGTCAACCAATCGGGTAACCGATGGATCTCCTCCGGTCTCGAACATTTTTCATATCTCACGACAAACCTAAAGAAGATAGAGAGTGTTTCTCTGCAGATACCGATTATTTCAAGCAGCGTCAATGACTTCGCTGGCGTCACCTTGCCAAACGGAGAATCTGTCCAACACCCGGTGTTGGACACAGGGAGGGGCTATACGGTGTTTTTCGGCACCGTGAGATATTAGAGCCCGTTTAGGATATCGATCTCTTGCTGGAAGTCTCTCGCGTAGCGCATCACGTTGTCGCCATAGGGGGCGAAGGCGGGATTCTTGTAATATCCCCCTGCAAAATATTTGAGAGCAGCCGTGCGTTCCGCAGCGGGCGTCTGAAGGGATGCGCCGACATCCGTCATATAGAGCGCGATAGCGGTAAACGCATCGAGGTTATTCCAAGGGTTCGCCGAGGCATTCGGATGCCCAGCAAGCTTCGCGATACGGTTCTGATAGCTCGCCCAGGTAGAGGGGATGAACTGTGCTGGGCCCATCGCCCCGCCGTAGCCGGTAGACTGCGGGCACGAAACAGGCATCGCAAACGGGTCGAGACCAAGCGCTCCGGTGATAGCGATGAAGGGATCCACGTCACGGGTCGCTTTCATCACGCCGCGTATAGGCGTACCGGTATTCTTGCCTTTGCCGTCTCCCTTGTTGGGACTATTCGTGAGGAGGCATTGGCCGACGTTTGCGCCGAGATTGGTCTCCTGCTTCAAGATGCCGAGGATAAACGCGGGGCGGACACCGGTCGCGGCTCCCGCCTGCTTCGCGAGTGTCACCGCCGTCGGGAACGGTATCTGCCCGCCGCCACCCGCGAGCGTGAAGAGCTCCGTACGAATCTGCGCAGCGGTCTTCCTACTCGTAGCGATAAGCTTCTGATAGTTCGCCTCGATGCCTTTGGTCTGTGTAAGGAGCTGTTGCTTCTGCGCTTCTTGCGACTGCAGCGCCTGTTTCGCCAGCTGTGCTACCTTACGCAACTGCTCCTGCTCCGCGAGCCGCGCCTCAAGTGCCTCCTTCTCGGCTTCAGTCGAGACGCTCGTCCGCTGGATCTTGTTGAAAGAATCTATGAGCGCCTCCTGCAGAGAAGCAAAGGCGTCGAGATCGCTAAAAAAGTCTGAGACACTCTGCGAGCCAAGCGCGACACTCACGGCCGAATAGCCGTCGAGCATCTGGGTTTGCCGCAATATCTGCGCGAGCGATTCCTTCTCCGCCGTGAGCTGCTTTGAGAGCGAAGAGAGCGTCTGATTATGCACGCCGATTGTGCCGTTCAGCTTCGTGATAGTGAGCGTGATCGCTTGGATCTGGAGCTGGGCTTTTTTTATTTCCGCATTAAAAGCGTCTATGCTGGTCTGGAGCGTTTGCCGCTGGTTCTGTGCGACGTCGAGAAGCTGTTGTTGTTGCGAGATCTGCCGCTCGATCTGGTCGAGCTGATTCTGGAGCTCTTGCTGCCGGTTCGCCACCGCCTGCGCGGCGCTCTGTGCGAACACAGCGCTCGGCACAAGCGCAAGCACGCAGGAAACAAAAAAGAAAAACCGACGCATGTCGGTTTATTCTATCACGCGGGCCGGACATCCGATGTCCTCGTGCTTTTTGGACATCGGATGTCCTAACTTGGGTTTTCTTCTTGTTCCTCCTCTTTACCCTTCTTCTCGACTTCGATCGAGGCGATGTCTGCTGGCGCGGCGGCTGCTTCTTCAGAAGCGACCTCTTGTACGAGCGCAACAACCTCTTCAGGATCGGTGACAAGCGCGACGCCCGCGGGTAGAGAGAGATCTTTAGCGTGGATCTGGTCGTCAATCGCTTGTAGCACCGACAGATCAACTTCAATAGTTGAAGGGAGATTCATCGGATCCGCTTCCACTTCGACTTCATGGAGCACCTTCACGAGATTCGCGCCTGCGTCTACCGCCGGAGATTCGCCGACAAACGTAAGCGGGATAGCCACTTCAACCTTCTCGCCCTTCGTTACCGCATAAAAATCGACATGGCGCGGGCGATTCGTCAGCGGGTTGAAGTCAACCTCGTGGATAAGCGCCGGGAGTGCTGCGCCAACACCCGTGAGCGAGATCACAGTTGCCTCGCCAGCTTCTTTGAGCGCCTTTTCAAAGGCGATCGCAGAGACCAAAATCGGCATCGACGCCTGATGCGCGCCATACACAACGGCGGGGATAGATCCGGCGCGGCGGATTACCGCCGCGCTCCCGCCGCCTTCGTTCCGCTTCTCAACTTTCAGAGTCAACATATCGTTCGAGTATGCCTCATCTCCCGCATTTCCGCAACTTTCTTGCGCCGAAACGACCAACAGTACACCTTCAAGAAGCATCGCCAAGTCCTTTGTCCCCATGTGTGGGACTTCCGATGTCCCACATGTAATATACTGTATATATGGAACTATTTCATGTTCTTAATCACGGAATTGACGAACGTAAATTATTTATCGATTCCAGAGACTATGCACGATTTATCCATAACCTGTATGAATTCAACGATATTGCTCCGGCAGTAGAATTTTTTCGTCGGAATGCACGCACCCCGAATGTGGGACATCGGAAGTCCCACACTCGCAAACGACTAGTAGAGATTCACGGATGGTGCCTTATGGAAGATCATTACCACATACTCATCTCCGAACTTGTTGAGGGCGGACTGGTGCGATTCATAACAAAGGTAAACATTGGCTATGCTAAATATTACAATGAGCGGTACGGACGACGCGGACACCTCTTTCAAGGGAAAACGAAGAAAGTACTTATCCGAAGCCAAGCTCATTTCCTATACATACTCCACTATTTGCATCTTAATCCTCTTGATTATCTTTCGGGCGCAAAGAGGTGGCGGGAGCGGGACAAGGGTGGTATCTCTGATATTCCAAAAGTGCTCGAGTACCTCAAGAGCTATCGCTGGAGCAGTTATCTCGATTACTGCGGCACGCCAAACTTCCCGTCAATCCTCACAAAATCACTTTTTGCCGACGCTCTTGGAACAGATTATGCTTCCGCATTGAAAAAATATCTCATTGATAAGACCACCGATGAGATAGACCTAGAACTAAAATCGATAGAATATAAGCCATAAATCATGTGGGACATCGGAAGTCCCACATGATTCTAAATTAAATACTGTCGGAGAGAGCGGCGGAGGCGAGCGAGAGGCGAGCGAGAAAAGCGACGCGGGCGGCTTCGACATTCTCCTCCTCCCCTTTCCACACGGCGAGCGCCTCGTCTTGGAGCGCACGCGCATAGGAGAACGAGAGCGGCCACGGGCAGCCCTTCGCTCGGGACAACCGGCACAGTGCAGACAAATTGTCGGTCGCCTGATCCGGCGTCTGCCCACCCGAGAGGAAGGCGATGCCAGCCACCTGCCGCGGCACGCTCGCGGAGAGTGCCGCAATCGTGTCTTCAGCAACTTCTTCGGGGGTGTCTTTCTTCGTGTTCTCGCTCCCCGAGAGCGCCATGGATGTTTTAAGGATGACGCTCGCGAGATCGACTGACTGCTCGTCAAGCACTGAAAAGAGCGTCTGCAACGTTTCAATAATGACCGCACGCGCACGCCCTCGGCTCTGCTTCCCTTCCCACAGCACCTCCGGCTCGAGGATCGGGACAAGACCGGCCGCTTGCGCTTCCTTCGCATACTGCGCGAGGCGTTTGGCATTTTCGTGAATCGCGACCGTCGTCGGCAGATGGTCGCCATCGATGCGGATCACCGCGCGCCACTTCGTAAAGACTGCCCCCTGCTTCTTGTATTCAGCGAGCCGTTCAGGGAGATCGAGGAGACCCTGTGTGATGAGCTCATGGGGACTCCCTCCAGACGGCTTGCCCTGAGCTCCGTCGAAGGGCTCGGTGCCGAGATCAACCTTCACGCCCGGCAGAATGTCGCGCGCCGCGAGCGAATCGGGAAATAATTTTTTATCGCTCCCTTTCTGCAGCAGCGTCTCGGGAAAGAGGATCACACCCGAGAGATACTGCTCGATGCCCTGCGTGCCGATAAAGAGATCCCGATACTGCCGCCGCATCTCTGCACTTGCAGATATGCCGTAGGAGGCGAGCCGCGCCGTCGCCGTATGCTCGCTCTCGTCCACCGCGAGCAACCCTTTACCCTCGACAAAGAGCGAACGCGCAATCGCGACAAGATCAGTCATAGAACAATGGTAGCACGCGAGGGAAGCAATTTTCGCAGTCGACTGGCTGACTCATTCTGATGAGGCCCGAAGGAGCAAGAAAACTGCTTCCCTCGCGTGCTAGAATAGACTTATGGACTTCATTGCTATCGGCGACACGGTGGTTGACGAATTTATCCGGCTCAAAGAAGCACGGGTCGATTGCGACAAGAACGGCGAGAACTGCACCATCTCACTCCCGTGGGGCGACAAGATCCCATACGATTTTGTCGTCTCCATACCGGGCGTCGGCAACGCGGCAAACGCGGCGGTCGCCGCCGCGCGCCTCGGCCTCTCCTCCGGATTCGTCTCAAATATCGGCAAGGACCGCCCTGGCGAAGAGATCCTCGCATCCTTCGCGCGCGAGGGCGTCGACACGAGCTGCATACAAATCAACGAAGGTATCCCGACGAACCGCCACTTTGTCCTCTGGCAGGGGGCCGAACGCACGATCCTCATCCGCCATGAAGCATATCCGTATCTCATCCCAGAAAATCTCACTGCGCCGAAGTGGCTCTACCTATCCTCGATGAGCAAACACGCGGCGGCATTCCACAGCGAGCTCGCTTCGTGGCTTGCGGGCCACCCGGAAACAAAGCTCGCCTTCCAGCCCGGCACATTCCAAATATCCATGGGCAAGGAGAAGCTCGCTCCGCTCTACGCCCGCGCCGACTTTGTCGCCTGCAATAAAGAGGAGGCGAAACGTATCCTCGAGATCAGCCGGCCGGCCGAGGGAGCAGGCGAAACAGACATGCGCGAGCTGCTCGAGAAGATGCACGCCCTCGGGCCAAAGATCGTGTTCATCACCGACGGGGTGAAGGGCGCATATGCGTATGACGGCTCCACAACGTTCCGCGTGCCGGTGTATCCGGATGCGCAGCCGCCGGTCGACCGCACCGGCGCGGGCGATGCGTCTGCCGCTACCGTCGTCGCCGCGCTGGCGCTCGGGCTACCGCTCGGCGAGGCGCTCGCCTGGGGGCCGGTGAATGCACTATCGGTCGTCCAATATGTTGGTGCACAAAAAGGCCTTCTCACGCGCGAAGCGCTTGAGAAGCTCCTTAGCGAAGCTCCTGCGGGATATCTTGTTGCACCGCTAGAATAAAGGTGTTCGCGTAGGCGACACGCACGATAAGCAGCGTCGCTCCGGCTCCAAAGATGGTGATGAGCAGTATCGCGAAGTAAGCGTTTATTTTGTCTTTCATATTTTTTTATTATACAGAGGTAAACTCCCGTACCGATTGTGCTATGTGGAGAGCGTCAAGTCCGAAATAGGCGAGCAACTCCTCCGGGGTACCCGATTGGCCGAATTGGTCAGGGATGCCGAGACGACGTACCGGTAGGGGATGGTGTTCTGCGAGTAATTCAGTGACGGCACTGCCGAAGCCGCCCGCGATCTGATGCTCCTCAATGGTAATAACGCGTTCAACGCGCCGCGCGGCGGCGAGTATCGCTTCGGTATCGAGGGGCTTGATAGTAGGGACATGCACCACGAGTGATTCGATACCCTCTCCCGAGAGCGTGCGCGCGGCGACGAGCGCGGCATGGCCGAGCGAACCTGTTGAAAATATCGCGACCTGCGGTTTCGCATCGCCGGAGCCTTGGGCGAAGGCGGGGTCAAAGAGGGTAAGCGCCTTCCCTATCTCAAACGGCGTTTCAGCCGTGGTGAAGACCGGCGTCGCCGCACGACCAAAGCGGAGATACACCGGACCATCGGTTTGTGCCGCCGCGACGACCGCCTTCCGCGCCTCTTCTGCATCAGCGGGCGCGATGACCACCATGCCCGGAAGCATGCGCATCATCCCGATATCCTCGAGCATCTGATGCGTCGCGCCGTCGGGGCCGACCGAGACACCCGCGTGCATCCCGCATATCTTGACCGGCCGATGATTGAGCGCGATGGTTGTGCGAATCTGCTCATAATTGCGCCCGGGAGAGAACGCCGCATAACTCGCGATAAAAGGGATCCTCCCCGCCGCCGCCATGCCGGCGGCGACCGTCGCCATATTCTGTTCGGCGACGCCCATCTCGACGAATCGCTCGGGGAATGCTTTTTCAAACTCGTTCGCTCGGGTGCTCTCGGCGAGATCAGCGCAGAGTACGACGACGCGAGGATCATGCTGACCCGCCTCGACGCTCCCAGTGCCGAAGCCGTCGCGCGTCGGTACTTTTTTTATGTCATCTGAAAACGTTTTTTCAGAAAGTTTTGCGTCAGGATTAAGCATATTCGTGTGGAAGTTTCCCGCCCATCGTGCGCACTTCTTTTAAAAACCGCTTTCCCTCCTCGGGTGTCGGTGGCTTGCCGTGCCAATGATAATCAAACTCGATCTCGGGTACTCCCTTGCCGGGGATCGTGTGCGCGATTATCAGGGTCGGCTTCTCGTACACAGCCTTCGCCTCCTCGACCGCCGCGATAAAAGCCGCGAGATCATTACCGTTTACCTCAAGCACATGCCAATTGAACGCGCGATATTTATCAGCGAGCGGCTCAAGCGGCATGATGTCTTCGGTCATCCCGTCTATCTGGATATTGTTGCGATCGATAACCGCTGTGAGGTTGTGCAACTTGTTTTTTCCCGCGAACATCGCCGCCTCCCACGTGTTCCCCTCCTCCTGCTCGCCATCGCTCATCAGGCAGTATATGCGTCGCCCCTGTCTGGACATCGGAAGTCCCACATCTGATGTGGGACTTCCGATGTCCCACATTTTGAACGCATACGCCATGCCCGTCGCCTGCGAGAGCCCCTCGCCCAAGGGGCCAGAAGTGGTCTCGAGCCCGGGCAGGCGCAGACGCTCGGGATGCCCTTGGAGCCGGCTGCCGAAGGTGCGGAGCGTCAGGCATTCTTCGACAGGGAAATAGCCGGCATGCGCCAGAGCGGCGTAGAGCACGGGGCAGATGTGGCCGTTGCTGAGCACGAGCCGATCACGATCTCCCCACTCGGGATCGTGTGGATCGTGATTGAGGATATGAAAATAAAATGCGGTGAAGATGTCTGCCATGCCGAGCGGGCCCGCGGTGTGTCCGCTCCCGGCGGCGACCAACATCTGGATGATCGTTTCGCGGATCTCCTCTGCCTTTTTCTCAAGTCTCGCAATTTCTTCGTCAGTCAGCATTGTAGGTTATAGGGATTAGGTTATAGGTTGTAGTTGGATTCACTATACCCTACTCCCTAACAACTATAACCTGTTTATACCCCATACGGACTCTCGAGCGCCTCGAACGCTGCGACAGCGGCGGCGGGATCGCTCGCGCCCAAGAGTGCAGAGCCGATAACGAGGCTTGAGACATCGAGCGCGAGGAGCTCCTTCGCGTTCTCAAGCGAGATGCCGCCGTCGACCTGCAGGGGGAACGCGGGATGGCGGCTGTGGAATACGCGCGCCTTCTCGAGAACACGCTGATCAAACGGCTGCCCTTGCCGCCCGATGCGTGCGATCCCCATGAGCTGCACGTAGTCAACCTCTCCTAGACAAGGCTCTATGAGCGCGAGGTCGCTCACTACGTTGAGTGCAAGGCCGAAGGAGACAAGGCCGGGCGCGAAGCTGGTACCGGCGCCGTACCGCCTGCGCGCAGACGCGAGCGTCCGCGGCACATCGGTAACACTCTCCGCATGGAAGGTGAGGCGCGTCACGCCCAGTGCGAGCCACGCCCCCGCCGCACTCTCGGCATCAAGGCACATGAGATCAACCTCATATTCAAACCGGTCGAGATACGGGAGCATCTCTCCCTTTTGAACCATTGCTTCAAGCTCTGAGGAGGCGGCTTGCGGTGAGCCAGTCGAACTCGTGTAGGGCCAAGAGGCTGGTGTGGCGAAGCGCCCGTCGACCACGTCAATCTGCACTCGGTCGACTGAAGGGATCGCAGAGAGGAACGCGAGTTTCTCCTCGAGATCGTTATGCGAGGATGGGAGCACTGCCGGAACGACAAGGCCCATTACGGACAGTATACCGCACGCAAGGGACATCCGATGTCCTCGCGCATTTGGACATCGGATGTCCTAACATGGGTCTATTTCAATAGTTAAAACTTCGCGAGCCGGCGCGCGTGACGCGGCAAATCTGAAAACGGTGTTTCGAGAAATATGCGCACAGCTTCATCAGCGTCTTCTCCAGAGACGAAGCGCGCGCCGATAGCTATCACGTTCGCATTATTATGGCGACGGGGAAGTCGCACTGCGTCGAGACCGTCTTCAGAGCGACCACCTTCGATATCAAGTGCCGATGTCACTTGTCGTGGGCCATAAAACAGTGCGGCGCGAACTCCCTTCACACGATTCGCCGCCATCGCCTCACCCTGCCCACTCCCACCTATGATGATACCTCTTGCATCAATCTCCCCCGCCACTCGCTCTGCGAGTGGCGTCGCGTAATCTGGGTAGTCATCATCCCGTTCTTCAGAAAAAGCTCCCATGTCCTCAACATCATAACCAAGAGTGCGAACGTGTTCCAAGAGTGCATTCTTGAGCGCGAAACCGGCATGATCAGAAGCGAAATAGACTTTCATATTTAAATTTTTAAATATTGAAATATCAAGTTTGTGCGGCCTTGATCACATGCGCGAGCAAGCTCGCGGCATACCCCATTTCGTTATCATACCAAGCGAGTACCTTGACGAGATTGCCGTCAACAACGCGCGTCATAGAGAGATCCGCGATAGAAGCATAGGGCTCGCCGACGATATCGCTCGAGACCAGCTCTTCATCCGTCGTTTTAAAAATACCCTCCCAGCGCGGCTGCTCCGCAGCCGCGCGCAACGCCTCGTCCACCTCTTCTCTCGTCGTCGGCCGCTTCGCGATGAAGGTGATGTCCGCGATAGAGCCTGCCGCCACCGGCACACGGAGCGATATGCCGTCGAACTTCCCCACGAGCGATGCATACGCTTGGGTAACCGCGGTCGCCGCGCCGGTCGAGGTCGGCACGATGTTTTGCGCCGCGGCTCTGCCCTCTCGCATATCCTTTTTTGACGAGCCATCCACGATCGACTGACTCGCGGTGTAGGCGTGCGTCGTCGAGAGGATCGCCTTCTCGATGCCGATAGCTTCATCGAGGATAGCGATGATCGGGCTCGCGGCGTTCGTGGTGCAGGAGGCATTGCTCGTTATCGGGCAGGTGGCGAACTTATCTTCATTCAGACCCATCAGCACCGTTGCTCCGCTTTCGCCCTTCGCCGGTGCACTGATCACCACGCGCTTCGCGCCCGCCTCGATGTGCGCTTGTGCCTTCGCATAGTCAGTGAAGAGTCCCGTCGACTCCACGACCACGTCAATGTGTAAATCACGCCACGGCAGATTCGCCGGATCCTTCTCCGAAAAAAACTTTACTTCTTTCCCGTTAATCAAAAGTGCATTTGTCCTCTCACTATCACCTATAACCTGTTCCCTATACCCTACATCAAAGGGCGCCTTGCCATACACCGTGTCGTGCGCGAGCAGATACGCGAGATTCTCGAGCGAGCCGAGATCGTTGACCGCTACAATCTCAATATCTCTCCCGTGCGAGAGTCGCGCGAACGCGCGTCCTATCCTGCCGAACCCGTTGATTGCGACTCTGATGGCCATAGCTAAAAAATTAAAGAATCAATGTTGCCAATATACCACCACAAAACCCGTATTTTTTATAAGGTGGGTTGTTGATAATTGTAACGTTTCTGTCGGATCTTGCTTGTCCCCATGCTTCATTGACTTTTTAAGTTGGTTCATATAGAATGTCCTCAATCACCAACGGGAAAGATCACCCTCTAAGGTTCCGTCCTTGGGGGGGCCTTTTCTTTTTATACTCAAGTTTCTCTCGTAAATCATTCATAAATCTATGATACGGGCGAAATATCTTGAATCGCAAAAGTGCTGAGAATTTAAATTTGTTTGGAATGATCAACGCCTCGAGCTTTTTCTTTTCGATAAGATACTTTTAGACAGGTTCAGGTTCTGGCTGTCGATAAATGCATAGTTGTTTTGTTTTTTCTGCATACCTTATATAACTGGCTCGAGAGCAGATTCAACAGGAGCGACAACCGTCACCACACGCGAGGCGGTGCCTGAATTCCCTGCTGCGTCCGTCGCGGTGTAGGTGATCGTGTAGAGCCCGGCAGTCGCCGTGTCGACTGCACCCGATACACTTATATGGTTCGTGAGGTCGCCATCCACATCGTCAGTCGCCGTCGCGCCTGGGTCGGTGAAGGTCTCGCCCACCGTGATCTGCATCGCTGCATCGCCAACCAAGGTCACTGTAGGCGCCGTCGTATCGGCTGGTGCCGAAGTCTGACTTCCTGAGTCTGCTGTTGAAGTCTGACTTCCGGCATCGGCATCCGAGGCGCCCACGATCACCGAGCGCCGCGCAGTCGAGAAGTTGCCTCGCGCATCGGTCGCCTGATAGGTGATGATGTAGGTCGTTGGGCTCGAGGTGTCGATAACCACCGTTGGGTCCCCTTCTTCTACGCCGTTCACATAGGTGACGACCGGCTCGGTAGCGCCCGAGTTATCGACCACCTGCACGCCCGGCTCGACGAAGGTGCCGCCGACCGAGAGATAGAGCGGGTTGTCGCCGAGCAGCGTGATCACCGGCGCCTCGGTATCTGAAGAAGTCAGACTTCCTGAACTTGCATTTGAAGTCTGACTTCCTCCGATCTCGGGAGTGCTCGTCGCGATCTGCCCCTCTGTCTGGACGAGGAAGTAGTCAAAGGAGACGTCACCCGCCTGCGGCTCTGAGAGCACCACACGGAAGCTCCCGTCCTGCTTGTCGCTCACCCACCAGCTCCCCGCGATCTGAGCGTTGAAGGTGACGAAGACCTTGGTCGAGGGCTTTACCATCGAATTGTTGACCTGCGTGACCGTGTTCCCCGCCAAGAGGCTCACTGAGCCTGCAGAGGAGGTACCATCGGCATCCGAGCTCGCCACCAGCTGACGGAAGACGAGCGTGTTAAATTGTGCGATGCCGTTACGTATCAAGACACCGAAGCCCTCGAGTGCCGAGGCGAGCGCCGAGCTCGAGAGCGTGACCGGCGAGCCGCTCGCCGTGGAGACCGCCCCGCTCTCGAGCGCGGCGATGCGCTCCTCGAGCGGGATCATCGACGTGTTGTGGGCGAAGATGCCATTGCCGACGAAATTGCGCGTACCCTCGACCTCGATATCGTAGACCTGCTCGCGCCCGACAGGCTCTATCGAGACGATCTCGTCCCAGACCATGCCGCCACCATCAGACGGTACCGCGATCTCAACGCCAGCGGCTAAACCAGAGACCTTATGCCAGCTCCCCCTATCGTCTCGTTGTTTTTTAAGAAGTGACGACATACGTTTGTATAATTATAGCTTGATTTTGTCCGGCGCGCCGGCGTTGCGCGGCGCGCTGCCCCACTTCTTCCACGAGCATTCCAAGTGAAAAGATTTTGTCCGCGTCTCGGCATAGCGGGCGATGATCTCGTCGAGCACGTCGGCATCCATCTTGCTCCCATACATACCTTTAATATGTTCCAGATAGATGATCATCTTGTTGCATCCCGACATCGCCTTCTCCAAGAGGGCGAGACCCTTGGTGAAATCGCCGAAGCGGATCGAGTGCGCCTCGCCGATCGAGAGCGGCACCGTCATGGCGCAGTCGGTGATACCCTCTAGAAAAGGATACTTCAGCGTGACGAGTTTGGGCCGGATATTCTTGACCACGATCACTGCACAGTTCATCGCTTGCTGGTAGATGTCCAAGTCACGAAACGTCTTTACCGGTTTTCTGGGCGTAAACGTCCCGCTACCGAAGTTGCCTTTGGCTCTGCTAGCATATTTGGATTGTGCATAATTCATTGCCATATATTATGCCACCTTATACACATTCTCCTTCGGCACCTCCACAACGCTCCCATCCCTATAATGCACTTTCCGCGCACGTTTACCTTTTCGTTCCTGCAACTTCTTCACCACATGCAGCGGGTAGAACTCGTAGAAGTCCTTGTCGTCGAACCACGCGCACTTGAACTCAAAGAGCCGCAGGCCGGTCAGGCGCGAGAGCGCGAGCGCATACCAGGTGAGCTGCTCTATCGGCTTCTCCTTGCTCGCGTTCGGCTTGTAGTCGAGGATATGCACCATGCCGTTCCTAATTTGCAGTATATCTATGTGACCGGTTAACAGCTTCGGAAACTTTTGCGCCTGCTTATCGCCCTTCAGCTCGATTAAACCATCGTTTATGATTTTGAATTTCAAGACGTTCTCCATATGCTCCACATCCTCCTTCCGGATATACACCGGCACTTCAGTAGCAATAGTGACCGAGTCATTCGCGATCATAAATCGCTGGAGCGCGTCATGCCGCTCCTGATTGCTCGGCACGCTCCGGAGGACGAACTCGGCGATCTTGTTCGCATAATTCGACTTGCTCTTGACGATCATATCGGTCTTATCGAACTTGCTCCGGATCTCGCTCATGCGCTCTCCCTCCGCAAAATACTGGTGTGGCGTCTCGCTCGAGACGTTGTCGAGATACTCCTTGAGCGCAGAGAAGCGGCGATTCTTGAACTCTTCCATCGAGAGGAGCGTCTTGGCCCGGTGGTAGCGGAAGCGGTAGAGCTGGCGGTGCGCCATCGTGACGACCTCGATCATCTTCTGCGGCGGGAAGAGTTTGATCGCATAGGGGCGCATCCGCTCAAAGCGGCAAATGGGCTTGTATTCCTCCACCCACGACGCCAGCGTCGCGGGCGTCGGCGGCAAAATATCTTGATTCTTAAACTTTTCATCCAAAATATGACAGGTTTGTTCCAAAGTTAATCCTAGGTTGTAATAGCTGATGCCCTCCAAGATCACCTGGAGCGGGAATCTTTTTCCTTTTACTCTCTCCGCAGTAAACGTCCGGCCGCACGCTTCGTTGCGGCATAAGTAGAGCTGGACGGCCTCATGCTTCTTCTGCCGGACGCCGCGCCTGACAAAATTACTAGAATCACAATACGGGCAAGCGGTTTTGGTCGTCATCGTTGCGCGCTCCGCTGGCTGTTCTTTTTCCACTTCTTTCTTTTCGGGCGAGGCACTAAAAATCCTCTTCAATAAGTTATCAACAACCCCTCCTTTCTTCATTGACTTTTTATCTTGGGTCATATAAACTTGCCTTATTAGTGGCTTCGGCCTCCGAGGAACCTCGCCCTGCGCGGGGTTTCGCTTTTTTCAAGAAAATTCTGCTTCGTAACAATTGAACGGCCAAGTTCTTTTTCTAGCTCCTTCCTTGCACCGCCCGCTATCTTGCCGCCCCGATTCGCGTCGCTTTTCAGCTTAGGTACGCCTTTTGAGTTTTCAGTGCGATGTATCTCAGTGGCCGCCCTTTCGCCGAGCATGTTGAAGATCAGCTCAAAGTCATCCATATGGTCGCGCAAGTTCTCACGTTTGAGACCTTTCAGCTTTTTATACTGACTTGGCGTGACACCGAAAGTAGCCTTGGATATCTCTGCAGTTAATATTTCGTAATCTCTTTCTTCCCGTGCTCCACGATTCTGCCACTCATCAGTCAATTCTTCGCGGATGGCGATGCCGCGCATACGCTTTTCAATCCAGTCCTCGCTGTACCCCTTGAGCTTATAGAGCACCCTTGTCCGCTTGGTCGCGAGCTCCGGATTCTCTATCTCCTGCACTCGCTCATAACCGACCTTCGCGAGCCACCGCTTGAACGGTTCTGCCTTAGACGAGGGAATGGATTGGACGATACGAAAAATGCCTTCTGTATTAGCGCAATCGGTTTCGTATTTCTTGCCATCAGAAGCCTCCAATTTCAGTCCGTGACAAAATGTCACGACCTCACTTTCTTCTTCTATCAATCGTTGTTTCAACTTTCTCCAATAAGCCCCGGGGTCAATACTGTCAGTCATGGCCTCACACACGTCTATCACCGAAAACCACCATTCATTTTGGTACAACGTCCTACGAACCTTCTTATTCTTGAATATGACTATTTTTGTGTCTTCCATAGTGTTATTTTACGATGTCTGTACCGCCATATCACGAATAACCGCTCCGCAAATCTCACGAGAATCATGGTTTTTGGAGATTGCCCTAAGCAGACGTGATATAAAACTGGTGTTTTTTATGACACTTTTTTTGACGGGTGTAAAAGAGTGCGTCATAAATTTCATACGCTTTTTTGTGCCTCTCTGACCAGATACGGGTGGTTACCGGTCGTGCGAATCACCCGGCCGGAGGCGGTGCGGAGCTCGAAGACTTCTTGTACGCCCATATTCATGAGCGCGTTCACGCGGGAGTAGACGACCTTCCCAGCGCATTCATCAAGTGCAGCAATCTCATCCCCCACAACGATGTTTTTGATTTCAATTTCTTCAAATGCATCACCCCCGTGCCGAGGTTGAGGCTCATTTCGGCTTCCCTTCTTCCTTCGCCGAAGTTTTGTATCCCCCACCACGCACTGGCTCTCTACCCCCGGCTCGGTGCTCAATGCCCCCGTAGCGGCCTGTAATTGCCTCAAGCGGGCATCTAATTCTTGAATCGAGCGGATCATCGGTGCGATGAGGCCGGTGTAGTTGACGGTCAGGGTGCCGCCCGGCGTGAGCTCGGTCGCATTGGTCGCCTGCACCAGGTTCGGGAACACGCCCTGCACCTCCTGGGCGATGAGGCCGAACTGCTCCTGGGTGCCGAGCGCGGTGTCTCGCCAGTTGAAGGCGACCGGGTTGAGGGCGCCGAGCGCAGCGAGCGAGCTGGTGGCGCTCATCGGGACGATGTTCTGCTTGAGGCGTTCGTCAGAGGCGGTGCAGGCGAGCTTGCCGTTGGCGTCAGAGGTGAATCCGGAGCAGTTGAGATAGCCGTCGAAGGTGACGTTGGCGGTATTGCCGCCGACTTCGAGTTTTGTGGCGGGACTCGTCGTCCCGATGCCGACGTTGCCTTGTATGATTAATCCATTTGTCGGTGGTGCAAAATTATAATCCGCACCAATACTCGCCCCACCCGACACTGCCAGTTTTCCAGACGGAGTCGTCGTCCCGATGCCGACGTTGCCGCCGTTTGGATTCAACAATAAAGCAAAATTCTGACTCAAATCAGTTCTAGTGGTGGACTGAAGCCATGCTGCGCCAGTAGTGTTATAAACCCCCATATCTAATACTTGCGCTCCAGTAGCTCCTGCCACTATACGAATGCCTCCTGTTTGTGTTGTTCCGCTCGTTGCAGGAAGTGCGCTAGTGGCCGCCACATGAAGCGGTTGAACGGGATTCGTCGTCCCGATCCCGACGTTGCCGTTCAAATCCATTACAAAATCATCTTCAGTAAGAGAATCAGCGTTAATTCTAATTCTTCCTGCCGTATCCACTCCAAAATAACCATGATAACTTGAACCAACTCCTACTTGTTGATTGACATCTAAATAAGCAATGTTGCCCGCAGTATAATCAGTATTTATAAAATGACTTACGATTCTCTGCCCAGCTCCAGAATCAACTACATCCAACTTTCTCCCCGGATTCGTCGTCCCGATGCCGACGTTGCCGTCGTTATTTATTACCATCCTGACATTTGAGGTGATTGAGCTTGATGAGGCGATTGCAAAGAGATTGTTCGTGACATCATAGCCCATTGTCCATTTTCCTTTGGTCGCACCACCAGAAAATCCGTGGACAGCAGCAGTAGCGGAGTAAACATCCAATAATGAGGAGGGGGTGCTCGTCCCGATGCCGACGTTGCCGCCTGCTTGAAAGGTTACTTTATCGCCCACCGTTTGTTCATATAAACGCAAGTCAGTAGCAGATCCGTTCGTATGGTTATATAATAGCCAACCCTTAAGATTCCCTACGCTACTATTTGACAAAATCAAGCCGTTACTATCACTTGCTTGGGAAATCTCCAATTTTGCCAACGGATTCGTCGTCCCGATGCCGACGTTGCCGCTCTTTATTACAAACGGTGTCACTGTTCCAGCATTATTGGTAATAGTTAAATCACCATCAGCGGGACTGGTCATTTGGCTTCTTAGATACCACCCTAATGTACGCGTAGTTCCAATTGAACCATATCCGCTAACATCAAAATACCCACCAAGAAAACCAGTAGACCCAGTAACCACAGACCCCCTAATATCTCCATTTACATCCAACGTTTTTCCTGGTGCCGTCGTCCCGATGCCGACGTTGCCTGTGTTATCAATTCTCATTCGTTCACTAACAGTTGTTCCGCCAACAACATTAGTGCTAAAAATAAGCGCTCCTGGAACCTGATTGCCAGCGACTGTTCCATCCACTAAAACCCTGATTGAAGCCGCCTGAGAATCTAAGTCTGAACCATCAGCTCCACTCCAATATAAACCGCCCAGACTATCTCCATTAGCTACTGTAGTGACACTGCCAACCGTCGTGCCTGTTGACCTGCCAAAAAACATGCCTGCTCCATAGGCTGAGTTATTTGAGATAAGCGATAATCCCGCCAATGTCGTTTCAGTGCCTTCAATTTGTACTTTTCTTGTAGCCCCAAAAATACTTCTGCTAGTTGCAGCTCCCATTAAAACTTTACCGTCCGTATCTATAATCATATTAGCGATAGTTCCGCCGCTTCCAGCAGTCCCCGTACTGAAATACATTCCCTCGGTTTTATAGTTTTTAAACCACATCTGGTTTGCCGCGGATGCATGAGTAGAGCCGTAAGAGACCAATCCTCCGGTAAGACTATTATTCTCCCTTAGTGTGATGGCTGATGACCCAGCCGTGTTTGAATTGTCAACTGTCATTGCCGCATTAGAACCATAGATATGTAGCAATTGGCTTGGCGTGCTTGTCCCGATACCGACGTTGCCTTGTATGATTAACCCATTTGTCGGTGGTGCAAAATTATAGTCCGCACCAATACTCGCCCCACCCGACACTGCCAGTTTTCCAGACGGAGTCGTCGTCCCGATGCCGACGTTGCCGCCTGTTTGAACAAATAACTTTGTATTCGCTGCACTTAATTCAGAACCATAAGCGATACTATAATCATCTTCGTTATTTATTCCCGTCCACCACCAATTCGTACCCGTATTAAAATTATTGTATTTTGTCGCTACTTCATAATTTCCGTCCGTATCTGAATTTAAAGCC
This sequence comes from Minisyncoccota bacterium, assembly GCA_041664265.1. Classification (GTDB taxonomy): domain Bacteria; phylum Patescibacteriota; class Minisyncoccia; order Phycocordibacterales; family Phycocordibacteraceae; genus C7867-001. Next base: position 31,058 of record JBAYLD010000005.1, read on the forward strand.
AAATATACATTTCCCGAATTGCCAATTTCTAAATTGTGCCCCGGCGTTGTCGTCCCGATGCCGACGTTGCCGCTCGTATCTATCCAAAACTTTGGAACACCGGTAGAAGTTTTAATACCCAATCCCTGATAAGCAGTGTCGGCTGAATTTCTTGACGCAATATAATTTCCATAAGCAGTGTCTGCAGTCGCCGTGCCTGCTCCTAATATAATATTTCCTCCCTCATTCCCAAACATAGCATTGCCAGAGATGCCACTACTAACTGATGATGCAACAATTTGTAATTTATAACCCGGACCCGTCGTCCCGATGCCGACGTTGCCGCCCGTCGTGGCCAGATAGGTTGAACCGGTGGTGGTGAGCTGGGTGGTTGAGGCGTTGCCGGTAACGGTTAGGAGATTAGTGGTGGGGTTAAAGAGATAATTGGCTGAGCTGGAAATAGTGTTGGCATCAGTCCAATAGGCAATCTGATTGGCAACGCCATTGCCTCGGCCTTGCACGCCGATGGTTGAGGTCGCGGCCCATGAGGGCAGGCCGCCGACCGAGGTTAGAACATAGCCGCCGGTGCCGATGGCTAGCGAGGAGAGGGTGTTCGTGCCGCTGAAGTACGATAGTCCCCCGGTAACGCCGGTGTATAGCGAGGAGGTGGCGATGGTGAGGGAAGGTGATGAGCCGCCGATCAGATAGCCCATGTTGCTGCCGGAGAGGCCGAGACCAAGGGTGAGGGAGCTGGTGGCGGTTTGATAGGTGGCTCCCCCGTTGGCGGCGATGAGTCCGGTGAAGGAAGCAATGGAGGGAGCGTTGGTGAAGGTTTGGGTATCGCCCCAGGTGTTTGATGTTGAAGTGCCGAAGGCGAGTGAGATAGTGTCGGCAACATTAGTGAGCGGGTACGTGAATGAGAGTGCGGCTTGTTTGGCATTCCAGGTGGCGGCCGAGGCGATGCGTTCGTCAGCCAGGGTGCCGCTCCAGGATGGGGTGAAGGTGAACGCGCCGCCGGTGTTGGTGATGTTTAAGAGAATGTTGGTGTCTGAAGACGTGGCGATGGTGAGGGCGCCGGTCTGCGCGGCGCCGCCGCCTAGTTGCTGCAGGGACAGAAGGCCGGTATTGGTGACGTTGCCGTTTGCGTATGCGAGACCAGAGGAGAAGGTGGTGGTGGCGAGCCAGGTTGGCGTTCCCCCGCTCATGCCAAGGATGTATCCATTGGTGCCGGCATTGATGGAGCCGAGGGTGTTGGTGCCGGTGAAGTATGGGAGGGCGTTTGCGGCACCGGTGTATAGCGAGGAGGTGGCGATGGTGAGGGAAGGTGATGAGCCGAGCACGCTCCAAGTTCCGCCACTGGTGAGACCGAGATTGAAGGTTGGCGTTGAAGTAGCGACGGTACTGAAGTTTCCATAATGTAATTGATCACTCGCGAATGAGACTTCGCCGGTGCCGCCGGAGGTGATGGGGAGCGCGTTTGTGAAGCTTGCAGATGAGGCGGAGAGAGCTCCGCCGACAGAAAGATTCGTGCCATTCAGGAGCGCGAGATTTCCATTCTGATCGATCGTGATCGCGGTAGTGGTCGCGAAGCCAGAAGTTGACGTTGAAATGGCAAAAAGATTTGTCGTACCGCCCGCACTGCCCGCGATCGAGAGCTGCGCAAACGGTGTTGACGTGCCGAGACCAAGACGACCTGTTGAGGTTGAGTAATTAAAGTTCGCGCTATCCTGAGCAAGCAAGGCACCATCGCCGATAAAAAGAACGGACCCTAAAACACCATTAGTAACTTCTCCTCCAATTTCTGTACTGCCGACATTCTTCCATGCAGAGCCGTTGTATACATTGAGCTTGTTGAGTGTGCTGTCATAGAGAGTGAGACCGGCGGCAGGAGAGCTGATCGCGGTCTTTTGTGCAGTGGTGAGGCGCGGAGGGAGAATGCCGCCTGTTGTTGACGTAATATCGAGAACAGCGGAGACATCAGAAGTAGCGGTGCCGATGCTGACCTTGCCGCCCGTGGTGGCGAGGTAGGTTGAACCAGTTGTGGTGAGCTGGGTGGTGCTGGCATTGGCGTTGAATTGTTGTAGTGCGGTCCATATGTTCTCATTACCAAGATTAAGTCCAACGGTTCTTGCTGTTGCTCCTGTGTATGTATCAGAAAACGTGAGTGTGCCATCTGTTGCGGTGAGGCTCGCGAGAGTTCCGCCGAGTGCGACACCACTGATGGTTGAATTGGTGAGCCCAGTATTGTCGAGCGTTCCTGAAATAGTCGGCGTGAAGGTGAAGGCGCCGGCAGAATTGGTAACAGCGATGCCGAGGGTCTGACCGTTGGCCGTAACGGTCGAGGTGGCGATGGTGAGCGCGCCGGTCTGCGCGGAACCTCCACCTAATTGCTGCAACGAGAGCACACCGGTGTTGGTAATGGTGAGACCGCCAGCGTTTACGAGCGCACCTGTGCCAGTTACCGAGATGCCTGAACCATTCGCGATGGTGCTGGTGGCAAGCGGGGCTGGGATACCGTTAAGCCACGCGAGGATATTGCCGTCTGCTGCTGCGGTGGTGGTGGCAAGTGCGCCGATGCCGTTGCCATAGGGAATGCTGCCTGCCAAAATTGCTTGCCAGCCGGTGCCGCCAGAAGTAACAGGGAGTGCAGTCGTGAGCTCGAGTGAGCCAATGTTTGCTTGCCCGCTTACCGTGAGCGCTGTGGTAGATGCACCACCGTTCATAGAGAAGAGACCCGAGTTGATGGTGGATGAAGCGTTCGAGAGGAAGCCGTTTTGAAAGGTGGTGAGGCCGACGAGGCTCGAGGTGCCATTGATCGAAATGTTGCCGTTGGTGGTGAAGGTTCCGTCGGCAGTCGTGGTCGCGTTGCCACCGATCCAGAGTGAGTCAGCGACAGAGAGCCGCGTTGTTGATGCGTTCGTGAGTGTGGCGAAAGTGCTCGAGAGTGTATCGATGACTCCGGTGGTGAAGTGGCCGAGCGTGGCGAAGAAATTCGTCGAGGTTGCGTTGCTTGCAATGAGCGAAGACGAATACAAATTCGTCGAAGTCGAATTGGTGGTCGTGCTGTTTGTCGAGATAAGATTCGGGAAGGTGTTGTCGGCAGTCGTGGTCGCGGTGAAGTAGGGTGCAGTCGCGCTGGTGTCTGAAGAGAGCGCGCCGGTCACCGCGAGGTCACCGGTAATGTGCGCCGTGCCGGCGGAGAAGTTGGTGAAGTTGCCATTGGTCGCGGCAACCCTGATACCCTCCTCGAAGATCCCGCCGCGGAAGGTGCCGTTGGTTACCGTGAGGCCGTCGAGCTTCTGGATCATGTTCACCTGCTGGATGGTTGTGCTGTTCGTTACGACTTGGCGACTGACCGGCTGGATCATGCCGCTGACCGTCGCGAGAATGTCGGTACGGAGCGATGCGAGCGACTGACTCATGAGATCTTCAGAGATACCCCGCACCATCGTGGTGTAGGTTGGATACGAGTTAACGGTTTGCCGCACTGGGGGCGCGATAACCGCGGTGCGAGCTTCTGGCGCAGTGCTTCGTGTAGAACGCCGTGAGGTATCGGGGAGTACGATAGTCGGCGGCGGCGCGACCAAGGTCGCGAGCGCACGACTCGTCGAGGCGAAGAAGGTGTTGAGCGTTCGATAGGTCGTGAGCGCTACTTGCTCGCCTACAGAGAACCCTTCTCCGCTAAGGCTGCGCAGGGCAAGTGCCGGTGCAGTATTCGCGAGCCTTGAATTGCCAAGCGTCTCTAGGGCGAGGGCGCCCTTGCCGAGCGCGCCGAGATACGCATTCTCGAGGGCGGTAGTGAAGCCAGTTGAGGAAGTCAGACATCCACGGCAGCCGTCGATGTCTGACTTCCAGACCGAACTGACTTCCTTAAGAGTCGTAACGCCCGTGTACGCGACATGGCCGGTGCCGCTCACGAGCGCGAGATACTCCTGCGACACGCTGCCGGTAAATGCCACGAAGCGCTTGGCGCCCGCATACTGCGCGCTAAAGATCGCTCGGGCGATCGCGGGCGCCGCCAACGCGGGCGCTTCAGTCGCCCGTAAGAAGGCGGCGGTAGCGAGCGCGGGCGTGCGTGCGGCGACAGCAGCGAGCAGACCGCCCGTGTCGGCGAGAAGAGCTATCGCAGCACGTCCGCTCGCCGGTATCGCTTGAGAGAGGCTATACGCAGACGCGGCTTCGCCGCGTATCGCCGTATGCGACATATCGATAACCGTTTCGCCGAACGCGAGATGCGTGCGTGCCGCGAGCTGTGGGGCCGTGGCGAGTGTGTCGCGAGAAGCCGCGGCGAGCGTGAGCGATGATGCGCCCGCGCTGCGGATGACACGAGCGTATGCAGCGAGCGAAGAGAGTGAGGCATCATAGCCTGCCACGCCAAGCGCGCGATACTGCGCCACGAGCGCCTGCGGTATGCGCGACGGCGATGAGACAAGCGCGAGCATCTCATGCGCGAATGAGCGAGCATCGAAGAAAAAAGCGATCGGCGAAGAAGTTGCATTCTGGAAGTCAGACATCGACGGCAGCCGTGGATGTCTGACTTCTTGATTTTCAAACGAGGACATCGATACGGAAGAAAAATCAAACGCAACAAGCTGCGGCGACGCTATGCGCGAAGTTACGCGTGCAGTATCTCTCGCAACGCGCGGAGCATATGCCCGCATCTCTCTCGATGCGTCGGTAATCTTTGACGCGATACGCGAAGGCACATCCCCAAACGCCAGAGAGAATCCAGAAGCAGTCTCGCGTGCGAGTGCCCCTGCCTTCTCGGTGAATTGCGCCATGGGCGCCGCCTGCGCCGCGAACGCACCGAAGGCAATGACGGCAAACGCCGCCGAACACGCGACCGCGTGCGAGCGTACTGCGTTCATCCGCGCCGGCGAGAACGGTGCCGAAAGCGGTTTTGACAAAGTCTTTGAAACACGGTGTGAGAGTGTGTGCCGCGCCCGATACTCTGCCTCTCTCGCGCGCGCGAGCGCGCGCGCGTGATCAATCTTGCGATCCCCCTGCTGGCTCAAGAAGAGCGCGAGAGAATCCTTGTCGATAAACCAGCTATGCCCGATCCTCTTCCCGATAATTTTTCCCGAGCGCGCGAGACGCGCGAGATAGTCCGGAGTATAGCCGGACAGCTCTCCTGCATCCTTCGTTGTTATTAAATTTTTTTCAAAGAGTTGATCCATGTCGGATAGCCGAATTAACTAAATGATACCTTACTAATCCGGCATCCTCTAAGAAAAATCTGTGGATAAGATTTTAAAATATATTTTGTTCAAAAGACCGGTCGAAAGACGCTTTTGTTTTTATGCAGGAGCTGGAAATAGAAATTAGAAGCACGAAGCACGAAGTTCGAAACAAGCACCAAAATTCAAAGCTAAAAACGAGATTCTTGGCTTTGTTTCGTGCATACCACTCATATTGCCGGCTTTAGATCAAAACAAACCTGTAAAAATTACCTTTTAGGGCCTCGAAATGGGCGATCTCTGCACCTGAATCGATGAGCCACGCAGCAGGTCGAAGAAGAACTCGAATCAGCGCATACAATATATATGATATTTGTTAGTTATATCGGCTATACGAAATATTATGCGTATACCTTGTGTGTGTCGCACAACCTTAGAAATATTTTACGACACTTCATACGGAGAACCTCCTTAAGCACGAAGCATCAAGCACTAAATTCGAGACAAATTTAAAATAATGAACTAGAAAGCATTAAAAAGAGCCTGTATTGTGTTTAATTTTAGATTTTGGTGCTTGTTTTGTGCTTCGGATTTCGAATTTCGTGCTTATAGCCTTCTAAACATATAGATCATGTCTCTATGATCTTCTTCCGGTGGTATACACCATGTGTATATAAACTTCTCGCCTATCCGAGACAATAAAATAAACAAATACGCTATCTATTGTAGAAAGATACTCCGGCTACTATGCTCGCACGTTTATCCGAGCCTATATAATCATCTAAGTATCCGCTCCCAATGATTGCCAGGGCGGCCATTAGCGCGGCACTTACTATCCCGACAGTTCGGATCATTACTGGCGCCCAACTCCTCTGCTTCTTCGGTATGATGGTGGCTATCGGCTCTCTTGGTTGAGAGTGATCTTGGGGCACTGTGTGGATCGCTACGGCTACTTCTGCCTCTGCCTCTTCTACTCGCTCTCCAGGTTCTGAAACCACCACTACTACCCCCTCGTCTGGCTCGGGGTCAGTGCTTTCTATTGCGAGGCTTTCCCCATCAGCCTTTTCATCCTCTGTATCCATAGCACCTTCTGACACATCGCCGGGTATAGCCGCGGTATCAAAACGATCAAACCATTCTCGCCAAGAATCCTCTAGACTCTCTTTCATCCCCTCGCTTGACTCCTCTGCTGCGCCTTCGATGTCTCTCAGACGGTTTACCGAGGGCAACGCCTCTTCTATAAGCGCTTCGTAGCGCGGGGACTCCCAGGTAGACCGTGTCGACACGGCGGGAGTAGTTCGCACCACTTCTTCTTGCTCAACAACCGGCCCACCAAAGCGATGGTCCTGAATAGCCGCCTCGAGAACATACCAGCTTCGCCCCACGAGGCGCGCCGGCACCCGGCCCTCGCGGCAAAGTTGACCCACATAATCCTTCGCATATCCGGTAATCTTCGCGGCTTGTCTCGACGATATGTACTTTTTATCCTCTATGAGAATCTCATCCATTCCCGCAGTATAGCCGTATCTCGGCTCGGATGGAAGGGTTCTGTGTATACTAACTAATCTTCTCCGTTATGATCCTCTGGAGCTCTTGCGGATTCCCCGCCCCCTTGCTCTCTTGCATCGCCTTCCCCACGAGGTACTGGAGTGCCGAGAGCTTGCCGCCCTGGTACTCCGCGACTGCCTTCTCCTCGCGAGCCAGCACCGCGTCTACGGCCGCAGCGAGCAACGCCGGGTCATGTACCTGGATAAGCCCCTGCTCCTTCGCGATGACGCCCGGATCACCACCCTTCTCTACCATGATACGCAGAACGTCTTTAGCACCCCGTGAAGAAAGCTCTCCCGCGAGAACCATATCGATAAGCTTTATAAAATCATCTGCGCTCTCGAATACTTCTTTTTCTTTTTCTCGTAAGAGCGCGACGAGATCCGAAGTGATGTAATTCACCGCGAGCTTTACGAACTCCACCGCTCTATCGACTATCACCCTTTCAAAAAACATTCCGAGCGCGATATCCTGCATCAAGAGTTCTGCGATCTCTTCTTTCAGCCCGTAATCCCGCATCCAGCGCTCTCGCTTCTCCCACGGCAACTCCGGCAATGACGCTTGCAACGCTTCGCGCGAAAACTCAGAGATCTCAGAGAGAAAGAGCTTCGGGAGATCCGGATCTGGGAAGTAGCGGTAGTCGGCGCTCCCCTCCTTAAACCGCTGATGGAATGTCTCTTGCTTCGCCTCGTCCCACCCACGCGTCTCCTGCACGACTTCTCCCCCACTCTCAAGAAGCTTGATCTGTCTCTGTATTTCAAAAGCGATCGCCCGCTCTACCGAGCGGAATGAATTCAAATTTTTTACCTCCACTTTTGTTCCTAAACTGCCTTCTGCTCCTGCCTCCTTCTTACTCACCGAAATATTTGCCTCAATGCGCATCTCGCCCTTCTCAAGATTCGCTTCTCCGGCACCAAGCGTGCGCAGGAGGAGCTGCAGTTCGCGCGCGAAGCGGCCCGCTGTCTCTGCGTCAGGGATGACCGGCTCGGTGACCAGCTCCATGAGCGGGATACCCGCACGGTTAAAGTCAACAAGGCTTTTTTTATTGTGATGGATTGAGCGCGCCGTATCTTCTTCGAGGTGCACGCGGGTGAGCGCAACGCCCGCGAGCGAACCGCCGGTCACGAGTGGACGCTCATATTGGCTGATCTGATACCCCTTCGGGATGTCGGGATAAAAATAACTCTTGCGGTCAAACTCGCTCACATCGGCAAGAGTGCCCCCGACTGCCACACCGATACGCAGGACCTGCCGGACAGCGTCTCGGTTGATACTAGGGAGCGTGCCCGGATGCGCCATGCAGATGGGACACACATTCACATTGGGTCGCGCCTCATCGGGATCGTTCGCAGAATCGCAGAACATCTTGGTCCGCGTCGCGAGCTCGGCGTGGATCTCGAGACCGATGGTAGGTCGATACATTACTTTAATTCTAAACCTTTTTAAGGATTTCTGTTAGCCTATCGGAGAACGCCTTGAGCGATTTTGGGTCTTGTACGCTTACAGGGAGCACTTCCCTGCCCGTCTCGCGAGCAAGGAGCTGCTGTTTTGTTTCGCATTCTCCGGGAGAAATAAGGTCTATTTTTGACAGTATGAGTATCTCGCGCTTGTCGGCGAGCCCGTGTCCGAAGAGCTCCACCTCCTTGCGTACCTCCCCATAGGCTGCGAGAGGGTCATCTTGGCTGGCCGAGACGAGATGTAGCAGGATTCCTGTGCGTTCGACATGTTTAAGGAATTTTATGCCCAGCCCTCGCCCGGACGAGGCGCCTTCGATAAGACCGGGAATGTCGGCAATGACGTTGCCATAGAAGTCGCCCAGATTGGGTTCGATCGTCGTGAATGGATAATCGCCTATCTTGGACTTGGCCCGCGTGAGCGCGTTTAAGAGAGAGGACTTCCCTGCGTTTGGCAGGCCGATAAGCCCCGCGTCAGCGATAATCTTGAGCGTGAATTCGATATCCCCACCCTTCCCCTCCTTACCCTTCGTCTGCTGGAAGGGGTTCTGGTTCGTCGAGCTCTTGAATCGGGCGTTCCCCTTCCCCCCCGATCCGCCGCGGAAGAGGGTCACCCGTTCTCCCTCTTTGGTGATCTCGTATTCTCCCCCCGCCTCCGCTATTCGAGCGACCGTACCGACAGGGACCGAGAGCACGAGATCCTTGCCGTTCGCACCATGCTTCAAATCTCCCTTCCCTTCTTCACCGTTCTCCGCATGGAATTTTTTTTCATACCGATAGTGTGCGAGCGCCGCCACGTCGCGCACACCGAGGAGGATGACGTCGCCGCCCTTGCCGCCATCGCCGCCAGAGGGGCCGCCGCGCGCGTTCGTCTTGGTGCGCAGCCAGCGAGTGACGCCACCGCCACCGCGACCGGCCATTGCATGTATCGTCACCTGATCGGTAAAAGCCATGTTAGTTTGGCTCGACAATCTCCCAGCCTTCTGTAAGAAAAGCTTCGGCTTTTTTAAATTTCATTTCTTTCGTCTCATCTCCTTTCCGTAAAATAACAATGTCGTTTCTCTCGTGCCCGCCCGTCTTTCGCACAGGCTGGTGCGAAGATTCCTCCTCCTTCCCCGCGGCAAGGAGCGCCGCGCGCGTCTTCTCCTCTTCTGCACGGCGTTGTGCGGTATCCATCGACTGGAGGTACGGCAGAGCTTCTATAACCTTTGCGCGTATATCCGCCTCGAGCTGCCGGAAGCGTGCGAGCCCCTCGCGCCGGTATTCGATCAAAGGATCCCGTTGCCCGTAAGCGCGAAGTGACACCGAGCGGCGCAGATAATCCATAGTCTCAAGGTGCTCAAGCCAGAACATATCAATGACCTGCAAGAGGAGGCGGCGCAGATGGACAACGAACGTGTCGCCGAATTCGCTCCTCTTTGACTCATACACCGCGCCGGCGGCGGCGTCACCTCCGAGAAGCGCACAGAAGAGCTCCTCTATCTCTTCATCGCTCCCGGTGAGCGCGGCGCGGCGGCGCGCATAGATCGCGAGGCGTTGCGTGTTCATCACGTCATCATAAGCAAGGACCTGTTTGCGCGAGTCGAAGTTGAATCCCTCGATGCGCTCCTGCGCCGTCTCGAGCGAACGAGTGATCATCGCACTCTCGATAGGCTCGTCTTCGGGGATGCCGAATCGGCCCATAACCTTCTTTAAAGTATCAGAGGCGAAGACGCGCATAAGCTTGTCTTCGAGCGAAACATAAAATCTGGTTTCTCCCGGATCGCCCTGGCGGCCGGAGCGGCCGCGCAGCTGGTTGTCGATGCGCCTCGCATCATGACGCTCGGTACCGATAACCACGAGGCCGCCCTTCTCAAGAACTGACACGCGCGCCGCGCTCGAGGCACGCGCGCCGCCGAGCTTGATATCGACGCCACGGCCGGCGAGATTTGTCGCGACGGTAACGCGGCCCTCCTCACCTGCGTTCGCGATGATCTCTCCCTCCCGCTCGTGGTTCTTTGCGTTCAACACTTCGTGCGGCACACCCTCATTGGAGAGATAGGTACTGACGATTTCGTTGTCCTCGATGGAGACGGTGCCCACGAGGACCGGCTGCCCCTTTTCATAGCGGTCTTTGACCGCGCGCGCGACGGCGCGATACTTCCCCGCGGCGGTTTGGAAAATGAGGTCATCATAATCCTTGCGCGCTGAAGGCTTGTTGGTCGGCACGACGACGACCTCGAGCCCGTAGACGGTATAAAACTCCTCTTCAGAAGAGAGTGCGGTACCGGTCATACCCGCAAGTTTGGTATACATGCGAAATAGATTTTGGAAGGTTACGCTCGCGTAGGTGCGCGTCTCCTCTTGGACCCTGACGCCCTCCTTTGCTTCGATGGCCTGATGCAGGCCCTCCGACCAGCGGCGGCCGGGCTGCATCCTCCCGGTAAACTCGTCAACGATGACGATCTCGCCGTCGCGCACCACGTATTCTTTATCGATATGGAAAAGTGCCTGCGCGCGCACTGCCGTCTCGAGGTGGTGCGCATATCTCATCCCGCCCTCGGTGTAGAGATTCTCGAGACCGAGCGCGACCTCCGCCTTATGCATCCCCGCTTCGGTTATCTGAATCGCCTTCTGCTTCTCGTCGATCGTATAGTCCTCGCCCTCTGCGAGCCCGCGGACGATACCGGCGAAGCGTTCGTAGAGGTTTTGTGAATCGCCTGCAGGCCCCGATATGATGAGCGGCGTACGCGCTTCGTCGATCAAGATCGAGTCGACTTCGTCGATAATCGCATAGTGGTAGCCACGCTGCACGATCTGCGACGCATCATAGGCGGTGTTGTCACGGAGGTAGTCGAACCCGAGTTCGTTGTTGGTGACATAGGTGATGTCAGCGGCATATGCCTCCTTCTTGCTCGCCGGACGCAAATATTCATACAGAACTTTGAACGAACCCGTCGTATCACGTTCGCTGTCTAACTCTTTTGCTTCTTCCTTCTCCACATGCGATGGATCATACAAAAATGCTCCCGTGCTCGTTACGACGCCAACCGAGAGGCCGCAATAGTCATATACCTGCCCCATCCAGACACTGTCGCGGCGCGCGAGATAATCGTTGACCGTGACGACCTGCACGCCCTTCCCCGAGAGGGCGTGGAAGATTGCGGGCAACGTGGCGACCAGCGTCTTACCCTCGCCGGTGCGCATCTCGGCGATCTTGCCGCGGAGGAGCGCGAGACCGCCCGCTAGTTGCACATCAAAGTGCGGTTGTCGAAGGGTGCGGCGGGACGCCTCGCGCACGAGCGCGAAGACCAGGGGGATATCACGCTCGTGCGCCGCTCCTGCCTCCCTCGCACGGGCGCGCACCTCGACCAAGCGCGCACGGATCGCCTCATCAGAGAGCCCTATGAACTCCTCAGAGAACGCGTTGGCAGCCGCCACGATCGGCGCCGCGGCCTTCAAGAAGGCCGCGGATTGGTTTTTTGAGAAAAAGCGCGAGAGATCGAGCATAGTGCTACATTGTAGCAAAATTCCAAGTTTTACGCACGAAATTTCAATTCGACTCTCCCTTATCTCTTAAAAAATCAGACCACAATTTTCTTCAAAATGTGGGGAAGTCTGACTTCCCCAAAAGCTAATCAAGCGTTAGCGCAGAGAACTCTGTATCGAATCGAGAACGGTTCTCCATAACTTCTTGAGCATGAGATCGAAACTCTCTCACTGTAGGAAACAAATCGTTAGTAAAACCTTTTTCGAGGATTGGCCAGTTTCGGTTTGCCGCGTATTCCGGCAAACTTGAAAACGGATAAGACTCAACTCCCCACTGCCACGCTTTATCAAATTCCTTTACTGCTTTTGTATAGCCAGCGGGATAAAGCTCAAAGACGTTTTTGACCATAATGTACGGGATGAGTTGCTTCAAATATTCATCAGTATCTACAACAAGCCCTTTATAAGCACCCTGAAAGAGGCTCCCCTTTTCTTCGTACTTTGCGTTGAAGTGCGCGCTCATGCTCCCACACAGTTGCTGCATAAATTTCGATATACCGCCGACCTGAATTTCTTCGAGCAGTAAATGAAAATGGTTTGGTGCTAATACCCACGCAAGAATGTGTACCAACATTTTTCGTTCCGGCCAATCTTGTGGTCGTTCAAACATAGGTAACTCTATAGTGTTTCGTTCCCAATATTCATCTCTGTACTCCTCGTTTGCAAAATAAAGTAATCGAACAAAACGATTTCGATCGAATGCATCGCGCGTTATGGGCAAACCGCGCGTACCACGTTTCATCACGTGCATAAACGAACCGACCCCATACGGCTGCACTCGCATAGAAAAATCATACCACAATTTTCTTCAAAATGTGGGGAAGTCTGACTTCCCCAAACTGATAAAGAAAAACCCCGCCGGAGCGGGATTCTTCTTTTGCTGAACGAAAAACTATCCGCGCTTCTTTGCGACTTTCTTCTTCGCGGTCTTCTTCGCTGCCTTTTTCTTCTTTGCCATGGTGGTTGCGAATTAGGGTGATGGTTAGTATGTCGACCCGTCTGTGCAAAATTATTATAATGCGCAAACGTTTCTACTCATCATTATCGCGCGTAAAAATATTTTGTGTAACGAAAAAATAAAATGTGTGGATAACTTTTTTAAATATTTAAATGTTTAAATTTCTTTTTGTGCGCCAAATGTTTCAACTTCCCTTTCGATCCTGATGCCAGTCGCACTGAAAACTTTTTCTGCAATTTCGTTTGCGAACGAATCTATTTCTTTTGCTGTTGCGCCAGCGCGCACCACGATAACCAATGGCTGTTTCTCATAGAGCCGCACGCGACCCTTCGCGAATCCTTTGAGCGCGAGCGCGTGGTCGAGAAGCCACGCGAGCGATATTTTTGCCCTGCCGTTTTCTTGTAGAAACACGGGTAAGCCGTCGAAGCGCTCGGCGAGGGAGTCGGCGAGCTCGCGGGAGATGAGGGGGTTCTTGAAGAATGAGCCCGCCGTCCCTTCTGCTGCGATTCGCGGGAACTTATCGGCACGAATGGCGCGGACGGCCCGCGCGATCTCGCTCGGCGTCGAGAGCGGCACGCCGCGTTCACGTGCGCGCGTAAGATCTGGATACGCGAGATTCGGCTTCGCGTGCTTTGAGAGACGAAGTGCGACACGGGTAACGATGTATGCTCGGTGCTTTTTAAAAACACTGGTGCGATAGGCAAAAGCGGCTTCGGCTCGAGCCACCTGTTTGTGTTCACCGGTTACCCCGTCGATACCATCAACATACTCAAATACATCGGCAAGTTCCGCACCGTATGCACCGATATTTTGCACCGCCGCGCCCCCTACGGTGCCCGGAATACCCGCGAGATTCTCGATGCCAAAGAGGTCGTGTGCGCCTGCGACATCAACGACTTCTTCCCACGGTGTCCCCGCTCCGGCGACCAGGAGCGTCTCATCATCGGCAGCTTCGAAAGCGATGCCGTCGAGCGCCATCTTCAACACCACGTCCTCCACTCCCGCATCGGGCACCAGTATGTTGCTGCCATTGCCCAGCACCCATACAGAAAGACCCTTCACTTCGGCACAGGCCAGCGCATCATCAATATCTTTTTCAGTTTGTGCGTGTATAAAAAACTTCGCGGCTCCTCCCGCGCCGAGTGTCGTCAGCGGCGCGAGCGGAACGTTTTCTCTTAGGTTCATTGCCCCTTTTCGATCTGTTGTAAGGCGGCGGCACCGTTGGCAGCTGCTTCGGGGAAACGCGCCATCGCCGCCCGAATCGTTTTCGCGGCATTCGCGCTATCGCCCGCCGTATAGTATGCCGCGGCGAGGCTGAACCACGCCTCGACGCCTGCGTTCGGCTTCGCGGCACGCAACTGCCAAAGAGCGATGAGGCGCGGCCAATCCTTCATCTGGTAATACACGACGGCGAGCACGTTGCTGTCAACGGTCGTCGTACCGTAGGCGTCGAGGAGAATCTTCTCGGCGGCCGGCCGATCTCCGGTCACGAAGGCACCTGCGGCGGCATATGCGGCAAGCTCCGGGAATTGCGGCCCAAGCGCATATGCCGTGTTGAACGCTGATTGCGCCGCTTTAAAATCACCCCTATCCCACTCGGCAGCTCCGGCTTCAATCCAGATTTGCTCTTTTTTCGGCGAGAGTGCCGCGGCAACTTGGATCTCCCTGAGTGCAAGCTCCCCCTCCCCGGCGATGCGATATACATAGGCGAGCTGGAGCCGCTCTCGGACATCGCGCGGATAGGCGGCGACCTGCTTCTGCATCTCGAGCACCGCGAGCGAGACCGCACGCTGCTTCTCCGACTGGGTTGCTGAAGGATTTTGAGCAACAGCCGCCGCAAACGCGACTAATTGTTCCCGAACCTCTTGTGCGGCAAAGGCCGGATGCGCGGCAAGATCTTCAAAAACGGCCAGGCTCTTCTCTCTGTCGACGGAGGCTGAGGAGAGTGCCGTGATGAGCTTGGCCGCTACCCGCATCCCCGAGACGTTCACGCTCCAGATAAGCGCAATCGACACAACGGCGGCGACCGGAAGCGCATACGTCATGCCTTGTTCGGCATCGAGCGTCGGCAGACGTTCAAGCTTCTCGATCGGCCGCGCGATCTGCGAGTCGATAAGGGCAAGGAGCACAAAGAAGTATATATAGGAATAGAGATTGTCGAACACGAGCAAGTTGTGGAGGGCATAGCCGACCAGTGCCGCAGTAAGCGCGATACGCTCCGGCCGCGATAATTCTGAATGCTTGCCTCGCTGAAGCTCCGGTGAAGCGGGTCGCCAGAGCAATACGAGCGCAGAACCGAAGATCGAGAGATAGAGCAGGAATGCCGGAATGCCGCCTGCAGAGAGCCAATCGATGAACGCGTTGTGCGCACGGTCAAACCACGGCTCCTGTTCGTGGAGAGAAGGATTGTAGTAGGTACTAAAGGCATAATTGAAACCCTCTTGCCCCCACCCAGTGAACGGACGTGCGAGCGCGCCTTGGAATGCTATATGCCAAATAGTGAAGCGTACTTCGAGATCAGCCAGCGTAATCGAGGAGATGCGCTGCAGCACCGAATTGCCTTGGACAAACGACGAGCCGCGCGCGAGGTAGAGCGAGCCGGCAAGAAGAACGATGAGAACGAACGCGCCTGCCGCGTAGCGGCGGGCGCGCTTGCCTGCGGTGAGCGCTGTGAGAAGCGCGGCGAGCGCAAGCGCGGCGATCAGCCCCCACGTCGTACCGCGTGTCTGGGTGAAGAAGATGAGTATGCCCTCGACGCTAGCGAGCGCGAGCAGCGACCACTTGAGCCAGACACGACGTTCAGTGAGCGCAAGCCATCCGGCGATGAAGACGTTGAATAGGAAATAGACTGCCAGATAGATTGAGTTGCCAAATGAGGCATCGATACGCGTGGAGCCCTGATGGATCGCCAACGTACCCGCAAGCTGCAAGAACGCATAGAGAGCGACGATACAGGAGACGCCGAGCGAGGTGAGGAACCAGGCACGCCACTTCATCTCCACCCGCAAGACCGCGCTCGCAACGAAAAAGAAACCGAGAAGATGCGCGAGCAACACCCAACCCTCCATGCGCTCGAAGTTGCTCCAAAACGCCTTCGCGGCATTGATCGCGAAAAGATCTGCGACGAACATCCAGACGACGAAGGCGAGCACTGCGGCTCCGACCCAAGAAAGGCGCGGCCGGTATTCCCTATCAAGCAGCGCGAGTACCACCCATGCCGCAACGGCTATCTCGACGAGGATGCGGAAGTAAAACGCCTTGCCGGTAATAAAGGGGAAGAAGTAGGCGTCCGCAACAATAAGCGGCGCAAACGGGATCAAGAAGAGCGCCCCGAGCGCTATCAGCTTCGCAATCTGCTTTGCCGTACCTTCAGTCTGCTTCGCGGCAATCTGCATAATGGAAACAACTATACCACGGATACTATACCCGCTGCATCTTATAAAAATACGACCCGTTCTTTTGCAGCAGCTCCTGCGGCGATCCTCGCTCCACGATGCTGCCGTGGTCCACGACGAAGATCGTGTCGGTCTCGGCGACGGTCGACGGGCGATGCGCGATGATGAATACCGTCACTTTGCCATGAAGCGCGCGAATAGCCTCGTGAATCAACCGCTCCGACTCATGATCGAGCGCACTCGTCGCCTCGTCTAATATAAGGAATGCCGGTTTGCCCACGAGGGCGCGCGCGAGCGCGATCCGCTGGCGCTGCCCACCCGAGAGCATCACACCCCGATCTCCCGTCGTGGTCTGGAAGCCCTCGGGCAGCCCGCTCACGAAGTCATAGATATTTGCCTGCTTCGCGGCATCCTCGATGTCTTCGGCGGTCACGGCTCGATTATAAAATCGGATGTTCTCCTCGATCGTGCCGTTAAAGAGGAACACATCCTGCGACACATACCCTATGTGCCGACGCCACGCATCTAGGGCGATCGATTCGCTCGGCACGCCGTCAAGCAGTATTGAACCGGTGGCCGGCTTGAACAGGCGCAAGAGCAGGTCGGCGATGGAGGTCTTCCCCGATCCTGAGGGGCCGATGAGCCCCACGGTCTCTCCCGCCCGTATAGAAAAGGTTATGCCGTTTAGGATTGGCTTGCCCTCGTCATACGAGAACGAGACATCCTTGAACGCGAGCTCTTTCTCAAATACAAACGGCGCATCGCCCTCGGACGACTCGCGATGCATATCCAGACTGCGCTTGAACGTCGCGATGTTCCTGGCATACGGCACCAGCTCGCTCACCGACTGCAGCGCGGCTTGTCCGGACTCAAGATAGGTGAATATCTTTTGTATCAGGTACAACGAGGCCGCAAACGCGATGATGCTGAACTCCGGCGTGCGATACGTCAAGAAGAAGAGTACGACGACGAGAACGATGCTAAACGGCTGGAAGAAGCTGGTGCTTAAAGCACGCACGAGCGACTGCCGTATCGAGAGCGAGCGCAAGAGCCGTATATGCGCGTTGCCGTCTGCGATGGCGGCACGCTCCACCCCAGCGGCCTTGACGGACTTCATCCCAATAATGTGTTCGTTCAAGAACTGCGCGAACTGCTTCTCAACCCGAGCTGCTCTCTCGCCAATGCCGCTCGCACGGCGGAGGAAGGGCCGCAAGAAGAGCAGGAGAACCACACCGCCGCCGAGCGTATACGAGGTCATAACTGGCGAGATATTGACGGCCACCAAGAGATACATGAGGAAGCCGCTGAAGGACTGCACGATCTGCGCGACCGCGCTCAAGAGCATGCCGGACTGCTGCACATCCCGCACGAGCGTGTTGTGCATGGCACCGAGCTTTTGCTTGAGCGAGAACGGCCAGGAGACCAGGAGTACCCGACGCAACACCTCCTCGCTCTCTTTACCAAGGAAGTCTGCGCTAATCCAACCGCGGATATAGCCGAAAACAGTAACCGAGATCGCTCGCAGTATAAAAAGGACGAGAATGAAACCGAGCAAGTAACGGAAACTGAATGGCAGACCAAAAAAGCCAAGTAGCGTTTGGATTGCCTGCGTAATAAAGTCAGTCGACCCGCCACCACCTCCGATAAAAAATGAGATGAGCGGGATAACCGCGTTGATACCGATACCCTCTAAGAGGGCGCTGACCACGCCGAATACGGCCAGCGCAACGACATGCCAGCGATATCGACCAAACGCCCCCCAGAGCGTCACGAGCGTGTTCTTCATATGGTGTTTGGTAACTATAACAACAAAAATGAAGCAAAAGAAACACCCCACCGGTTCAACCCGGTGGGGTGTGTTGTTTGGCTACCGCAAAATGTTCCTGATCACTTCAGCGACACGACGAGCATTCTGTCCATCGACGTGAATGTGTCGCTTCTGGGAAGGTCGCTGGCAGCGGCCGAGAGAGGACGTGAGAGCCCTCCCAAGATGACTCACGAGCGACTCTCGATCCTTGGCCCATGCCGTGCATCCGAGCGACACGAGTGGAGACTGCTCAAGCCCCGTCTCCGCCTTCATCGACTGCATTCCCGTCTCGGGATACAAAACCGAAACCGCTTGCCCTCGAAGGGCTGCCGCTTCTAACAGCATCGTCGAATACATAGAAATGACGACGCCATTTTGAGCGGCAGCCGCGATAAGCTGCGAAGACGTGCATGAGCCAAACCAGTCCACAACCAGACGGCCGCGATAGCCCGCGAGCGCCTCCTGCCACAACTTTGCTTCCGACGCATAGTTCATCCTGAACCGCGGATGCGGTCTCGGAATGAAATAGCAGTCCATCCGAAGCCGGTTGAGAGCCCAGACGACCTCCCCCAGTGCGTGAGAGGTTTGGAACCCCTGCCCCGCAAACAAGACGAGCGGGATGTCCTCGCGGAGTCCAAGTGCCGTCCGCACCTTCGCGTCCTCCTCCTCGATATCAACCGAGGCGTACTTATCGAGGGCCGGGAAGCCGGTCGTGAAGATGTGGCTCGAATCGAGCTTCGGCCATACGTTACACAAGGTTCCTTTGTCGACTTCATCATTGGTGATGACGTAGTCGGGTTGGTATTCTTGTGCCACATATGACGGCGGCATGCCCCAAAGATCCTGAATAATAATGCTGATTGACTTCCCCCTCAAAAGAGGGATAAGGTCGCGGCCGACGCTGTCGTCATTTGCGCACAGACCGACCAGCAGTAACCGTGGAGGCACCTTCGTCATGAGGGCTTCAGCATTTTCTACCGGCGTATGCTCATAGCCGATAAGGTTGGCTGCTGCCCATCCGTTTGTGATCAGCCAGACTGAAAGTCCGGCTTTCCGCAGTTCAACGACGACCGGGAGCATCCCAGCCGCCTCGCCGGGGTCTTTCACCACGGCCCATACATCGATTCTTTTCACTCCGCACCTCCTCTCGTTTTATGCCGGATTCGCCCCGTCGTTGCGTTCTTGTTTTTAGAATGTGCTTATATCCACATTTAGGGTAGCATGCTAATACTGCCTTGTCAATAGAGCTATACCATCTCCCAGGTGATGGTTGTGTCTGCGGGAATATCAACGGCGGCTTGGCGACCGATAACAATGTCTTTGTATTTGGGGCGAACGCCCGTGCCTGGACGTTTGTGCGTCAGCATATCTTTTGTGATCTTGGTCCCCTTCTTAATATCGCGCGCCGATACGAGGCTGCGCTTGTCATAGAGATAGGTGTGCCGCTCCGCGGGAAGCACATACTTCCGCGCGGTACCAAGCGCCGCTTCAACATTGCGAATCGCCTGCACCATTTCCCGCAATTCTTTCGGGTCAACTGAGAGCCAGTGATCGGCGCTCTGCATAAGCGTTTTGTCCACGGTGTAGTGCTTCTCGATCAAGCGCGCGCCAAGCGCTACCGCCGCAGGCGGGATGTGCGTACCAAGCGTGTGATCAGAAAGACCAATAGGGTATTCTGGAAAGACGGTCGCTAAGGTCGGTATGACTCGAAGATTTGCGTGCTCATAGGGCGTTGGGTATACGAGCGTGCATTGCATGATGAGAATTTTCTTATTCCCTGCCGCTTCTATGGTATGCACAGCCTCCTCGATCTCTCCCAGTGTTGAAGCCCCGACAGAGAGGAGAATAGGTAATTTATGTTTCGCAAGGTGGGAGAGAAACGGCAGATTGGTGACGTCAGAAGAAGACACCTTGATAACCCGCATGCCAAACTTCACCAGGGCATCGGCGCTTTCTTCATCAAAGGGAGTGGAGAGAAACTCTATGCCATACTTCCGGCACGTTTTGATGAGTTCCGGGTAGTGTTTGAGCGGGAACTTGTCGAGAAGAGCATATGAATCGTGCTGGGTACCCTTCTTCTTTTCTTCGCCTTTCCAATCCCAAAAGCGCGGAGCTGTTTTAGTGACCAGCTTATCCGCTTTGTAGGTCTGAAATTTAATCGCATCGGCACCGGCTTCTGCTGCCTTCCGTATCAACTCTTTCGCACGAGCAAGCGAACCATTGTGATTTACTCCCGCTTCCGCAACAATGTATGCCGGTTCATTGTCACCAATCGCCCGCTTGCCAATAAAGATTTTTGCCATAAGGTAACTCTCAGTATATTACCTATTAATGTTTGTGTCCATTTCGAACCCGAATTATCTTTTTGAGCCGCTTGCGTTCGGCATGCTCAGTACTGAGTGCACTCCCCTCTTTAAAATAACGGTAGTATGGCAGCCGGACATGATAGCCCGGATATTTTTTCTGATAGCGCAACAGCAGATCATAATCCTCGCAATTGCGCAGAGTTTCGTCATATCCTCCGAGTTTTTTAAGATACTCCTTTCTGAACACCACTCCTGCGCCGTGGTTCAGCAAACGCTCAAAGGTATTAAGCTCAAACTTCCGTTGATCGGGCGCACCCGAGCCAGTCACGACGATCAAATCACAGTAGACGAATCCGATATCTGCATTCCACTCAAGCGTCTCGGTCATAACCTTGAGGAAATTCTCGTGGACATAGTCATCGCCGTCAACGCGTACGATATAGCGCCCCTTCGCCATCGCCATGCCGACGTTTGACGCATGCGCTTGTCCTTTATTTTTCTTCAAAAATCTCGTGCGGATGAAGTGGTACCCCTCAAAGCCATGATAGAGAGAAATGGCGTCGCGGCTCTTATCCGTCGAGGCGTCATCAACAATGATGATCTCATACTGGTCATGTGGAAAATTCTGACTGATGCAGCTATTAATAGCGCGGCTGATATAGCGCTCTTTGTTGTAGCAGGTGATGATGATGCTTGCCTTGATCATGCCGGAAGATTCATACTATAACCATGGATGGGACGTAAAGGATGCCTGTCGTGTGCTACGCCTTCGGAAACGTCTTTTGGACGACCGATTGATTAATCTGCACAAGCTCTGGATGCGTCTCAAGGTAAGATAGAATCTCGTTGGTAGCTGGCTGTTCTGCTGGTCTGGAGAAGCCCATCCCTACCGCGAGCGCCTTGAGCATCTGTAAGTCTTCGGCCGTGTCGAGTGTGAGTCGCACCTGTGACGCGAACGGGTGCAGGACTTCTGGCTCTACATTGCGCTGTTTAAACAGTTCGGGGTGATGATAAAAATAGGGCGTTACGTGTTCATGATCGTAAGGGTCAGTTGCTTCAGCGTACACTCTTTCAAAAGCAGCCATGGTAAAAACCTCTGATCCAGTGCCAACCGGCAAGCCAGCCGGATGATTGCTTGCATAATCCAAATTTTCGGAGAGAAGAACCTCGACAATGCGATCGAGCTCGAGAACGTCAATCAACGGGTTGTCTGCCATCACTCGCACTACTGCGCCACTCCCAAATTTCTGCGCGGCAACATAGTAACGCTCGAGGACATCTCCCTCACTCCCCCGTATATAGTCGTACCCATTCTCTTTGCACAGCTCCTCTATCACGTCATCTTTCGCATTTTCTGTAGTAGCGATTACAACCTTATCAGCTTGTCTTGAAGTCTTGCATCGTTCTATCACCCACTGCAAAAAAGAAATCTCTCCTACGAACGGCATGAATGATTTCCCCGGCAGGCGGCTAGAACCCATGCGTGCCTGGATGATGATTTGTACTCCAACTTTTGTCATGTCAATCAATATACCCTCTCCCGATGAGCGTGTACACCTCTTTGTCGGGACCTGCTTTTCTTGACGGCGTTACGCGAAACAGGCACTCCTCTTTCTTTTCGAGACGCACCGCATCCACTCCAGCATCTTTCCGGTGCTCTCCAATACTATCTCTGAGCGTCCAGATTCCCTCGTTTTGCTTCCATATACGTGAATCGCGATAGATATCAATAAGATAATAAAAACTTTCTTCGGTCATGCCGATCCAGTCTAAGAAGAGCGGCAGGCTCTCCGGCTTTTTGTCTTGATATTTTTGAACCAGGTCGATTCCTTCCTCCCGTGTGAGCCGCTTCAGACGTATCTCGCGACAAGCGTGGTCCGTTACTTTACCGTATCCCCATTTCAGAAACTTTATATAGTCGTGAATATCAGAGTAGTGAAAACAATCCACGTCATTATAGGTATCGAAGGTCCGCATGTGTCCTGCACTCTCATAGGTATACGATCGAATCATCTCCTCGTGCTGGGCCTTCGAGTCCCAGCGGATATAGTTACCTAGATAGATGCCCCGTACGCCGACTTTTTCTATCTCCTTATCGTGCGGATAGAGATAGGGAGCGAGATCATCGACAGTGACGTTCATCGTCTCGTCAACAAGATCCTCTGCTTCATATCCCATAAGGTCATGGTCCTTCCGATATTTGCGGGTCATCTCGACTTCGTCCGTATGTGAGAACATCCCAACCTGGTCGAGCCCTTGGTGCGCACCCCAGATGATGAGCGGAATCTTGAACCGCACCGCCACCTGTACAGGGAACACGGTCTGCCCAGCGATACAGTGCCAATACATGCTTCCCATTTTTCGCAGTGTTGCCCGCGTGACATTCTTGACCTTATCTGGACTCACCGTCATCGTCATAAGGTCGCACCCGAAGAGCGTGCGCAGATATGCGAGATTTCGTATGCCACGCTCGGTGTTGTACTGCTTATTATAGGTGACGAGGAGCGGCCGCAATCCAAGCTTCTTCATCACGATATGTACGATAAAGTAAGAGTCCCGTGCACCGGATACGGGAACCACACAGTCATAATTATTCCCCGATGTATTTTTATACGAATCGGTAATCTTCTTTACGTGTTCAAACCGCGCATCCCAGTCAAGCACATCCTTCTCTTCGTGAATCCGGCATCCACTACACACTCCGTCTGCATCGAACGTGAGATGCAGTGGGTGGTTCGCTGGATAGAGACATCGGGTGCAGTAGTTCATATGATTTCTTTCGGATGATATTCAAAGCGCAACCCCTCGAGAACAACGTCGCTTTGCTTCTCGAGGCGACCATCACCACCGAGTGCTGCATGCTCGTAGGTGGCGTACGTATCGAGTCGTATCGGGAAATGCGGTTCCAAGAATGCCTTGGTAACCGTTACGCTGTGTTCAGTGAAATTAAAGAAATTGCCAACGGCAACGGCATCGGCGTGACCTTCCCGGAACGCGTCCGCTATGTGCTGCGGATTACCGCAACCACCTGCGGCAACCACGGGAACATCTACCGCCTCCGAAACACTGCGGATAAGCTCCCTATCGAAACCCTTCTTTGACCCATCTCGATTAATAGAACGAATGAGGATTTCGCCTGCGCCTTGTGCGGTAGAGGATTGTGCGACTTCGACTGGATCCCTTCCTGTCCCAACTTGGCCAGAATCTACGAACACTTCGTAGCGCCCTTTTTCAATTTCTTTTGCATCTATAGAGACGGTTATGCACTGATTCCCGAAGATTTTTGCCGCTTCAGCAATAAGACCCGGATTATCAATCGCCGCGCGGTTGATGACGACCTTGTCTGCTCCCTTTCGAATAAGCTGACGTATCATTTCAACCGAATTGATGCCGCCACCAACGGTGAGAGGCACCATGCTCTTTGTGGCGAGCCGTGAGAGGAGTTCACCGTCCATCGTTCGATTTTCGCGGCTTGCACAAATATCGAGCACCACGATCTCGTCCGCACCCCACGCATCGAGGAACTCAACCGCAATTTCTGGCGAGCCGATCGGCAAATAGTGCTTGAATCCCACGCTCTGCACAACAATGCCGTCCTTGAGGATGATGCTAGCGATGATGCGTTTGGAGAGCATAATTATTTCTTTGTATTTTTCATAAAAGAACGCAGAAGCCGCAGACCGCTGGTTTGACTTTTTTCTGGGTGGAACTGCACACCGTAGACAGCGCCATGCTGAACCGCAGCGGTGATCTCGCCACCATACTGGGTCGTAGCAGCTCGATACTTTTCATCTGTCGCGAAGTGGTAGCTATGATCAAAGTAGAAACGCGCATCCGTAGACACCGCGACAAAAAGCGGATCAGACTTCTGTATCGTGAGAGTGTTCCACCCCACGTGTGGCACGCGCACATTCTCATGCGGGATCAACACGACATGCCCCGGGATAAACCCAAGACCGGTATGCAAACCATCTTCGGTCGAATCTTCAGCCAAGACTTGCATGCCGAGACAGATACCAAGGAGCGGTTTCTTCTTCCCGATTACTTCTTCCCGCAAGACCTCTATAATGTTTCGCCCCCTCAAGTTCTGCATCGCCTCTTTGAAAGCGCCCACCCCCGGCAGGATATACGCCGGTGCATCTTTAATATCCTTCGTATCAGAGGAGACGGCATACGAATATTTTAGTCGCTCGAGCGCATTACACACCGATGTGTGGTTGCCTACGCCATAATCAATAACGAGCACTTCAGGTCGCCGTGCAGTATCAGACATACGCGTGGATGAGATGCCACTCTCCCGAGGCATCTTTCTCAAATAATTCTTTGTTGCGATAGGATTCGGCTATCTCCCAAAATTTCTCCTCCGAGATTTCAATATACACACAAAAACGGCGGATATATTCGGGCGAGCACGCGCCGTCATATTTCTTCACCAGCTCGAATCCTTTTTCTCGGCTCATGCGGCCATACCGTATAAGCTCGCACACCTCGTCGGTCACCTTGCCGAACCCGTATTTGAGATACTTGATCATTTGGTTAACGAACACAAAATCCTCATCAAGCGCTTCAAACGGATGGAGCGCTCCCCGCTCAAGCGGTGTGTCGGTGCGCACCTCAAGCCCGTGCGTCATAGAGAACGCCGCATTGTCCACCTTGGTGAAGTTCGGCCAAAAATAGCCGAGATACACGACCTGTATATTCGCCCACGCCATTTCGTCATCGGAGGGATACCGATACCAATAGAGGTCCTGTGCGGTAACACCGTTGCCGAGATAAATATCGCTACCTTCCGCAATGGTATTCGCGTTCTTCATTTTGTTCGCATCCCAGTCAAGCGATCCGGTGCTGAGGTCGCCCATCTGTGTCGCCGGATTTTCGCCCAGAAATGCAAGGGGGATGTGATAGGCAATTGATATTTTCGGAAGCGTTGTATAGAGAGCCATTTCGGTTGATTTGGACCAATTGCCATACTCAAAAAAACTTTTGCGCATAAGCTTCTTCCAGACCTGCGGATCGGGCATGATATTGATAGTGTCAAATCCGAGTGAAATAAGATTGGAAATATTGTGTGCGCCACGTTCTGTTAATTGCTCAGGTGGATAATTGCATGACACGAGGAGCGGTTTGAGCTTCAACGTGTCACGCACATACAACGCCTGGCGTGTGCTGTCCTTACCGCCGGAGACCCCGATGATGCAGTCATATTCGGAATGATTGTCTTTCCCTACTCGCTCAATTATTTTTTTCAATTCTTGGTGTCGTGCTTCCCAATCCACGGAAACGAGACCTTCCGCATACCGACACGCAGGACACACACCCAGAGAGTCAAATTGGATTCCTGGGCGAGTATTCGGCTGGACGCATTTTTTACAATATTCCATAAAGACCGGAAGGGCTATTCTTCCATATAATACGGAGCTTTGATCAGTACGCACGGATCTTTGTCTAACATATCCATACAAACAGTAAAAGCGTCGTCGAAGCTGTGCACTTGTATGGGAACGCCGTTGTGGAGGTGCTCTTTGACTAATTTCCGTTTCTTCATCTCCTTACCGAATGGGGCGAAGCTATACCCGGGCGAAGCACGCTTGCGCATGTATGCGAGAAAAGGACCTTTCTGCAATTTCCCCTTTTTATACACCGGATGAAAGAACGCTTTATCAAAACAGTATGGTACGCCGTACTGTTGTTCAACATAGTGCAAGAACGTGCAGGAGACACCGCAGGTAAGTCCGAGATACAGACACTTCGCACCGAGATCATGCATCCTCTGCCACGGAGAACCCCATCCGTAGGCGGAGCGCGGAACATCATTAGTGATCTCCTTCGCTTTCGCGCCATACGCGACAACGGAGATGAATGGATGGAACGAACGTTCTGCACCTTTCATCGTGCGGATATATTCGGTGAGCATTCCCGCCTCTGAGGCACTTTTCTCGTGGATGTAGGGCGTGCCGTACGAGGTGTAGCTGAAGGTGTAGGCTAGTGCAACGATAGTACCCTTCGGACCGAGTATCGTGAGAAGCGGATCGATGAAAAACTTACAGAGCTCTTCCTTACTCCCCGCAACGCCGCCGAAGGTCAAGAGTTTGGCATGAATAAAAACCGTATCGCCTTTTTTGATGCCAAGCTTTGCATATATCTTCGGCAAATCGAGTCCTTGTTCCTTGATGTGTGTAATGTCCATACGAAGGTATCAGAGCGGTGTAGCCGTCTGTGAAGGCATAGCGATCGAAAAACCACCGGGATACTGCTCGGGTTCGGAACACAGGTCTGCAATAAGCTTTGCCGCGTGTTCCAACGATGCATTGACATCTTGTTTGCTCGCAAGAAGATCAAGAACGGCTTGTGGCATATCGCGATTCAATCCGCCCGGCAGGAAACCAGGAGCAACGGCATAGACGCGAATATGTTTCGGTACCAGTTCGATGGACAGGAGCCGCAATAAACTGCGGAGGGCTTGTTTTGCAATCACGTACGCGCCGAGCGATGCATACGAAACGTTCGGCTCTATTGCCTGCGTCGTGATGCCGATAAACACCGAGCCTGGGACCATGTGCGGAACGGCTTCGGTAGCAAAAAGGAATGCACCGGTAAGTGTCGTGTCGACTGTCGTCGCAAATGATTTGAAAGAAATGGACATAATCTCTTTTCGTTCAAGCGGCGCGGCGGCGGCATGAATGCAGGCGCGCAGAGTGCCTTTTTCTGTTTTGATGATAGTGTCGATTGCCGCATGCACTGCACGCGGATCAGTGATATCACAGACGATACTTCCTGGAATCGCTGTGCGAGAAAGAGTGACCACACGCCATCCCCGTCGGGTAAGATTGGCGACAATCGCACTGCCAAGGTACCCGGACCCGCCCGTGACTATCGCTATGGATTTTTGTTGTTCAGTCATAGGGGGTATTACGCGAGTACCCGCACCAGCGCATTCCCGACAACCAGTGTTTCGTCGCCCCGTACAATGGTAAACTCCAGTTCGATAAGGCTGGTTGCATCGCTCTTATGGGTCACTACGCCGCGTACGGTGACCACATCTCCGATGTACGCAGGCTTCTTAAACTCGAGAGATTCCTTGACGAGAAGCGCGTTGTTGCCCGGCAATTTCATTCCAATGAGTTGTGAGACGAACGCACCGAGAAGCATACCGTGCACAATTCTTTTTCTGAACGGAGTGCCCGCCGCATACGCATCATCAACGTGCAAAGGATTCTGATCGCCGCTCATCTCTGCAAATGACGCAATAATTTCCTCCGTTATGGGGCACTCTATGGACTCATGGTCACCGACTTGTATTGATTCGAACGAGCGCACGTGAGCGCGCTCTTTCATACCGAAGCTTTTTTCCCTTCAAGAAGCTTTCGCACATCGCCGAGTGTCGCGATGCCAAGCACCTCGTCCATCGTAAATGAAATGTTGAACTCTTTTTCAAGCGCCGCGATGAACAACAAATAATTCATTGAGTCCCACTCGGGAACGTCTCTTGAACTCAGCGTGTCGGTGATATCCGCCGGTGTGAGTTTGAAATGCTCGACGACGAGTGTGTTGAAATCTTTCATACAAGCGTTATCCAGTCAGGCATCCTGAATTGTCCGACGGGAACAGTTGACGAGTTTTTAAATATACGTTCCACAAACGAACGCGCGAGTTCGTTCTTTTCTGACGGCTCGAAGGTAATGCTTATGGTGTGTGCACCTTCCTCTCCCGCTCTCTTTGCGATCGCCGCAAGAAAAGCGTCTTCAATGCCGCGGCCGACGACCCGACAGCTGATAAGCAGTGAATCTATGTTCCACTGCTTGTTCTCCTTATGAACGAGCGCAAATGCAATGATGCCCTGATCGCCGAATTGATCGATTGCACGCGCATGAAATACGGTATACGATCCGTCCCGCATAAAAGTTTCTATTTCCTGTTCTGAGAGCGGACGCTTCTTTACGTTGAATTGATTCGTCTTCTCAGTGAGCTGAGCGAGGCGCGTGAGCGAAGAAAGGTCGTTTTCATAGACCGTGAGCTCTATGCCGAGACTCTTCAGGAATGCCTCGCGATTTTCGAATTGTTTTTCAGCCTCCTTGCGAAGACGTTCGGTCACATACATATTCCCGCGCATTTTATCTTCGTCGGTGATCGCTTCAGCATTAAAATAAGGAAGGGTGTGGAGAAATCTCGCATACTGCGTTGGGTCAGCTGGCAACTCCGGCGTCTCTACCTCGGGTAGAAACGTCCGCATCGCCTCGCGGTTCAGCGGACTGTCGTCGAAAAAGACCATCGAATCGAGCCCAATGTTGAGCTCGGTCGCGAGTTCGCGCATATTCGCTACCTTGTCGTTCCAATTGATCCTCTGCGCTGCAAAATGACTTTCTTTCAGGATCATATTCGGGTGTGTGCGTATCACCGCAAGGGCGTCCTCTGGGTTGTTACTGCTGTTGATGGCAAGGATAACACCGCGATCATGGAGATCGCGAAGCGCCTGTTGGAACGCGATAAAGCTCGCGCCAGGCGGCGTGAGTGACAGAGCGATTGCATCAATGCCTTCTTCACCAACAACGCCACCCCAGAGCGTATTATCTAAATCAAGTACGACGCATTTTTTCATAGCGGTTGATTGAACGCGACAGCGATCGCGCTCCTTGTGTCGTGGGTGATCGAAACGAGAAGTGTCTGCGACCGTGTACCGTTCATCCAGATCTCCGGTTTCCCCGAAGCGCAATGGCGCACTTCAATAGCAGAGAGCGTTACCGGTTCATCACCGTACACTTTCCGTACTGCTTCCTTCACCGCAAACATGCTGGCGAGGTGCGGTGCGGGATCGGTATACGAGAAGCAGTAGTCGAGCTCTCCCTCGCTGAATACGCGGGTGAAAAAGTGCGTATCGTCTCTTCTATCAAGATTCTGGAATCTCTGTATCTCCGCACTATCAATCCCGATCCCCCGTGTATCCATATGCTCGATTATACTAAACAGGGGTCGATTTCGCCACGTTGCGTATAAGCGCCGCAACGCGCTCAGACGCCTTGCCGTCAAACTTGAAATTCTCTCGGAGAAAATGCCCGCCACGCTCGACGAGCGCAGTACGATTTCGCTCATCAGAGAGAAATGCGACATGCGTGAACAACTCTTCTTTCGTACGCGCCATAAGCACGGCGCCTGCGTCCACATAGCTCTCAAAGTTATGGTCGAGGACGTGCGGCACATACATGATGACGGGTTTCTGCATGATAAGAGATTCGACGACGAGCGTTGACGTGCCAGAAATCACGATATCGCAAACGGTTAAGAGCGCGTGTAAATTGTCGTATTGCACCATTCGCATCTCTCCGGTAAAAAGCGAGAGCGTCTCTTCTCTATTATAGAAATCGTTGCGCCACGGACTCGGGCGCGGGCGGAGTAACAGACGCGTCTTCGGAAATTTCTTCCGTAGCTCCGCATAGTCCTCGAGTGTTCGCTGTACATCGTAGGTGCTATACCCTTCCGGCTCGAGCGATAGATATGCATACGGAACATTCACGAGTATGTTGAGATACTGCGTATCTAAATGCAATCGCGCGCGCAGAGCTTCGAGATCATCATGACGAACGGGTGTTCGGTATTTATCAAAACGCGGCGATCCGCATGGTATGACCCGCCATGGCTCCACGCCAAAAGCTGCATAACTCTTTTGTTGTAACGTTCCATACGCCGCCAGATACCGCGAATGGAGCGTGGCATAGGGATGCGACGGTTCATTGTTTTCGACCGCATGCTGGAGTTCGATGCTCGGAATATCCATACTCTCTGCAACGCGGGCAATAAGATTGTTGTAGCCTTTGACGGAAGAAAAAAGGAGAACACAGTTGATGCGGTGGTGCACGAGCAGGCGCTTGGTGTTTTCGATCGTGATAATATCGTCCTGCGCATGTTGAGTAACGAGAGCGCCGAGCACTCTGTGCGCGAGCGGCCAAAAAGAGATCCCCTGGTACTCAAACGACGCGGCCATACGAGGAGTAGGCCCGAGTGCCCCCCACGCGCGCGCAAATTCCTGTGATTTCTGGTGCGCCAAGGCTCGGATTCCAACATCGACAAAATCAAGCCGGTGACGGAACTGGGCTCGCGTTCGCCATATATTCTTCCAACCCATATCCTTCATCTCCTTGCGGCGCGTCATGATGAGTTCCACGTCGGTCATATTCTTCACGTACGGTTCGAGACGATACCACGGATCCGTCGCCAGAAGTTTTATCGGTCGAGATTTCCTGAATGAGACCATCGCATTCACGAGACGAACCGCGACAGGAATGATGGACTGTGCCACGCGCGTCTTACAAGAATACCACTTGCTTTTAGTGCGATTCACGAGAGGCGGTGAGATACTCTCAAGTGCAATCCCGCGTCGCTCCGCGAGTAGTCGAGCGACATCAACAGGGAGGCTCTCTTTGAATACATCCACCGGATTTGCTAATCCTGATACTGGAAGAAACGACTGCGGGATAGAAACGCGGACGATACCGGAGCGAGCGAGGAGTTGTTCGATAATTGCGAGATAATAGATGAGCGTGCCGAAATAGTAGTTCACCGGTCCTTTATACGGCTCGCCGAGCAGAATGCCTTCGTGCTGGAAGAATGCAAGTTCTGGTGAGGAATACCACGAAACAGAGAGGTGTCGAATCATCTCCAACGTCTCGCGATTTTCGCTCGGAAGAGTAGCGCTCTCGCGCAAAGGAATAAAAGGGATGCCTCGCTTTTTCATTTCCAGCTCGATCTCATAATCGAGCGCCACTACATCGAACTTTTCTCCGGCAGCCAATCGCTCCTCGAGCACTGGTACGTGGTCGAGCTCATATATCAAGAAAAGATGTCTGCTTCCTCTATTCATTTTGATGCCAACTTCTCTTTTATCGCGGCAACACGTTTTTCAACA
The DNA here is from genome assembly GCA_041664265.1 of Minisyncoccota bacterium. Lineage (GTDB taxonomy): Bacteria > Patescibacteriota > Minisyncoccia > Phycocordibacterales > Phycocordibacteraceae > C7867-001. The sequence goes on from JBAYLD010000005.1 coordinate 62,107, forward strand.
TTATAGTAGCCCGCGACGACTTCTCTGGTGAGATAGATGCACCACATGCTCGCGTAGAAGACGACGAGGAGCGCGACTACGGGATGGGTATGATTCCCGGGTAGTACGACCATCTCTCCAATAAGGGCAACGGCAACAATGACGATCATAACCGCGTGATATCCCGAGAGGTACAGGGCTCTTTTTACAAGATTAATCGGACCGGATGAGGCATGTGGCGCTTCAGAATCGAAATCAGACATTTCACTCCCCTGAACCGTAACGGTGGGGAGATGAAAACGTTCCGGGTGATCACTATACTGGTGCGCGAAAAGTTCGCGGTGTAGATCGCCGTTTGCGCGCCGCACAGAGAGCGCAAGTGCGCCAAGCACCGCGAATACAAGAACCGCCGTCTGTATCCAACCACTCTGGCTCTGGGCAACGGCAAAGCCGAGACCAAGGAAGAATAGCTCTTGTGTCACGAGGTGATTGACGAGATCTATATATATCCCCTGCAACGAATACGTCTTCCGATACCGCGCGACTTCCCCGTCTGAGGCATCAAGCAATACGCCCAAATACGAGAGGGCGAGTCCAAGCCAGAAATAGCCAAAGAAGAACGGAACAGCGCCCACAACACCGACCAGAAGCATCAAGACGCTTACCTGGTTCGCCGTCATATCTGTCGCGAGGAATACTCGCGTAATATATATGGAGAGCACGCGCTGCAGGATGGGATGACCCAAGACGTTGGTCTGCAGCTTGACGCGGAGTTCTTTAATGGATTCCATAGGCTATAAGATTTCTGTATAAAACTGTGTGACCGCTTCTTTTGTTACCACGCGCGGATTGTTGCCTAATCGTTCAACATTCACTTCTGCCGCTAGAGAAGGAATATCACTCGCAGCAACTCCAAACGATGATAGATTTGTTATATCAAATCTTTGCAATAATTCTCTAATCGCATTCGCGGTTATTGAAGCAACAGGATAGTAAAAGTCGTTATATTCCCATACACTGGGCAAAAAGATAGCCGCCGCAACACCATGCGGAACGTGGAAGCGGTAGGTCAGTCCGTAAGAAAGCGCGTGGCAAGCGGTCGTCTTTGCGATGTTGATTGCCTTACCTGAAAGATGGGCGCCGATCATTAGTTGAGAAATCGCATCTGCATCGTGATTTTCTATTGCTGGAATGATATTCTCCCATATCAAATCAAGCGCTTTACGCGAATATCCTTTTGATTCTTCGGTTGCTTTGTTTGACCATAACGATTCTACCGCTTGGCAGAGTGCGTCAAGCGCACTTGCGAGAGCGACATCTCTCGGGGCGCTCATCGCAAGGTGGGGGTCGACGATGGCGAATGTGGGAATTATTTCAGCATTTTCTAATGACGTCTTGCGACCGTCTTTATACACAACCGCGAACTGGGTCGCTTCACTGCCGGTGCCGGCGGTCGTCGGAATGGCTACCAGAGGCTTCTTGCCGGCATAAAAGTTGACTGCCTTTGCCATATCCAACACATGACCGCCGCCAACAGCTATAACGAGATCCGGATTGAAGGCGGTGTATGCGGTGATTCCCTTCTGAACATCTTCTTGGAGCGGCAGCGCGCCAAAATCGCTGTAGAGCAAAACATCTGCCCCAGCGAGCGCGTCAGCTACCGGCTGTGCTGCGCCGGAATCATCATATGATTTCTTCCCTGTTACCAAAAACACTTTTTGGGGAGCAAGATTCTTCACGATCTCCGCAAGTTTAGAGATTTCCCCTGCACCAATGTGTTCAACTTGCTTCATAAAAAAATTATGATCCGATAAAATCCATGAACTTATTCTTGTTCTCAACCGGACTTTCCTTCGGACGGCCGAGATCTTTCCGAGATTCCAAGTTTACTTTAATCTCTAAAAACGCCGGCCCTCGCTGAGTCTTGAGTTCAGCGAGTGTTGCTGAGAGTTCTTCTTTTGTTGAAGCAGATGCTGCCGAGATGTAGCCGCAACTCTTTGCGATACCAGTTAAATCAACGATGCTTGCGGCAGAGGGCTGCCCGCCAACTGATTCATATGCGCTATTGTTCAATACGATATGTTTGAAATTGCGTGGCGCAACCCAGCCCACCGTGGCAAGCCCTCCCAGATGCATGATGGATGCTCCGTCACCATCCAAGCAATACACGCTCGTGTTTTTTTTCTGTTGTGCGATCCCTAAAGCAATCTGCGAAGCATGACCCATTGATCCGACCGTTAAAAAATCTCTCTCGGAGCTCTCGCCGCGCCGTTTGCGCGATTCATAGAGCTCGCGTGAGATTTTGCCCGTTGTGCTCACTACCACTTCACTTCCGTCCAGACTATCCAACACTATTTCAATAGCTTCTTCACGCCCGAGAAGGTGTGCACTCGCACGCTTCGGCGCGTGACAGGACTCAAAGACACCCGCCCGCACGACGAGGGCGACCGGGCGATTCTTTGCATGGGCGATGTCAGCCATACGGGTGATTTCGCTCGCAAGAGCAGATGCATCCATATCAGGCGCAAGGATCGCATACGGGATCTCAAGTGCTTCAAGCAGATTCACCGTGATGCGCCCTTGTGTAATATGCTGAGGCTCGTCTCTAACTCCCGGTTCACCGCGCCAACCTATAATAAGCAAGAGGGGTATCGCATATACTTCCGGATCAGCGAGTGAAGTAAGTGGATTAATTGCGTTACCAAGCCCAGAGTTCTGCATATAGACTGCCGGCACGTTACCTGTAGCAAGGTGATACCCAGCGGCGATACCCACTGCGCCGCCTTCGTTTGCAGCGGTGACATGATTTCCTTGTACTGCCGTTTCTTCAAGATACGCAATAAAGTCCTTTAAGAGCGAATCGGGCACGCCCGTAAAGAACGTGACGCCGCTTTGGTTCAACGACTCAACAAATTGTTTAGGATGCACCATTGCCTTTGCGCTCGATGAGCGTGAGTATCTCGGAAATCGGCATACAGAACTCTGCCGTTTCTGCTGCGCGCCCATTGGCGAGGATCGTTTCTGCCGTCTTAAGCATCGCCGGGTAGGCGCTCCTCAAGAGATGGTTCGCATAGATCACGATATTGACGCCTGCCTTCTGTAGTTCCTCTTCGGTAACAGTGTCATAGGTGGTAGGGACAACGACGAGCGGGACTTTGCGCTTGAACTTCTTATATTCTTTACAGAACGCGAGTATCTCTTCAGGGCTCTTTTCTTTACTGTGGATCATAATTCCGTCGGCGCCTGCATGTATGTATTTTTTGGCACGGCTTACGGCATCCGGGATCCCCTTTCCTGCAATAAGACTCTCCAACCGCGCGATGATGTAAAAATCGGGCGTAATTTGCGACTTTTTCCCCTTGCTGATTTTCTCGCTGAAGCTATCGGGATCATCGAGTTCTTGTTTTACTGAGGTGCCGAAGAGAGAGTTCTTCTTGAGGCCGCATTTATCTTCAATAATCACGCCGGAGACGCCAAGACGCTCCAACGTGCGCACGAGATAGGGGAAGTGCTCGGTCAGCCCTCCCGTATCGCCGTCATAGATGATCGGTTTGGTAGTGATGTCGAGGACGTCGTGGATCGTGTTCAACCGCGAGGTGGAATCCACCAGCTCGGTGTCCGGCTTGCCTTTAGCAGTAGAGTCAGTGAGGCTCGAGAGCCACATAAAATCAAACTCCTCATTTTTAGTACCCTTCTTAACCGACACATGCTCGGCGATGAGTCCTGTGATGCCGTTATGCACCTCTATGCCACGAATAATCGGCTTAGATTCAAGCAGACGATGCAAACGTTTGAGACGAACATCAGGAGTCGTACCCACTTCCTTCAGCGCATTGTTGAGCGCCGTTGAAGAAATGTTGTGCGTGTATTCCGGCTCCACGAGCGTGCCGCCCCATTTCTTGAGCGTGTCAATGACCTGCTGGCGCGTCTCGCGCTGGACGCCCATCTTCCAATCATCTCCATGCACCACAAAATCGGGCTTCAATCTCTTTAAGTTCGGACGATAATCGAGTGTCGCCTGCGGAATAACGCGCGAGACACCCTTGATATTCTCTACCACCGCCTTGCGTTGGTCGTAGCTCATATATGGCAGACGCTTATAGCTCGCGATTGCCCCATCGGTGAGAAGCCCTATCACGACTTCGCCGAGCTTAGTGCCTTCTTTGATGATGTTGAGATGGCCCGGATGCACCAAATCCGCGCTCATGGCGATATATACTATTTTTACAGTTTTTTTACCCATGGAAGAGGTTTTCCATATAAAACTCTTGAATTTTAAGATTGGTTACTGCTCCGCATGTACTTCCCCTCCAAGGTGCGGATGCCTATGCCCGTGAGGCCCTTCAGGGTGCGGATGGTGTCCGTGATGAATTTGATATGGGCACCCGAGACATCCGTCCAGGTAACCGGGAGTTCATGCACGGTGTAGCCGAGCTTGCCGGCCGCGTATACCGTCTCGGCGGCGCCCAAATAGCGATTATCGTATTGGTGCGCGAAGATGACCTTCGCCGCATCCCGACGATACATCTTGCAACCGGCCATGACGTCAGAGAACGATCCGCCCGTCACCAAACGAAAAAGCGCGTGGAAGACCTTCCCTGCCAAAACGCGAAGCGGCGGCTGATTTACGACCGCATGCGAATGTTTATTTTCGCGCGAGGCGATAACCACATCACAGTCGGGATGCGCCTCCAGATATTCTGCAAACGCCTTGCACTGCGAGACATCATAGGAGCCATCGGCATCTGTCTCCCATACAAGCTCTCCGCGCGCCTGGAGCACACCCGCCCGCACCGCGGCACCGCGCCCTTGGTTCTTCTCGTACCCCGCGATGATAAGCCGGGGTTCCTTCGCCGCGCGCTCGCGCAGAAGCGCGACAGTCTGATCGGTACTGCCGTCATTCACGGCAATCAGTTCAAAATCATCGAGCTGCTGCCGGATGCGCTCGAAGAACGGGTCAAAATACTCGTGCATACGCTTCTCTTCGTTATAAAACGGAACGACAATTGAAATCATAGGGACTGGTAATGTCCGATAATCGCTTTAATAGTGTCATCGAGCGTATAGCGCGGCGCGTAACCGATCGCCTCTTGTATCTTTGAAATGTTGGGGACTCGTTTCCGCATATCCTCAAAGGTCGCGTTATACACCTCGTGGTACGGGACATGTGTGATGAGTGACGCGCTCCCGGTATGCTGTATGACCCTTTTCGCAAGGTCATTGATAGAAATAGCCTCGGTTGATCCGAGATTAAAGATCTCGCCATAGACCGCTGTCCCAGCGTTCATGAGATCGACTAGACCCGAGACTATATCGGACACATGCGAGAAGGCGCGCACCTGTTCTCCATCGCCGTGTACGATAAGCGGTTCGTTACGCAGGGCATGATTCACGAAATTCGGGATAACCATTCCGTATCGGTGTGTCTGGCGCGGCCCGGTAGTATTAAAGAGCCGGACAGTGATGGTGGGAAGTTTCTTCTCCCTCCAATAGGCGAGTGCCATGAACTCATCGACCGCCTTTGAGAGCGCGTAGCCCCACCGCTCGTTGTATGCCGAGCCGTACACGCGCTCGGAATGCTCGTGGAAAGGGAGATCGTCATTCTTCCCATAGACTTCAGATGACGAGGTGACGAGGAACGGTACGCCCTTCTTCGCGGCTGCTTCAATGACGTTCTGCGTGCCTTCAATGTTGCGCACCATCGATTCAAGCGGCTTGTCGACCACCGTCCGCACGCCAACGGCTGCCGCCAGATGGAAAATGAAATCCGCTTTCTCTGCGAGCGGAGCGACATCCCCACGCCGCATGACGTCCCCTTTCGTGAACGAGACGTGTCCCGCGTCGATCAAGTGTTGGATATTCTGCAGAGATCCCGTCGAGAGGTCATCGAGAATCAAGACGTCATGACCCTCCCCAACAAGCTTTTCAGCGAGGTGGCTCCCGATAAATCCCGCTCCGCCGGTAATCAATATCTTCATATGCGAATCCCGTCAGTCTATCGCACAATCATTACACGAGCAACGGATTCAATTACACGACAATATGGTGTATACTCTTAAAAATGACTACGGCGAGGCAGAAGATAAAGAAAAACGCTCGTTTTTGGTTCGGTAAAAGAGTATTGGTAACTGGAGGTGACGGTTTCTTGGCCGCCAACCTCATCCAGGCTCTTTTGGCGGAGGGAGCTGTGGTAGTCACCACGGTAAGACATAATCGTCCTATTAGCACTTTGACGCTGCTTAATGGAAAGGGAAATCCGACGCTCGCCGACGTAGAGCACATTAACCTTCTCAATTATCAGGAAGTAAGGCGTCTTTGCGATAGGCATCAAATCGATACTATCTTTCATTTGGCAGCAACAGCTATAGTGAGCGACGCGGCAAACTCTCCGATGTCGGCTATCGAGAACAATGTCATCCCAACTCTGAATCTCTTGGAAGTAGCCCGGGTGAACAAAATCCGCAGAGTGATCGTGGCTTCTTCAGACAAGTCTTATGGAGACCACGCTTTCGGGATAACAGAGCAGCTGCCTTATCTGGAGGGCTATGCCCTGCGCGGTCTGGACGTGTACAGCGCCTCAAAAGTGTGTGCCGACATGATCGCCCAGGCCTACGCTTTTCAATTCCGCCTGCCTGTTGCAGTAACCCGATCTTGCAACATATTTGGTCCCGGAGACTTGAACTTTACACGGCTGATACCGAGGACCATAATGAGTCTTCTTTCTGGTCAGCCTCCAGTCATTAACCGTGGAAATGAAAAAGTCTTGCGTGAGTATATTTACGTGGAAGACGCTGTCAGGGCCAATATGCTTATAGCCGAACGACTCGAAGAGTATTACGGCTCTGACAAGCAAAACATCCCGGGATACGGAGCCTCTGTGTACGGTTGGCCGGCCTTTAACATCGGCTCATACGTTGGGAAAGAGCTTGGGAGGAATCTCAAGAGTTGCGAAAAAATAAAGAGTGTCATAGACGTTATCTCAATTCTGAATACGCAGATAAAAAATATTCGACCAATCATTATAGAGAAACCGGCGAATTTTATCGAGATTCCAGATCAATACCTCGACTCATCCAAACTAAGGGCGTTGGGCTTCCAGCCGCGAGTTTCTTTCGCTCTAGGACTGGCGAAGTCTGTGGCTTGGTACAAAAAAAATTTTGGGACTCTAGAGAAGATGGCTCACCACTACACTAACGGCAATTCATAGCAAACGAGAGGCTTTCGCCGCGACCGCATCCATGTCGATCGCAGCAAGGCAGTCAGGGTACGATTTGAACACGTGGCCTCCAAAACAGCGGTCCACACGCGTACATAACGCTGCTGGGATGCCGGGGCCGTATTGGTCGGGCCCCCACCAGCTGATGCGGCTGAAACAAGTGGACAGAATGACGGGTGGGCGGCCGATGTGGGCGGCTAGATGTCCAACACCCGTATCAAGCGAAATAACTACGCGGCTTCCTATGATGAGATTCATGAGCTCCTGGAGCGACGCGCGCCCCGCTATGATGGTGGCTGGCAAGCCGTCAGATGCTTCTACAGCCTCGGTGACATCCATAGGACCGCCGGAGAGCACCAATGTCGTACCAGGCATCTCTGTAGCGAGCGCCATAAGGAGCTCACGCATATGAAGAGTTGAGAATCCTCGGCTCTTGCTACCCGAAAACAGGTGTACGATACCGTAAGGGCCAGTTATGCCGAATTTCTCCGCGACACCGGGAATGGGAACATAATTCAAAGATAAACGATTGACGTTCACTGGTACACCAAGCGCTGTAAGCGCATCGCATTCATGCAGACGCACGGAGCGGCCGCGTGTCGGGCGCGGCAGAAGATGGTCATAGAGATACCTATTAAGCGAAGAATCGTCATCAAAGCCCGTCAGAGCTCCGCGGCGCGCAAGAAAACGAGCGATTAGCTTAGTGGAGAGGTTAAGTGTTCCAGCTGTGTAATAGGTCAGCACGGCATCGCTCCCGCGCCACTGCCGCCACAGAGAGATAAGCGATGCGGGAGAACGCCTGTTCGCCTCGATAATCTCCAGCCATGGCTCGCCCGCGAAGAGGTCGCGTAACATTGATGCGCGACTGCCGACGACGATGGCGAGTCGCGCCTTAGGATATTGTGCTCGTATATTCTCCAAAAAATATTTACCCATCAGCGCGTCGCCGATGGAAGCGGGACGGAAGGTAAATGCTTTAAACATGGAGGAGACGGCGCATGAGGGCATCAATATTTTTCGCGCGCTCTTCCCAACTGCTGTTTTCAGCGAGAGCGCGCGCAGCCCGAGAGCGGCTCGGGTCGCCCGACAATGCCTCGACAATGACGCGTGCAAAGCTTTCCCCATCGTCCGGCTGAGCAAAAAACACCTCCCGCTCCGAGACGATATCCCGGATCGAAGGGATGTCCGAGGCAACAATAGGCTTACCGGAAGCGAGATATTCAAAGAGCTTCACCGGCGAGGTCTCTACCCGGGACGCCTCGTCTTTCGCTGTATTTGGCAGTACCAATACATCAACAGCCTTCTGATAGAGCGGGATTTTGTCGGGAGTCTGATGCGGAACAAAACTGATGCGAGGAAGATTGCGTTCGCGGATGTACGCCTCGAGTGCCGCCCGGTCCTCTGGTGTACCGCCAACGAACAGCACCGATACATCAGCCGGCAAGAATGCGGTCGCATCGGCGAGCGTATGCACACCTTTCCATGCGAAGAGATGCCCCGTATAGAGTGCGATCTTCCCGGTTGACGGTAGCCCAAGCCTCTTACGCGCCTCCGCTTGTGTAACAGAAATGTCAAAGGCTTTCACATCTACCGCATTTGGTTGACGCAGCATCCGTTCGCTGGATACAAGATACTGTGAAGCAATGTGTCGTAGTTTATGCGAGTTTGTCACAATGAGCCCTGTAACGCGCTTGAATACGAAGCGATTGATAAAATCCAACGAGCTTATATAAAAGTCGTGTATCTCTACAAAGACCGGCATGCCTCGAAGCAGTGGCAAGATAACGTCGCGAATATCCGGCGCATATATAATGGCCATCCGCTCGTGACGTAATTTTAAATACACAGACATATTGAACGTAAGCACCATGAGTAAAAAACCGAACGTTCCAAGAGAACTCATTGTGTCAATGCAAGCGAGCTTTCGTATGACAAACAGCGGCGAGATGTGGTAGAGCTCAAACACGTTCTCTTCCGGCTTGTACTTATTATGCCGGCGCGGGACCCACAGCTCCACTTCCCAACCGAGCCGCGCAAAATGGGCACACGTTTGCAGAACAAACGGCGTTAGCGTCTTTTCAGATGGAAAGCGCCAATGGGAGAGATAGATGAGTTTCATTTGAAGAAGGCGACCAATCTCTGTATCTTAATGGCCACGTTATTACTGATAACGCGCCACAGAGCCGAAAAGAAACCGACCTGGGGAGATGGGAGTGCGCGTTCTCGCGGTACGGCCACGAGGTCAAACGGCGCGCTCTCGCTAAAGCAGAGCCACGCACGCGGTGCGATAAGCGCAGTGAGGAGTGTGGCGCTCCCTGCGCGCGCAAGCATTGTCTCGCCATCTCGCTCTAACGGGAAGTAGAGTCGATAGCCGCGCTTGAGGAAGAACCGCTCGAGTGCCCGCGGCGACGCGCCATGCGCGCGAAGCGCCGATAGGTTCACTTCGAAGAGCACCACCGGCCGCGAGCGCTCTATAAGCTCCGCAGCGCCACGAAGCGCCTCAAGCTCCATACCCTCAACGTCCATCTTGATAAAGTCAGCGTGCGTTACTTCTTCATCAAGCGTCGTAACGGATATGTCGCCGCCCGGCACGAGCGTGTTCGCTCCGGCATTCGATGCATTGCGCACGACGAGTGAGCCGCTCCCCTTCTCGCTCCCCAACGCTTTATTAACCAACTGGATCGGTACGTTATTTTCCTTTGCATTGCGCGACAAAAGAGCAAATGAACCGGGGAATGGCTCGAAGGCGATCACTTTTTCAACTTCTGCCGCGATCGGTATCGCGAAGGTGCCGATATGTGCGCCGATATCAACCACCACACTCTCTTTGGTGGTGAACGAACGCGCTATTGTAAGTAACTCTTCGTTAAAATAGTCCGGATGCCGAAGCGCCTGCGCCATCTTCTTGTCGCGCACCTCGTCAATCGTAAAAGCGCCATAGCGTGTACGTATCACTTGTGTCGTAGACGTTTCCATAGGTGGTTATTGCGTTTTTAAGAGAGCAGCTTCAAAAGCTTCAAGATGCCCAGGTGGGGCACGCTCCTGTTGGCTGAAGCTTTATCCGAACCAACATCGATAAACGTGCCTTTATTCTCCCTATACCATGTATAATTTTCTATAAACGTATCCAGATTAGTCGTCTTTGGCTGCCAACCGAGTTTTGATTTTATTTTATCGGTATTTGCATACAACGACCGACCGATCATTGTGTACTGATACACACCAAGCGGTGACAGACTTAGCGCATTGAGGATGGAAAGTGCCAGGAGCGCAGGCGATTTGGGAATAGAGACGATCTTTGACCTGCTCCCCGCAAAGTCAATGACCTTTTGATAGAGATCCTTCAACGTGAGCACCTGATCAGAGCCGATGTTGTAGATATCAAATCCTTCACTATGACTTGCCTTTTCAAGCGCATCACAGACGTCTCTGACATCCGCGAACTGATACTTATTTGATCCATCACCAAGCACATAGACATTCCGGTTTTCAGAAATGAATTCAAACAGGATCGCCTGAAGCCCGAGTCTCCCTCTTCCGGCGATTACCGGACACCGGAATATCTGGATGGCCATGTTCCCGGCACCTGCCGCCAGCAGCTTCTCGGCTTCCGCTTTGCTTCTCCCGTAAATCTCCAACGGGCAGGGCGGCGTTTCTTCAGTCGTTGGCAATGTCTGGGGGATACCGTAGAGGACGTTGCTTGAGGTACATACGAATGAACGAACACCTTGCCTCACCGCATGTGCCGCGACCATTTCGGTCCCTTTGACATTCGTCTTCCAGAGCACGTCATCGGAGAATTCTTTGTTGGGCATAGCGGCGGCGAGGTGATATACGGTTGTAAACGGCCCCTGCTCCTCAAAAACGGCACTGACGTCTTGCAGGGAGGCAACGTCACCTTTGCGATACTTCACCCGTTCGCTCTGTTCTCGCGAGGATTCTTCGCGCTGGTCAAAAATAACGATAGTGACACCGGTTTCTCTCAAAAGATAGTCAACCAGATGAGAACCGAGGAACCCGGCGCCCCCCGTGATCAACACTTTCTCTTGTTTCGTTGCAGATTGCGTCATAGGTGCTTGAGCCAATCTATGCCGATGACCATAATCGCATAGATGCCGTCTCTATATCTGATTTTCTTCCCTTCTGCCGCCTCCCGCGGATAATAAGAAATGGGCACTTCTGCAAAACGATACCCGCGACGTGCGAGCGCCGCTGTAAACAAGAGTTCCGATTCAAAGTGTCCCGCGACGAAGTCAGACGCCGCGGCACGCGGGAAGAGCTTATAACAGGTCCAGACATCCGTGAGCGACAGCCGATAGAGCGTGTTCACAAGCTTGGTTATAAACCACACTCCCCTACGCGCCAAAAGACCGCCGCGACGGGTTTTCGGATCGAGTGTTCGCGAGCCATAGACGACCTCTGTCACCCCGCTCTCAAGCACCGCAAGGAGATTCGGTATATCTGCAGGGTCGTACTCTAGATCAGCGTCCTGGATAAGAACAAAGTCACCGGTTGCCTGGACTATGCCTCGCCGCACGGCAGTACCCTTCCCGCCGTTTTTTTCGCAATACACCACCTGCACTTTCTCTTCATACTGCTTTATTTTTTCTTTTGTGCCGTCATGCGACGCGTCATCAACAACGATAATTTCTTTCTCCCATCCCGGTAGCGATAGCGCTACCAGCCGTTGCATGATTTTTTCAACCGTCTGCACTTCGTTGTAGCAGGGCACAATGATCGAGATCTTTCTATTTGCCATGATGCCTCATTGCCGCGGTAACCCGCATGAATCCATATAGTGCGAATGGGATAATGAAAGCCTCAACTGGCAAACGATACCGGGCGTTGACGGTCAGGCCGACAATAATCGTAGTCAGGGCCATGTAGGCAATAACTGTCAGCATGGTGAGCGCGTGGGAAGTGAAACGTTCTTTCCGTAGGTATTGCACGACACCGATACAGAAACAAAGCGTGATGACAATCCACACAACACGCATAAAGAGGACCAGTATGATAGGTGAACGCAGGTAATATCCCATAAACCACAGCAGTTTAGCGGGATCATGTAAGAGAAGAAAGAGCGCGGGTGTCCCTAGTGAAATGTCTGGTTGTATCTTGAGGAGCCGGAGTACGTTGAGCACCCCGTCATGAGTGAAGAAGGCTATTTCGACGGTACCGGCTGTGAGTGCAAGGGCTACAGGATGTGCCAAGAGAAGTGGTATGGCCCGATCGGTATAGCCCTGTGCCTCGGTGACATCCGTCTCGTTCGGGCCCGACACACCCTGCTCCTGCAGTTTGGTGTATTCGATGTCATAACTGGTCCCGTTCTCTATAGAGAGAACCGAGGGTAAGAGATTGGCGTATAAGTTGACTCCTGTTTGTGGCGTAAGGGCGAAAACGCCGACCTCCACTTTGTTGCGATAGAGCCAGGGCGTAAGTACGATAAAGAAGACCAGGAGGTACGCCCCCGCCAACACCCACACTTTCCCCGTCAGATACGCGCGTGCCTCCCATAGGATAATAATTGCAATAAGAATCGGTAGATATTCGGTCGTCGGTCGCGTGAGCGTCGCCAGACCTAACAAGACAGAGGAAAGCATGAGAGGGATAACCTTCTTATGGTCAAAATAGTCAAAAAGATAGTACAGCGAGAGAAAGAGAAAGAGCATAAAGAGTGGTTCACTGTAGAAGAGCACCGAGTGCAGTATGGCGACCGGCTCGAGTGCTAAGAAAATACCGGTTCCGAGCACGATCACTTTAGAGGACGAGAGACGTCGCGCGAGTCGCATCGCAATAAGAGGCAAGAAACAACTGATAAGTATAGTCAGGATGAGTGGCAGATAGTAACTTCCCGTAAGCCCTGCACTCCACGCGAGGAAGTATGGTTGGAGCGGTGCCCGGAAAGAATTGGCAGTGAACGGCGCCACGAGGTCGCTTGAGAAACCATGACCCTGGAGTATGTTCTGACTGATATTGAAATACCCATCGGCACCTTTGCTAGTGTCTATGAGATTTCCATCGTGGGCCTGGAGCGCGAGGCCAAAATAGAACACGCGCACGATGAGCGCTAGAAAAAATATACCGAACTCTATTTTATGCGCCCGGATAAAAGACATTGGTTAAAGTTTATCGTACCGTCGAGCTCTGCACAATCACAGAATTAATTTGTTCGCTTATCTGGATCTTTTGGAGCGCTTCGCGCTCGCGAACACGTTCGGGGGCGTAGTGCCAGGCGGTGGTGCTCGGCCGCTGGGCATACGGCCCCTCAAACTCCCCTTTTTGTGCGCTCCCGGGATGGAATAGGAGTTCGATCGACCCTTCGCTCGCGCGAGCAACGCCTGCGCGAGCTCGCTGCACAGTCATGTGTCCTGAATACAAAAATCCGACGAGCCAGTCGTTGGTCTGAATACCGCGTGTGTGTGCGATGCGGCGCGCACGATACGATAACAGACGGAGTACTTCTCGCGCGACGAGATGCACAGGCGAAGGCACTCCACAAAAGAAAAAGGGTTCTCGCACCGTGCGTACCGCCGAGACACCGTCGATCTTCATGAGTTCGTCAAAGACGAACGGCACGAGATGAACGTGCCGATGGCCGTTCACTCGTAATTCCTCTGTGCCGGATATCGAGCGAACGACCGCACACTGTGCTTCCATTTCAGCATGCACCTCGCGCCTAAGCGCTTCACGAGTGTAGCGCGAGCCGAGCATATACTTGAGCCATAACCCTTCGAGAGAATGTGTAAACATGCCGTGTTCATCAACCAAGTGTGGGATCGTCAACGGGGGCAAAAGCGCCTTGCCGTCGGTGAGATCGATATGCACTGCGAGCGACAAGGTACCTACGCGCTTCTGGTATTCGGCGAGTGCATACTCGACGGCCTCGCCGTTCGTCATGAGACTCACGAGCCGCACCGGCCCGTGATCGACCGCTTCAAGAATTGTGTCAGTAATGCCTCGGGAAAGGCCGAAGTCGTCTGCAGCGACGGTTAGGGAACGTGGCATAGCTTATTTCTTTCGCGCGACGGCGACGAGACTGACGCCGAAAGGAAGTGCGAAGAACCGTGCCATTTTCGATTCCACGGCCACAATGCCTCGTAAGAAAGAATCAATAACCGACGACAGTCCGAGCGCAGAAGACCCAGAGTGTCCCAAAAGGCGCATGACGGCGGCCGGAATGAACAGAAGCATGTTCCAATAACTCATCACGACGACCTCATATCCGGCGCGAGAGAGGACGCCGGACAATGAGCGCCGGTCATAACGGCGGAAATGCCGGTGAGTAACATCGTGCTCGCTCCACAGAAATTTGAACGCAGGAACGGTTATGACGAGCTGTCCGCCAGGCGCAAGTGCCTTGTCGAGAGAACGAAGGAACGATTCATCGTCTTCGATATGTTCAATGACATCAAAGAGACCGATGAGATCGTATGGTTCCGACAGAGCGTTCTCGGCAGTCCCGTACACGGAGGCGTACCCGCGCCGCGCCGCGCCGGCGCGAGCGTCCGCGTCCGGTTCAAACGCATATATTTGGCGGCCGAAGCGCACCAATTCCGCATACATGCCGCCGTAGCCGGCGCCGAAATCAAGTATCGATTCTACAGGAACGGCAACGCGCGCACGCGCAAGCACCGCGCGAATCGCGAAGGCCCTTCCTCGGTACCACCATGATCGCTCCATTTCTCGTAATAACTCAAAGGCCTCTTTTTTCATTTTTTCTTTAGGAAATCATACTTGTGTATCGTCCGATCGATCTCATATGCAGAGAAGATGTCATCTTTCTTTTTTTCATACATCGCCGGAGGGAGAATAACGACATCGACATCACCCCGCTCGAGAACCGGCACCTGCGCACTACCGATATCCCACCCGGGGACGAAAATGCCCATGCCGTCATACGGATTGAGATATTGATAATACGTTGCCCCTTGTGCAAGAAAAACCACTTCAGGAACGTCATAGAAGAAAAAAGAAGTTGAGGGGGATGCTGTCCTGAAATACTCTTCCCAAAACGCCGTTTGTTGCCGCCCATATGACTCGGCGACGAACGAGCTAAACATAACTTGATATGCTCCAACGATCGTCAACAGAGCAATTGCCGCGATGGCAAGCTTCTTTGGTTTGAAAGAAGGAACGAACGTTTGCGTCACGATCAATAAAGCATTCGGGAAGAATAGGAGCGACAGCGCCTGCGCTCCAAAGAGATACCGATACCATCCGGCCGTGGTCAGATAGCCTAGCAGAGTAAATATTGAGAATGCGAGCACTATATGCTCTTCTACGGGTACGCGCTCCTGTCGACGTAGCCGGATGCCGTATGCGACGAGCCATATGAATAGAACTGTTAGCAAGTAGAGTGGACCGATGCCCGTAACAAGGTTGCGGAGGTTTGCGAGTATCGTGCTCGACCAATCAGCTACCTGGTAGTGATTTACATAAAAGGACAACACGCTCCCTGCCGAATCACTGACGCGGAATTGTACAGCAAGCCACACAAGAATAGGTACCAGTCCCGCGCCGAGGGCGGCGCCAACTTCCCTCCCGATCATCTCACGCCGTTTCCAGGCGATACCAAGCCCGATGAGAGCGGCCGGAATGAACAGTACGAAAATCGGCTTCGTCGCGACACAGAGGCCCGCAAACAGTCCGGCGAGTACGAACCAGAAATATCGCCGTGTTTTGCGCGTGCGTGCAACATACAGACAGACAAGCGAAGCGACCAGATATAACAACCCCGGCACTTCGCCGAGAACTGATTTGCCGTTGCCGTAGAGTGTCGGCAAGGTCGCGAGGATCGCAAGGGCGCCAAGCGCTTGCATCGGACCGAACAAACGCCGCACAAACACATAACTTGCGAAGAGGAATCCGAGAATAAAGAGTGCCATGAGCGAGCGCGCCGCGAGAATGCTGATACCGAATAGTTTGAACCATCCTGCGAGCGGATACAAGAGCGGATACCCTACCGTAATGAGTTTTGATGACGGTTCGATGGTATCCGGCGCTACCCGTAGACCCGTCTGACCGTACACCGCGAGATTTGCTGCGGCTTGCGCGAAGATCCCCTCGTCCATCCACACGGGCGGGCTCTCGGTGAGGTGGAAGGTCGCGAAGAATCCCGCAACGCAAAAAAGAAGCGCCAGGAGTATCGTGTGCAGTTTTGTGCTCATTGTGGGGTAGTTCGCGTATACCTTACCAGAACTTAAGCTTGCGGGCGGCAAAGACGGTCATTTTGAGGAGAAGCCAGCCGTGGCTCCAGCGGCTGATGTTGGTCGCGCCATACACACGCTCTTTATACCGTATCGGCACTTCAACGATTTTCAAATTCAGCTTTGCCGCGCCAAACAAGAGGTCAAAGTCGCCGAAGGGATCGAAGTCGCCGAAGAACGCCCTGTTCTCTTGTATGCTCTCATAATCTTTCTTCCACAGCATTTTGGTCCCGCAGAGCGTGTCCTTGAGCGACTGGCCGAGAATAGCGGTAAACGCGAGGCTAAAGAATTTATTGCCGAAGAAGTTGAGGATACGCATGGCACCCTTCTCTACCGGATACACCAGGCGCGAGCCGTTTATGAATTCTCCTTGAGAATCGGCTATAGCTCTGTAAAATTTCTTCAGGTCTTCCGGCGGGACCGTCATGTCGGCGTCATAAATAGTCAGGATGTCGCCGGTCGCCATATCGAATCCTTTTCGCACGGCATCCCCCTTCCCTTTCCCCTCTTGGGAGGCGTAGAGTACGCGCATATCACTCGTATGCTGTGCGGCGACTCGCTGTATCTCTGCAAGGGTGTTGTCAGTCGAATGACCTTCAATAAAAATAATTTCGGTAAAAGATCCGAGCACCGGCAGTTCATTCGCGATGCGCTCTATGGTTCCCGCTTCGTTGCGCGCCGGGACGATGATAGAGAGCGAGGGGTTGCCCGCTGTGGCACTCGGCAAAGGGCGCGCCACGACGTAATGGACAAGACCGAGGTGAGAAAATGGCCAGATGTTCGCTACTATCGTGTTGAAAAAAGCGGAGAGGAGCGGGATATACACCGGCAACAACAATTTCTTGCCTTCGCGTATGGTCTCAAAACCGGCCAGATACAAGAAGTTGCGCAGGTCATGCGGCGAGAGCCAGTTCTGTTCTCCTGCAGGCTCGCGCAGGCGGAGCGCCGAGGCGAGGCGTAAGAGAGGCTCCCAGAGCGAGCTGTACTGGGTGATAACGATCCTCCCATCGGGCGTGAGCGCGGTTCGCGCACCCCGCAAGAATTCTTCAACATCATACGCGTGCCCGAGGACGTCAGACAGGATCAGATAGTCATACGGATGCGCGGCATCAAAACCGACAAAGGACTCGTCTACCGTAAGCACTTTTTTACCCTTCGGGACAAGAAAGTGGATGACCCGCGCGACGTAGGTGTGGTACAAACGGTTCTGTATCCGCCGGCGAGGCGCACGGGCGCGTTTATCGGCAACGTATTTTTTTATTCCTTCGTCCAGGTACATGATGAATAGACAGTACTAATAATGACCCCCGATCGCGCCATAAAGCGAATCGTACACGAATCGAAGAAATCGCGATAGAAGCCGTCGTAGAGCGGCGGGATGTCAACCACGAGGAATGATCCCGAATATTTGGAAAATGCGGTGCGCGCCACGTCCTCAAATTGGGGTGCGGCGGTAAAGTGGGAAGCGTATTTCCCTCTGTGCTTCAATTCATATGCGCCGATGTCGTTATAGGTGATGACATCCTTGATATCATCCGTTGCGTCAATATAGGCAAGTGCGGACGCGAGAGCCACTTCGGTACTGCCATAGAGTTTTCCAAAACTGAACTCTTCCATAAACGCCACGTTGTAGGCGACGCCAGAAAAGACCAGAACGGAGGCGGCAAGAGGAAGCAGAGATTTTTTCACGAGACCGGCGAGCGCGGCGGCGCTCGCCGCGATATATGCAGCTACTATGAACAAAAAGGATACATAAAAGCCGACAGGGCCCGAACCGCCGTTAAACGCCGTGAGCATATCCCAGTCGCCCCGAATGACTCGCGTGAACCACAGCGTTTTCGGATAGAGCGGCACGACTTCAGCAGGCACAAACAGCAACGCGACAACCGCTGCCGTAGCGACCGCTCCAAGCACAATAAGAGACGGGCGCGCCCGCAAAGAGAAAGAGGCGAAGATTTCGGACAGAATTGCCCCCGAGATCACGGACAATGGAATGATCGTAAACATGAGATATTTGTCCAAGGCGCCACGAGAGAAGTCGAAGAGAATGAAATAAAATATAAAGCCCAGCGCAAGATACCAAAGAAACGGCGTTGTTCGCTTTATCACCTCCTTTGAGGCAAAAAAGATTGGGGCTATGAGGAGCGGGGACAGGTAAAATATCGCCTTGAGGCTCTGGATAATAACCTGCAAATAACTCCTCCCCGACCAGTGCACATAGTAGAGCGCGTGTGAGACCATACCGCCTATGCTGAACGCGGGGTTAAAAAACGTAACGGCGAGAAGCGCTCCGGTGAGAAGCAGGATACATGCAAAGCTCACCACCCCGAAAGAAACGAGGGTTTTAACAGAGAGTTCTTTCCGTTTTTCGAATATAACGTCTGCACCGAGCGCTCCCAGAACAAGGACAAACGAGAGCTTGACCAAGAAGCCGGTAATGAGCGCACCGATAAGAAGGAGCAGCCATAGCTTCGGATTTTTGCTATCGTTTCTCGCGCGGTCATAACAATACAGCGCCGCGATAAAGAGCGCCGGCAGTATCGCACCATCCGTGTCGAGCATAAGCGACGACCAGATCCCGTAGAAAGAAATGGTATAGAGAAACACCGCCCAGAGTGCCGCGCGCTCATCGAACCTTCGCCGCACCACGAAGAAGAGGAGCACCGCCGAGATGAGCCCAAAGAAAAGCGGCATGACTCGCATATGTTCTCCCCCGAACACAAGCGCATCGGCTCTAAAAAGTACTGCGGTCAAGGGCGGGTGGGTCAAAAACGTGCTCGCCTCCGACAATCCCGACTCGGCGGCTATAGCCGTCTTGAATTCATCTTGCTGATAGGGGGTTGAGAGACCGGGCAGCCGCACGGCAACAAACAGGATCAGGAGCCCGATAAGGACGAGCCGGGTTTGGGGAGTCATAGAGCTGCTCCTCTCCGGAATATCAGCCGCTGATACACAAAGAAACTTTCAACCGCGATGAGCGCGCTCGCAACGATTTGTGCGATGAGGTAATACAATCCGATCTTCTCGACAAAGAGGTACATAAGCACCGTGTTCAGGACAAGATTACCAACAGCGACAAAAAAATAAATACCCAATTGCACATGCATACCGTCCCGCGAATGATCGCCGAACGTCCAGAATTTATGCAGCGTAAAACTTACACCAAACGCGAAGATGAACGCCACAATCGCAGAAGCCAAGTACCATATGCCGAAGATATCGGTAAAAAGATAGAGGAGTACGATATTGGTGCCAAATGAGGTGCTCCCAGAGAGACAATAACGGCACATCTGCACATGTGCCGGATACCGTTCGTCAATCCTCGCATAGAGATCCTTTGTTCTCTGTATCATGAGAAGAACAGTATATCACCCCTTCTGACCGTACACGGCGCGCAAAATGGCGACATCTTTACCGCTCTTTTGCAAGAGACTGGCATTCTTGGCAGCGAGCGCTGCGAGAAGCTTAACGCCAACGATGTCCTTAACCTCTTTCTCATACGCCTTTGCGAATGCGGCAAAATCCTTGATGAAGCAATTTCCTCCTGCGCCCCTGCCTTTCTTGTGTACAGGATTGGCGTATCGATTCGAGATATAAGGGTCGGCCTCTATGGCTTTTCGTATACATTCCCATTTTGCTCCAAATTTTTGTGAGACATCGTAGAGCATGTTGGCGAGAATGATCTGGAAATACCCATTCAAATTGTGAGAATATTTTATTATCTCTGCTTCGACACTGTCACAAAGCAGCGAAAAAGGGGCTGCGGGAAACATCTTCATCACTTTTCGGGCCGCCTTGCGATATTCCGGCGTATCAACGGCCATACCGATGATGTTCACAAAAGGATGAGCGACATCGTAGGCAGCGGTCACTTCGGATAAAAACTCAGGTGAAAATAGGATCTTACTCTTGCGGTAAGAACGAGCCAGAGTTCGAGTCGAGCCCGGGACTATCGTAGATTTAATGACAACGATGCTTCCCTCCCGTACCAATGAAAGTGCTTCTCGTACGGCTCGGTCGTCGAATCCTTTTGGCGTGGTCGGAGTCGGCACCGCGATAAAAACTATGTCACAATCGCGAATACGAGATTTATTCTTCAAAAACGGTTCCTCGAGCGCATAGCGGATGATCTGATGCCCTTGGGATTCGAAGTAGTTGGCATAATTCTTGCCAACATATCCTTGGCCTATGAATCCGATAGAAGAGACTCTCATGTTGATAGGTTATAGCATGTACCTGCAGAAATACGAAAGTAGGAACGCCTACAATGTAATAACGAAGAAGTGATGGTACGGATTCCCAAACGGCACGAAGTCACGTACGAGCGCACCATACGCTAAAAGTTTACTCCGCACCAGAGCAACGGGGTACCCGCTCTTTCCAAGTTCCCAAAAGTGGTGTCCGTTCCCTACCTGTCGTTTGGGGTACGGGATTTTAATCGAAAAACGCAGCAGTGGAAGCAGTGGTACCTTGAGCGAGAAAGACAGTGTTGGCCCAAAATGAGGAATGCTAATGACCACGTGCGTGCGTGCAACACGAACGAGCTCACTGAGGGCTTTGTCGAATTCCTCAAACGGAAGATGCTCGAGTACCTCGAAGGCACAAGCAACATCCGATGATTTGTCTGACAAGGGGAGCGCGAGGATACTGCCCACGACATCAGGTTTAAGGTCGGGAGCGTAATCTACCGACGTATATAAAATCGGCACATTACGTTGTATGAAATTGCCGAAAACACCATCGCCCACTCCGACCTCAACTACCGACGACGGCTTCAGTGACAACACTTCTCTAAGCTGCCAGTAATAGCTGACAAACCGTCCCTCAAACGTATAGCGGCCAAACGTATAGAACGACTTTTCTACTTGGGGGTTCATAGGACAAAACGCATTATACGGAATTTTTCGGCAAGACTACGACAAACGACAACGCCAACAGGTTCGGCATGAAAGGAGCCTCCGTGCCAAACAACGAGAAGGGAAAGAATGTATTCATCTTACACACCTCGAGAGGCGCTCCTGCCGAGGCGCACAACTCTCGGAGGACGTCGTGATTAAACCAGTAGAGATGCCCCTTCTTGGGGCGATTATTCTCAGGTACTCCCCCCACCAACACCTGTAAGCGTGCGGGCAGCGAAGAGAAATTCGGCACGCCAAGTACCACAGCTACTCGCGCGACCCGCGCCATTTCCTTAACCAGAATTTCTGGAGCATACAGATGTTCGAGCACATCAAGCGCAACAACATAGTCAATAGAATCATCCGCAAACGGCAACGCCCGTTGTGTAAAGTCACCAACACAGACATCGAATCCATCCTTCCGGCATAACTCGACCGCCGTTTCTGACAGATCTAATCCTCGTCCTTCGATACCACGATCGCGCAACATGCGTAGCAATAACCCATCACCGCAGCCCACATCAAGCACTGTTCCTCCTTCGATAAGCGACACTGCGGCGCGATGCCGAAATTCAGTTTTCTGGTGAAGCGTCTTCCACCGGTTCTCCTCAAAGGCTTTTGTGTTCATACCGTTTGCAGAGCTTGTATGATACGCGGGACGAGCGCCGAGAGCGAATGGTGCTCTCGCACGTACTCCGGGCTGGCGCTCTCGAGATGCTTCAGCGCTGGATCGTTCGTACGGATAGGGAGCCCGCATGCAAGCGCTTCAAGTACCACCTTATCAAGACTGCCTGTTTCGCTGGTGTGCAGAAGATACGCCGCTCGACGATACTCATCACGCACACGTTCATGACTCAACCCACCCAAGAAAGTGACGCTCTCACCAGGCTCTCGGGCAAGCGCTTCGAGATTCTGCCGCTCGGGCCCCTCGCCAACGATGTGCAATTCTATACCCTTTCCTCGTGCCCTGCGGATCGCCAGGTCGTGCCTCTTGCTTGGCATAAGCCGTCCGACAGAGAGTGCCCAGGTACCACGCGTAATGCTCGGGTCAGCCCCGACGCCTCCGGAGGTCGGGGCCCCGACCGCAAGCGTCGGGGGAGAAAAGAAGTCCGTGTCGATGCCGTGCCCCATAACGCGAACCTTTTTGCTGCGGAGCCGAAAGCTCTCTGCTGATGCAGTAAAGACCGTGTGCGCAAAAAGAACCGCGATGCGCAATTTCAGATTAACGCTCTTGTGCGTGTACCAAAGCGCGATTCGCTTGTGCATGAGCCTCCAAAGAAGACCCGCCGCGATGAGATACTCCGGATTCATATGCACGAACACCGCGTCGTACTCATGGCGACGCGAGATGCAGATACGCCAGAGAGACATCGTTCGCGAGAGGCGCGATGCGTTACCGAGCGTGAGTATTGCGACATTGCTTGGCAACGAGTGTTCTCCTTCGCGCAAGCAAATCACGGTGACCTTCTCACACTGCTTCGCGAATTCTTCAATCCACCGCACAAAAAACCCGAGATCAGAATCCCGCGCATCGACTGCCTGAGTAGTGATGAGTAATTTCATTTCAGACAAGCGTCTCTCGCCAATGCTTCGCCCACTCCTCGGCGGTAGGAAGATTAAGGAGCAGCGTACCGCGAGTCCCTTGTTGCAACACTACAACGACTTTCGATGCCAACTGGTTACGATCAACAACGAATGCACCGGCCTCTTCCGCGGCACCCACATCTGGCGCCACGACCGGCACGCCGGCTGCGAGCGCCTCTATCATGCTCGCGCCCCAGCTCTCGTGCCGCGAGGTGCAGAGGACGACGTCGGCCGTTTGCAGATACGCTGCCGGGTCCTGCCAACCAAGTAAGTCGACCGGCAAATCGCGCGCCGCGCGCCGCACTACCCGTTCCAAGCTGCCCGTACCGAGCATACTAAGTTTTGCATCGATGCCGCTCGCCTGCACTTCTTTCAAAACTTGCACGGCAGAGAGCGGATCTTTCTCTGGTTCGAATCTCCCGATCCAGAGGATCGTCTTCTGCGAGTGCGGCTTCAGTTCAAGATTTTTAAAACGACTGATATCGACAAAGATCGGTAACACATACACTAACCCCTTATCCCTTATCCCTTCAACCTGCTTTTTTATTTTTTCTGACACGACGCGCACCGAGTCTGCGCGCCGAAGGAGGAAACGGGCGAGAGAGCGACGGAAGAGAGACTGCGCCGATAGGTCAGTGTGGACTTGGAGATTGAGCTTTGCACCCGCCCGCCTCGCTACGTGCCACGCGAGCAGTCCGCGCCAGAAGGGATCTTGTGCGGTGACTACATCATACTGATTCTTTTTTTCGGCGATAAAAATGTCGCGCCACGAATGTATTTGCGGCCAGACAAAGACATCCAGCTGATCTACCTGGATTCTCTGCAGTTCTAGCCGCGCACGCGCCTCACTCCCCTCTTTAAGAAGATTTTTGTCACCGCTGATCATCAAAACTTTCATTGAGACAATTTATTTTAAAATTGCCGTCAAGTTCTTCAGCATTTCATCTTCGGTAAATTTTACCACTGATTTCATGCCATTTAATGAAAGCTGCTCTCCAAGCGATTTGTCAGATAAAATCCTATCAATTGCTTCAAATGTCTTATCAGAATCGCCAAATGGCACAAGGAGACCGTTTTCACCCTCTTTTATTACCTCAACATTCCCTCCAACGGGTGTAGTCACAATAGGGGTACCAATGGATAGGGTCTCAATTAGCAAGTGCGAGAAGCCTTCGTAGGAGCTCACGAGGGCGAAGATATCCGCAGCCTTTATATATTTATACAGGTCCTGTTGCGGCATTCGGCCTAAAAACTTTATCGATGACTCTAACTTTAATTCTGAGACTTTATTCTTAAGAAATTCCTTATCTGGACCATCATCAATTATGAATAGTTCTGCATCATCGTATTTATTTTTAATTTGAGCGAAAGCCTCAATGAGAGTCGGGAACCCTTTCCACGGCACAAGCCGACCAGCGGAAACGATGGTGTGGCCTTTAAAATTCAAAGTTTCTCTTAACATTGTCTTTTCTTCGGCTATTTTGGGTTCGTTAAATGCATTGTAGACAACCGAGATTTTACTCGTGTCCACGCCCCAATTCCCCACGATCCTTTTTAGATAGTTGCTGGGTACTATAATTTTTTCGGCTCCATTGGCGACGAAGGTCTGGATCTTCTTGAACCATCTGACCAGGAATGAATATTCTTCATACCCGGTTGAAAACTCATCCAGTAACTTTGAAACGCCCGAGCGCTGAGAGCCCTGCTCCCAGGCATAGTCGCCGACGATTTTCAGAAAAAATCGCTTGAAAAGCATTTTGCTGGCGAGTAATGCTGGCAACCCGACCGATACCGGATCCTGTGCGTAGATGATTTCCGCACCGAAACCATGATACAAAACCTTAAAAAAATAAATAAAGTGACGGATGATTTTTGGGTATTTTAAAACATCGCCAAAACTGACTACCTTTATTTCGTAGCCATACGATGGGAGTCTTTCCCCTAGAAGTTTGCTGTAGGTGGCCGGTCCTCCAAAACTTCCTGATGCAATGAT
Organism: Minisyncoccota bacterium; assembly: GCA_041664265.1. Classification (GTDB taxonomy): domain Bacteria; phylum Patescibacteriota; class Minisyncoccia; order Phycocordibacterales; family Phycocordibacteraceae; genus C7867-001. The sequence continues at coordinate 86,983 of JBAYLD010000005.1, forward strand.
AATGCTGGTCGTGCCTGTAGCGCTCATATCATATTTTGTTATAGATCTTGCTTTTATACCATTCTACCTGTTTCTCCAAACCCTGCCACAATGCTGTAGACGGCTCAAACCCTAGGATGTCCCTCGCCTTTGAAATATCAGCCTTGGTTTCGAACTGGTCTCCCGGTCGCTTCGGGAGGATCGTTATAGTAGCAGTATGGCCTAAGAGGTCTTCAATGACGGCGATACCTTCCTGTGTCGTTGCTGTGGCTCCACCGCCGATGTTGAATATCTCTCCGATCGTTTTTTCAGTAACAGTGAGCGCGGAGACGCAAGCATCAACGACATCTCCGACATAGGTAAAACTCCTTTTGTGGTATTCGCTACCTTGGAACAACGGAAAATCTTTTTTTTCTAGGATACTTTTTATTAGCTTATGGAAAAGCTTTTCTGGCCGTTCACGCGGTCCGTAGACCGAAAATAAACGAAACACCGTTACCGGAAGGCCGAACTCCCGATAGTATGACAGGGCCAGTTGCTCTGCGGCAAGCTTCGTCACTCCATAATGAGATGTCGGCTCGGGAACCGTTTTTTCGTTGCCCTGTGCGCGCACGCCATACACCGAAGAAGTTGAAATATGAACAAAGAGTTTCAATGTTGGAACCTTCATCGCCGCTTCAAGCAGTCGCTGTGTGGCGATAATATTATTTCTCGTATACTCCTCAAACTTCGTCTTTGACGATATACCGGGCTGAGCCGCGAAATGGAAAATAACTTCTACATCCTTCAGCACTTTCGTAAAATCGTCCTCGGCAAGATCGTATTCGTAAATTTTTCCGCCTTTTTTTATAACATCCTTGGCGTTAATTTTTTTTATCGCCGGATCATAGTACGAAGTAAACGAATCTATTCCTATCACTTCATACCCCAATTCCAAAAACCGCTCGCCTACATGTGAGCCAATCGCCCCTGCAATGCCGGTAACGAGGATTTTCATAGCTGAGTCACTATAGTATCAAAAATACGGCTCATTTGCTCGGCAATCAGATCCCAGTCATATTTCTCTGCCACCATCTCTTTGGCCGTGGCGGTGACACGCGCGACCTGATCGGGATGTGCGAGGATATCTTTAATCGCATCGGCGATTTGTTCTGGAGAGTCTTTGTCCACCGCCCAGCCGGTTGGTTCTTTGTCCGGGTTGCGGCGAGCGTCGAAGATGAAGTCACTGAGGCCGCCCTCTTGCGTCGCGACGACCGGCAGGCCGGCAGCCATCGCCTCGATAAACGAATTGCCCATGCCCTCGGAGCGGCTCGGGCGGATGAAGATGTCAGCTTCGCCGAGCGCGCGCGGTAATTCTGCATGATCACTATGGCCCATAAATTTCACCCGAGATTCAACGCCAAGATTTTTCGCCAATGTTTTTAACAGCATCTCATCTGGCCCAGTGCCATAGATAGTGAAGTGGATAGAATCGGGCAAAAGCACCAACGCGCGAATCACGTCATCAATCGCGTTTTTATGCACCAATCGCGAGGTCGTCACGAGTCTGTAAGGTGACACCTCGCGGCGAGGAATCACCTTACGGGCGAAGGACGCAACGTCAACGCCATTGGGTATTATCGAGGCCTCGCCTTGATATCCCATCTGCTTTGCCCATCCGGCGAGATAGGTCGAGATCGTCTGCACGGCTGACGCGTGCTTGAAGCCGCTGGAGAGGAGAGGCCGAAACGGGAGAATGAACCAGCGGCTGAACATGTGCTCCCACGGGTCACCCTCCTGAAGTGTGAGTAAATAGGGACATCGTAAGTCCCTATATCGAAGCAGGACAATCGGGAAGAGCATATAGCTCATCATCGCCCAGAATGCCTCAAAGGGTTGCGCGCGATGCAGGCGCCTCGCTGTGCACGCGGCGCGCGGTATAAAAAGTATTTTGTGGAGATATGAGGCACTATTCCCCACTCGATGTACAAAAATATTCCCGATTTTCTCCTCTCGCGCCTCCTCGCCGAAGTTCATTGTCACGAGATGAAACTCGATATCATTGACGCGATCGGTAATCTCTTTGAGCGCGACTTCAGCGCCGCCAACATGCGGATAGTACGCGAGCGAAAAAATAAGGATGCGTTTTTTCATTTGATACATCATCAAGCCGTCGGGCTAAAGAAGAATAAATGCGCCGGCCGCGAGAACTACGGTGCCGATGAAGCCGAGCGTCCAGGGGGAGGTAAAAATGCCCGTAGCTGGTTTGTTCGTCTGAGGCGTCACCTTAGATGAATCGGGCAATGCTGCCCCCACGGCCGCGAGCTCTGTCGCCGCCGTGGGGGCATGTACTTGTTTCTCATCGGCTTCAATGTTTGCCTTTGTGTTAGTAATCGACTCGACCTCCTGTACTCGCTTATAACTCAGGCTACTCGGTGGAAGTTGCAGCGCGCTTGTCTGCAAAACGCTCGCGACTGCCGGATAGGTAGCCGCTACTTCCCCGCTTGGATACAGGAGAAGCGCCGAGTCAGCAAGCGGCAACTCAATCACCCGCGAAGGAAAGAGAACTGTGTGGCCGGCGAGAATCTGTGTTCGTTCTGGAATCTTAAATTCTTGCCCGCTCATAGAAAGCTTCCAGAACGAGAGATCGAGCGTGCGCGAATCATTGTTCGCGAGTGCAATACCACGAGAGGACACTGAGATAATTTTAATGCTGGCATCTTCGACCGTCACAATTATTTCTTTTGCTGCGTCTCCTCCGTCAGGAGTGACCGCGTGTACAATCGCGAGATATTCACCCGATTCATAGTATGCATGGAAGACATTCGCCCCGGTCCTTTGCATACCATCGCCGAATGACCACCTCACGACCGCATCGTCGCGCTTGTTCCCCCTGCCGTCATACACAGCGGCAGTGAAGGGAACATCCGCACCAGACGATATCGTGCGAGTACCACCCGTCACGATACGGAGTACGGGTATAGGGATGTATTCTGGCGACCCACTATCCGAAGAAAGTACCGCTACGGGGAGCGTCGTGCTCGCCACCGTAGGAGAATCGTCAGCAGGAGTTGGATCGGGGCTTGACGGAGTATCCGGTGCGCCCGCATCGCCGACGGTGATGAACGGCTTGATTTCTGCATAGGTGCTTGGGCCGATACCGCTCACCTTTTGAATATCTTCGATTCGGACGAACGGCCCGTGTTGCGTGCGATAGTCGATTATCGCGGCCGCTTTTGATGGCCCGATGCCCGGGAGCGTATCGAGAAGAGCTGCGTTCGCCGTGTTAATATCCACAGTCGCAGCATATGCAAACGCCGGGAAGAGGATGGCCAAAGCGAACAAACCAGCAACGCGCATACGAATCATGTATCGCCCTTGAGCACTTTTCGGAGTGCGTCTTCAGAGACTTCAAAGGGTTTTTTTTCTTGTGCCGGCGTCGCCGCCACGGGATGCTCTTGCTGCTTTGGCTGTTGAGTAGTTGCTGCTGGTTGTTCACTGCGCGCCAACACGTCAGCAAGCGCCCCTTTGAGCGACTGTTTCTGTTGTGTCTGTTGTTTTTCCTTCTCCACGCCCGTTTTTACGGTCATAGTGCGCAGGATTGACTTTAGGTCTTCGGCGGTTTTTTGCTGAATCACAGGACGCATTGCATTTGGGGACGTCGTACGTCCAACATCTGATGTGGGACGTACGACGTCCAACACATGGACAGAGGGAGTTTGGATCCTGGGCGAGCGTGGAGTTGACACTGCAGGTTGCACCGGCTTCTTCTTCATTCGTGCGTCAAACGGCGCTTCTGATGCCGTACTCGCGGCGAGCTCTTCAAGGATGGCGTTCTCGATGCCTGCACGTGGTGCGGTAAATTGTGCACGCGACGAGGTAATGACCTGTTCTTTGTACGATACCGGCGGCGCTTCTATCGGCGGGATCGTTACCGCAGAAAATGGTTGTGAGCCGACACCGTCAATCATGAGCGTGAGGTAGATCTGCCGCTTGTCGAGTGTCACGATATCCTCCTTTGTGAACTTCGGCATAAAAATGGTTTCCAGCACCTCGGCATCAAAGGGCCCGACACGGAAGGCGACGGTGGTGCCGACGTTGCCAAAGACAGCATCGCGCACTTCCTCCTCCATCTGCTCGATATACTGATGCGCAATGACGAGATTCAACTTATACTTGCGCGCTTCAGAGAGGATCTCTGCGAACGTCTCGTTCGCGAAGTTCTGGAACTCGTCGACGTAAAAATAGAAGTTGGGGAGTCGCTTGAGATCCCCCGCGGACTCGCTCGCACGGCTCATCGCCGCGAGGAAGATGCGCGTGGTGAGCATCGAGCCCAAGAGCCGCATGTTGGTTTCTCCCACCAAACCCTTCGAGAGATTAATGATGAGAATCTTCTTCTCGTCCATCATCGTGCGGATATCGAAGGAGGACTTCGGCTGGCCGATAATATTGCGGATAAGCGGATTGCCGGTGAATTGCCCGACTTTATTCTGAATCGCCGGTGTCGCCTCTTGCGTGTAGCGGTCACCGTAATTGGCGAACTCTTTTGTCCAAAAATCTTTAACCACCGGATCTTTGACATTATCAATCACCTTCTGGCGGTACTCTTTATCGGTATACATACGGTTGACGCCGAGCAGGGTCGCGTCCGGATATTCAAGGAGCGCGAGAAGCGTGTTCGTGAGAATATATTCCATACGCGCACTCCATGCGTCCTGCCATATCTTCTTGAAGGTTGCCATGAGGCCGCTGACGACCAAGTGACGCTTGTCATAGCCGACGTCCTCCATCACGTTGAAGGCGATGGGATTCTCCATGTCGAACGGAGCAAAATAGACTACGTCTTTTATCCGATCTTCGGGAATATATTCAAGAAGCCTTTCTACCGTTCCTCCGTGTGGGTCAATGAAGGCGAGCCCCTCGCCGTTCCTGAGGTCTTGGATCGCCAGGTTCTCGAGCAGCGTCGATTTGCCCATACCGGTCTTGCCGATAACGTACATGTGGCGATCGCGATCCTTCGCCTTGATGCCAAAGGGGATATTCTTCCCGCGCGAATCAGTCGCCGCGAAGTAGGTAACGCGTTCAGGATTCTCCATCACGCTTCAGTATACCCGAACACTAAGGATGCCGTAAATCGGATTGTGCGTAAGACGCAACGGCATTCTTAGTGTTCGGGTAAACCAAAGCCCCACTACTCTTTGTGGACACGCAGTGCAAGGCCGATGCCAAGCACGCACGCGCCGAAGATGACCGAGAGAAGGTTGCGAATTGTTATCGGCAATCCCGAGAAGGGCGCCAGGATAACAAAGATGCCGAGGAGAATAAGGGTGCTCGCGCGAGACATGGTTCAAGTATATCAGGGCGCCACTATGACGACAAATTCCCCTCGAACCGCATCTGGATGTGCAGCAAAATGTTCAAGAACTTCGCTTGGTGTACCAGAGACGACCTCCTCATGCATCTTGGTGAGCTCGCGGGCAATAACGATGTGCGACACCTGGTGTTGCACAAGCTCCTCTAAGAGCTTCAGAATGCGATGCGGCGATTCGTAGAGCACAACTGGCAATTCACTTTCTGATATTTTTTTGAGTGCGGTCTGCCTCCCCTTCTTGTGCGGCAAGAAGCCGGTGAAGGTGAAGCCCGGCGCAGAGAGCCCTGCAATAGAGAGCGCCGCCGTGAGCGCCGATGCCCCCGGTATCGCCTCAATCTGAATATCAAGGCGAGACCTTGATATTTTTTCTCGCACAATCGCGACGAGCCGGGCGCCGGGGTCAGAGATACCCGGCGTGCCGGCATCTGACACAAAAGCAACGTGCTCGCCCGCCTCAAGCCGCGCGATAATATCATCTGCTTTTTTTAGCTCTGTCACCGCATCCAGCCGCTGGAGCGGCTTCTTGATCTCATAGCGCGCGAGGAGCTTACTGACTACACGCGTGTCCTCGGCATAGATCACGTCGCACTCCTTAAGCGTGCGGAGCGCGCGGAGCGTAATGTCCTCGAGATTCCCTATTGGCGTCGCGACGATTGAAAGTTTGCCTGTCATTCTTCGCACTTTAGTGCTTAACCAGACTATCCGCAACTTTATAGATATCGCCCGCGCCCATAGTGATGATGGTGTCGCCGGGGCCAGCCTCGCCAAGCGCCTTCTCAATGGCATCAAATGAGCCGAGCGCAGTCGCGTCAACGCCTGTGGCACGGATGCGCTCGGCGAGCATCTCGCTCGAGATCGAGCCATCGTCGGTCTCGCGAGCGGCAAAGATGGGGGCGATGAAGACCTTGTCGGCGTCGCCAAATGCCGTAGCGAATTCATCGAGCAAGTCGCGCGTACGGCTATAGAGATGGGGGTGGAAGGCGACGTAAAGACGAGGAGACACCTTCCGGCTGCCGTAAGGAGTCACCTCGTCGTAAGGTGACTCCTCGCTGCGAGGTGTCTCCTTACGGGCTTTGCGGGCTTCGCGGAGGCGAGGTGTCTCCTTGTGGGCAAGGAGGATTCTCTCGCGGAGTGCCGCGAGCGTCGCCCGGATAGCGGTCGGATGATGAGCGTAGTCGTCATACACGTCTGCGCCGTTTTTTGTTTTTCCTTTGTATTCAAATCGCCGCCAGGTGCCTTGAAACGCCGCAAGTGACTTGGCGATCTGTTCGGTGAGCCCGTCGACACCCGGTGTTAATACATAATTCTCAACACCGGGTGTCGTGCGGGCGAGAACCACCCGCGCGGCCGCCGCGGCCGCGTGGGCATTCATCTGGTTAAACTCACCCGGTGTATGGAGTTCATAGGCGGGCTCCCGAGTGTAGTCAATCACCGTGCACTTCGCGGCAGTGAGCAAGGGCGCAATGTTCGGATGTGACGGATCCGTTATGAGAGCGCCGCTTACTGGCACATGTTCAATCGCCCGACGAAAGGTCGCCTGCACCACCTGGAGGGAGGGGAACCAATCGGTGTGGTCCCACTCAATATTTGTGAGCACGAGTATTTCGGGCGAGAGCTCAAGCAGGTGGTCGCGATACTCGCACGCTTCCACCAAGAAGAGGTCAGAATTCCCGTGCACATAATTTGACCCAAAATCTTTGAGAATCGAGCCCACAATAACCGTCGGCGATGCGCCTGCATCCTGCAAGATCCGGGCGAGCATGCCGGTGGTGGTGGTCTTACCGTGGGTGCCTGCCACCGCCACGGTTCTCTTCCCCAGTGACACCTGCCCGAGCATTTTGAAATAACTTAACTCCGGTATTCCAAGCTCTCGTGCACGCGTACGTTCTGGATTATCTTCTGGCACCGCATCGCTATACACGACCATCTCTGCATCCGCCGGGACATGCTCCGCCTCCTGCCCGACAGCAACCGTAATCCCCTTCCTCTCCAAAAGTTCTGTCACCGGACTTACAGCTCGATCTGATCCTGTTACTTCTATCCCTTGCTCAAACATCATTTGTGCAAGCGCCGACATCCCGATACCGCCAATACCGACGAAATAGGCTTTTTTCATAGCTCTTTTACCAGTGCATTCAATTGGTCGCCACGATCGTATTCGTTTTTGAACATACCAAATGATGCAAAGGCGGGAGAGAAAAGTATCGTGTCGCCGGATTCGGCATGTGCAAACGCGTCCATAACCGCTTCTTTAAGTGAAGGAAAAACGGGTGCGTCCGGCAATTCACCCTTCATACGATCAGTGCCAGAACCGGCAAGCAGGATGGTGCGCTTCAATTTCGACAATGTTGCAACCAGCGCACCCATATCCAGCCCTTTATCCGCACCCCCCATAATCAAAATAATGTTGGGTTTCGTAAATCCATCATTGAGAGCAGAGAGAGCGGCCAGCGTCGCTTCGGGCGTTGTCGCAGTCGTGTCATTGTAGATCTTTACGCCGTTCTTCTCAGCGATAAGCTCCAGACGGCCGGGTACGCCGGTAAATGATTCAAGCGCCTTACGGCTCGTCTCGTCGGGGATATCGAGCGCACGGGCAGCCGCGAGCGCGAGCGCCGCATCATACCTGTTGTGCATACCCAGTATGCACAAGACCCATGTGTCGGGGAGCTTGAGCTCGTCAGCAACAATCGTTCTTGAATCAATCCTGTCTGCGTATTTCTCAATGAGAATTGCTGCACACTGCTTGCCGAGGACGAGTGTGTCTTGCGTCGTTTGATACAAAAAGATATTTGCTTTGTCTGCGAGATATTGCTCCGGATGCTTTTCATAATAATTAAGATGATCGAGGTAGAGCGTGGTGAAGATCGCGATGTGCGGACTCATACGTGCCTCGCCCCAGCCCTGGAGCTGCCACGAATCGAGTTCAAGTACCGCAACTCCGCGAAGCCCACAAGGAGACACCTCGCGGCGAGGAGTCACCTTGTGGCTTCCGTAAGGTGTCACCTCGCGGAGAAGCGAGAGCGTCGAGACGCCGCGGACATTTCCTCCTAACACTATTTTCTTCCCTGCCTCTTTTAAAATCGCGTGGAGCATATGCGTCACTGTTGACTTCCCTCTTGTACCGGTTATCCCAACGATGGGAATACCAGAAATTTCTGCGAAGAGGTCCGCGCTCATGCGCACCGGTATACTATTTTTCTTCGCTTCAGCAATATACGGAGAATCGAGCGGCACGCCGGCGGCCTTCAGTATCAAATCGCGACCTTTGAAATCTTCAAGACGATGCTCGCCCAAAACAAACGTGATGTTAGAGAATAACTCAAGCTGCGCTACTGATTCAGCAAGCTGCTCGCGTGTTTTCAAATCAGTCACGATGAGTTCAGCGCCGCATTCGGCCAGATAGCGCGCATCGCCCACCCCTCGGCCCAAGAGACCGAGACCCATCACGGTGATCTTCTTGCCGCGGAAGTGCGCTGACGCGTCCATGACCTCAATGTATCGCACCTGTGCACACGATGCACGCCCGACACCACCAAGTGCGGGCACATATGAGTTAATTCAAACAACCGGTCGTGGTTGAAACATCCTCGTGCGCAAACGAACGTGTCGTCAGCGGCACAGTAATGACCTGATACGGAGCAGTGATCGCTTGCCCTACCACACAGCTGCCTCCGGGTTTTGTCAGTGTTATAGAAACAGTACGCGCGATAGCATCCTCGACCTTCACCACCTCAATAGCATAGCCAGTCGTTGGCTTCTCTCCGGCGAAGACCGCGATGACCGACTCTTTTTTGAAGTCGACAGCAGGAGGCGTGCCGGCGGCATCGATCATCTCCCAGAGCTTCTCGAGCCCCTCTGCCGAGGTAATGAGGTAGTTTACCCGAGTCTTCACATCCGACTGCATGCCGCGCGCCAATTCTGTAAATGGCACCGCGACTGCTACGGGGAGCGCTTCGGTCGCTACCGAAGGCGAAGCGACTTGTCCGCCGCCTCCCCGTATAAAAATAGAGATGCCGACGATAATGACGGCAATCGCGAACCCACCGATCATGAGCATGTTCCGCATGCGTGTAGTATACCGCCCCCTACTTCCCGCTTCGCACGATGTGGGTATAACGAATCAGTGCGCGCTCTAAGCAGAGCTTTGAGCCTTGTACCTCGCCTAAAAAGAAAAACGCCCAGAGGCGCATTTTCTTTTTGACTCGGTGCGCGCTCTAGGATTCGAACCTAGGACCTGCCGCGTATCAGGCGGACGCTCTACCAACTGAGCTAAGCGCGCGTATAGGGATACTAACAAAAATCCCCTTATATTTCCATCCCAAAACAAAAAGCCCTTCTCGGGCGTTTTTGTAATCATACATAGGGCAGCCCTATGTAGTTTGTGTGTATTGAATGAAAAGATGTCTGGAGCCTTTTGTTCCGCCTATTCTGCACCGTTTGAGAGCTCATATGTGGCTCTCAAACGCCATCGGGTTACGTTATCCGACTTCCGAGCAGTGTTTAGGGACAACTGCTATCTCCCACCCGCCACAACTTTGCAGATGTTGGCGGGTATCGACATGATCAGGCTTTCGGCCATGATCGGTTCCAATTGGATATGTTCCACGAACAGCTTCCGCTACCCGTGCCTTGTTACGACTTAGTCCTTGTCACTGAATTTGCCGTAGTCCTGCGCGAGGCAGACCTTCGGGCACCCCCAGCTCCCTTGACTT
>JBAYLD010000006.1:0-39882 GCA_041664265.1 Minisyncoccota bacterium
AGGAGACGCAAAGAAAATGCAAGGAAATTTTTGGGTTTGCCCGCGCGAGTCCGCGAGCGCGGTCGAGGCGCATCAGTTTGGCCGCTGGAAATGGGTTCGCGCAAAGGTTAGTATGTCAGCACATAAAGTTTTACTTTGTGGTATAAAAAGTCAGTGCGACATCCTGCTTCGCATGAGGCTACGCAGGGTGCGTGGTGGTCGTAGCTCAATTGGCTAGAGCATCTGCTTGTGGAGCAGAAGGTTGCCGGATCGTCCCCGGTCGACCACCCCAGAATTCTTCGCGTGCTATCATTCGTCTATGAAGACTTTGTTCTTCGGCATTGTGTTCATCCTCATTGTGGGAATCGGCGGATTCTTGTATCGCAACGCGCTCGAGCTCCCGACACGACCCATTGCGTGTCCGCTTGATGCAAGAGTGTGTCCTGATGGCACTTCGGTTGCCCGCACAGGCACAGCATGCACGTTCGCAGAGTGCCTATCGCCGAACGTCTCGCTCCCTGATATTGGCGTGGCATTTGCTCTACCGTCTGGTTTTGTCCCCACGACACTTCCCGATGCTGCAAGCGTCGTGGCATACGAGACGCCGGCGGCCGGATCGGTTGCGAGCATCGTTATTCGTCGCTACGCGATTGAGGCGTCTTCAACTGCGCTCGCGACCATACAAAAGACGGCTATACGCAGCACCTCTGGAGAGCCGGTTGGCGCGACCTCGTTTTCTTCTACACTGCTCGGCACGCACCGCTTCACAGTTGTTTCTTTGGGGCGTTTTGAGGGTGTCGTTGAAACAGCCTACTATCTCGCCCGTACTACCGATGTGGTGCGTTTCGATGCAATTGACCGCGGGGTCACGAATTGGACCGATCCGAACCTCGATACCACAACGCTCCCGGCCGCTCGAGCGCTCGGGGAACTCCTCACGACACTGCAAGGCCAATAACGAGGGTCGCTTGGTTTTGGCGCGGTGCTATACTCTCAGGAGCTATTCGCTAACTATTTTTTATGGATAACAACTTTTTCAGTAACCTGTTTGACGCCAAGAGCCTGCGTATCGCTTCGGTGAGCGTGCTTGGCATTCTCGCGCTCTTTTTGCTCGCACAGACGATAAGCACGTTCGGTGACCTTGGCCGCTCGGGTATACCGGCGACCGATACCATTACGGTGCAGGGCGACGGCCAGGCGACCCTCCCGCCGGACGTCGCACGTATTTCATTTACGGTTGAAAATATGAAAACGACTGTATCTGAAGCGCAGGCCGCGACCACTAAACAGACGAATGCCGCCATCGCATATGTGAAGGAACAGGGTATCGCCGAGAAGGATATCAAGACGCTCTCGTACAACATCTATCCGCAGTATTCTTACCCAAGCCCGTGCCCCTTCGGCGCGATTTGTCCGGACTATAGGGACACGCCAAAGATAGTCGGCTACCAAGTTTCCCAAACGATCCAAGTAACGATGCGCGACCTGACCAAGACGGGCGATCTCATCGCGGGTCTCGGCCGGCTTGAAGTCCAGAATTTGAACGGCCCAGCCTTTACGCTCGATGACACCACCGCAGGCTATGATGCCGCGCGCGCTGATGCGATCGCGAAGGCTAAGTCGCAGGCAGATCTACTCGCTAAACAGCTCGGCGTCCGCCTGGGTAAGATCGTGAACTTCAGCGAATCCTCGGGTGGGTATCCGTATCCGATGGCCTACGGCATGGGCGGCGGCGTTGTTGACTCCAAGGCAGTCTCTGCGCCGAACATCCCTGTAGGCGAGAATACCTACAACGCCTCGGTCTCTATCACCTACGAGATTCGTTAAAACCACAAGGAGACACCTCCCTCCGTGAGGAGTCACCTTGTGGTTTTAGGTGTCTCTTTGTGCAGTTCTCGCGAGTTGACGCATTCCGAGTGCTATAGTATGCTCTTGAAATATAGAGCCCGTGGGGGCTTTTTATTTACCAACACACCTCTCCCATGACATCACTTTTTACCTATCTGAAGCATGTGCGCGAAGAATTCACGCATATCGTCTGGCCGACGCGCCAGAAGGCTGTTTCGCATACGCTTGTGGTTATCTTTATCGCGGCGGTTATCGCGCTCCTGGTCGGCCTCTTGGATTATGTCTTCGGTTTGGGAGTGAGCCGGACGATTCTCGGCTAATATCTCTCCTATGGACGACCAAAACCTAGAACAGGATGGAGTAGGATTGCCGGAGGACGTTGAGATGGCGGATATCGCGCCCTCGATGCCGAAGGTTGTCCGCGATGAGGTAACACCGCGCAAGGAAGATGCGCGGTGGTATACCATCCACACCTACGCTGGCTACGAGAATGCGGTGGAGCGCAACTTGAAGCAGCGCATCGAGTCTTTGGGTATGGAGGAAAAGATTTTTGATGTGATCGTGCCGACCGAAAAGAAGATCCGTGTGAAGGGTGGCAAGCGAGTCGTTGAAGAAGAGAAGATTTATCCGGGCTATATTTTGGTGCGTATGATCGTGGACGACGATTCGTGGTTCGTGGTGCGTAATACTCCGAGGGTGACGGGCTTCGTCGGCTCCGGCAACACGCCGGTCCCGATGGAGGAATCAGAGATTGACTCGCTGATGAAGCGTATGAAGGCCGAGGCGCCTAAACACCGTATTGATCTCATGAAAGATGACCCGGTCGTCATCGCCGACGGGCCGTTTAAGGATCTGGAAGGGAAGGTGAGCGACATTGACGAGGATCGCGGGAAGGTGAAGGTAATGGTCTCGATGTTCGGGCGGGAGACGCCGGTCGAGCTCGACTTTTTGCAAGTTCGTAAACTCTAAGGTAGAGTCAAACACATTATGGCTACAGTCGTAAAAAAGATAAAACTACAGATCCCTGGCGGGGCGGCGACGCCTGCGCCTCCGGTCGGCACCGCGCTTGGACCCGCGGGCGTGAACATCGGCCAATTCGTGACCCAATTTAACGAGGCGACCAAAGACAAGAAGGGGGTCATCATCCCGATCGACCTCTCGGTGTATGACGACCGCTCGTTCACCTTTATCATGAAGAATCCGCCGGCCTCAAGACTGATCTTGAAGGCGCTTGGCATCGAGAAGGGCTCGAGCAAGGTCAAAGAAAAGAAAGCGGGCGTCTTAACGAAGGATCAAGTTGCCGCGATTGTCGCTGAGAAGATGCCGGACATGAATGCTGGCTCGCCCGAGGCGGCCGCTCGCACTATCGAGGGCACGGCGCGCTCAATGGGCATTTCGGTTAAATAAACGGCGTATTTTGTGGAAGTCCGACTTCCACAGAAATCGGCACGAGGCGTCGCCTCGTGCCGATTTGCTTTTTACCCCTCCGGCGCGTAAGCTCGCAAAGCCGCGCTTCCTCCCTGCACTTGCCTCAAACAAGTAAGCGAAGACGCTCACTTGTTGTTCGGCTCGCTTGGTAGTACAGTTGCCTCGGACTGTTCCAGACAAAAAAACAATAAAATCGCGTAGAAAAGGAGGAGAAAGAGATGGAAGAGGACAAATTTTCCAGCTACACCTACGGAGAAGGAAAAACAGGGCTCGGCCGGCCGGTTAATTTCACCTGCCGACCGGAAGAAAAGGAGGTGGTTAGAGATTCTCTGGAAAGAATCCGTACCATCGACATCCCAACTACTCATCGGGTTAATGTCGGCCGCGGCACCTATGGAAGCTACAGCCGCTATGACATAACCCAGCACAAGTACGGTGGCAGCGGACATCCGGGGGCGGGAGGGTACAAGGAAGTCTTAGAAATCAAGCATCCTCCTGATGGCCGTTGGGGTATCGTTGTTAACGAGTATCTCAGTCACAGCGATTTTGGCAGCGGATCGTTTACGGAATGGGAGACGCTGCAGGATGCGCTAGGTGCGTTTGAAGCGTACTGGAGATCTAACAAGACCGACATCTCAAAACTTCCGGGATTCAAACAGCATGTCACTTATGGGTTACTTACGCCGTGGTTCTACGCCATCGGCGACGAGGAACTCGTCGGCGACTACGCGTTCCCCGAGGGATTACAGGATGATCCGGTGTATCGCTTTGGGCGGCAGTTCGTCGTTTTAGACAACGATGTACTGACGATAAAAACCTGCATGGGGACTCGCTTCATCAGTGTGAAGAGCGAATATCGTCCCCAGGGCGAAAATACCTACCGCCTGATTTACTGGGATGATGGAAGTGTCTGGAAAAAAGACATACATTACCCAAGCACCCCGCCCCGTCCGCTCGAAGAGGGCGAGCTTTGGATCACTGAGGCGATGCAGCAGTTCAAGCAACTGCTCGCCGGCAAGAGTACAGAGTTCACGATCAATTTTACCGACGGGAACAAGTTTGTCGGCAAGGTGGTGAAGGCGAACTCGAAAGCTCTCTGTGCCGAAGGCCGTTACACCCTCTCGGTTCATTTTAAGGGAGGAGGAAAGCCAGCGGAAGGATTTCAGGACTTCAAACCAACGCCGCAATTTCCCGATATTATATCCTTTATCACCGGGAGATACAGACAGGTGGGAAAAGAAGTTGAGCGTATTGAGGTCAAGAAAATCGAGACCGCAAAGAGCGGTAAAAAGTGGTCGGGAGTGTTCTTTAATCAGCACGTTTGATTCGCGTATGAATGACGCGGAAGCTTCGCTTCCGCGTCATTTGCTTTTTGCTCCCTTTGCGCATACAGTTGCCTCGGACTGTTCCAGACAAAAAACACATAAAAACATAGAAGGGAGGGTTGAGATATGGTGAGGAAAGCAAAAGAAGGCGGGAAAGGGGAGACACTCCCTCTCGTGTATCATGCGGCGGAGCCAGATCCGATCTTGAGAAAGGCGCAACGGATCATAAAGGGTACAGCGGAGTTTGAAGATCGTTTCGTGCCGAACCACGAAGAGCTTGTGAAGCTCGTCAACATGTTACGGTCAATGAGCTGCGTTATCGCGTTCGTGACGGGTGTGTGGGATTTGATTCATATCGGGCACCTTGATTATTGTGCACTTGGAAAAAAGGAGGCGGCAAAGCTCTACCCAGGGGCTGACCATGTGATATTGGTTATCGGGGTGGAAACTGACAAGTTGACGAAGATGCGAAAAGGTCCGAAGCGGCCGGCGGTTTCTGAAAACGAGCGTGTCAGAACACTGGCTCACCAGCGATGGGCTGACGTCATAACGTTACAGTATGAACCGAACCAGCTTTTTGTGACCGTGCCGCATGATGTAAGAATCATCTCGACATCTACGGCGGATCTACCGAATCTCGAGATGATACAGAAGCAGTGTGCACATATCGTGAATCTCCCGCCACAAGCTGAGACAAGCACGACTGCACGGATCCGACAGTTCTATTTTGAAGGTGTCGAAGAGGCATTTGTAGAAATTGAACAGGGAATCAAAACAACTCTGCAGAACGTGCGTAACAAAATCGGTCAGACGGGAGGTACGATATGAAATCAACAAAAAATAGTACTGTCGTATTGGTCGCGTATGTCCCAGTGCCGCATGCGGGATATCTGAAGTTCTTCCGTGCGTACGCGGGAGGGGTACTCTATGTTCTTGGTAACGAGTTCATCAAGGAGTTCCAACCGCTCGTCCGGCATTTGCCGGGTGTTCAATCGGAGGAGGTGCGGTGGATGGTCAAAGCGCTCAATATCTTTGACCGAGTTCATATCCTCACGCCAAGGAATATGGATGAAGTTCTGGAATCAACAGTGGTCGTCATGCCGGATGAAGATGTGTCGCACGCTATGGCAGAGAAGTATTTTGCCGGAGTAGCGATAACCTTTGATGGCAGTTGGCGGCTTCGCTGGGACTGGGGCGCGACGCAGGTGAAGCGGCGGCCAGAAGGTGAGCGCGTTATCTCAACTAAAGAGTTTGACCGCGAGCTTATGCGAACCTCCTTCAAATTCGCAGACAAAAGTCCTGATTGGTGGCGACAGATCGGAGCACTCCTTGTAAAGGATGGTGAAGTTCTGCTCGCTGCCTTTAATGAGCATGTGCCCTGCGAACAGAGCGCATATTGCTACGGTGATCCGCGAAGTAATTTCGAGCCGGGGCAGGACATTGATGTCTCAAGCGCCCTGCATGCCGAAGTGGGGCTGATCGCCGAGGCCGCGAATCGCGGAATCTCTACGAGAGGATGCGATTTGTATGTGACGACCTTCCCTTGTCCACCGTGTGCGGGCCCTTGTTCTCGAACGGGGATTAAGCGTCTGTATTATGTGGATGGATATGCGCTCGTCGCCGGAGCCGAAGCGCTCCAATCGCGAGGAGTGGAGATTATCCGTGTGGAAATGTAGTTTTGTCTGAAATGAATAAACCCCCAGTCCTAGGACTGGGGGTTTCTGTTTGTCGGCTACTTTTCAAAGCCAACGAGGGCTTTGATCGGTTTCGAGTCTGTCTCGTCCCGTGCACCACCAACAATCAGGTGTGAGTGCAGATGTGTCACGGTCGCTCCGGTGAACAACGTTTCGCCCGAGCGAGTCATAAACGTCGCTCCGGTGATTGTATGTTCCTCTATCACTTGTCGGTAAAGATCATGCCGATACAGCAACATGGTAGCCGTCATATCTTCAATTCGTTCAATATGCGTACGCGCAATGAATAGAAGATGGAGGCGCGTTCCGACGTACGGCCATGTGTTTTTGGTGACAAGCCAATGCTTGTTTTGGAACAACACTGGGTTGGGGTGGTGTTTGAAAAGGTGTTCCTCGCAGAACGGGCAGAAACCCGCAGCGATGATTTCTTCAAGCACCTTTACATAATCGTCACGCGGTACCACACTGGCATTCCCCACATCGACTTGTTTTTTCTCTCCCACTTTCGGCACCTCCTTTCACGGGCTGTAGGGAATCTTCATTGCGGGTTGCGGATCATATTCCTCAAGGGTGAAGTGTTCGACTCTGAAGTCGAACAGACTTCTTACCGTCGGATCGAGCTTCAGGATTGGGAAGCGGTTCGGCCACCGTTTTATAAGTTGCCGTACACTGTCAGCCTGGTTCTCGTAGATGTGTGCGTCCACGAGACTGTGAATGTAGTTGCCAGCCGCATATTTTGTTACCTGACACACCATGAGTAGGAGCGCCGCATACTGGATCATGTTTGAGGGTACGCCAATCGGCATATCCGCCGAACGTTGATCCATGCGCATATCGAGCCTCCCATTAATGACGCGAAAGTGTAGCTCCCCGTGACAGGGCGCGACATTCACCATGCGTCGCGGCCCTCGTGCCGTATAGAACGGGATCCACGGCGTGACGCGATGCGTGCGCATGTACGGATAATTGCGGATCTGCTCGAGCACCTGTTCGAGCTGATTGAGCGTCTCGCCGTTCGGCATCGGGAAGTCGTGAAATGCCGGCCCATACGAGCCGGGACCCAAATCGCCCGGTGCGAGCGGAAGTCCTACGTCTTTGTTCCGGTAGTCCTCCCAAAAGTCGCATCCGTAGGATGCAATTTCATCGAGAGTGCGCGCTCCATTTATAAACGCGATGATCTCGGCGACGGCTTTCCTCCAGAAGCCGATTTTTCGCTCGGTAATGAGCGGCACCCCGTTTTTGAGGTCAAAAACCATTGGTGAGAGTGTTCCGAAGCAGGTAAGTGCCCCAATCCCTTGTGCTGTATCCTTCGCTAATTCACCATGATGAAGAATGTGCGCGAGCCGATCTCTATATTGAGTATCTGGCTTTCGCTCCTCAAACGGTTTGTACTGTATCATCCGCCCCTCCTTTCTTTCTCGTTTATTTTTAGAACTGCTATCCTGCCGCATCCTACCGAACGCACGCAAATAGTCAAATGACTCGAGTATCGCTATACTGCCCGTATGGAAGAACGAATACGGAAGGCGGTCGGCGAGGCGCTGGTGAGTATGGGCGCGGGAGAGGTGGTGTTTGTGGTCGAACGGCCCGCAGATATGCGCCACGGGGACTACGCGACCAACGCCGCGCTCGCAGCAGCCAAAGCGCTCGGTCGGGAGGCGCGAGAAGTCGCAGAAGAATTGGCAGAAAAAGTTAGGACACTGGGTGTCCTAACTTTTGAAAAGGTTGAGGTCGCGGGGCCGGGCTTCGTGAATATTACGCTCGCGCCGGAGGCGATCGCGCTCGCAGTCGCTGAAGCTGACGCGAAGGGGACAGACTGGGGGAAGGGCGATGCGGAAAAAGGGAAACGTGTCATCATTGAATATTCGAATCCGAATGCTTTTAAAGAGATGCATATCGGCCACTTGGTCGGCACGATCATTGGTGAATCGTTGTCACGACTAATAGAACATACAGGGGCAAAGGTCGCCCGCGACACCTTCGGCGGGGACATTGGTCCGAACGTCGCCAAGGCGCTCTGGGGGCTTCGTAAAAAAGGCATCAGTGAACCCACGACGGCACAAGAAATTGGCGCCGCGTATACCGAAGGGTCGCTCGCCTATGAGAACGATGTACAGGCAAAAGAAGAAATAGACGCGCTCAATCAGGCGATCTATGCCGGCTCGGATAGGGAGTTGATGGAGGTTTGGCGCAAGGGGCGCGCGGTCTCGGTAGAAGAGTTTTGCCGCATCTGGAGACTGCTCGGCACGCATTTTGATTTTGAATTTTTTGACAGCGACACGACCGAGATTGGCCTGCGCGTCGTGCATGACGGGCTCGCCAGGGGAATATTTGAAAAGAGCGATGGCGCGATTATCTATAACGGCGAGGGGAAGGGGGTGCACACGATGGTATTTATCACCTCACACAACACGCCGACCTATGAGGCCAAGGATATCGGACTCGCGTTTTTGAAGGAGGAGCGCTGGCCGTCAGACACGTCAATCATCATCACCGGCAACGAACAAGCCGGCCGTTTTAAAACAGTGCTTCAGGCACTCGGTGAGGTCGCGCCCTTGCTCGCCGCCAAGACGACGAACCTCACTACAGGCTTCTTGAAGCTCGCCTCGGGCAAGATGTCCTCGCGCGAGGGGAATGTCATCACCGCCGCGGAGTTCATCACGAGCGTCATCGAGCAGGCCAGCGAGAAGAACCCCGATCCGCTTGTCGCCGAGCAGGTCGCGCTTGGCGCGATTAAATATATGATCCTGAGGCAGGCGCCGGGCTCGGACATCGTCTTCGACCCCGAGAAGTCACTTTCGCTTGAGGGCGACTCAGGGCCCTATCTGCAGTACGCACTCGTGCGTGCGAAAAAAATCCTCGCGTATGGCGCGAATGGGGAGGGCGGTAGTGAGACACCGACAGCGCCGTATGCGATCGAGCGGCTCATCCTCCACTATCCTGAAGTTGCCGCGCGTGCTGCTCGCGAATTCGCGCCGAATCTCTTGGTGAATTATCTCACCGAGCTGGCGGGAGAGTGGAACGCTTTTTATGCGGCCGAGCAGGTGCTTGGTTCTCCCGAAGAGGCCTACAAACAGCGCGTCGCGCGCGCCTTCGCTAACACGATGACCAACGGCCTCACGCTGCTCGGTATCCCCGCGCCGGAGAGGATGTAAGGTTGCAGTGGATAAGTGAAGATTGCATTAAGTCGTCTTGTGCGCTACATTCTCATCCAGACTGCACAATTCCGTGCATCCAAACCAAAAGGAGGATGTATGTCTTCAGCGAGGAAGAGACAACGGAGGACAGAGGAGTATCAAGGTATTCGTCGTGTCAGAAAGGCAAGGGAGAAATGCGGATGCGAAACATTACGCACGTTCCTCCTCTTCGCGCGACAGATCGGGAGGATACCGAAAGATATTGATGTTAACAAGGAGCTGAAAAAGCTTCGCGGTCATCGCGTCTCGCCTCCTGTGCTTGCCTTTGCTGAAGAGGTTCATGGGAAGCCCCAGGGTTTTTTCAAAAGCGTCTGGGAATCGACCCGGTCATCGGGTCGCGCACTGGCAGTGTAGTCAATTCATAATATCCACAATGGCCGCGAGAATATCCGCGGCCATTTCCATTTTTGCCCTGCAAACGCTACGATACTCAGATATGGCAGAAAAGTCAGAAGCGGCGAAGCGCGAAGAGAAGATCCTAGAGTTCTGGGAGCGCGAGCACATCTTCGAGAAATCGCTCGCCAAAGAGGCTCCTAAGGGCGAGTTCACTTTTTATGATGGGCCACCCTTTGCGACCGGCCTGCCGCACTCGGGCTCGCTCCTCGCTTCGGTTTCAAAAGATCTCATCCCGCGCTACAAGACGATGCGCGGATGGCGCGTGCGTCGTCGCTGGGGTTGGGACACGCACGGGCTCCCGATCGAATCTTTAGTCGAGAAAAAGCTGGGGCTCAAGAATAAAAAGGAGATTCTCGCACTCGGGATTGAAAAATTTAATGAGACCGCGCGGGCGATGGTGCTTGATTATGCACATGAGTGGAAGCGCTATGTGGCGCGCGTGGGGCGCTGGGTAGATTTTGATAACTCCTACAAGACGATGGATAATTCGTTCATTGAGAGTGTGTGGTGGGCGCTCAAAGAGATCCATAAAAAAGGCCGTCTCTATGAAGGCCGTAAGGTGCTGATGTACTGTCCGCATTGCGAGACGCCACTCGCAAAGGCAGAGATCGCGATGGATAACACCTATAAGGACATTACTGAAGAAGCGGTGACGGTGGCGTTTAAAGTGAGCGATGCAGAGAAGTCTAAGTGGCCGGAGAATACGTATCTGCTCGCGTGGACAACCACGCCCTGGACGCTCCCCGGCAACGTCGCACTTGCCGTGGGCTCTGGTATCTCTTATGCGCTCTTTGAAAAAAACGGCATGTATTTTATCGCGGGCAAAGAGTCGCTTGATGAAAATGAAGAATTCGTACAAGAAATAAAGGGAAGCGAATTGGTCGGAATTGAATACGAACCGCTCTATGAGATAGAACAAGTAAAAGCTTGTGCAGGGAAGAAGTGGCAGGTGCTGGCGGCCGATTTCGTCACGATCGAAGAGGGAACGGGCATTGTGCACATCGCGCCGATGTATGGAGAAAACGATTTTAATCTCGGGCAGAAAGAGGGATTGCCAATGTTCCAGCTCTTGAACCCGAACGCGACCTACAAAGACGACGCACCGGAGTTTATTCGTGGCGAGTATATCAAGAAGGCAGAGGTGAAGATAAAAGAGGATCTAGAGTCGCGCGGACTCCTCTTTGCGCGGGCACCGCACGAGCACTCCTATCCGCACTGCTACCGCTGTGGCACACCGCTTATCTATAACGCGGTCTCAAGCTGGTTCATCAATATTCAAGAAGTGAAGGTAAAGATGCTCGCTGAAAATGAAAAAATAAATTGGATACCTCAGCATCTTAAAGAAGGCCGGTTTAAGCACAATCTTGAGAGCGCGCCCGACTGGACGATCTCGCGCAATCGCTTCTGGGCGAGCCCTTTGCCGATTTGGAAAGACGCAGAAGGGAATGTAACGGTTATCGGCTCGCTCGAAGAATTGAAGAGCTACATGAAGCCCGGGGCCGATCTCCCGAAGAATGCACGGGGCGAGCTTGACTTGCATCTCCCGTATATCGACCGCGTCGAGCTCTTTAATGAAAAGGGCGAGCCGCTCACGCGCATTCCCGAGGTGGTGGACTGTTGGGTCGAGTCCGGCTCGATGCCCTTCGCCGAGTATCACTATCCGTTTGAAAATAAAGAAGAATTTGAGAGGCGCTCGCCGGGAGACTTCGTCTCTGAATATATAGGTCAGACGCGCGCGTGGTTCTATTATCTACACGCGATCGGTGTCGAAGTGTTCGGACGACTCGCGTTCCGCAACGTCATCACTACCGGGAACATTCTCGCCGCGGATGGATCAAAGTTCTCAAAGAGCAAGGGCAACTACACCGATGCATATGAGCTCTTTGATCGCTACGGCGCAGACGCCTTCCGTTACTACCTCATGTCATCGGTCTTGATGCAGGCAGAAGATCTCTCTTTCCGTGATGAAGATGTGAAGGATGCTCATGCGCGCGTGGTGAATATGCTGCGGAATATTCTCGCCTTTTATTCGCTCTACAAAGATGAAGTCGGGTCGGCAGGTGCCTCAAGTAACAATGTGTTAGATCGCTGGATCCTTGCACGGCTTAACGAAGTGATTTTAACCGCGACAAGCTCATTTGATGATTATGACGTGCCGCGCGCTGTTCGTCCGATGCGCGAATTCATTGATGACTTTTCGACTTGGTATATTCGCCGTTCGCGTGATCGCATGAGGGGCGGCAATGTAGAAGATAAGAAGGTTGCGCTCATGACTCTGCGCTACGTACTGAGAGAATTCTCAAGGGTGACCGCACCGGTTATGCCGTTTATCGCCGAAGAGATCTTCCAAGATGTGCGAGAGACAAGTGATCCAGAGAGTGTGCATTTAGCCACGTGGCCCGAAACAACGTTGGACAAGTCAGACTTGTCCATAATTGCCGAGATGGCGCGCGTGCGCGCGCTCGCGTCTGAAGCGCTCATGTTGCGCCAGAAGGCGGGCATCAAGGTGCGCCAGCCCCTCGCCGCCTTAACTATCCCGGAGGGGCTACCTGATGAATTCGCCGCGATTCTTGCCGAAGAAGTGAATGTAAAAAAGATACTCACCGGGGAAGAGCTCGCGCTCGATACTGCTCTAACTCCAGAACTCGTCATCGAGGGCGATGAACGCGAGATGGCGCGCGCAGTTGCGGAGGCGCGCAAGAGCGAAGGATTCTCTCCAAGAGATGTTGTGCATACAACTGTTGGCGCAGGGGGGAAATACTCGACAACGCTCTCGACTGGTGAAGTGCGCTTCGATCTTGTTCGCGATGCGGCATAAATACGAAACGCGCGGCATCGTGCTCTCGCGGTCGCCGGTCGGAGAGGCGAGTGCGTTCGTGTTCGTGCTCACGCCCGAGCTCGGGCTCGTCCGGGCGCTCGCACAGAGTGTGCGCAAGTCGGGCGCAAAGCTCTCCGCGGCGCTTGCGACATTTGCTGAAAGCAGCGTCGTGCTTGTGCGAGGGAAGGACGGCTGGCGCCTTGCTGGCGCGGTGCTTAGAGAAAGCTGGTTCTCAAAATTGCGGAACGCCGGCGCGCGCCGCTCTGCGGCGCGCGTTTCGGGTCTACTCCTCCGACTGGTCGTTGGCGAGACAAGCAATCCGGGGCTCTTCCCGATTCTTACGGGCTTCTTTGAAGCACTCGCGACGCTCCCTGAAGAGCTGCATGAGTCCGTCGAGACGCTTGCGGTCGTCCGCCTCCTCGCAGCGCTTGGGCTTGATGCTGGGAATATCCCAGGAGCAATGTCTGAGTACACGCCATTGGTTCTCGCGGATGTTATGGATAAGCGTACGAACTATGTCGCGCGCATCAATCGCGGCATCGCCGCCTCGGGACTCTGACCTTGCCCCGTGAGCACTTTGCTTTGACAGGGTATACTGTCTGTAATGACAACTGCTCAAGACGACATAGGCTCACTTGAGAGAGCGCGTGCGCATCTCTATGATCCTGGCGCTGTCCAAGAAGATCGTCTGTCTGCCGGCAGGCAGGGTGTGCCGCTGGCCGCCGCTTCAGGGCGCTCGCTCCCTCATGCGTGGGAGAGAAGTATATTTAAGAAGAGCCCTTCAAGCGGGAAGCGGCAGATGCGTTTTGCGGGCATATTTTTTATCGTCGCATTCCTGTTCTTTCTTGTTTCGCTCGGTGTTGCCGGGTACTTCCTCTATTATGGCGGCAACGCGGTTTCGGTAAATAAGATAGCAATCGATATACAGGGTCCGACGACCATTGCTGGCGGCGATACGGTCCCGCTCTCGCTTACCATTACGAACACGAATTCGGTTGCGATTGAGAACGCAACCCTGGAAATTAATTTTCCGGACGGGACAAGGAACGCGACAGATGTGCTAAATGCCTATCCGCGCTTTATCGAAAATCTCGGCACGATCGCGAGCGGTGCTACCGTCACCCGTTCGGTGAAGGTTATTTTGTTCGGCGGAGAAGGAGAAATGCTCACGTTGCCGGTCTCTCTCTCGTATGGCACGGGCGCTTCCCGGACCGTCTTTGTGAAAAAAACGGCATACGCGCTCGCGGTCTCCTCGACACCGCTCTCGGTGTCTATCGACGCTCCCGCCGAGATCGTTGCGGGTAAGCCGTTTACGCTCACGCTCACGGCTCGGTCGAGTGCGACGGTGCCCCTCTCTCATGTCGTGCTCTCGGGCACGTTCCCCTTCGGCTTCTCGAAGGTCTCGTCTTCGCTTCCCTTGGATAATGCTAGCTTTCTCATTGGTACACTGCCGCCCGGTGCGAGCAAGAAGATAACACTTACCGGAACGATCCTCGGACAGAACAATGAGCAGCGAGTCTTCCGCTTCTCTATTGGCACAGCGAAGGCCGCGAATGACCCAGCACTCGCGGTCGAGTATCTGACGCAGGACGCGACTGTGACGGTCGCCGCGCCCTTCATCACGACGACACTCGCGCTTAATGGCAACACTTCGGACACCGTCACGGTCGCGCCGGGGAGCCGCCAGAGCGTTACCGTGTCATACACCAACACACTCTCGACGAGCGTCATGAATGCAGAGGTTGCTATCGCGATATCCGGATCAGCGGTTGACTATGAGAGTATCCAGGCATCGAGAGGTTTCTATCGTTCTGCCGACCGAACGGTTGTCTTCAATCGTGACACTGACCCTTCGCTCGAAACTCTAGCGCCCGGCGCTTCGGGTGTGGGCACCTTCACCTTCTCGACGCTCGCGTCTGAAGCTCTTGCTTCCTCACCGACAATCACCTTTACCGTTTCGGCATCGGGCGTGCAGGAGGGGAGAGCAGAGGTTACCGAAGGCATGAGCGCTTCTATAGTCAAGACGGTTAAGGTCGCGACCACGATTGCACTTACCGCATCGTCACTGCATAATGCGGGGCCGCTCGACAACACCGGACCCATCCCGCCCCTTGCCGACCGTGCGACAACCTATACGATCGTCTGGAACGCACGGAACGCTGGGAGCGCCGTCGCGGGAGGAACGGTCTCTGCGACCCTGCCGAGCTATGTCTCGTATACTGGCGTAACAACCGGCGGATTCTCCTATGACAAAGGGTCCCGCGTTGTGACGTGGAGCACCGGCGATCTCGCGCAGGGTGCAAGCGCCCAGGGCGCCTTCCAAGTCTCGCTCACCCCCTCAACCTCGCAGAAGGGGAGCGCTCCGACGCTCGCGGGAGTAGCGACCTTCTCCGGGTACGATCGTTTCGCGGGCGTGAAGGTGTCGGCAACGGCTGGTGCCGTGACAACCGACACGAGAGGGGACGCCGGGTATGTCGCCGCGAATGCAATTGTTGTACAGTGATCCCATGAATGATTCAGGCCTGATGGAGAAGATCGTCTCGCTCGCGAAGCGCCGCGGGTTCGTTTTCCCAGGCTCTGAGATCTATGGTGGTCTCGCGGGGACCTTCGATTACGGCCATTATGGTGTCTTGCTGAAGGAGAATATCGAGCGGCTCTGGCTCGCGATGTTCCGCGATGCGCGCGACGATATGTATGGCGTTGATGCCGCCATCCTGATGAATCCGAGGGTGTGGGAGGCATCTGGTCATGTATCCGGATTTTCCGACCCGCTTACTGAATGCGAAAAATGCAAAAAACGTTTCCGCGCTGATCAGCTTGATAACCCGAAGAAGTGCCCCGAGTGTGAAGGAACATTAGGGGGAGTGCGCCAATTCAATATGATGTTCAAGACGCATGCTGGCGCGACCGAGGATGAATCGGCAGTCGTCTATCTCCGGCCCGAGACCGCGGGGGGCATCTTTATGAATTACAAAAATATTATTGACGCGATTCACCCTAAGTTGCCATTCGGCATCGCGCAGATAGGGAAGGCGTTTCGCAACGAGATCGCGCCGCGCGATTTTATCTTCCGCCTCCGCGAACTCTCGCAGATGGAAGTGGAATATTTTGTGAG
Source organism: Minisyncoccota bacterium (assembly GCA_041664265.1). Lineage (GTDB taxonomy): Bacteria > Patescibacteriota > Minisyncoccia > Phycocordibacterales > Phycocordibacteraceae > C7867-001. The sequence goes on from JBAYLD010000006.1 coordinate 15,801, forward strand.
GCCCGCCGAGTGGGAACAAGCGTTTGAATCATGGCGAGAGACGATGCATCGCTTCGCCGAGATTCTTGGCTTGCCGGCAGAGTTTCTGCATGAGCTCGAGGTATCTGAGGCAGATCGTGCGCACTACTCCAAGCGCACGATTGATTTTGAATTCGACTTTCCCTTCGGGCGTAAAGAGCTCTGGGGGCTTGCGTATCGGACCGACTTCGACCTCTCGGCGCACGCAAGAGCATCCGGCGCTGAACTCTCGTATCTTGATGAAGAGACGAAAGAGAGAATCATTCCGCACGTTATCGAACCTTCGCTTGGTGTTGACCGCACGATTCTTGCGGTACTCGCGGGCGCCTATCGCGAAGATGAACTCGGTGGGGAGGTGCGCACGTATCTCGCGCTCGCGCCCAAGATCGCGCCGGTGAAGGCAATGGTCTCGCCGCTCTTGAAAAATAAACCCGAGCTTGTCGCGAAAGCGAGAGAAGTGCGCAAAGAATTGCAGAAGGTGCACTCGGCCATCGCCTGGGACGACAACGGCAATATCGGCAAGCGCTACCGCCGCCAAGACGAGATCGGCACGCCCTTCTGTGTCACGATAGATTTTGATACGTTGGGAGAAAAACCAGAATTAAAAGACACCGTCACCCTCCGTCACCGTGACACCGGCGAGCAGGAGCGTCTCTCTATCGCAGACGTCGCCTCCCGCATCCGCTCCGCGATCGAATAGAACTCCTGCTTTTCATCTAGCATCTTCGTGTTAGGATGCCCGTATATGGATAAGGAATTCCGCATCTCCATCACGGCGGGTACGGTCACTACTGCGCTCTTTGTCATCGCGGGCGCCTATGTGCTCTGGCTCCTGCGCGAGCTGGTACTCCTCGTCCTCGCCGCCATCGTTATCGCTTCTGCTATAGAACCATGGATTGCATTCTTCATCCGCCGGCGCATTCCGCGCTTCTTTTCCGCGCTTCTTGTATATTTTCTCGTATTTGGCTCGATTTTTTCCATTCTCTATTTCTTCTTCCCCCCCATTATCGCCGATGCGGCAAATTTCCTTTCCGTATTGCCGCAGTATCTTGATACCCTGCATGCCTCTGCTTCTTTCCCGGATATCGTTGATGCAACCGCTTCGATCAGCGGACAGGCTGATCTACAATCGTTCATCCAGACGCTGCTTTCGCTTCAATCCGTCTTTTATGCGAACGCGAGCAGCATGCTCCAGCTCATTATCACCCTCTTTGATAGCGTTTTTGCGATGGTGTTGATTATCGTGCTCTCGTTCTACTTCGCGCTCCAGGATACCGGCGTTGACGACTTCCTCCGCCTCGTGATGCCGGTCGCCTATGAGGATTATTCTGTCGATCTCTGGCGGCGGGCGCAGAAGAAGATAGGGCTCTGGATGCAGGGGCAGGTGCTGCTCTCGGTTATTGTCGGGATACTGGTCTATCTCGGTCTCCTTATCATTGGTGTTCCCTATGCGCTCCTCCTTGCGGTCTTCACCGCGGTAGCAGAAATTATTCCCATCTTCGGTTCTCTGATCGCGGGCGCGCTCGCGGTCGCTGTCGGCTACTCTGAGGGGGGTGTCGCACTCGCGGCCATCGTGCTCGGCCTGTACGTGGTCGTCAACCAATTCGAGGCGAATCTCATCTATCCGCTCATTGTAAAAAAAGTCATCGGCGTCCCGCCGCTCCTGGTCATCGTAGCCCTGATCGCGGGCTACACGCTCGCGGGATTCTTGGGGGCGCTGCTCTCGGTGCCGATTGCGGCAGTCGTGCTTGAATTTATCGGGGACTTCGACAAGCGCAAGCGCCGCCTCGCGCACCACGCACAGTGAAAAACTTTTACCTCACCACCACTCTGCCCTATGTGAACGCAGCACCGCACCTCGGGCACGCGCTAGAGTTCGTCCAGGCCGACGCGCTTGCTCGCGCGGCACGCCTCGCTGGCGATGAGGTGTTTCTTAATGTCGGCACTGATGAACATGGTGCGAAAATCGCACAGAAGGCAGAGGAAGAAGGGAAGAATCCTCAAGAATACGCTGATGAATACGCTGTGCGCTTCAAGGAATTCGCCGATCGGCTCGCCATCTCATATGATTCATTTATTCGTACCTCTGACGACGGACACGTCAGTGCTGCACAAGAATTTTGGAGGCGATGCGAAGCCGCTGGCGATATCTATAAAGCCGAGTACGAAATAAAATATTGTGTCGGTTGCGAACTTGAAAAAACAGATTCAGAATTGGCGAACGGCCGCTGTCCGCTCCATCCGAGTCTGGAAATAGAAATACGCAAAGAAGAAAATTATTATTTCAGGTTTTCAAAATACCAGGAGGCGCTCTTGACGTTGTACGAAAATCAAAAAAACTTTGTCGTACCCGAAGAACGCATGCGAGAAATTAAGTCATTCGTTTCCGCCGGACTGAAGGACTTCAGTATTTCGCGCCGCCGCGAGAAGCTCTCATGGGGTATCCCGGTGCCAGATGATCCGGATCATGTCATGTATGTCTGGTTTGATGCGTTAGTAAACTATGTTTCCGCAATCGGCTGGCCGACCGATCAACAGCGATTTACAAAATGGTGGCCGGTGACCCAGCTCGCAGGGAAGGACAACCTCCGCCAGCAGGCAGCGATGTGGCAGGCGATGCTTCTCTCAGCAAACCTTACATTCTCACGGCAAGTTTTTATCCACGGGTTCATCACGAGCGGGGGACAGAAAATGAGCAAGTCACTCGGGAACGTGATCGACCCTCTCGATCTTGTTGAAAGATATGGCACAGACGCTGTTCGCTATGTTCTCTTGCGGCATGTGAGCTCGACCGAAGATTCAGATCTTACGCCAGACACCTTTCACGATCACTATACGGCGCACCTCACCAATGGCCTCGGCAACCTGGTCGCGCGGGTGATGAAGCTCGCCGAGACGCATCTTGAAGAGCCGATCGCTCGGCCGGAGATGTCGCCATTCTCGCAAGAATATTGGGATGCGCTCAACGCGTTTGAATTCAATCGCGTGATGGATCTAGTGTGGCAGCGTATCCAAGCACTTGATGAGCGCATCACGCATGAAGAGCCGTTTAAGCTCGTGAAAGAAGACGCAGAAAAAGGTCGCACGCTCATCGCAGAACTTGCCACCGAGCTCTATCAAATCGGCCGGCTTTTGAATCCCTTTATGCCCGCAACAAATGAGATCATAAAGAAGACCATTCTTGAAAACAAAAAACCCGAGAACTTGTTCCCGCGTTTATGACTATCAAATATATAGACGCGCACTGCCACCTGCAGTTTGAGCAGTATGAGCACGATAAGGACGAGATCGTCGCGCGTATGCGCGAGGAGGGGATTGTGGGGATTGTCGTCGGTACGGATGAAGAATCATCAAAACAGGCGACTGCACTTGCAGAAAAATATGAACACCTGTACGCCGCTGTGGGTATCCACCCGGCCCATGTGTGGGACATCGGATGTCCCACATCAGATGTTGGACATCCGATGTCCAAGTTTCGAGAGCTTGCGCACAATCCGAAAGTCGTGGCGATAGGGGAGTGCGGGCTGGACTTTTTTAGGGGGGCGGATGACGGGGCGAAGCGCACACAAAAAGAAGTTTTTAAAAAGCACATCATCCTTGCCGCTAAGCTTGATAAACCGCTCATGATTCATGTGCGGGCGAGCAAAGGAACCCTGGATGCATACTATGACCTTATCGCACTACTGAAAGAGGCCAAGGCAGTCTATCCGAACCTGCGCGGCAACATACACTTCTTCGCCGCCGGCCTTCCTGAAGCCGAAGCGCTCATTGCGCTCGGCTTCTCTATTTCATTCACGGCAGTCATCACCTTTGCGCGCGACTATGATGAGGTTATTCGCGGCGTGCCGCTCGCGAGCATCCTCTCAGAGACTGACGCACCCTATGTTGCACCCGCATCTCGCCGCGGTGAGCGCAACGACCCGCTCGCTGTGGCGGATGTCGTCCGTCAAATCGCGGAAATTCGCGGCGAAGATCCGGAGATTGTTCGCCAAACCCTTCTCGGTAATGCGAGGGGCCTGTTTCTTGCGGGCAACGTAATCTCGTGCTAGGATGCTGCCATTATGGCGAAACAGGATACAGAGGTGCAGGAGGACGAATTTGAGGATAGCGCAGAATCGCGCGTCTACGAGCTCGGCTTCCATCTTGACCCCGAGCTCCCTTCGGAGGAGGTAAAAAAGGCGTATCGGGCGATACGCGAACTCGTTGCAAATAAAGGGACAATCGTCGCCGAGGGTGAGCCGCAGGCCGTGTCGCTTGCCTACACCATCTCTCGCCAAGAGACGACCGGTCGCCGTGACTTTGACTCTGCCTACTTCTGCTGGATTGTGTATGAGACTTCTGCACCTTCGCACGCAGAGGTGTTGAGCGCAGCGAATGCTGACAAGCGCATCATTCGATTCATCGATGTTCTCACTACCAAGGATGCCGCTCGTCATGCCGTCGAGATCCGCGAATTTGCTTTGAAGATGCCAGAACGTGCGAAGGAGCCTGAAGAAAGCATCGCGGCGGAACTTGACGTTGCACTTGAGAACACTGCGGTATAATACACACTATGTACCTCAACAAAGTATTTCTCTATGGTAATCTTACCCGCGACCCGGAGCTGAAAGCACTACCCTCGGGGCAACAACTTGCTTCTTTTAGTCTTGCGACCAATCGCACCTACAAGGATAAAAGTGGCCAAAAGCAGGAGACGACAGAATTCCACAATCTCGTTGCGTTCGGGCGTACGGCAGAGGTCATCGCGCAATATGTAAAAAAGGGCCGGCCGATCTTCGTCGAGGGGCGCCTCCAGACGCGGTCGTGGGACGACAAGGAGGGGGGTAAGAAGAATTACCGTACGGAAATCATCGTAGAGAACTTCCAGTTCGGCGCTGATGCGAAGGGTGGTGGAACCTCGGCTCCTTCTGGACAGGCGGCCATGGGCGAAGAGTCACAGGCGATGCCAAAGGATGCAGGTGAAATCCAGTATCCGGACGAAGAGATTAATCCTGAGGACATCCCGTTCTAATTTAAACAGTTACATATTTCACTATGGCGTACCAGGCAGAACGAGAAGAAATAGAGCTTAAGAAGTTTACCGACTATAAGGATGTCGCGTACTTGAAGCAATTCACCAATCCGCACGCGAAGATGCTCGCGAAGAAGCGCACCGGCATCCCGGCAGGGAAGCAACGCGACATCGCCCAAGCGATCAAGCGCGCCCGCTTCATGGCGCTCATGCCGTACGTCCAGGCATAAAAATATTTAAATATTTAAACATTTAAATATTAAAAAACCCGCGTGAGCGGGTTTTTTGTTTCAGGCTTTTTCGACGCGTTCGGTATATTCGCCGGTATCAGTGTTGATGCGGACGATATCGCCCGCGTTGATGAAGAGCGGCACATCCACCTTTGCGCCAGTGACGAGGGTCACGAGCTTGTTGCCGCCGGTCGCGGTATTCCCCTTTATCGTCGGAGGGGCTTCTTTTACCTCAAGCTCGACCTTCACCGGTATTTTGATCGTCATTGGCTTCTCTTCATAGGTCATCACCTCGACGACGCTGTTTGGCGCGAGCCACTGCACCTTGTCATGCACCACCTCCTCAGAGAAGGAGAAGCGGTTTTTTGCATTGCCTTCTTCAGCGAACCAGCTCTCGCCGCGATTGGTATACAGATACTGCGCTTGCATCTTCCCGATGTCGGCTTCAGTCATGGACTCATTTTGATGAAAAGATATTTCGGTGACTTTGCCGGAGATAAGGTGCCGCAACTTGGTCTGGTTGACGGGCTTCCTCTGCTGCATGCGGAAGACGTGCGAGGAGAGCACCTCATAGGGCTCGTTGTTGTAGTTGATGATTTTTTTGGAAACGATTTCGTTGTAGCTGAGTACGGCCATAGAGCTGAAACTAAGGATGGATAACGCGCGTTATAAAAAGTGCCCAAAGAGGGCGATTCGTGTATGCTAGCAGACATCATGAGTTTTTCAACTGCTGGAGATCCGAGCGCGCTCCCTGACACCGAGATCCTCGCTCGTTCTAAACGGGAACCGGAGCTTTTTGCGGTGCTTGTCCGCCGCTATGAAGCTCCTTTTTTACGTCGTGCGCGTCGCATCGTCTCGTCTCCCGAAGACGCAGAAGAGATCGTGCAGGACGCCTTTACCAAGATATATCTCTATGCGGATCGTTATCATGACCAGGAGGGTGCCAGCTTCTCTTCGTGGGCGTACACGATCCTCAACCGCGTTGCGTATACGAAGTATCGGATAAAGGCGCTTGAGCGAGGGAGATTTGCAGAACTCGAGCCAGAGCACTACGAATCACTCCCTGACGCCAAGGCGGAGTTCCTCGAAGACCTCTCGATACGCAATGAGGTTATCGCCGCGCTTGCGCGGCTGCCTGAAACTGCGGCGAAGATCCTCCGGTTACAATTCGTTGAGGGCAAGAGTCAAGAAGAGATTGCCGCGGCAGAGAAGCTCTCGATCCCTGCGGTGAAGACGCGCGTGCACCGCGCAAAAAAACTTTTCAAACAAGTGTATGATCAACAACACCATGACTAATACTGAACCTGTCGAGAGTATGACTGATATAGAAAAAAACGTGATGCGCCGGGTTCGTCTCATGCGCATCCTGGGGCTCGTCATCTCGACTGCTGTCCTTGCTGTCATTACATTTGTGCTCGCGCTCTGGGGGATAGGGAAGGAGGTGTGGGTTGCGCGCGTGTTCGAGAATGCGCCGGTCAGCCTCAACAACATGTTTACGTTCTACTTTTCGGCATTCATGCACACCCGTCTCATCGTCCAAGCGCTCGCTATCCTCACCTTTGTTTCATTCCTCTACCTTCTCCGTGCCACTGCTCGCGCGATCTTCTCTTTCTTCGCCACCACGAATTCATAGAATGGGTCGGTACTCTCAATCCTTCGTTCATATCTAAAAATATCCACAAAACGAATGTACCTTAATTTACGCTATAGCGTGATACATGGTGCATTTCTATTTGCGTTTTATCAAGTTGTCCTATAGAGTCAGAGCGGATCAGTTGTAATAAATCATAGTAGAGAAAGGGAGGAGAGAAAGATGCGTCTAACAAAAAATTTCGTTAAGGTCTCGGGGGATGTGCTTAGAAATCTGGCGTTCCACGCGTGGGTTGTGGAGTTGTACAAAAAACCTAATACCATTACCTTCTGTGTTGGCGGCGGCACAGATATTAACAAAGAATTTCTCCGTCGAGGATTCAATGTTAAGAAAAAAGGGCCGCTTGGTCGTGAGACCGAGACACTGTTACAGCTTGAAATCGCTCGATCTGTTCTGGAAAAAAACGCATACGAGCTAAAAGATTCTTTGGCTCAGAAAGGTATCCATCGTGTTCGTTTTGTCACCCCGTTTCTTGAAATTGGAGGAGAAATTTGCCCGCTTGATGGCGATGAGATGGTGCGCGTTGCGTATATCGGATACGACAAACTGTTCGTTGTCACAACTCCGGAACGTAAAGCGGACAAAGAACGGGAGTTCAAAACTCTAAAGAGAAAGGTGCAAGTTCTTGCTTTTGACGAGTAATTCATCAAGCCGCCCGAACACAGAGCCACTTGGCTCATCGAGTCGGGCGGTTTTCTGTTTTCTATTACGCTTCGGCGAGTTTTGCTTTGATCTGCTTCAAGAGGTCGTTTGCGATTGGTTTGTTCTCGCTCAAGAACTTGCGTGAGGCATCGTAGCCGACGCCGAGCTTTTGGTCGCCCATTTTGTAGGTAGCGCCGGATTTGGCGACGAGCCCGTACTTCTCGCCGAGCGCGAGGAGCTCGCCCTCGCGGCTGATACCCTCATTGTAGAGCAGGTCGAATTCGGTCGTCTTGAAGGGTGCGGCGACTTTATTCTTCACCACCTTCACGCGCACTCTCCCCCCGACAACCTCCTCGCCTTTTTTAATAGAAGCAATGCGGCGGATATCGAGGCGCACGGAGGTGTAGAACTTGAGGGCTTTGCCACCTGGCGTGGTCTCTGGGTTGCCGAACATGACGCCGATCTGCATGCGGATCTGGTTGATGAAGATGACGATCGTCTTGCTACGGGCGACGATGGCGGTGAGCTTGCGTAGAGCCTGGCTCATGAGTCGCGCCTGCTTACCCACGTGTTGTTGGCCCATCTCGCCCTCGATCTCGTCCTTTGGTGTGAGCGCGGCGACCGAGTCGATAACGATAATGTCCACATTGCCGCTGCGCACCAAACTCTCGACAATATCAAGCGCCTGCTCGCCGGTATCCGGCTGTGAGATAAGGAGCTCGGCAAGCTTCACCCCGATGCGGCGTGCGTATTCAGGATCAAGCGCGTGCTCGGCGTCGACGAAGGCGGCGATGCCGCCGGCCTTCTGCGCTTCGGCAATCACGTGGAGGGAGAGGGTTGTTTTCCCGGACGATTCTGGCCCGAATATTTCGATAATGCGACCGCGTGGCAGCCCGCCCACGCCAAGCGCCGCATCCAGCCCGATAGAGCCCGTTGAGACCGCGGGGATCTTTTGTGGAGCGCCCGCGCCGAAGACGCTGATCGCTTCATCGCCGAACTTGGTGCGGATCTCCTTAAGTGCCTGTTCGATAGATTTCTGCTTTTCGCTCTTGTCTGCGCTCGCCGCGGTTACGGTTTTAAGCACTTTTTCTTTTTTGGGTTTTCCGAAGGCCATAGTGAAATATGTAACTGTTTAAAAATTTAAATTTAGAACGGAACAAAGACCGAACGAATCGCCGTCACCCGTTTACCGAAGCGGTCGTCTGCTACGAAGGTAAGTATAGACCCTCCGCGCGGGAGGGTAAGGGTTGACGAGAAGTTCCCATTTTCTTCACGGAGCATGACCCTGCCATTAAGAGTGAGGAGTGCGGTACGCTCGGCCTTCCCAGAAACAGTGACCATACCGTTGGGGAATGGCGTGTTGTTTGCAGGAGACTCGATAAAGAGCTTCGGGCCGGCTATAAGCGGCCGCGCCTTGACGAGGCCGTACCCCGCGAAGAGGCACAGAATGGCGAAGATAAAATAACGAGTCATGTTTTTTGACTTTAGAAATTCTCAAGGGTCTCATCATCCGATGGCGGACGCGAACCAGTAGGTGCTCTCGTGAGTATTTCTCTCGGCTTCGATCCGTCGGCAGGGCCGATTATGCCGCGTTCCTCGAGGATATCCATGATTCGCGCGGCGCGCGAATAGCCGATCTTCAGTTTGCGTTGCAGATAGGAGGTAGAGGCGCGACCGGCCTCCTCAACCGCGACGCGGGCGTTCTCATAGAGATCGTCATCAACCTCATCGTCCAGGTCGCTGTTGGCAAGTCCGATAACATCCGTTGATTCAACGGAAGTACCGTTCCCCCCGAAGTCGATGCTTGAAAGATCGCCTGCATTATGACTCTTGATGTACTGCACAATTTTTTTCACTTCGCTCTCGCTAATAAATGCTGTTTGGATGCGCACCGGCTTCTGCATATCGCTGCCCTGGTAGAGCATGTCTCCCGCGCCGAGCAGCGTTTCTGCGCCCGCGCCATCGAGAATAGTGCGCGAATCTATCTGCGAGGCGACCTGGAGTGCCATGCGTGTTGGGATATTCGCTTTGATAAGGCCGGTGATGACGTTTACCGATGGCCGTTGCGTGGAGAGTACCAGGTGGATGCCGACGGCGCGTGACATCTGAGCAAGGCGGACGATAGAGGCTTCGAGCTCTCGCGGGAAGCTGTGCATAATGTCTGCGAGTTCGTCGATAACAATAACGATATACGGGAGCGCCTCGGGCATATCGCCACTCGACTCTGCTCGTGATGAAGCCGCTCGTTTTGCCTTCGCCGGCTCATAGACAGAAGAGTGATACGAGTTGATATCGCGCACGCGCTCGGCTTCGAGGATGTTATAGCGGCGCTCCATCTCCTTTGCCGCCCATTTGAGGGAGAATATGGTCTTCTTTGGATCGGTGATGACGGGCGTGAGAAGATGGGGGATGCCATTATACGCAGTGAGTTCGACGCGCTTAGGGTCGATCATGATGAAGCGCAGCTGGTTCGGGCCGTTCCGGTAGAGGAGGGAGGTGATGAGTGCGTGGATGGCGACTGACTTCCCCGAGCCGGTCGCGCCTGCGACGAGCGCGTGGGGCATCTTCGCGATGTTCACATAGTGCGGCGTGCCGGTGATGTCGCGGCCAAGCGCGGCAAGCAATGACTTCGTGCTCTCATTCCACTCTGGCGCCGAGAGCAGGCCGCCAAGGCCAACCATCGCTTTCGTTGTGTTGGGGACCTCGATGCCAACAAGTGACTTCCCCGGAATAGGCGCCTCAATGCGCACCGGGTGTGCCGCGAGCGCAAGCTCGAGATTATTCGCGAGCGAGACGATCTTTGAGAGGCGCACGCCCTCAGCAGGCTTGACCGCATAGCGCGTAACCGTCGGGCCGACCGAGACCTCGTCCATCTCAAGATGGATGCCGAAGTTTTGGAAGGTGCGCTTGATGATGTTCGCGTTTGCTTTTATATCTCCCACGCCGGGCTTGCCCTTGTCTGCACCGAGTATCGAGAGCGGCGGCGGGTCATATTCGGCATCGAAGTTTGCGATACCCGAAACATGCCCGTTTTCTTGGGGATCATTGGAGCCGCGGTTAAAGACAGTTATTACCGGCGCACGCTCCGGATCGGGCGTGTCCCCACAAGGTCCAGTCTCTTCAGAGTCATCGTCTTCAGGAATACCAACGACGCCGGCTTCTTCATCGGCGTATACTCTCTCTCTATCTCTGCGCGCACGCATGCGTTCCCAAAGTGAGAGCACGTTCTCTCCGAGAATCGCACCGAGTGCTTCAAGATCAATGAGGATCGCGACACCAATCGCCACTGTCGCGACCAACAACACCATGGCGCCCCAGAAGCCGAAGAAGCTGGCAAGCATCCCGCCAAGCCATGTCCCAGCTATACCGCCGAAGCGCGCACCAGGGAAGAGGCCTGCAAAAGCAAGGAAAGAAGCAAGAGTGAGGAGGAGGCCGGAGGCCGTGAGCGGAGCAAGTACCGAACGGCCGAAGCCGGCATAGATCCCGACTGCCAGCAAGGCGAGCGGCAAGATAAATGCTCCGATACCCACGATGGCGTAACTGGCGGTAAAGACCGCGTCTCCTACTGGGCCTGCCGCGCCAAATATGGCGAGCAAAAGCAGAACACCTGCCGCAAAGAGTACGATAGCGGAAGCGTAGCGGACAAGCGAGCTATACTGGCGCACCTCCCGCTCGCGCGTACGTCCCCGCCGTCCATTGCCGTTTCCGCGATTCATAGATGCGTCTATTGTACCATCATGACAAAGCAGAAGCGCACAGGGAACAAAGATTCTATGCCAAAGTTTACGTCTGGGCTTGCACCTCATTGAATAGGACATATACTGGGTGCATACCCTATGCAAAAAGGACAAACTATAGGACACAATACAGAAGTCAGACAGATCCAAACAAAAGGGAGAGACGCTCGTTTAGAAGATTTTGTCCTAGAAAAGAGCATATTTAAGAACGTATTTGAAAAGGACATACGGAGGGTATTTATCTATAAGAAGGCTGAGCGGCTCGCAAAAGCGCTCCACCTCATCGCCCCAGCATTCTCAGAGTCAACGTCCTTAAAGAATCGCATTGATGCCATCGCGGTTGGTCTTGTTGATGCGGCGGCTGTGCCGCCCGGCGTCGTACTCTCCCGCGAACTTCTCACCCTTTCAAGCATCCTCTCTATCGCCCATGTGGGCGGCCTTCTCTCGAATATGAATACGGAACTTATCACGCGCGAGGCGCACATCTTACTCCAAGAAGTAGCTAATTATGAGGAGCCGAGGCTTTCTCTTGACGAGATCCCGACGCTCTCTGACATAGCTAAAAACGCTCCCTCGCAAGAGGCCAAGTCTAGCCCGGATAGCAGTTCGTTAAAGCGAGCGACAGCAGAACGTCACGGGAGAGAGAAGATCGCGCCCAGTACAAAAGGACATATAAAGGACACAGGAAAAATAAAGGACAGACAAGAGACAATACTGTCCGTTATAAAAAATAAGCAGAACGCGAGCATAAAAGACATTTCGACACTCATCCGCGGTGTCTCTGAAAAGACCATTCAGAGAGAACTCGCGGCTCTTATCGAGGCGAGGATGGTGGTTAAGAAGGGTGAACGGCGCTGGAGCACTTATCAACTAGCAGGATAGGCTTTAGGTACTAGGTTTTAGTAGCCCATTGAATTGGCTAACGCCTAGAGCCTAGTGCCTGTTCCTGAACGCTTTGACTTGGAGGGGCGTATTTGATAGTATGCTGTCTGTGATAGTGACTGGGGAATAGGTAAGTCGACACGGCCGGAAACGGCCTATTTTGCGTACCATTTCCTTGTCGTTATCCACATAGCAATATCCAGAAACGATTGCCTCCGCTATATACTATGAGGCAGTCCCTGTGAGGGCATTTTGTCTCATTCTGTGACGAGCAAAATCGAATCCGAGGGGCGTACTTTGATAACCGAATAGTCCCGCTACAGCGGGACAGAAATCCTTGCCAACTAACCCATGGCGCACTGGTCGATACCGTGCGCTGTGGGGTAGTGTGAAAGTGCTTCGTGCGAAAAACTTGATTACTATGTGCGTCTAAAATCATTAATAATTGTTATGCAAACGTTAACTACAAAAGCGATGGCAAAAGTCGCGGCAGTAGCGACCGGACTCGCGATGGCGACGTCAATGCTCTCTCTTGCGCCTATCGCGCATGCGGCGACTTTGACTACTTCACAGATCCAGTCGATCCTCTCGCTTCTCTCTTCGTTCGGTGCAAATGCTGATACAATCGCGAACGTCAACGCAGCCCTCACCGGCCAGCCGACGACGGGTGGCGGCACGACGGGCGGCACAACTGCCTGCTCGTTCTCTCGTGATCTCACGATTGGTTCTACCGGCGCTGATGTGACCTGCCTTCAGCAGGCGCTCATCGGCGGCGGCTTCTCGATCTCCGCAGGCGCGACTGGATACTTCGGTACTCAGACGCGAACAGCGGTTGCTTCATGGCAGTCGTCCAAGAATATCGCCCCGGCAGTTGGATACTTCGGTTCCATCTCTCGTGCGGCGTTCAATCTTGGCGGTACGCCGGGAACACCTGGTACACCGGGAACACCGGGTACTCCAGTCCCGACGGGCAACGGCCTGAAGGTCTCGCTCGCAACTGATTCCCCGAACAATGTTGCCTTGGTACAAGGTCAAGCGATCGGTGCACTCGCGAAGTTCACCTTCGCGAACCCGACTGCGGCTGAGATCAAGGTGACAAACCTTGGTTTCAAGCGCATCGGCGTCAGCAATGACGCGACGCTTGCAAACGTCTACCTCTACAATGGGGCAACACGCCTCACTGATTCGGCAGGCGTAAGCAGCAGCGCGTTCAACTTCAACGACTCGACGGGTATCTTCTCGGTTGGGGCAGGACAGACCGTAACGGTCTCGGTTCTTGCTGATATCGCTGATTCTACCTCGGGCCAGCAGGTTGGCGCACAGCTCGTATCGGTCACTTCGACCGGCACGCTTGATTCCTCGGTAGCGTTCCCAATTAATGGAGGCATGCAGACCGTCTCGGCGGCTACGCTCGCGACCATTGACTTCGGTGCAACGACGCTTCCGGCGATAAACACCAGCCTGACCCCTCAGAACGAAACGACGGTCTGGCAGAACACGGTAACTATCGGAACGCGCGCAGTAACGCTTAAGTCCTTCCAGCTCCAAAACATCGGTTCCATTGCGGCAACGGATGTCACGAATCTCCGCCTCTTTGTAGACGGTGTGCAGGTTGGTACGGCAGCGTCAATCAACGCGAACAACGTAGTCACGTGGGATCTCTCTGCAGCCCCGGTTCGCCTCGAGACAGGCGGTCGTGTGATCAAGGTCCTCGGCGACGTCGTCGGTGGCTCCTCGCTCACCTTCAAGCTCTCGCTCCGCCGCGCGTCTGACGCACAGATGGTGGACACTGACCTTAATCAGCCAGTGCTCGCGACAGCAAGCGGCTCTGCCTTCACTGCTCGCCAGGGAGGTGTGCAGACGATTGCTTCGGGAACCGTCTCGGTCGTGAAGTCGAATACCTCGCCTTCGGCAAGCGTCTCTCTTAGCTCGTCGAACGTGAAGTTCGCGACCTTCGAGATGCGCGCAGCCGGCGAAGATATCAAGGTTGATAACCTTGATATCAAGGCTCTCACGTCCGCAGACCATGGTCTCGACAACGGCAAGATCTTCCTCAATGGTGTCCAAGTTGGCTCCACGAAGGACTTGACCGATAACGCGGACGTGAACTTCACCTTCGGCTCTTCCTTCATCTTGAAGGCGGGTGCGACGGCTATCGTTGATGTCTATGCAGATGCGAAGACCTCGACTGGTGCTTCGTACACCGACGGCGAGACCGCTCAAATTGAGCTCTCGAGTCAGTCAGGCAACGGCAACGGTACTGGCCAAGTCTCGCTCTCGAGCGTAGACGTCCCTGGTTCAGTTGTAGACGGCAACAGCCTCACGATTTCTTCGGCGACCGCAACGTTGACGAAGTTCTCGGGCTACGGCAACACGACGATGATCGCGGGCACAAGCAACGCCCGCCTCGGTTCCTTCACGCTCTCAACCGGATCTACGGAGGGGATGAACGTGAACACCATCACCGTTACGTTGTCCGCAGATGAGGCTGCGACGATTACCGATCTTAAGCTCGTCGACAACGCGACGGGTGCACAGATCGGCTCGACGAAGCCGACTGCAGGCACCAGCAACTCGTTCTCGGTCAACTTCACTATGGCGGCGTCAGCGACGAAGGTCATTGACATCATTGCCAACGTGAAGTCCGGCTCGAACATCGGTACGTGGGCGGCGTTTGTCGACGGCTCGGCAACCGGTTCTGCAACCGGTTCCTCGATAAGCTTCGGCAGCTCCACCGCAAATGCACTCCAGACGATTACGATCGGTTCAGCCGTTCTCACGACTGCAAACGGCGTATCGCCTGATAATGCAAATGTGATCGCGGGTTCTTCGATGGTGAAGGTCGGCTCGTTCGACTTCACCGCGCAGTTCTCGGGCTACACGATAGATAAGATTAAGGTGAAGGTTCCTGCGAACGCAGCAACGGCGGTCTCCTCGATTACCTTGAGGTACCCGAACGCAGCTGGTGTCTCGACGGACTCTTTGCAAAACGTCACGGTTTCTTCGGGCGCGCAGACGCATGCAACGTCGACCTTCGAAGGTCTCACGTTCTTCGTCCCAGCAGGCACCACGAAGAGTCTTGACGTCTATGTCAACCTGAGCACCATCCAGAACGACGGTGATTCAGGCAAGTCAGTCTTCGTCTTGCTTGATAAAGATGAAGGCTTCCACGCGACGGATTCTTCTGGTACGGCAACAACGACCCTCACGGGCGCAGACCTCACTTCGGTCGCGACTGGCAAGGGTACGATGGTTGTCCGCAAGTCGATCCCGACTATCAGCGCGGTCGCGCTTGATAGTTCCACGCTCACCAACGGCACCAATAAGGCCCTTGCGCGCGTGAAGATCACGGCGGATGCCGCTGGTCCTATCAGCTGGAATGAGCTCGTATTCACCGTGAGTATGGCCTCTCCGTCTGATGTGCTCACTATCGGTGCGACTTCGACGCTCGCCTTGTTCCCAGTTGGCGGCAGCAGCGCAATCGGCGGTACCTTCGCGACAACGACGGGTGCCCAGGATTACGTTGGCGCAACCAACCCATGGGGTGCTGCGACGACGGGTGGTACGCTGGCCTTCATGCCAAGCGCAGAACAGTCGATCTCGGCTGGTCAGAGCGCAACGTATGAGCTCCGCGGTACAGTCGGTGGCGTTTCGGCTGCCGGCGGATACTCGCTCGATGTCTCGATCGCGACGGCTGCTACCTCGGCAACAACCGGTACAGCAGCAGCTGTTGATGGTAATGGCGCGGCAACACCGTCCATTACCTGGTCTGACAAGTCGATTGTCTCCGCGGTGCACAGCACCGGTACGGCTGACTGGACGAACGATTACCTCGTCAAGACTCTTCCTCTCACGATTGGAAGCTTGACTGCGGCACTCTAATCCAGCCACTTTGTGAAGGTCTGACCTTCACAAACCAGCTAGGAAATTGGCCTAGCAAACACAAAAACCGCCCTTCGGGGCGGTTTTTGTGTTTCTATACGGAATGTAACTTTTTAATGTTACGGGAGGTTATCCCCAGTTTTATTAAAGTTCTCTTAATGCTCCGTGGCAAGAAAGGGGTACACTTGAGTATGAAAGGCATCTGCGCCTTGTTAGTTTATTCGTATAAAAATTATCACACTTTATGAATCGCATCGGGACATATCTTATCAGTGTTACCAAGACAGGGCGCGCTCTCTTGCTCGCTCTTGCAGTCATCTTCGTGAGCGCGGGCATCGCCCAGGCCGCAACGACGATCAGCACGAACATCAGCACTGCGGGGACGCTTGGCGTCACCGGCCTCTCTTCGCTCGGCCAGGCTTCGACAACGATCTTCTCTGCAACCGGTACTTCGTACTTCGGCGGGACAGCGACGTCAACCTTCAGCTCTGCGGGAGCGCTCACGCTCGTCGCTGCTCTGTCAGGCACATCTGGTTCGTTCTCAACGACGCTCGGCGTAACTGGTCTTGCCACGTTGAGCGGAGGAGCAACAACGACTCAGGTTACCTTCCTCAGTGGTGATACGATTAAAAACGCTTCCGCTAGTACGACTGCTATATCTGGTAGCGTTACCGCTGACGCGAACATGACACTCTTGAACGCGCAGGCCGCGACATCCACTCTTACAGCAGCGTGCGTCGTAACGACTGCGACAAGTTCGGCAACAAAAATAAGGCTCATGTTTAACAATCAGGCAACGACGACAGCTCTAAACGGGAACACGGTACAAGGCGTTGTTCTATGGGGCTACGGCACCAACTGCACCAACTAGCATAGCGAGTTATTTACTAATTAATTAAAACTCACTATGCCACGAATGCTCAAAGGCGCAGGAATTCTAGTGGCGCTACTCGCTCCCGCATTGGCGTTCGCCGCGTATAACGATGTCACGCTGACGACAGATACTGTTTTGAGCGTAAACGGCATTACGCTCAATGTTTCCGGCTCAAGTGCCGCTATCGAGTCAATCACTGTAAACGCAGCAAACTTCAGCGTGACGCTCTTATCAGGTTCGACGCTCCAAGTGACGGCTCCAGGATTAGAGACACTCACGCCTGACACCTCGACGGGTAAGACGAACTACGTCTGCAACAGCAGCCAGTCGTTCATCACCTATGAGCCGACCGAGACGGTAACGGTCACCATCTCTCCGTCTTCGACGCTCTGTTCCGCAAACGTTGGCGGTGGCAGTTCAAGTAGTTCAAGTAGTTCAAGTAGTTCGAGCAGCTCCAGCAGCTCGAGTAGTAGCAGTTCGGCGACTCCGGCAGTAGCTGCCACGCCCGCGACACCAGCTACTCCTGCGGTAACAGCTGCAACCCCGGCTGCTCCTGCTACTCCAGCGGTAGCCGCCTCAGGCCTCCTGTCTTCGCAGATCCAGTCTATTCTTGATGTGCTTGCATCGTTTGATGTCGACGCGGCAACGATGGCGAGCGTCAAGTTGGCGCTTGAGGGCACAACGAACGGATCAGTAACGAGTGCTGCAGTGCGCGCGTTCAAAGCGAATCTCACCATTGGTTCTCTCGGGAGCGAGGTGAAGGCGCTCCAAGAGTTCTTGAACGCGAAGGGCTACACGGTCTCTAAGAGCGGCGCAGGCTCTCTGGGCAACGAGACGACGCGGTTCGGTGCAGCAACAAAGGCTGCACTGATTAAGTACCAAAAAGCGAAGGGCATCACTCCTGCTGTTGGGTACTTCGGTCCGAAGACTCGCACGGCTGTTGAAGCTGATCAATAATTTCTCGTCAGCAGTTCCGGTGCATTCATAAGCGAGAACATCCCGCCTTGAGCGGGATGTTCTCGTTGTGGTATATTTCATCCTATGAATAAAAATGGGTTGCTGATCATTGGCGGTATTGTGGTCATGATTATTATCGCTGGAATTGCGCAGTTTTTATTCTCGCGCCCTGCGGACTCATCGTTGCTCCCAACATCTTTTACCCCTGTAGACAGCGATGGTGTGGTAACGCAAGATGTAAACGCCGTATCTACGACAAGTAAGTCAAACAATCCCAGCAGTCGCCCGACGGCGCATCCGCTCTCGCTCGTGGGGAGTGATCAAGTGGCGTCGTGGAGCTTCAAGGGTGCGTATGCCGGCAATCCGGAGCTTATGGTGAAGGCAGAGGCGGAGATAACACGCCTTTCTGATCTTGTGGGGGAGGGCACCTATCCGGACGTGACTCTCTTTGTCGGCATAGCCGGCCAGTATGAGCTCTTGGGAGACGGGAGGCAGGCATATGACTATCTCGGCCGCGCAGTCAGGGCAGGCGAGACGACCGCGCTCCCGTGGCATAATCTCGGCGTGCTTATGGAGCGGCTCGGGGCGTATAAGACGGCGCGTGTCGCGTATGAAAGGGCAACAATCCTCCAGCCGGAGCTGAAGGCGTGGCAGTATGCCTATATCGAATTCCTTATACTGCGCATGAAGGACGACACTGCTACCATTGAGAAAGCGTTTGCGGCAGCGCAAGCAAATCTCGGTGAGACGTCAGACATTCTGCAATTGCGCTCCGAATGGGAAAAGTCATGAATGATCGCTTGAAACAGGTTTTCCCCTACCTGCTTCTCGTACCGGCGGTTCTCCCGCTCGTGTACGTGAGCGGGATTCTCTATCCCTATGTCACCCCCAAAACCTTCTTGTTGCAGGGGAGCGGCGCTCTAGCACTCGCTGTCTTCTCGTATCTCGCGCTCGCTGGGCAAGCGTTTTTTTATGCGCGCCTACGCGAACCGGCGACGTGGATACCTGCCGCGCTTCTCTCTGTCGCCTATGTCGCTTCTCTTTCTGGTACTGACTTCTATCACAGCTTCTGGGGGCTCTTGGAGCGTGGCGACGGGCTCCTCACGCTCACCGTCATCACTGTTTCCTTCTATCTCATCCTACTTTATGCTCCGACGCCCTCCGGAGTCGGAGTCCCGACCATAAGCGTCGGGACCGATCGGAAATTCTTAGAGCGCCTGATAAAGACCATTACTGTAGTTGCCGGGATCGTCGCAGGCATCGCCGTTCTCCAATGGGTTACGCTTGTTCTTGGTGGGAGGGCGTGGTTCCTGCCGCCGATCACAGGACGTATCGGGAGCACGTTGGGGAATGCGGCATTTCTCGCCGGGTATCTCGGTATGGCGCTTTTTGTGGCGCTCGTCGCATTACGTGATGCAAACCGTCTGTGGCGCCGCATAGGCACCACCACCGTGGCACTCTCGGTGCTCGCGATACTCCTCGCGGCAACGCGTGGGACGATACTGGCGCTCTTGGTGGCGGGTGTCGTCGCACTCGCCTTTTTGGGATGGAAGGGGGTTGGGGAGTGGAGGCGATACGCGCGATATGGGTTCGCGGCATTGGTTGTTATCGCGGGCCTTTTCTTCGTATTCCGCACCGAGCTTGCAAATGCGCCCTTCGAGCCGGTGCGCCGCATCGCCCAGATCTCACTCTCTGAAGGGACGGTCAGTAGCCGCTTGTTTGTCTGGTCGCACATAGCTGAAGAAGCGCTTGAGCGTCCTTTTTCTGGATACGGAGCTGAACATATCGCTCGGATTTTTGATACGGTGTATGACCCCGGCAAGATTGTCGAGCAGTGGTTTGATCGTTCGCATAACGCATTTTTAGATTATTTTGCGCAGTATGGCATATTCGGCCTCGCGCTCTACCTGGCACTCATTGGCGCATTCGCTCTCTATGCGCGCCGGCTCGACGTCATCTTCCTCCTTCTCATTCTCACGTATGCTCTGCCAAACTTCTTCGTCTTTGATACGCCCGCCTCGCTCTGGCTCCTGTATGCGCTGTTCGCCTTGCTTATTGTGCGCTCTGAGGAGCCTGTCACCCCGGTCTCATTAAAGCCCCGGCCGCCTCTCATAGCGGGAGCCGTAGCGGGACTCATCGCCTTGGTAATCATACCGACGGTTGTTCTCCCGCTCTACGCGAACATCCTCTTGACTCGGGGCTATCTCTATCACCTTATCGACGTGAATCGGGCGAACGCCTCTTTTGAACGCGGGCTTGCTCTCGGCACCTATGCTGACCTCGAGTATGGCTACCAGGCTTACTCTATGTACACCGACCATCAGGCGATCCAACTCTCGGGAGAGGATCGTGTTGCGGCATATTCCTATGCGCTCGCGACGCTCACAAAGAATTTTGAGGCGTATCCCTATGACGCGCGAACCGCAACGTATCTTGGGCACGTTTTGGATACGGCGCCTCCAGAAATCGCAGTGGATGATGTATTCGACCAGCAGGTGCTCTCTCGGGCGATAGAGCTCTCGCCGCTACGCGCGCAAGCGTGGTACATGATGGCGAATATCGCCCTGCGAAAGGCCGATGCGCTCCCGCAGGGCGACCGAGGGAAGGAGCAGTACTTCCGAGAAGCGATCGCGGTGCTTGAGGAATACGCGCAAAAAGAAGCCACGCTTTCTGTGCCGCGCTATATTCTTGCTTCTTTGTACTACAAGCTTGGCGATACCATAACCGCGAAGAAGTGGGCGGACGAGGCATTTCCTCTCTATACGCACTTTGATGTTGCGGCTGCGCAGCCTGCGGTGAAATATTATTTGGCGATAGGAGACTGGCGACGCGCCGTGCGCTTCCTTACGGACTTGGTTGACAACGATCCTTCAGACTATGATGTCCTCTATGACCTCGCGAAGGTGACCTACTTGGCAGGTGACCCCGCCGCTGCGGTGCGCATTGTCGAGCAGCTGCGCAGCAGCAACCCAGCGATACTCGGTACTGATCAGAATTTCTTAAACGCTATTACGGCCTATGAACAATCCCAAAAATAACCCACCTGCCGGTAGACAAAGAGAGAGTCTGCGCGTGAAGGAGAAGCGCATGCTCCCGTTCGCGATTGAGTTCGTGAAGTTCCTCATCGCCTTCGTGGTCATCATCACGACGGCACTCTTCACACTCCACCTCGCAAACGCTGCGTTGTAGCGAAAAGTCCACGAGGTGACACCTTACGGCTGCCGTAAGGTGTCACCTCGTGGTTGATTTGCAATTTGAGCTCGTTCTGATAAGGTTCTTTTTGTACGAACCGAAGACCGTGGGCGTTTATAAGTCCTACGCAGGGAGACCAATAACAGGTCGAACTCTCCTTTAGTTTCGTTCGTACGGAAAAAATATGGCTATAACCAAAGATAAAAAGCGCGAGATAGTCGCGAAGCTTGCCGAGGCATTTACCGATGCATCCGCAATCGTGTTCGTCGGCTTCACGAAGCTCACTGTCGCAGACG
This sequence comes from Minisyncoccota bacterium, assembly GCA_041664265.1. Taxonomy (GTDB): domain Bacteria; phylum Patescibacteriota; class Minisyncoccia; order Phycocordibacterales; family Phycocordibacteraceae; genus C7867-001. Next base: position 37,173 of record JBAYLD010000006.1, read on the forward strand.
CCTCGAAGATGCGCGCCCAACTCAAAGATGCGGGCGTTCGCTACTTCGTCGCGAAGAAAACTCTCTTGCGTCTTGCACTGAAAGAGCAGGGCTATGAGGGAGAGGTACCAAGCTTGCCTGGCGAAGTCGCTGTCGCGTGGACGAGCAATGAGGTGACGGCACCGGCGCATGGTGTGTATGAGTATGGCAAGAAGTTGAAGGGTGCGTTGAAGCTTCTTGGCGGCGTATTTGAAGGGGTATTCATCGACGCCGAGAAGGCACTCGCGATCGCGACGATCCCACCGATGCCTGTGTTGCGCGGGATGTTCTTGAATGTCATCAATAGTCCGATTCAAGGATTGGTGGTGGCGCTCGATCAAATTAGCAAGAAAAAACAATAATTATGGAAGACGAAAACAAGATAGAAGAGGCAGCTCCGACGTCAGAAGTCGGAGCGCCGACCGAAAGCGTCGGCGTTGAAGTGCCTTCGAAGTTCAAGAAGCTTGTTGAAGAGATCGAGGCCATGACGGTCATCGAACTCTCTGAGCTCGTGAAGGTGCTTGAGAAGAAGTTTGGCGTAAGTGCGGCAGCCGTTGCGGTCGCCGGCCCCGCGGCTGGTGCCGCACCGGAGGAAGAGGGGAAGAGCACGAGTGATGTCGAACTCACTGATGTGGGAGCGAACAAGATCGCCGTCATTAAGGCGGTAAAAGAAGCGCTGGCCCTCGGGCTCAAAGAGGCGAAAGATCTCGTTGACGGCGCTCCTTCGATGCTGAAGACAGGCATGAAGAAAGAGGATGCTGCTGAATTGGCGAAAAAACTTACGGACGCAGGAGCGAAAGTCACCCTTAAGTAACCTTATTACACCACACAAAAAACCACGAGGCGTCGCCTCGTGGTTTTTTGCGTTTCTTGGGGTAAAAACGTATATTGAAACGAACCTATGGAACCCCTCGCCAAGATCTTCGGCTCGCCGGCTCGCCTGAAGATGCTCCGCTTTTTCGTATTCAATCAAGACTCCGCCTTTACTCCCGCAGAGATTATGAAGAGGACGAAGCTCTCGAAGGAGATAACGCGTGCCGAGCTCAGCGAGCTTTGCGTCAGCAGCCTCCTGCGCAAGAAGGGCGCACGTGCCGCGGCGCGGTACCAGGTGAACCCTCGCTTTGAGTATCTCGTCGCGCTCAAGACCTTCATCCGCGAGACGACCAATGTCCATCCACGCGCCATTATCGGCGCATTGCGGCGCGGGGGGACTCTGCAGCTCGTCGCGCTCTCTGGATTCTTCACGGGCATTCTTGAGTCGCAGATCGATCTGCTTATCGTCGGTGACCACCTTGAGGAGCGCGTCCTTTCGCACTCGGTACACGCACTTGAGGCAGAGTTGGGGCGTGAGATCCGTTATGCCTCTTTCGCGACCGCCGACTTTAAATACCGCATCGGGGTCTATGACCGGCTTTTACGGGACGTTTTCGACTATCCACACCGCCTCCTGATCGATAAAATAGGGCTCTAAAAATTGGTATACTCTCGACAGGCGCTCACCTGTATCTCGTGGGCATTTAATCGCATAACCGAAGCGTTATTTACTATGGTTTTCAACACATGGGCAGACGTGCTTAGTCAATCGTTCCAGAACATTTCGTATGGACTGTTGGCGTTCGTTCCCAATCTCGTCGTCGCGATTGTCATCTTCATTGTCGGTTGGCTCGTCGGCCTCGGTCTCGGCCGCGTCGTCGCGCAGATTATCGATGCGCTCCGTGTCGATCGCGCGCTTCGCTCAACTGGTATTGAACGAGTGCTCTCACGTGCTGGTTTTGAGCTCTCATCGGGAAAATTCGTCGGTTTCCTTGTCAAATGGTTCTTCATCATCGTCTTCTTGATGGCGTCGCTCGATGTGCTCCGCTTGACGATTGTGAACCTATTTATCAGCGATGTGGTCCTCGGCTATCTTCCGCAGGTGATTGTCGCGGTCTTAATCCTCCTCGTCGCGGCAGTTCTCGCCGAGGCGGCGGAGCGTGTCGTCGTCGGCTCGGCAAAGGCGGCGTCTTTGCACGCGGCAGGATTCCTCGGCAAGGTAGCGCGGTATGCGATTCTGATATTCGCGGTTCTTGCGGCGCTCTCGCAGCTTAATGTGGCAGCGGCGTTCGTGCAGACGCTCTTCACGGGTGTCGTCATCGCGGTCTCGCTCGCCCTTGGCCTCGCCTTCGGCCTTGGCGGCCAGAAAGCAGCAGAGAAGTATATCGATCATCTCCAGTCGGAGATCAAGGACTAGCAAGTAAACTGATGGACACCCCGTGTCCATCAACAAACCGCCCCGCTCCCGCGGGGCGGTTTACGTTTATGCTTGTTGACAGAGATTTGTGCTTACCCTATACTCCCTCTACGTGTCTACGAACCGAAAACTACTCACTTTAGGAGCGGATAGGCCGTAAGGCCACGCGCGCGCAAGCGCTCGGAAAACCGCCCCTTGGGGCGGTTTTCGTTTCAAGAAGACACGGAACTTTGACATACGAATACGCAAAAGGTAATTGAACTCTCCGCGGCTCACCGCTGCGGGGAAAATTCAAAGTGCAAATAAAAGATTGTGGTATACAAAGTTCCGTGCGAGAGGCATAAGAGTACACGGTGGATGCCTTGGCCTAGGACGGCTATGAAGGACGCGACTAACCTGCGAAAAGCTTCGGGGAGGCGGTTTGTAGCCTTTGATCCGGAGATATCCGAATGGGGAAACCCT
>JBAYLD010000007.1:0-18433 GCA_041664265.1 Minisyncoccota bacterium
CGCGCATTTCGCCACGCCCGCCCCGTCCCAATTCATAGCTTCGCGACGGGCTCTTTTGCCCACTCCCGCGCCTTCGGCGCGGGCTTCTTCCCACCTTTTGGATTCGGAAGTTTCTTTCTGCGGAGAGGGAGGGATTCGAACCCTCGATACGGTTTAACCCGTATAATGGATTAGCAATCCATCTCTTTCGGCCACTCAGACACCTCTCCTATACGGCTATACTACTGCATTTTTGTATCTTCTCAAATGCTTCGGGTTGTGGGTGCCGATATCTGAAAGGTATCGCGCCATATCAGCGACGCTATCAAGACGAACATCTTTGCTTGTTATTCTTGGATGGAATTCAAGTTCTTTTAAAAGGGTATGTACCGACTGTCGTAATGGCTCCGAGGCACTCGTGAATGAAAGTTTCTTATAGGCGTACCATTTACTTTTGACTTTGTATCGGTGCGTAAAAATACTTCCGTCCGTATCAACGAGTCCCCGAATGCATGCTGTTGCGAACTTTCGATCACATTTAATCCATTCTGGGATATCAAATCGTTGTTTAACCTTATTTCCTATCGGAAGTCCTAGTTCATGCAGATATCGGACTAATTCTTTTCTCGACACGACAATATCATTCACTGATTCTTTTTCTGAGTGGTAAACGCTCGGTTTTACTCTAAAAAGTTTTTTAATGAGTTTCGTTACGAAAACACTATATTCTAAATCGTCCGTGTGATGAAGAGTGATGATAACTTGATAGGTACTGATACCGCCATCACCCATCATTATGCCCACGAATTCGGCAAGTTCTGCACTAGGTTTCGGTTTATGGACATTTCTTGGCTCGTAGATAGGGTTCTTTTTGAATTTCCCTTCAACATTCCACCATCGTTGCCAACTTTCTTTCCGACGCTCCTCGTCTTGGGGGATACGGCCATACTTTTTAATGACTGCTGCCATGCCCATCTTGCTCGCTCTTGCGATATGCGCATAGGCGTCACGGACGCTGACATTTTTGGGAATTGGAACACAAGCTTGTTTTGAGAGCGTTCGAACGGCAGTAAGCGGCATAGAGAATTTCTCTCTGCGCCAATCTCGAACCGCTCGTTCAGAACAATGGGAATGGTGCGCGATCTCAGCGACTGTTAATTTTTTGTTGACACGTACTAAAAACAGACGTTGTTCTCCCGAAGGGAATACTGCTCGTTTAGAGTTAAACAGTTCAGCCATACTTCCATTTTAACATACCTCCCAGGTTGGGAGAGACACCCTTTGACAAGGAGTCACCCCTCTCCGCTTCACTCCGCGAGGAAACACCTTGCCGATTAATGCGCGAGGGCGAGCGGGATGATATTCTCAGCGCCCGCTTCGTGTAGTGCGCCAACAGCCGCTTGGAGCGTGGCGCCGGTGGTGAGTACGTCGTCGACGAGGATGTAGGTACGCGCGGGGTCCGCAGGGCGCGTTGTCTTAAAGGCGCCGCGCATGTTCCGCTCTCGGGCATCGCGATCGAGCGAGACCTGGGTGCTTGTTTCTCGCGTCCGCTCGAGCAGGGACGCATCCACAACGATGTCGAGTTCTCTCGCTGCCCGTTTCGCGACCTCTTCAGCTTGATTATATCCGCGTTCTTTTCGCCGCTCTTTCCCCAGTGGCACCGGTACCAGAATTATGGACTTACGATGTCCATAATTATCGTCGTCAAAGTCTTGGAGGTAGTCGGCGAGCGTGAGCGAGAGGAGCGTAAAGGCGTGTTCGCTCCCGTGATACTTTGCCTCATGGATAGCCGCGCGCACGAGGGTATCAGAGAAGGAGAGCAGTACGATCGTGCCGGGTCGCGTCATCGGCGCGAGCCGCGGGGCGATGTGCGCAAGGAACTCGTCGGGAGAGATATCACGCAGCGCTTTTTCATCCACACGCGGCGGGAAGAGGAAGTCGAGCCAATGGGGCATGGTAGTATTCTCTCATATGTCGTTCTTAAGCGGTCTCTTCGGAAAAAATGAGAAGAGCGTTCTCGGGGTTGATATCGGCTCTTCATCTCTCAAGGTTGTGCAGCTGCGCAAGGAGCATGGCAAAGCAGTACTTGAGACCTACGGCGAATTGTCTCTGGGGCCGTATAGCGGGGGAGAAGTGGGGCAGGCGACGAGCCTTTCTGCCGAGCAGATTACTGAAACGCTGAAAGATCTCCTGCGTGAAGCGAAGGTGACGACCAAGAGTTGCGGTGTCTCGATACCGTTTGCGCACTCACTCCTCACGCTTATCGAGTTGCCATATCGCGCAGACCCGAAGGAACAAAAAACTATCATCGAGCTTGAAGCGCGCAAATTTATCCCTGTCCCCGTTGCTGAAGTGCAACTCGATTGGTTTATCGTGCCAGAAAAAGATCCTTCGCAGAGCCCTGCCGTACGCGGGAAGGTTGAGGTGCTGCTTGTCGCGGTCCACAGCGATGAACTGTTGTCGCTCCAGGACATCATTGCCGGAGCAGGCCTCGCGGCGAGCTTTTATGAGATAGAGATATTCAGCACCATTCGCGCCGTGGTCGAAGAACCGATAAAACCTGTCATGGTGCTCGATGTGGGCGCCGCTTCAACGAAGACCTACGTTGTCGAACGCGGCGTGGTCGCGCTCTCTCATTCTATAAACGCGGGGAGCCAAGACATCACGCGCGCCATCTCCGTCTCGAGCAACGTTTCTATCGCTCAGGCAGAAGCGTTGAAAAAGGAGAAGGGCATCGGCGACGCCGGCACGCTCGGCTCTCCCGAACTTGTCTTCTCGCGCATCTTTTCAGAAGCGCGCCGCGTGCTTATGCAGTATGAGACGGAACATAAGAAATCGGTCGCCTCTATCGTGCTCACCGGCGGCGGCGGCGTCACTAAAGAGCTTGGCACCTACGCAAAAGATATCTTCTCGATAGATGTGCAAGTTGCGGATCCCTTTGCGAAGACCGAAGCGCCGGCCTTCATGCGTTCGGTGCTTCAGGAGATAGGCCCCGAGTTCGCCGTCGCAGTTGGTCTCGCGCTCCGCAAACTTGACGAGATCTGACGTCCCGCTGCCGATATTGACGTTCTCGTCGAGAGCTTCCGTTTTTTCATTCTGCAGTGGATAACGTTTGTATGCGAATGAGTCAGTGCTGGGTATACTGAATAAGAAATGGCTCTCCCTTCTAACATACCGACCTCGTTTGTCCCGCGTTCGGCCGTTGCGCCGCGCAAGTTTCGCGCCGAGCTCACCAGTGTGTTTGATTTTCTCGCGTATGGCATTCTCGCTATTGTCTTCGCACTCGCGATCGGCGTCTTCTTATACGGCCGCGTGCTTGCGTCGAGCCAGTCTTCAAAGGATGCCGCTCTTGCGCAGGCCGAAGAGTCAATCGATCTCGCGACGGTCGAGAGTTTTGTGCGGCTCCGTGACCGCCTCACGTTAGGGAAGACGCTTCTCGCGAATCACGTCGCATTTTCCGAATTCTTTTCCTTTTTTGAGACGCTTATGCCGGCCTCGGTTCGTTTTGTCTCTCTGCATCTCTCCGCCGACGGTCTTGGGGGCGTAAAGCTTGAAGGTTCGGGCGTTGCTAAGAGTTTCAATGCGCTCGCAGCGGCCTCCACTGCATTTGCACGAGACGGGCGTATCAAGAACGCCATCTTCTCGAACATCACCGTCAACCAAAAAGACAGCTCAGTATCCTTCGCACTTTCCGCTTCTCTCGACCAGAAGACGATCGCTTTTTCTCCATCCGCCGAGAATCGCGCCTCTGGCGGGAGCGCCGCAAACACGTTTCAAGCGACTTCTACCGCAACCTCAACAAAACAAACACCATGAACAGCCGTATTCTCCCCATCCTCGCGTTTCTGGTTGCCATCGGCATATTCTTTGCGTACATACGTCCGACATGGTTCGGTACGATAGCCGCGACAAAGGCGGCCATCCTCTCTGATGAACGGGCTCTCGTTGCAGCGGGCGAGTATACGGCACAACAAAACGAACTCGCCTCGAAGCGCAGCGAGATTAATCCTGCAGATCTGAAGCGGCTTGCCATCTTCTTGCCCGACTCGGTCGATAATGTCGGACTCATCCTCAACCTCAATGCTCTCGCTGCTCGTTCTGGGCTTTCGCTTTCTAATATCGATGTTGCGGAGGGGCAGAGGGAAGAAGGTGTTGACGGGAATGTTCAACAAAACGGCAACATCGGCACAGGGACGATTGACCTCTCGCTCTCAGCGGTTGGTACTTATGCCGCGCTTCAGGACTTCCTGCGGGATGTGGAAAAGAGCGAACGCCTTCTCGATGTCCAGGATCTTGTGGTAAAAAGTTCCAACACCGGTGTCTACAACTACCAGATGACGCTCCGCCTTTATTGGCTGCGGTAAACAAACTTGAACTATGAAATCCAACACGAGCACTCTTTCGTCCATCATCGCTCTGTTCGTTATCGCTGCGGGTGTCTATTGGTATTTTTTTAGCGGTACAGATGAACAGCTTCCCTTGACCATCGGCGAACCAGAAAGCCAGGTTCAGACCAAGTTTCAGGCTTTAGCCAGCGAACTCCAGCCGATCTCGTTCGATACCAGCATCTTCTCAGATCCGCGTTTTAACGCATTGGTCGACTTCACTACGCCGGTTTCTCCCGAGGCAACCGGTCGTCTCGACCCCTTCGCTCCCGTTGTGGGCGTAGGCATAAGTGATTAAGTAATGAATCTTCTCGGACTAATTGTTGACAAAGGACTCCTCTCTGCAAGCGATCGCGCGATAGTCGAGGCCGAACTTGCCAAGGGACGTCCGCTCGCCGAAGTGCTCTCCGAGCATGGCGTTTCGCTCACGGACGCGCTCGCCGAAGCAGGGAAGGCTTATGGACTCCCGAGCCGCCTGCTCGGCGATCCTCCTGCAGATGAAGACGTGTTCAGCTACGTCCCGATCGATTCAGCCCGCCATTATGGGTTTGTGCCGCTCGCGAAAGTGGATGGTGCGCTCGAGGTCGGCATTACCGATCCTGATAATATTGAAGCACTGGATGCACTCCAATTCATTTCGGGAAAAATAGGCATACCGTATAAGATTTTTCTCATCACGAAACAAGATTTTGATCGCGTCCTCGACGCATACCAGAATCTCTCCGGAGAGATCGGCAAAGCGCTTTCTGAATACGAGACGGATGCAGAGCCTGCGGCTGAAGCGCGCCAAAAGGCGGGTGCGCCGGCTCAATCCGAAGGATACGCAGGGTCGGGCGAAGAACCGCTCGTCCTCACGGGTTCACACGAAGCCTTAAAAGAAGACGCTCCCGTGACGAAAATCGTCTCGACAGTACTGCGATACGCCATCGAAGGACGATCATCTGACGTCCATATCGAACCGTCGCCGACCAAGACACGCGTCCGGTTTCGCATGGATGGCGATCTCCATACCTCCCTGGAGTTACCGGTAAAAGTGCATGAGGCGGTCGTGGCGCGCATCAAGATCCTCGCGAAGCTTCGCCTCGATGAGAAACGGAAGCCGCAAGACGGGCGCTTCTCGGCGACCGTCGAGAAACGCCGCATTGACTTCCGTGTCTCCACCTTCCCGACCGAATACGGCGAAAAGGTCGTGATGCGTATTCTCGATCAGTCGACCACTACAACGACTCTGGAGTCAGTCGGATTCACCAGCGCCAACCTTGCCGAGATTCGCGACATGATGAAAGTCCCGTACGGCATCGTCCTCATTGCCGGGCCGACCGGTTCGGGCAAGTCGACGACGCTGTTCGCGATGCTCTCAGAGACCGATCGTGAAGTGTCAAACGTTGTGTCTCTTGAGGATCCTGTCGAGTACGAGATCCCCGGAGTATCACAGAGCCAGGTGCGTCCCGAGATCGGCTACACCTTCGCGAGCGGGCTCCGTTCTATCTTGCGCCAGGACCCGGATGTCATCATGGTCGGCGAGATTCGCGATAAGGAGACCGCCGTGCTCGCGGTACAGGCAGCGCTCACCGGCCACTTGGTGTTCTCTACTATCCACACCAACACTGCCGCCGGGGCGATCCCGCGCCTTATCGATATGGGTGTCGACCCCTTCCTTATCGCACCGACCTTGGTCGCCGTCATCGGACAGCGGCTTGTACGCAAGCTGAGCGAGGGCGGTGGCAAGCCTTTTCCCGTTACAGACAGCATCAAAGAGTTTCTCGAGCGGGAATTTGCCGACCTGCCGAAAGAATTCCAGAAAAACTTGCCTCCCTTCAATAATTTTTATCATGCGAGTCCGACCGCAGAATCTCCGAGCGGCACACGCGGCCGTCTCGCTGTCTTTGAAATACTGCGTATGAATAAAGAGCTCGAACGGGTTGTGCTGAAAGAGCCGGTGGAGGATAAGATATACGCCGCCGCGCGCGCGGGAGGGATGCTCACTATGCGCGAGGACGCTATCATCAAAGCCCTTGAGGGCCAGATACCTTTTGAAGAAATCAATACGCTTGGAGGGGAACTTTTCCCCGAAGAGGATACGGATTGACGCGAAACTATAGTACACTACTCCCAATGGCCTACTCTGTGTATCTGGTTGATGATGACAAATTTCTTCTCGACCTGTATTCGGTCAAGTTCAGAAACGCCGGACATGAGGTGAGCGTGTTTGGCGGCGGCGAGGAACTCTTGACTGCCCTCCGAAAGGGCGGCGCTCCTGCGCCAAACGCCATTCTGCTCGACATCATCATGCCGGGAGTGAGTGGCTTTGAGGCACTCGAGACAATACGAAAGGAAGGCCTGGCAAAAGGGTCCAAGATCATCATCCTTTCGAACCAGGGCCAGAACTCCGACATCGAGAAGGCGAAGCAGCTCGCTGCCGACGGCTATATCATAAAGGCATCTGCGATTCCGTCTGAAGTTTTTGCTGAAACCCTGCACATTATAGAGGGGGATGCCATGCCTGCCGGCAGGCAGACAGACGCCTCACCATGTAACCGTTCATAATATGGCTGCCGCCGCGCGTCTTGGAGAACTTCTTGACTTGGTCGTCGCAGAGGGCGGCTCCGATCTCCATGTCTCTCCCGGCGGTCCCTCGATGGTGCGCGTCGCAGGAGAGCTTATTCCGATTACGAAATACCCTGCACCGACGAGCGAAGAGACCGAAGCGATGCTGAAGAGTATCGTGCCGGAGAATCGCTGGGACTCATTTAAGGAGCGCCAGTCTATCGATCTCTCGTACGCACACAAGGCACAGGTGCGTTTCCGCGTGAACGGCTATTACGTCCAAGGGGGAGTCGTTCTCGCGCTCCGGCTTATCCCGCGCGCGGCCCAGACGTTCGCAGAATTGAACCTCCCCTCTGTTCTTGAGGTGTTCACCCAGCGCAAACAAGGCTTTTTCATCGTCGTTGGTCCGGTGGGGCAGGGCAAGTCGACGACGCTTGCCGCCATGATCAATCGCATCAATGAATCGCGCGCCGAACACATCCTTACTATCGAAGATCCGGTCGAATACCTCTTTACGCCCAAGAAGTCCCTGATACACCAGCGCGAGGTGCATATCGATGCGCCCGATTTTCACACCGCCCTCCAAGCTGCCTTCAGAGAAGACATGGACGTCATTATGGTCGGCGAAATGCGCGATTATGAGACCATTTCTTCGGCAGTTACCGCCGCAGAGACCGGCCACCTCGTGTTCTCGACCTTGCACACCAACAACGCCGCACAGACAATCGATCGTATTATTGACATGTTTCCCGCCGAGCAGCAGGCCCAAGTGCGCGTCCAACTAGCCAGCTCGCTCGCGGGCATATTTTCCCAACGGCTTATCCCGCGCGTCTCGGGAGGGCTCATACCGGTGTACGAGCTTCTCATCAACAACAATGCGGTCTCGACGCTCATCCGCGACGGGCTCACGCACGAGATTAACTCTGTAGTGCAGACTTCTTCACAAGAGGGAATGATCGATATGGACCGCTCGCTTGCCGAGCTGGTGCACCGGGGCGAGGTGACCATCGAGCATGCGTATGAGCATGCGATGGATCCTAAAACATTTGAACGCTACCTGTGAAAAACAGGTTATAGAGGATAGGGGATAGGGTATAGTAAAAGGATAAATTTCATGACTACAACCTACAACCTACTCCCTATCACCTATGTTATTTAAATACCATGCGATTGACCAAGATGGGCACGAGCGCGACGGGACTATCGAGGCGCCCTCACAGGAGGTTGCCGTCTCTGCGCTCCAGCGACGCAACCTCATCATCTCGGCCATCGAGTCGGCAGAAAAACGCTCTCTGCTCAATATTGAGATCCCCTTCTTAAACAGGATATCCAATAAAGAGGTCGTCATTCTCTCACGCCAGATCGCAACACTGTTTGAAGCGCAGGTTAGTGCGCTGCGCATCTTCCGCCTTCTCGCCGCCGAAGTCGACAATAAACAGCTCGCGACCGTCCTTTCTTCTGTTGCGGATGATATCCAAGGAGGGAGTCCTATCAGTAAGGCGCTTACGCGCCATCCGAAGGTCTTCACGATGTTCTACGTCAATATGGTCCGTGCAGGAGAGGAGTCGGGGAAGCTGTCGGAGACATTCCTCTATCTCGCCGATTATCTCGACCGTTCGTATGAGCTTATGAATAAGGCCGAGAACGCGCTCATCTATCCGATTTTCGTCATTGCGGTTTTCTTCGGCGTGATGGCGCTCATGCTCACGCTCGTTATACCGAAGATCAGCAGCGTTCTCTTGGATTCTGGCCAAGAGATACCGCTCTACACCGCTATCGTCATCGGTTTTTCTAATTTTCTCGTCAATTACGGCATATTCCTGCTCTTCGCGCTCATCGGCCTCGGCTTCTACGTGTGGAAGCTGGGGCAGACCGAACGCGGCAAGCTTGTCCTTGATGGGTTGAAGCTCTCGGTACCATATGTCGGCGACCTCTACAAGAAGCTCTATCTCTCGCGTATCGCCGACAACTTTTCTACCATGCTTCTCTCGGGTGTCTCGGTCATCGAGGCGATCGAAATTACCGGTTCGATCGTAGGGAATGCGACCTATGCGACGATACTTGCCGAGGTTGGGGCGGACGTGAAAGGGGGCGCCACCATCTCTGACGCCCTCGACAAACATGCAGAAATACCGGGTATTATGGTCGCGATGACGAAAGTCGGCGAGGAGACGGGCGAGCTCGGCAAGATCCTCACGACGCTCGCTAAGTTCTATAACCGAGAAGTATCGAACGCGGTGGACACGCTCGTCGGCCTCATCGAACCGATTATGATCGTCGCGCTTGGTCTCGGTGTTGGCGTCTTGCTCGCTGCGATCCTGCTCCCGATCTACAATCTCGCCGGTTCCTTCTAACTAGTCAGTTAGGCACTAGGATTTAGGCTTTAGCTAATGTCTAGAACCTAGTGCCTGCATTTCACTATCCACACCCCTCTCCCCGTGAGGGAGCAGATAGGCGTACAATCTAGCTATTAGCCAAATATAATAAATTATGCACAACAATCGTTCCAAAGGTCTTGCCCTGAGCTTGTCGAAGGGTTTCACCCTCATCGAATTACTCGTCGTGATCGCCATCATCGGCGTTCTCTCGTCAGTCGTGCTCGCTTCGCTCAACACTGCCCGCAATAAAGGCGCTGATGCCGCCGTCAAATCGAACCTTGCCGGTGCCCGCGCCGAAGCTGAAATATATTACGATAGTACCGCTGGTGCCAATAAATACACGAACGTCTGCGACTCAACAGCTACGAATAATATCTTCGATAGCGCCACGGCCGCCAAGAACGCGGTTGGCGCAACAAGTGTTACGCGTGATGCGGTCGGCAGTGCAACGGTTGTTGCTTGTAATGACTCTGACTCGGGTTGGGCGATACAATCTCCTCTCAAAGACTCTACGCTTCCTTTCTACTGCGTAGACAGCAGTGGCACAGCAAAAGCGAATGCCACCACCCTGATTGCCGACGTGGCTGACGTTACCTGTTAGTTCTATTGGTTCGATTGTACTATACCATCAGTTTAATAACATGTAGCAATGAAACATATAAAAACAAGTCAAAGCGGATTTACCCTCATCGAATTACTCGTCGTGATCGCTATCATCGGAGTTCTCTCGTCAGTCGTGCTCGCTTCGCTTAATACGGCTCGTAATAAGGGGGCAGATGCAGCTATTAAGTCAAATCTTGCGGGCGCGCGCGCTGAGGCCGAAATATACTATGATGACGCAACACCATCATATGATGGTGTGTGTGCAGTCACAGGAGCAAACATTGTTGGCGACAGCGTGACTGCTGCAGCGTCAGCAGGGGGCGTAACCTTTACCAACGGGGACGCGACAGCCTCATCAGCTACCGTGGCTACGTGTCATGATTCCTCTGCCGGGTGGGCGGCGATTGTTCCCTTAAAGGCAGGGTCGGCGTACTGTGTTGATGCCACTGGCGCAGCAACAACAGTTGCAGTAACTGCTCTTGCTGCTAGCGATGTGACCTGTAATTAATTAAGTTTTTTCTCCCACATGAAAAAATCTAAAGGATTTACCCTCATCGAATTACTCGTCGTGATCGCCATCATCGGCGTTCTCTCGTCGGTCGTGCTCGCTTCGCTTAATACGGCGCGCTCGAAGGGCAACGACGCCGGCGTGAAGGCGAATCTCTCTACCGTCGGTACCCAGGCAGTACTCTACTTCTCGGACAATAATGCCTATGGGGCATTCGATAATGGGAGCGGCGCTGGCGCGGCCTGCCCGCTTGTCGCTGACGAGGGTGCTACCGTCTTCCACGAGCCGACTATCAAGAATGCCATCGCTACGGCGCTCGTTGACGCTGCCTCAGACGGTACGACGATGTGCCGCTCGACGGACACAGAATATGCGGTAGCGGTGTCACGGCCGGCCGGCAGCGGCTCTACCTATTGGTGTGTTGACAGCATCGGCACGCGTTGTGGCATCAACCAGAATGCTCTGGACGGTGAAAATGCCTTGTGTGGTGCGTGCGACTCGACTAATTAAGCGATTTCGGGCAACCCACAAAGACCCGCGCCTGCCAGATGGCAGGCGCGGGTCTTTGGTATGATGTAGCCATGCATATTCTCTTTTTCGCGCTTGGCGCGATTGTCGCGAGCTTTGTTGGCGTGATCGTTGCCCGCCTTAACACGGGGCAGGGATTCCTTACTGGGCGTTCCCGTTGTGATGCGTGCGACGCGCCGCTTGCTCCAGGCACGCTGATACCGATTGTCTCATATGTTATTTCCGGCGCGCGCGCACGCTGCTGCGGCGCGCGCATTTGTGCCTATGCGCCGCTTACAGAGCTCCTGCTTGGGGGGCTCTTCGCGCTCGCCTATCTGCGCCTCGGCCTCACTCCCTCATTGTTTTTTATGCTTCTCTCCCTCTCGCTCCTGCTCGCGCTCGTTCTCTATGATCTTGCGCACCAGATATTGCCTCCTACGCTTCTCGCGGCATTTGTCGGAGCGAGCGCAGTGGCCGGATTCTTCATCGCGCAATCTCCCGCTCGGTTCTTCGATTCTATGCTCACCGCACTACTCCTGTCATTCTTTCTCGCGCTCATCCACTTCATCTCGCGCGGGCGTGCGATGGGCTTCGCCGATGCGCCGCTCGCTCTCGGCCTTGCGCTCCTTGTCGGTCCGGCCGCGTTCCCTGGTTTCGTTTTTTCGTTCTGGATAGGCGCCGTTGTAGGGATAGCTCTGTTGGCGGGGAGGCCTCGTGGATTTAGAATGAAGAGCGAGGTACCCTTCGCGCCATTTCTCGCTGCCGGATTCCTCCTCGCCTATTTCACCCAATGGAACCCCTTCATCTTCATCGCGGCCTTGCCTTGAGTCAATCGAAGGGTTTTACCCTCATCGAGCTCTTGGTCGTGCTGGGAGTTATCATGTTCGTCATGGCCGTCGTGTTCACCAGTCAGAGCACCTTTACCAAGACGCTTATCCTCAAGAATACGGCCTATGACATAGCGTTGACGCTCCGTAGCGCCCAGACATTCGGTCTCGGCAGTCGGGCGAACACCGATGGTGGTGTTACGTCAGTGAATGCGGGGTACGGACTTCACTTCCAGAGCGCAACGCCCGATTCCTTCATACTCTTTGCCGATACTTCAGGAGGAGCTTCTTGCGTGGGCATGACCCCTGATTGCAAGCCCGGAGATCATGTATATTCTTCTGGAGCGGATAAGTCTGTACAGACCTACACGCTCGGAAACGGTATTTTTGTGAGTGATTTCTGCGCGTATTTCGGTTCCGGTAAAGCATGTCTCTCTGGCACCGGCTTTCCTGTTTGGGGCACCTCTTCACTTGATATTGTGTTCGCACGCCCAAATCCGAACGTGTTTATACAAGCAAGCAATCTTTCTATTTGGACTGCGGCTTGCATCACCCTGCGATCACCACAAGGAGATACGCGCGTCGTTTCTATCGCGTCATCAGGGGCGATAACCGCAGATGCCACCTCATGCCCATGAATATGAAAGCACGAAGCACGAAGCACGAAGCACGAAGCAAATCCCGCGGCTACACGTTGGTTGAGATTATCGTCGCGGTCGGGCTCTTCGCACTTATCATGACGCTTGCCTCGGGCGCGTACCTCATGATGATCAGCTTTGCTGGGCGCGCCCAGAATACTTCGACCGGCATCAACAACCTCTCTTTCGCGCTTGAGACTATGACGCGCACCATCCGCACCGGCACGAGCTACAATGACGGCACAGATTGCTCGGGCTGCACGAGCTTCTCGGTAGTAAATTCGGGCGGCACCACCATAACCTACGGGCTTTCTAATGGCTCTATCACCCAGACGATCAGCGGCGTAGCGACAGGGCTCACCGATCCATCGGTCTCTATCTCCTCGCTTCGCTTCTACGCTTCTGGCACAACGCCAGGTGATGCTTCACAGCCATACGTTACCATCGTTATTTTGGGCACGACCTCTGCAGGCGCTAAAGATCCCCAATCCTTTACTGTCGAGACAGGGGCGGCGATGCGCGGCACTGACCTATGAATATAGAAAACAAAAAAGCCGTCCGGGGTTTCACTCTTGTCGAGGCTCTAGTCGCTATAACGATTGTCACCGTTACGGTTTCTGGGTCTCTATTCGCCGCGAACAGTGCTCTCGTTGCTTCGGCGATATCGCGTGACCAGCTCACGGCCTCCTATCTCGCCCAAGAGGGCATTGAATATGTGCGCCTGCTGCGCGATAACGAATATCTTGCCGCGTATCCTGGTAACACGAGTGCCGCATGGGGCAATTTCCTCACGGCAATTTCTGGGTGTTCATCGAGCTGCAACCCGACCTCGCTCGGTTTCGAGTCCAAAGCATCTTTCACCGGCTTCACTCGTACTATTCAGGCGATTCCTATGACTGACAAGGATGAGAAAATAGTCTCGACGGTATCATGGGATTATCACGGGACGCAGTATTCTGTGACTATCACCGATCACCTCACGCCATGGCAATAAAAAATAAAATGCAAAAACAAAAGTCGGCATCCGGAGGATTCGCATTGCTCATCGCGGTGATCTTCACGTCGGTGGTGTTGGCGCTTAGTCTCGCTTTGAGCTCGATCGGCTATAAGCAGCAGGTGCTTGCGTCGGTGTCTGTCGGGTCGCAGCACGCGTTTTATGCCGCCGATGCCGCGCTCGAATGTGCGCTCTACGCCGACCAAGGACAGAATCAGAATATTTTCGCATACAACGCTGACCTTAATGCACTCACGCCAAATATGGTCTGCGATGGTGTCGCGCCTTATTCTTCTCGCACAGTCTCCCATACGAGTTCATTGTGGGTGATATTTAATCGCCTTTCTCTCGGTGCAAACAGATGTGCAGACGTGACGATTTATAAATATGCGGTACCGCAAAGTGGCGTGGCGACGCGCATCTTCTCGCAGGGTTATGACACGGCGTGCGATACGATTGCTAATCCGCCCGCCAACGCGCGTTTTGTGTCGCGCGGCATCGATATCCGATACTGATATACTAAGAGCATATGGCTCCAAGACAGGTTCAAGAACGCGCGGAGAAGCTCCGCAAATCGCTTGCCTACCACGCCCACTGCTACTACACGCTCGATGCGCCAGAGATCTCTGACGATGCCTATGACGCGCTCCACCGCGAACTTCGCGGGTTTGAAGAACAGTATCCCGAGCTGGCGCGCCCCGACTCGATTACGGGACGTATCGTAGGCGAGGCGTTGCCGTCTTTGAAGAAAGTGCGGCACGAAGTCCCGCAGTGGTCGTTTAATGATGCGTTCTCTGAAGAAGAGGTGCGCGCCTTTGACGCGCGCGTGCACAAACTGCTCGGGCGGCGGCCTTCGTACGATCTCGAGCTCAAGATCGACGGTCTAAAGATAGTGCTCACCTATGAGAAGGGCGCGCTCGTGCGGGCTGCGACGCGCGGCGACGGTGTGACCGGTGAGGACGTAACACATAACATCCGCACGATTAAGGAGGTGCCCACGCACATGGCCTGGCCGGTAGATCTCGTCGCCGAGGGTGAGGTGTATCTCTCCCGATCCGGTTTTGCGAAGTTGAATGAGTCTCAGAAGGAGCGCGGCGAGCCGTTATTCGCAAATCCGCGCAATGCCGCGGCAGGTTCTATCCGCCAACTGGATCCGAAGATTGCGGCCAAGCGGCCGCTGGGCGCGTTCTTTTACGATGTCGCCCAAACATCAGAAGCGTTCCCTCTGACACAGAGCGAAGAACTTGCCTACCTCTCAAGTCTTGGATTGCCGGTTAATCCCGAACAGCGGCATGCCGATACGCTTGAAGAGATTTTTGCCTACTGGGAAAAGTGGCGGGGGAGTGCTCGCGAAAAGCTCGATTATCAGCTCGACGGCATCGTGATTAAGGTCGAGAAACGTGCCGATCAAGAAGCGCTCGGTTATACCGGCAAGGCGCCGCGCTTCGCGATCGCCTATAAGTTCCCGCCCGAGCAGGTCGAGACGATTCTCGAGGACATAACGCTGCAGGTCGGCCGCACCGGCAAGCTCACGCCGGTCGCGCACCTCCGGCCGGTGTTGGTAGCGGGTTCGACCGTCGCACGTGCGACGCTGCACAACGAGGATTTCATACAGGAGAAGGACATCCGTATCGGCGACACGGTCATTCTACAGAAGGCGGGCGATGTTATCCCCGAGATTGTCTCGGTTATCAAAGAGTTGCGGCCAGCAAAAGGATCAAACAGCGCGAAGCCGTGGGAGTTCCCGACACACTCGCCGCTCTGTGGTGGTGACGGGACTATCGAACGTGTGAAGGGCGAGGCGGCGCATCGATGCAAGGTGGCCGGCTCGTTTGAACAGCGGGCGCGCAAACTCATACACTTTGCGGGCAAGAGCGCGTTAGACATCGCCGGTTGCGGGCGTGAGACGGTGCGGGCGCTTATGGAGAATAATCTGATTTCTGATTTCGATGATGTGTTTGAATTGACGAAAGGCGAATTATTGTCGCTGGAAGGGTTTGAAGAGACAAAGGCCCAGAACCTTATCACGGCGATTGCAGCTGCCCGGGCAGTTCCGCTCGACCGGTTCCTTATCGGCCTCGGGATCCCACACGTAGGAGGCGAGACGGCATTTCTCCTCGCGGCGCACTTCGGGACGCTCGCGGCTCTTGGCAAGGCGAGTGAAGAAGATTTGTCAGAGATAGAAGGAGTTGGCCCGATCATCGGGAACTCTGTGCATACCTGGTTTGCACAAAAAGAGAATCAAGCGCTCCTCACGCGCCTTGGCAAGCATTTGAAGATTCAAAAAGTCGCCGCGCCAGCAAGGGGCCCGCTCTCCGGGCAGACGGTCGTCATCACCGGCACCTTGCCGACCCTCTCGCGAGAAGAAGCCGAAGCGCGCGTACGGCAAGCGGGAGGGAAGGCCGCCGCCTCTGTCTCTTTCAAGACTTCTTTCGTCGTTGCGGGCGAGGCGGCAGGCTCGAAGCTCGTTACCGCCAATCGCCTCGGCGTTTCCGTCCTCACCGAAGCCGAGTTCCTAAAAAAACTGGGGGCATGATAGAGTTCTCATAATGGCAACAAAAGAGGAGGTACAGAAGCTCGCAGCGCTCGCGAGGATACGGGTGGAGGACGCAGAGCTTGAGAAATTTACGCAAGAGTTCGACGCGATTCTTGCGTACGTCGGGCAGCTTGAGAAGCTCGACCTCAGTGTAGAAGAAGGCGCTCAACGCGAAGGCAATGTCGGCAGCGGGACGCTCCGTAACGTGATGCGTGCCGATGGCGAGCCGCACGCCGGTGGTGCATATACCGAGAAACTTGCCGAACAATTTTCTGCTAGAGAGGGTGACGCGCTCTCGGTGAAGCAGATCATTACGCATGAATAAATTAAATGAGATGACGATAGTGGAGGCCGCGCGGGCACTGCGTGCCCGCGAGATTACCACACGCGAGCTTTGGGACGCATGCGCCGAGGCGACAGAGGAGAAGAATCCGGAGTTGAACGCGTATCTGGAGATTTTTGACGCCGACGACACTGCGATTTCGGCGGCGCAGGAGCGCATCAATCGCGAGGGAGATGCCGCTCCGCTGTTGTGCGGCATCCCGCTCGCGATAAAAGACAACATCCTCATAGAAGGGAAGATTGCGAGCGCCGCGAGCAAGATGCTCGAGAGCTATCGCGCGACCTACGATGCGACGGTGATACACAAGTTAAAAGAAGCGGGAGCACTCTTCCTCGGCCGTACCAATATGGACGAATTCGCGCTTGGCGGCTCCACCGAGAATTCTGCATTCGGAGAAACCAAGAATCCGCACGACACAACGCGTGTTTCTGGAGGCACATCGGGTGGTTCGGCAGCCGCGGTCGCCGCACACCTCGCGATTGCGGCTCTAGGCACCGACACCGGCGGCTCGGTTCGGAATCCGGCGAGCTATTGTGGCGTTGTCGGGTTGAAGCCGACCTACGGTGCCGTCTCGCGGTTCGGCGTTATCGCTGCGGCGTCGTCGTTTGATCAGGTGGGCCCCCTAACAAAGACCGTTGAGGACGCGCAGATTCTTTTTGACACTGTCCGCGGCCAAGATCCGAAGGATTCGACGTCTATCCCAGAAGACTTGTATGGAGCAGCGAGGAGGGAAGTACGGACGATCGGTGTCCCCACGCGTCTTTTTGCTGATGCGCTCGATGCAGAAATGCTCGAGCGCTTCCAATCAGCACTCAAAAAGTGTGGCTGCAAGGTTGTAGACATTGAGATCCCCTCTGCGAAGCCTGCCCTTGCCGCCTACTATATTATTAATTTTGCCGAGGTCTCGACGAATCTCGCGCGCTTTGACGGTATGCGGTACGGTCTCTCTAAACAAGGGGAGACGCTGCTCGATGACTATCTTCTCTCGCGCACCGAAGGTTTTGGCGAAGAGGCACGCCGCCGCATCCTGCTCGGCACCTTCGTGCTCTCGTCGGGCTACATCGATGCCTACTATCGGCAGGCGGTCGCCGCACGCACAGAGCTCACGCGCGAGTTCAATGAGGCGTTTAAAGAGGTTGATATCATCGCGACGCCGACCATGCCGACTCCCGCCTTCAAGATAGGAGAAAAATCGGATCCGCTCTCGCTCTACCTCGAAGACGCGTTCACCGTTCTCGCGAATTTGACCGGCATGCCAGCGATCTCTGTCCCGATGGGCTCTGTAGAGAGAGAAGGCCCCTCGACTTCTCTCGGGATAAAGAAGCAGCTGCCGGTTGGTATACACTTTACCGCACCGCACCAAGCGGAAAACGTTCTTTTCGCCATCGGATCTGCGATATACTAAGAGTGATGAATCCCGCGCCGCAGGCAAATGTCGAATATTTTTTCCGCTTCCTCTATAACCTTATCTATGGTTCGCACGCCTCTCTCGACTATGCTACGTTTTCTTCTTTTGCCACACAGCTCTGGCTCTGGATCGTCATTGTCGGCTACGCGCTCTCGGTCATCGGCCTCTTCTTTATTGTGTATGTGACGATGCGCCTTTTTGAATTGCGCGCACGCGAGGAGCAGCACTACCGGACTCTCCTTCTCGCACCAGACGCTGTAGGCAAAGCCAGCCCGCGCTGGCGGCACATCGAATCCCTTGTCGAGGGCGCAACAGCGAGCGAGTGGCGTGAAGCGATTATTGAAGCCGATATCATGCTCGACGACCTGCTCACCCAGCAGGGCTATAGAGGCGACGGCGTGGGTGAGAAGCTGAAGAGCGTCGAGCCAGCTGACTTCGGTGCGCTCCAGGACGCGTGGGAGGCGCACAAGATACGCAATCAGATCGCGCACGAAGGTTCTGCCTTTAATCTCTCCGAGACGCTCGCACGCCGCACCATCGCCCATTACGAAAACGTCTTCCGCGAATTCGGGGTGATCTGAAGCGACAAAATAATCCAATCTGCTTTTGTTGCGGGGGTCGGAATCGAACCGACGTCTGGGGGTTATGGGCCCCCCGAGGTACCTCTCCTCTACCCCGCGATATATATACTAACCTAAACAACATTTCCCCACGAGCTCTCCTCTACCCCGCGATATATATACTAACCTAAACAACATTTCCCCACGAGCTCTCCTCTAC
>JBAYLD010000008.1:0-10435 GCA_041664265.1 Minisyncoccota bacterium
GCCGGTTGCCCTTGCGGGCCCCCTTGACTTGCATGACTTATCCACGCCGCCAGCATTCACCCTGAGCTAGGATCAAACTCTCATTAAGAATAGGCGGAACAAAAGAATTCACACATCTTTTCTGCCCGGCACTCGCGTGCCGGGCGTTCACGTATTTGAGTTGTCAAAGGTCAAAATAAAACCCCATCCCGCCACAGCGGGACAGTACTAGGATACTACAGGAGGGGATAAAGGGAGTCAATGCCCTGTACTCCCTCTCTGCAGATAAAGAAAAACCGCGCCACGCGGTCTTTCTATAGTGACCTTGTGGCGCGATTTATACCCGGTGGAGCAGGTATTGGCGCGGAGCTACCTCGAGAGCTTTCTCTTTCAGTTCCCGGTAATCCTGGTCGGAAATCGGCGTGTCATCACCAAGCCGACTTCTTCTGTTTAGCTCGTCATACAGGTCTACTCGTTTACCCGAAGTGAGCTTCCCGCCCATGATCGCCAACAATTCCTCTTTTACTTTCCCCATCGTTAGCATAGATTCTCCCTCCTTTCTTCCTAAGAACAGTCCTCCCTCCATGGTACCACCGCCTGCAACTCATTAATTTTGCGAAGTGGATATTGTCAATATTGTGTCCCCCAAACAGGGGCGTATGATAGAGCGAGCCGTCACCCTTGCCGACACCCGCCTTGTCGCGGCAGTGTTTGGTTGTGCGCTAGATCTCCATCCTCAAAACAAAAATGTCCAACACCCGGTGTTGGACATTTTTGTTTGATTACCTTTATTTCGAAAACTTTCGCGCGAGCGGGATGAGGAGAGGTGCGGCAAGCAGGATGGAAGAGTAGGTGCCCGCAATAACGCCGATAAGCATCACAAGTGAGAACATGCGCGTTGCGGATGCGCCAAAGAGAACAAGAGCGAGCAGGGCAAGAACGACCGTGAGAGAAGTGTTGATAGAGCGCGTCATAGTCTCGCTGATACTCTTCCCTACCGTCTGTTCAAATGATTCTGTGTTTCTGCTTTTTTCATTTGTCGCGAGGTGTTCGCGTATGCGATCAAAGATAACAATAGTGTCATTGACCGAATAGCCGAGCAGCGCCAAGAGCGCGGTAATAAAGAGCGCGTCAACCTGGACACCGTTAAAGCGTGCAAAAACAGCAAAGAAGCCCGCCGGGATGATGAGATCATGCACGAGAATCGCGATGACCGTGAGTCCATAGCCCCATGAGGGGAGCGGCCGCGATACCTTGCGGAATGCGAACGCGATGTAGAGCGCGATAGCGAGCCCGACCGCGAAGAGTGCCCAGAGAGCCTTGTTCGCAAATTGTTCCCCAAGCGTTGGGCCGACTGAGGTGTATGCAAGCTCCGTTATAGGATCGTTTTGTGAAAGGACCTCGAGAACCGCGACATGTTCCTCGGGAGTCATGGTGCGCGTACGGATAGAAACGGCATCCGAGCCAACCGCACGCACAGAGGCAGTGCCGAGCGGCACAACCGCTATCTGTTGTTCTATCTCTGTAATAGCTGGACGCTCGTCTTGGTATCGCACCTGCATCAGGGAGCCGCCGGTAAAGTCAATATCGAGCGGCAGGCCGAAGGAGAAGATCGCGCCGAGCGCGCCCGCCAGGATGAGGCCGGTAATCCAGAAATATATCGTGCGATGCGTGACGATGTTCATATTTTTCGTATGCCACTACTAAGCAAGAACTTCCACATGCCACTGCGAGCCTCGGGCACGATTGCGAGCAAGAAGATGCGTGAGAGCGACACTGCCGAGATAAAGGAGGCGAGCACGCCCAAGACAAAGACGAGCGCGAACCCTTGCACGATACTCGTCCCCAGCCAGAAGAGGATGCCGCCTGAGATAAGCATCGTGAGGTGGCCGTCGCGTATCGCGGTCCATGCGCGCCCGAAGCCGATGTGCACCGCCTCTCGCGGTTCTTTCCCTTCGCGCAACTCTTCTTTGGTGCGTTCAAATATGAGTACGTTCGCGTCTACCGCCATGCCGACCGAGATGATGAGCCCCGCGATGCCCGATGCAGTGAGCGTCACCGGGATGACCTTGATAACCGCCAGCATAAAAACCAGATATTCGACAAGGGCGATTGCGGCAACAAGGCCAGGGAGGCGGTACCACGCGATCATAAAGAGCGCGACAATAGCGAAGCCGATAATCCCTGCCATAACACCGGCATTAATGGCCGCAGCGCCCAAGGTCGGGCCGACCGCAGAGCTGCTCTCAAGAGAGATCGGGACAGGGAGCGCACCGAAGTTCAAGTTGCGTACCAGATCGCGCGCTTCGGTAGCGGTGAAGCGTCCTGAGATGGTCGCCTGCCCGCCGGGGATCGCCTCTTGGATAACCGGCGTGGATATCGGCTGGCCATCGAGGAAGATCGCGAGCGTCTGTCCGATATTTTCACTGGTAATTTTTTCAAAAAGTTTTGCGCCCTCATCATTGAAATTAATCAGCACCTGTGGCGCCGCGAGACCTGCGGTGGCGCCTGATCCGAACTGGAGCGCGGCACTCGCGAGATAGCGGCCGGTGAGGCCGGTCGACACGTATCCGACCTGCGTCGTCGTACCAACCGTTGTGGTTGACGCGAGCCTAAATTCGAGTGTCGGCGTCTCGCCGAGCGCCGCAACGGCTGCATTGATGTCGGTCACACCAGGCAAGGCAACAATGAGCCGGTTGTCGGTCGTGCCCGAGAGCGCGCTCGCCTGCTCGGTCTGCACGAGTGGCTCTGCGACGCCAAAGAGATTCACTCGTCGCTCGATAACGCCCTGAAGCGCCGAGAGCGCCTCGGCCTGGTCGCCGGGCGCTGTTTGGCTCATATCGGCCTTGTAGACCAGCTCAGTGCCCCCAGCGAGATCGAGCCCCAGCTTGAAGCGATACGAGCTTGTAGGGTCCGTTTCGGTCGACCAGACGAAATAGGCAAGCAAGCCCCCGACAACGAGGGCAACAACCGCGAGCACTCGGAATCGAGTCATAGGAGGAGTATAAACGAAACGCCGAAAAAGTGAAGACCTATAGCCCAAACTCTTTCTTCAATTCGTCAATACCGGCCGCAAGCGAGACTGTTGCAGTGAAGTTAAGGAGATTTTTTGCCTGTGTCACATCAGCGCATGAAGACCTGATTTCCTTGTGCGGCGGCAGATACTCCCTCTCTCCGCCAAAAACATCAGCGAGCTCGTCGATAGATGTCCCCCGACCGGTGCCAATGTTAATGACCTCCCCCTTGCCTACCAGCGAACTCTCGCCCGCCTTGATGAGCGCCGCCACAATGTCGTACACATGAATAAAATCTCTTGTCTGTTCGCCATCACCAACAATCGTGAGCGGCTTCCCTTCCTTCTTCAACTTCAAGAACCGTCCGATAACAGCGGCATACGGGCCATCGAGATCGAAACGTGGCCCATAGACATTGAAAAAGCGCAGCGACACGGTTGACGCGCAGTAGAGTGAGCTCGCGAGCGCAAGATATCGTTCGCTCACATATTTGTGCAGCCCGTATGGATTTACAGGAACGGCCGGAAGATTTTCAGAAACGGTCGGCATATCAGTGTCGCCATAGACTGCCGCCGAAGAAGCAAATACAACGCGGGTTTTATTTTCAACACTCGCTAGAATATTTACGGTTCCCGTAACGTTTACGTTATGTGTCTCCATCGAATTCTGAATCGAGTACTCAACACTTGGAAGTGCCGCGAGATGAAAAACTATGTCGGCGTCTTTTATGAGGGATGGGAGTGCTTCGGCATCTCGAATATCCACGACATGCAACACTACTCCAGAGGGGACACGCTCCCTTTTCCCAGCGACAAGTGAATCAATAACCGAAACGGCATAGCCGCGTTTCAAAAGTGCATCAACGAGGTGCGAACCGATGAATCCCGCCCCACCTGTAACGACCGCATGTTTCTTTCGTTCGCTCATGTTCCAGTGATAACAGCGGATGCCATCTTATAGTTTCCGCACCGTTGTCACGAGGCGACGCCTACAAAACTACAAAAACTACATAGGGCAGCCCTATGTATCTGTGTCCGAGAAGTTAAGCCAATCGGAATGGAAATCGTCGAAAATCCCCCTCCCTGGAAAATATTCAGGAAATTCCTTTTTGGTGAGAAGAATGTTTTCTTCCAGATTCGTATCTACATAAGACGGGTAGCTGGAGTACGTATAAGTCGAAAGAAATTCTTTTGCTCCTGCAATATCAACAATTCCCTGTTCTTTCCATTTCGGATTCAGTAACTTAATCGGGTTGAGGTGCATGTATGCAAACAAATATTTTAAATGAGTATCCTCTTCTATGTGCTGCGATTTATATCGCCCTTGAAATAACGGCCCGACCCGGCCATGACGTTTATTGAAATAAGAGGAGTATCCTGTGCAAAGTTTTTCCATAAACGCAGCTGTTCCTCCCTCGACAATTTCTTTAACCAGAATATGGAAGTGGTTCGGCATAAGCACCCACGCGGCAATTGCCACAAGCGGTTCTCCGCGATCAATGTCTTTTAACTCTTTGTTTTGAATGTCACGAAAGACGAAACGTTCAGTGCCATTCGCCAAATACAGCAGACGTTTAAATCGATTGTAATCTTCTTTGGTAAGAAAAGTTTTTCGCTTTTCAACTCCGCGATTATAAATGTGATAATACTCGCCTTCAGAAATTATATGTTTTCGCTCCATGTCATAATCATACCACCCGATTACATAGGGCAGCCCTATGTATCTTAGACGTAGTCATGTACCGGAAAAAGCCAAGAGAGTGCGGAGGGTTTTGATAGCGATGGAGAGGTCCAACCCAAAAGAACGGTGCTTGAGGTAATAGAGGTCGAAGGAGAGTTTGCGGCGCGTGCGCGGCACGTCTGCCCCACCGCGCGGCGCATCGGCATCATTGATCTGCGCCCAGCCGGAGAGTCCCGGAGCGATCAGATGACGCATGCGATACTGCGGGATTTCGCGTTCGTATACTTCTGCTATTTTTGGCAACTCGGGTCGAGGACCAATGAAGGAGAGATCTCCAACTAAAATGTTCCAGAGTTGCGGCAACTCATCAATGCGCGTCTTCCGCAAGAAAAGCCCAAGCGCCGTCACTCGATTTGTCTTCTGCTGCTCTGGATCGCCATGGTCGTTGAAGAGCATAGAGCGCAACTTCACGATGCGGAATATGCGACCACCCCTGCCGATACGCTCGTGGCGAATAAACGGCATGCCGCCCTCAAAAAAGAGGAGCGCCGACACGACGATAATGAAGGGTAGAGCAACAACAGCTCCAAAAGTAGCAAGCACGATATCAAAGAGACGCTTCGCGTTGTCATAGATACATCGATGTTCTGACAACGTTTCAACCAATTGTTCTGCATCCAAATGATCAATGGGGACGCGATCAAAAATCTCTTCATAGAGCGGCTCGAATTCCATCTCCGGAACTGCACTGTCAGATGTACTTCTCTTTTCTACTCGACCAACAAACCGAATCATGTACTTATTATTGTTATTTACCTCGTCATAGAGCTCAAGCGCCGCGGGCCCGGAGCCGACCAACACAACAGGGGTACGCTTGCCTTCTGCAACTTCACGTCGCATACGATAAAAACGCCAGAGGCTCTCGGCCAACACCGACACAATGAGATAGATAACGAGGATCGTCTTCGGCGCTATATTCAGCGGGAGGATGAAAAAAAGCACGGCAGATATCGCCACAGTCGCCGCCTGCGCACCGAGAATGCGCGGACCCATTACGCGACGTATTGGTCGCGTCTGTTTCTCGTAGAGGCCGGCAATATAGAACACGACTAAGGATAAGAGGAACATTGGCAGAAACGGCACGAGATTTTCCTCGAAGTAACCCCACGAGGGCAACGCGAGGTTACGGAGAAGTAGCGCCACCCACAGGGAGGCGGCCAGTATGAGAAAATCTCCTATGAGGAGGAGGGCAGTCTCGCGACGGTCGAAAGCCATAGCTATGGATACTATAACCTAAAGAATGTAGTGTACAGTTACCCTGTACGGATCAACTCGGTATGAAAAAAATCCTCTTCGTTATAACGAAATCAAACTGGGGCGGCGCCCAGCGGTACGTCTTTGACCTCGCAACGGCGCTCCCCCGTGCCGAATTTGAGGTTAATGTCGCGTTCGGACAACCAGGCCTCCTCGCTCTTAAACTCCAGGAAGCCGGCATCGCGACACACCCGATACGTTCGCTCCAACGCGATGTTTCTTTTGTCGCGGATATAAAAAGTTTTTTTGAACTCCTCCGGATCTTCCGGAGCGAGAATCCGGACATCGTACATCTCAATTCTTCGAAGGCTGCCGGCATCGGGGCGCTCGCCGCCCGATTCGCTGGCGTGCACAAAATAATCTTTACCGCGCATGGGTGGCCTTTTGCCGAAAAAAGAAATGCGCTTTGGCGGATCTTCGCGTTCCTCGGATCATGGGCGACCGCCCTTCTTTCTCATGCGGTTATTGTGGTGTCAAAACACGATTTACATACAGGGAGACGTCTCCCTTTCTGTGGCACAAAGATGCATCATATCTACAACGGCATCGACTTCAACCAATCGCTCGACTCTGGAGACGTCATTCGTCATGCGTTCCCCGAAGGGGTTGCCATAACCGGTACCGTGGGCGAGCTGACTCATAATAAAAATCAAGCGGTACTTATCGAACAAGCAAAAGATGACCCCGCCATGTTCGTAGCGATAGTTGGTGAAGGCGAAGAACGCCCCCAACTCGCCGAAAAAATTAAGAAATATGAACTCTTCGATCGGGTGAAGCTTTTTGGTTTTATGCCGGCGAGTGAGGCACTGCGCGGTTTCGACGTCTTTACTCTCCCCTCATTGAAGGAAGGTCTCCCTTATGTGCTGCTCGAAGCGAAAGCGGCCGGCCTCCCGATTGTTGCCAATCGAGTTGGCGGTGTTGGTGAGATTTTAGATGCTAAAGATATGAGTGAATTCTCACTTGAGCGGATGGTACAGAAAACTACCGCTCTCTATCGTTTTTAGCCTCCCAAATATTCATTTGCGGTTACATCACGCACCGCGCCGCGGCCATGGCGGGCAAGCGAGGTGATGACGCCGAGCGCGCCGAACTCAAGCACGAGATGCGAGCCGCCCGAGCTCATGAAGGGAATCGTCGTCCCCGTCACCGGCAGAAGTCCAAGACTGATGCCGACATGTATCGCCAGGTGCGCGGCAAAGAGAATAAGAATGCCGAGCGTGAAGAAAGCGTCAAAGTTGGTTGCGGACGCGCGGGCTATCTGCGTAAGCCGCGCGAAGAGAAGCCCGTAGAGAGAGAGGAGGAGCACGACACCCACAAAACCCCATTCTTCGGCAAACGCGGCGAATATGAAGTCCGTCTGGTATTCGGGCAAGAAGCGCAATTTAGACTGCGTACCGTAGCCGATACCCTTGCCGAAGATCTCCCCAGAACCGACCGCGATTTTCGCTTGATAGGCGTTGTAGCCAGCACCGCGTATGTCGCTCGCCGGATTCACGAAAGAAATGATGCGTGTGCGCTGATAAGGCTTCAGTCCACCAAACCACAACGCCGAAGCAGCTAAAAGACCGATAAGCCCGAGAATCGCGAGGTGTTTCTTTGATATGCCGGAGACCAACATCAGGCCAAGCCAGAGCGCACCGAATATGATGGCATTCCCCATATCCGGCTCAGCGAGGATAAGCAACATTGGCGCGAGCGCATACGCGCCCGAGACGATGATGTGCCGATAATCGCCGATCTCGACGTGCCGCCGCGAGAGATACTTCGCAAGAAGCGCGATAAGCGCAAGCTTCGCGAGGTCGGCAGGCTGGAAAGATACCGGACCAAGCGAGAACCACGCACGCGCGCCCATCACCGGCTCCGCGACCAGGAGCAGGAGCAGGAGCAGGAGAGCAGAAAGAGCATATAACGCCATAACCACGGATGTCCGGCGGATAAAGCGCACGTCAAGCGCCGAGAGGAGGAGATATGCACCGGTCGCCACCGCTAGCCAGATGAGCTGCCGCGAGGCAAGCGACGCACCCTGCCCGAAGGTGCTCATGGTGAGCATGCCCATGAGCGAGATCGTGATCGCCGGGAAGAGTAATGTCCAATCTCCGCAAAAAGAAAAAACAGAGTCCCGAAGCGATTTCAATACATTCACAGCAAAGGAATAACCGGGAAAACTTCTATCAATGTCGGCAAACTTGCAAAAGCGCGGTTCCAGGTAAACAGCGCCGTTGCTCGGCCATCGGCGGGGATAGAAGGCACGATAGTCTCTGATGCAGCGATAACCTCCTTGCGAGCATTACGCACCAAGACGATGACGTGCACATTAGAGAGCGCTCTGGCGCTTGGGTTCATGAGTACCGCGTCGATACGCGGCGCGCCAAGTGAGCCGCTGCGGGTCGTGTCTGACACCACAGGTAGTACCCGAGAGTCACCAGCCACCGCAAACCACCGCGGGGCATCTGCAGCGATATCAAGGAAAGCTCCCGTGACTTCTTGCCTTCCCGACACGACGCCGGGAACAAATAGCGGCACACGCACGCCCGGCGGCAGGTCGAGCGTGCCGGTCACTTCTTGGAGGAAAACTTGCCCCTCGCCATAGAGCGTGATGCTATACGGGACCTTTCGTGCCGCAGCATTCTTGTTTTTATTCTCAACCATCGCGACAACGTCCGTGCGCCCGGTGCCGGTATCAAGCGCTTTCGTGAAGAGGACGACCGGCGGCTCTACCTGTGCGGTGCAGAGGTAGGCGCAGGAACCGCCGCAGTCAACGCCCGCTTCGCCTTGATTCTGCACGCCGTCGGTGCAAGAGGGCGTCTTATAGAATGTCGCAATAAGCACAATCGCCAAAAACGCGACCGCCACCGCGCCGATAATCAGCAGAATAATAAATCGTCTCCGTGCCGCCCATGACATGGGGATAGTATACCAAACCTACAAAATTACCCGTATATATCATGGTCGCCGACCGTGTGAAAAATGATAGTATCATCGTCGGCAAATTCAAAAATGATCCGGTATCTGTCAGTAATTGAGAAAGCCCAGAGGCCGGACAATTTGCCCTTCAACTTATGTATAGATAATATCGGGTTCTTCAAATCTTTGCGGAACAGAGATTCTCTGCGTTCAGCGGATAATCTCACCGATGCCGGCAATTTCTTGTATCTCCTTACAAAACGCGACGAGTACAAAATCCGCATGCGCGACTAACGGAGATTTTTCAGGGAGCGTAGAACTTTCGCCTTTCCGGCCCTAAATTCACGGCGGCTTTCTTCTACGTCTTGCAAAATCTGGTTTTCTTTCCTCTCGCGCATGACAGCACGAAAAAACTCGCTCACGGACATGTATCCACCCGCTTTTGTTTCGCGTTCTATCTCACTCTTCAACGCCTCCGGGACTGAAATGTTTATGATATTCCTCATAGATATAAGTGTAACAAAGTGTATTACAGCAGTCAACTCATGAATCTACGGTTAACAGATTGCCTCCGCGCCGCCCATGACATGGGAGTAGTATAGCAAATTCGTCCCGTCTCCTATCTTCTAGTGTAATTTATATTATCCCCTATTTGTGCGGTCGTCGTATTTAGGGGTTAATCGTTGTGCATACCAGTATGCACAACTATCGTCCAATCAGGGGACGAAAGATGCCATCAACAGCCTGGAAGAAAGTTTCTCCAGTCATGAGATTAATCTTGATGTCTGGAATCGTGGGAGTCGAGGTCGGATCCCCCGGGCAGGTATCGCTGAATATTTTTGTAACCGTGTACGTTATGAACCCGCTATCCTTAATGCTCGCAAACGACATGCACGCAAGATCTCTCTTGTCATTCAAATCTTCAGCAATTACTTTTTTGGCAATCTGCAGAGCTTGTTCATCAGAAAGTACGTCTGCCTGTCTCATCTGTCTGTACGCATATGCTCCGCCAGCGGCGAGGAAGGAACCGGCAATCACGATAACGAGCGAAACCAAAAAACCGTTGAATGGCTTATCCATAAGCCGCATTACAACAGCCAATCGGTGAAGATTGAATTAAAAAGACGTAAAACCTATGTTTTTCGAGTGCTTGGTTCTGGCGGCTAGCTACTCTCCCCATCTAGTACGATGAGTACCATCGCCGCTAGGAGGCTTGACTGCCGAGTTCGGAATGAGATCGGGTATGACCCTCCCGCCAAACCACCAGAACCGAACACTCGAAGTGTTCAGTATACGAATTACGCAATCCCGACGTTTCAGTCGGGACCCCGACTTTACGTCGGGGAAGGTTTTTAAATGCAAACAAATGATTGTGCTATACACAGTTCCGCACGAGAGGCTGGACATATTAGTACTTCTCGACTCCACGCCTCGCGGCGCTTCCATCTAAAGCCTATCAACCTAGTAATCTTCTAGGTGTCTCATAACGATTCCTAATCTTGGAGCACGCTTCCCGCTTATATGCTTTCAGCGGTTATCGCAAC
>JBAYLD010000009.1:0-8648 GCA_041664265.1 Minisyncoccota bacterium
ACTGATGTAACGACCTAACTTGAAGAAGACCACGTTCGCTTCGGCACCTTCCCCTTTCGGCATCTCGGCAACAACATCGGCATCGGTGTATTGCTTCCGGCCGGTAGCGTCGAGAGCTTCTTGAGGTGTGCGAGTGCGGTTCACTAGCACTCGGCGAGTGATCAGATCGCTGATCGCCTCGACACGCTTGCGAAGCAATGCCACAAATTCGTCAGCCAAGACCCCGCCCTGACTTTCGAGGACTTGTTGTGTTTGTTCGCTCGGAAGACCGCTTTTACGCAATGCGGCTACCTGCAAATCAAGAAATTTTCCGATCTGACCAGGGGTGATTTCGGATGGGGACATGTTTTTCTTCATGGCGTCATCTCCTTTTTTCTGTTTGCTGTTCCCGTCAGTGAGACTTTGGGTTTTGCCGATATTGGCACTCGCCACAGCAGAAAAAGACCTATGTACTCAATAACTCAACGGGATGAGTTATTTAAAACGGCTTAGATAAGGCACTTTCTGCTGCGGCGAACGGTAGTTGAACCTGTCAAAGAACTTACCAATACTAGTATACACGACTCGGCTATTTTGTCAATAGATGCGCAAAAACGCCTGCGAGGTCGGGCGGGAGGGGCGCTTCAATATGAACGCGCTCGCCAGTAGGCAGAGGCAGGTCGACAGAAGATGCGTGGAGGCCGAGGCGGATAATACCAAGTGCTCGTGGATGATTTGGCGCATAGAGCTTGTCGCCAATAATCGGATGATTGATCGCTTTAAAATGCACGCGGATCTGATGCGTCCTGCCCGTCTCTGGTTGCACCCTCAGAAGCGCGTACTCGCCCTGCTCCCCGATGACCTCATAGCGCGTCAGTGATTCGCGCAGGCGCCCTTTTGCCTTCGGCTGAGCGCTCCGGAGACGGAAGTCCTTGCGGGAGCGGCCAATATCAAAATCAATCACGCCTTTTTTCTCCTTTGGCACGCCATAGACAAATGCGAGATAGGTCTTCTTCACTTCCCTATCAGTAAACGCCTTGCGCAAAAAGTCATACGCCCTTTCATTTTTTGCAAAAACTAAAACCCCCGACGTGTCGCGATCAAGCCGATGTACATAGGGCAGCCCTATGGATGCATCGGGATATTTTTCTCTGAACCACTCTTCTGCCGTTTCTTCTTTCGTTCTCCCGTCACTGTGCGTAATCAACCCTGCGGGCTTATTAACCGCAACGACATCCGCATCTTCGTAGAGAATTGGGAGATCCATAATTTGTGTGGGCGATACAGGACTCGGACCTGTGACCTTCGAGGTGTAAACTCGTTGCTCTACCAACTGAGCTAATCGCCCGTGGGCATGGGGAGATTTGAACTCCCAATCCTTGCGGAATACGACTCTGAATCGTACGTGTATACCAGTTCCACCACATGCCCGTGCCTCGAGTAGGAATCGAACCTACATTAACGCCTTAGAAGAGCGCTGTTCTATCCGTTGAACTATCGAGGCGGCCGCACCCGTTTACACTAACGCATCTTGGTGTCATTGCGAAGGGTCGGCGAAACGGTAGGTGCCTGTTTCGTACTTCAACGCCTCTTTGGCGCGCTGTTCGAAAATGTCGCGAATGGTATCAAGCGATTCTTGGCTGAAGACTGGCACGGTGCTGGTTGCAGACGTGCCGATAACGCCGCCCGAGACAATCGTGTCAAAGGCCCACACGTTCCAGACAATAATGCCCGCGAGAGCTATCATCGAGAACGTAAGCATCGCGAACCAGCTGCGCACCGGGTCAAGCGCGCCACAAGAGAGACGGCTGAGAGAAGCTCTGATGGCAGTAAAGATAGTCATGGGGTACGTGCTGATGCGCCCACAGAGCCGACCACGAGCTTGAGATCGGCCTGCCAGTCGCCCTCTTCATTTTGTACAAGAGAAAGGCCTGAAAAGGAAATGTCATGAGGCGCGTATTCGATCACGCCAACAGTGCGCATCACTGCGTCGAATGTCCCCTTGATGGTGAGTGCGAACAGCAGGGTCGGCCGCGCTCCCTGCGTTGTCGAGACAGAGAGGACACTCACCGCAGCCCCTTGTGCTCTCCCGCGCGCCTCGAGCCCGCTGATGAACGCGACGACACCAGTCTCTGGAACAAAATAACTCTGCACAGCGGCCTCGGCACCCGCAACATCGGCAAGCACCGCTCGCGCAGAAGCGATACGGCTTGCTGTTTCTGTCTTCGCGTCAATTTGATTCTGCAGGCCAGCAACATCGGCACTCTTCTTCGCGACGGCGACATACCAGAGACTATAGCCGGCAAGCGCGGCGATGCTTATCGCGCAGGCAACAATGAGGTGGAATACGTGCGATCTCATGGCGCGAGGGTTATGGTGATGACAAACGTGATGTTGGCATCCTTGGCGTACGCAGAAACAGGAAGATTGGCTGAACGCGCAAAAGAAATATCCTCAAGTGCGAGCTGATACTTGCGCAGAGCGTCGCGCGTCGCCGCTCTGCCAGAAACCGTAAGCGTACCGAGATTCTTACCTTCGGGGGATGTGTATCCGAGACTGGAGAGCGTGACGCCCGGACGCGGAACATCGAGTACCGAGCGAACCATCTCGCTTACCGATGACGCTCCTGCAAGAGCCACCAGGATCGCGGCATTTTTGGAAAGCGCCGTGATCTGTGCAGAAAGTGCCGTTTCATTGGCAGAAGAGAGTTCGGATTCAATACTTGCGAGGTGCGTCTTTTTAGCACTGGCGCTCTTAACAAGAAACACGTAGGTTGGCAGAAGAAGCAGGGCGGCGACGCTCGCCAACGCGATCACAAATGATGCACCGACGACACCAAGGCGCATAAAATAATCGCGGCGAAACAGGCGCTGGCGCCCAAGAGGGAGCAAGTTTGTGCGTTCGTTACGCATACCGTTCAGTGTGGTCATAGAGCGCGAGACCGATGGCCGTCGCATAGGCGAGCGATTCGGTGTAGTCGAGCGAGGGGATCCACGTGTCGCGTGAGGCGAGGTTGGTGAACACATCGCCGGTAGCCACTGGCACTTGCAAGGTACCCTCGAGATATTCGGGAAGCCCGCGCACCGATGCGTTACCGCCGACAAGAAGCGCGTGCGACACCGGCTCGTGCGTGCCTTTGCGCACCTCCTTTTCTTGCCAATAATTGAGCCGGCTCGAGATTTCGTCGCGAATCGCGGCAACCGTCGAGAGCATTGTGGCGAGATAGTCCTCGTTCCCGGGCGCCGGTACAATGCCCCGTTCGGCCTTTATCCTGCGCGCCTCGGATTCAGTAACGCCGAAATGCTTTTGCACAGCAAGCGTGAGCGCGTGGCCGCCGATACCGATGGTCGCGGCAAAGCGCGGTATGCGTCCCGTAACAATAGCCATCTTCGTCGTCGTTTTACCGATATCGATAATAAGCACAGTAGAGGCATCTCCGTGGGGCAGGAGCGCGCGCGCCATAGCGAACATTTCTCCCTCAAGAACCCGTACGGGGATATGCGCCTGGTCGAATGCCGAGAGCGTGTTGTCAACGATGCGCCCCGCAAAACCGATGCCTGACACAATTGCTTCGCCTCGCTCGCCCCTCCCGACCTCGACGATATCAAAGTCAGTTTCTTGCCGCGGCAACGGTATGAGCTCATCAAGTTGCTGCTCTACGGCGATACGCCACTCGCGTATATCAGCACCGGCGACCGAAGATTCAAAAAGAAATGATTTCGACTCTGGCAACGCCACCGTGGCGACAGATATACGAGTTGCGGCGGCTGCATCAGCGAGCGCGAGCGCGACTGCTGCGCAATCGACAATCTCGCCATTGGCGAAGGACCCCGAAGACAGTTTGACTTCGGTGTAATTCTCCAACACAAGCCCATGGGCTCCTTGGGTGAGGCGCACTGCCTTCACGCCGCTCGTCGAGAGGTCAATACCGGAGAACGGAAGCGCGAGATACCGCGGCGGAGTGAATGCTGCACGAATGCGTTCAGAAAAACCAGAGGACATACTTGAAGTATAGCGCGACGGATTCACCGCTGCGCGCACAATGCGTTCTTAGTGTGCACTAGTGCCCGGAGGTATTTCCCGATCGGGAGTGAGGAAGGAGAACGAGTCGCCTTCTCCCACGGCAAAAAGCATCCCATTTGATTCAAGTCCGCGTATCGTACGCGGCTCCAGATTGGTGACAAAAGCGAGTTGCCGACCGACGAGTGATTCGGGTTCTGGAACATAGGCGACAATGCCAGAGACAATCTGGCGTGTTCCCTCCTCGCCAAAATCCACCATGAGACGCAAGAGTTTGTCGGTCTCGGGTACGCGCTCGGCAGAACGCACCGTACCAACTCTCACTTCTATCTTGCTGAACTCCTCAATGGTTATGTGCGGCTTTTGCATAGCTAGAGCCTAACGCCTAACGCCTTTCCTGCCTAGTGAGATAGCTAGTAAGGATGAGTGCGGCCGCAGAAGCATCGACATCGATATGCTTTTTAGGCGCACGCGATTTTATTTCTTTCTCGGGCAGGCGCCGCGCCTCGGCGCTTGTGTACACTTCTGATTCAAAAAAGATCGGCACGCCCGCACGCTCTGCGATCTGCTCGCCGAACTTGCGTGCATCTTTTGCAATCGGATTCTCGCCTCCTTCAAGGCTTCGCGATTCTCCAATAACCACCACCCCGACTTTTTCCCGAGCAATGAGCGCGCACACCTCATCAACAAGCCGTGGCGTGTTCGTCACTACCGCATGAGGAAAGCCCATAATGCCCGCCTCGTCCGAGAGGGCGAGCCCCACCTTCCTGCTCCCGTAATCCACTCCAAGATATCGCATAGAGGGAGTGTGTGGTATAATGCCAGCATATGCAAGCATACACGCCGTTCTATTCCCCGTTCACGCCCGAATTGATGAGTATTTTTATCCCGCTTATTCTCGTGGTAGTGCTCTGGACCATTGTCTTGAAGGGCTATTCGCTCTGGTATGCGGCGCGCGCCGGCCAGAAGTGGTGGTTCATCGTGCTCCTCGTCGTCAACACGCTTGGCATCCTCGAGATCATCTATCTCATCTGGTACCGCCCCAAGTCCTCCGTCAAAGAAGAATCCGCGCCGGTGCACACATCATCATCGGCGCAATAGTCAGTTTTTTGATGGACACGGAGTGTCCATCAGTTCGGATGGTTGGCAGAGAGGTCTAACGCGCTGGTCTTGAAAACCAGAGTCTCGGAAACGGGACCGCAGGTTCGAATCCTGCACCATCCGCTCATTTCTTCGGCAGGACGTTCCAGATGTTCGGGTCTTGGCCGCCATCCAGCTTAAAGATCGCGACGCCGCGGACGCCGAGCTTCTTGGCCAGCTTGATCTTGTCATTGATCGCCTGTGCGTCGCTCCACCACATGATGCGCATCGGGGTCGTCGTAGCTTGAACCGGGCCCGCCGAACCCGCCGAGGCAATAAGGTTCGTCGTAGATGTTGTAGTCGACACATAGGTGAGACTCATCTCGCCCGCGCTATTGCGCTTCGGAACGAGACCAAGGTCGGCGGCGAGCGCCGTGGCATAACGCGGATTAAACGCCCAATTGAGTTGATAGCGATATCCTTGTGCAAGCGGGATAAGGTCGTATTCATAGCCGTAGGTGGCGACGCCGATGACGAGCTTCTTTTTAGAAATAGTCTGCGCCGCCAAGGTAACCACCTTCTCTACCCACTGCACGTCCCCGATGGGGATATAGGGTGCCTGGTTTGCGGCGGCGTTCAGCTTGAGGTCAATCGTTCCCTGGTCATAGGCCATGATGTTCACTCGGTCGCAATATTTGTTGATGGCGACATAGTCGTTGGCATATTCAAATTTCTTCGGCATCACCGCAAAAGCTGATGCAGGCGGCGTCCGCGGCTCGATGGTGCAATAGACCCACTTCTGCCCCATGCGCATATAGAGCCCCTTCAAGAAGAGCGAGAAGTAGGGGCGAGTCTCTGCGAGCTTGCTCTCAAAGTCGATGTCGATACCGTCGAAGCCCTTCTCCTTTACCAATGCGGCTATTGCGTCTTCAAGCGCGATGCGGGAAGCGGTGTTGCTCAATACTGCATGGATAGCCGCACCATTGCTCCACATGATACTGGGGATGATCTTCACCTTTTTGACTCGCGCAGCGGCGATGAGCGTGTTCGCGGTCGAGGTCGCTGACGTAGATTCGAAGTTAAAGGCATCATGCAACGTGCCGTCATTCTGCACGATGTAGCCGAAGGGCATCAGCGCATTAAAGGTCGAGAGACGCGGGAGAACATCGGCGGTGCCGGTCGCCATCCGCCAATACGGGATCCATCCGGAGATCTCGAGCGGCGCCGCCTTGGGCGCTGCGAGAGCTGCGCTCGGCGAGAGCGCGAGCAAAAGCGCACCAAAGATCAGCATCCAGCGCATAGCTCTATGCTATCACGTACGCGTAAGGTGCCCGGTTTCTTTCTCTAGAACTTACGGGAGCAGGACCGCGGCAGAGATAACAGTTGTCCAGTTCCCATCTTTATTCCCCATCGCGGATTGGGTGATGTTCGTCGTTTTGAAAATATACCCTGACGATTTATACACTTGTTCCCGCTCGACCCACGCGTCGTCTGAATTGAACTCGACGCCAAGCGTGGTGGCGAGCATCGTGGCTGCGAGATCTTCTGCATATTCTCCAGAGACTTCTGCCTTCTCGCCAAAGGCGTGGTGCTCAGAGAGATAGCCGTAGTTATTGTTGTCGCTCGGGATCGCGAGACCGACCGAGGCAGACACGAGCCTGTTCGGTTCATTTGTCTCAATGCGCGCCAAGACCACAAACGTGATTTGTCCCGGATGCAGCTCGGCAAGGCCCTTCTCTTTGGGGATGATCTCCGCTTTGGGTGGGAAGATGCTCGAGACACAGACGAGATTGCACTTCTCGATTCCCGCGTCCCGCAATGCCAACTCAAAACTGGCGAGCTTGTCCTTGTGGACACCCACTCCTTTGGTTAAAAATACTTTCGTTGCGATCATGTTTTTGTATGCCGATAATGAGTATAAGACACTAGTATATCGCATCTGCACGCCTCTACGAATGATATACTTTTTTTTAATGCCTCGCGCTGCGCTTATGGAATGGGAAGGGAGAGAGTACGACCACCTGCCGAAGAGTGCTGATTGGTATTGGGCGCTCGGCATCATCGCTGCTGCTGCCGCGGTTGCATCGGTGCTCTTCGGCAATTATCTCCTCGCGGTTCTTGTGGTAGTGGCGGCGGCGACTCTCGCGCTCCACGCCGCGAAGGAGCCGCCCCTCCACCACTTCTCCCTTGTTGAACGAGGGCTGCTGATCGGAGAAGAGCTCCACTCCTTCGAGAATATGATTTCTTTCTCCCTGCTCGAAGACAGCGAGGGAGAGTTGCCGCCCCTGCTCTCTATTAAAAACAAGACATGGCTCTCTCCCCACCTGGTCATACCGCTTGAAGGCGTTGACGCTGAGGCGGTATACCTACACTTCGTGCAGCACGTCGAGGAGGATGAGCACAAGCCCACGTTCGTTGATCTAGTAGCCACCTGGCTTGGATTCTGATATACATTCACTATAGTCCTCGTACGCTCCCGTCGTTCAACGGATAGGACACTCCCCTGCGAAGGGAGAAATCCAGGTTCGATTCCTGGCGGGAGCACATAAGACACAAATTAGTGTAGTATCGACTGAGAGATGCCCTCGTAGTTGAATGGATACAATATCTCCCTCCGAAGGAGGTGGTACAGGTTCGATTCCTGTCGAGGGCACTTACTGAGCGCGTTTGATAGCGGCGGCGAGGCGGGACTTCTTGCGATTTGCAGTGTTGCCCTTGATCACGCCGCGCTTGCACGCTTTGTCGATTGCGGCATAGGCCGCAGGGAGGAACTTCTCGGCACCAACGACATCCTTGGCAGCGAGCGCTTTGGTGAGCAGCTTGGTCGTGTCATGGAGCGCGCCCTTGCGGCGCACGTTGAACACATGCTTCCTCCGCGAGGAACGGATCGCCTTCTTTGCCGAGCTGGTGATTGCCATATAGGTAGGTTGTAGCCACTAGGGTATAGGTTTTAGTCAATAAATGCAAATGCCTCGGAGTTTAACCGACCCTTAATGCGGCGGGCGTATTGTGCGTATGAGAAGTACCTGGTGCCTAGAGAAAGGAGAATGTATGAAAAGACGCACAAGAAAAAAGGTCATCGTATATGGCGCGTTCTGGTGCCCTGACACCCACGCGACTGCCAAACGTCTCCAGAGATGGGACGTGAGCTATGTGGCGCGGCCGATTGAGAATCTCCGGACGGCGGCCGATCTGAAGAAGCTGCTCGCGGCCGAGGAATTCCGTATCCCCGTCGTCATATTCCCCGATGGCACACGACTCATAGAGCCAGACGCCAAAACCCTCCGAGACAAAGTGAAGCTCCTTAAGAAACAAGGCTTGTTATGAACAGGCCGAACCGAACCGCCGGCACTCCGTGCCGGCGTTTTCTTCATCACAAACAAACTCGATGGCTCGACTACGATATACCCAATTATGTAGGGTCTACATAGGGCAGCCCTATGTATCTACTACCGTTTTGAATTGTATCAAAATGAAAAGGCCCCGCACGCTGTAAAGCAATGCGGAGCCCAAATGCGAAGGACAAAGTTCCAAGGTTCTAAAGAGAACCGAGTGACTAAGTCCTAAGT